>NZ_CP172959.1:0-210000 GCF_050548355.1 Enterococcus sp. AZ011
ATGCCCGACGTGGAAAGTTTTTGGCATAGCCTTGAAGAAGCCTATCAAGCGATTTTGTCGGCGCCAAGTTTTGATGCTTGGATTAAAACCACACGCCCTTTGAAATTAGACAACAATCAATTGTGGCTAGAAGTCCCTTCTGCAGTTCATCGTGATTACTGGGAAAAAAATCTTTCGGCAAAAATTGTCGAAACTGGATTTAAATTGACCGGTGCAGAAGTGATGCCCCATTTTGTTGTTGCCGATGAAAAAGACGCAGCACTGGCACAAGAACTCGAAGAACCTGCCGAAGAAGAAGTTGTTTTTAGTGAACAAAGTAAAAAAGCGATGCTTAATCCTAAGTACACTTTCGACACCTTCGTTATTGGTAAAGGAAACCAAATGGCTCATGCTGCAGCGCTTGTTGTTGCCGAGGATCCTGGTTCGATTTACAATCCCCTTTTCTTCTATGGTGGTGTAGGGTTAGGGAAAACCCATTTGATGCATGCTATTGGTCATCAAATGTTAGTGAATCAACCAGATGCCAAAGTCAAATATGTTAGTAGCGAAACGTTTACGAATGAATTTATCAACTCAATTCAAACAAAGACATCCGAACAATTTCGGAAAGAATATCGCAATGTTGACTTATTATTAGTCGATGATATTCAATTTTTGGCGGAAAAAGAAGCAACATTGGAAGAATTTTTCCATACCTTCAACGATCTTTACAATGAAAATAAACAAATTGTTTTAACAAGTGATCGCCCGCCGAATGATATTCCAAAATTACCTGAACGATTAGTTTCTCGCTTTGCTTGGGGTTTGTCTGTCGATATCACCCCGCCTGATTTAGAAACACGGATTGCAATTTTGCGCAAAAAAGCAGATGCCGAGCGTTTAGAAATTCCGGATGATACACTAAGTTATATCGCTGGTCAAATTGATTCCAACATCCGTGAATTAGAGGGTGCTTTGGTCCGCGTTCAAGCCTTTGCAACTATTAATGGAGAAGATATTACCACTAGTTTAGCGGCGGACGCCTTGAAATCTCTAAAATCAGTTGGTAGTAAAAATCAATTGTCCATCTTACAAATTCAAGAAGAAGTATCCAAATATTATCATGTGCCTCTTAAAGATTTAAAAGGGAAAAAACGGGTGAAAACAATTGTGGTTCCTCGTCAAATCTCAATGTATCTTGCTAGAGAAATGACCGACAATTCCTTGCCAAAAATTGGTGCCGAATTTGGCGGCAAAGATCATACAACGGTGATTCATGCGCACGAAAAGATTCAGCAATTATTGGAAAAAGACCCAGCGATTCAAAAAGAAGTCAGTGAAATTAAAAATTTATTGAACTCTTAGGATGTGGAAAACTAAACAAAAAAGAACAAAGTTATCCACAACTTATACACAAGTGGATAACTTAGTAAAATCAATGCTCTTTTGACTTTTCCACAGAATCAACATGCCCTATTACTTTTATTATTTATTTATATATAATATACAAAACAGTGGCGTACAAAATTAGAACGTATTGAAAATACTTAAAAAGGAGTTTACATTATGAAATTAACGGTCAAACGAAGTGTCTTTTTACAAGAATTACAAACTGTTCAACGAGCAATTTCTTCTAAAACAACGATTCCAATCTTAACAGGTGTTAAAATTGTGTTATCAGAAGATGGCTTATCACTTACTGGGAGTAACGCGGATATTTCAATTGAAAGTTTTTTAAGTAAAGACGATGAAAAAGCTCAAATGACCATTGAACGCACAGGTAGCATCGTTTTACAATCTCGTTTCTTTGGCGAAATTATTCGTAAATTACCAGAAGATATGTTCACAATGGAAGTTCTAGATAACAATCAAGTTGCAATTACTTCAGGAAAAGCTGATTTTACGGTTAATGGATTAGATGCGGATAATTATCCGCACTTACCAGTAATTGATACTCAAAACCAAATGAAATTACCTGTTCATTTATTGACAAAAATTATTAGTGAAACAGGTTTTGCTGTATCGATGCACGAAAGTCGTCCAATTTTAACTGGGGTTCACTTTATTTTAGAAAATCAAAAATTACTTGCCGTTGCGACAGATTCACATCGTTTAAGTCAACGTGTGATCCCGACAGAACAAGCAGTAGAAGACTTTAACATTGTAATTCCAGGAAAAAGTTTAACTGAACTTTCTCGTTCATTAACCAATGAAGAAGAAATGGTTGAAATCAGCATTATGGAAAACCAAGTGCTATTTAAAACAGAAACAATGTACTTCTATTCTCGTTTGTTAGAAGGAAATTATCCTGATACCAACCGTTTAATTCCAACTAGCCATAACACGCAAATTGAATTTTATGTACCAGAATTGCTTTCAGCAATCGAACGTGCCTCTTTACTTTCTCATGAAGGACGTAACAATATTGTTCGCCTTTCAATTTCACCAGATTCTGTTGTTTTATATGGAAATTCACCTGAAATTGGAAAAGTCGAAGAAGCTTTAAACTATGAAAATGTTTCTGGTGAAGCGTTGGATATTTCTTTCAACCCAGATTATATGAAAGATGCGTTGCGAGCGTTTGGCGATATGAATATTACCGTGAAATTCCTTTCTCCAATTCGTCCGTTTACATTGGAGCCAACCGAAACAGAACTAGATTTCATTCAACTAATTACACCGGTTCGTACAAATTAATCATGTTTAAAAAAGACCTTCGGAAAATCACTATGATCGCCGAAGGTTCTTTTTTGTCGTCTGTTTAAAGCCGATAAACGCTGCTAGATAAGCTTTTTAAAACTAGAATAGCTTTTACGCTAATATGATTGTGAATGTTTGAACTATCGTTTGAAGAATAAATTCTGCCTTTTTTTCGTGGATAAAGAAAAAAAGCCCTTTAATTTTTCGTTTAAGAGCTGTTCATTTTTTTATGAACATTTCCTAGTGAAAGAAGTTTACGTTGCTTAAAACGACGCTCAGACCTCTACAAGCTACTTTTCTTCATTGCGCGCCCTCTTCGTTTGTCTTTGAGTTACCCCAAATTGTTTTTTAGTTAAACGCTACTCGTCATTTCTGCCAAATCAGGTCCCTTTTTTCTCAAGAAAATATCAATTTCCGTTTTAAAATGCTTTTTAAGAGTTTTTTTATCCTAATAATATTTTCGGTCATTTAGAATTAAAATTGCTTAGAATGAAAATTAGACAGATAAATTTGTTTTCTCTTATGAAAAAGGGTATAATATATATGAGAACGTATTAGAAAAAAGAGGGATGCACATTGAAAAAAACGTTTGTTTTAGCAACTGAGTATATAACGCTTGGTCAGTTTCTTAAAGAAATCAACGTCATTGGTAGTGGCGGCCAAGCCAAATGGTATTTGGCAGATAATAGCGTGTTTGTTGATGGCGAGTTGGAAAATCGTCGCGGACGGAAACTTTATGCGGGCATGATGATTGAGATACCTGAAGAAGGTACTTTTTTTATGGTGAAAAACGGAAACGAGTCCGACGATGCGGCTGAATGAGCTGACACTTCAGCATTATCGTAATTATGAAACAGTCAGCTTAGATTTTCCAAAAACGTTAAATCTTTTTTTAGGCGAAAACGCCCAAGGAAAAACCAACTTGTTAGAAAGCATTTATGTTCTAGCAATGACACGAAGTCATCGAACCAGCAATGAAAAAGAATTAATTGGCTGGGAACAAGCAGCAGCTAAAATTAGCGGCGTGGTTGAAAAAAAGACAGGCACCGTGCCGTTGGAAATTTTAATTTCCAACAAAGGACGTAAAACCAAGGTTAACCACATTGAGCAAAAAAGGCTCAGTGCGTACATTGGGCAACTGAATGTTATTTTATTTGCCCCAGAAGATTTATCTTTGGTGAAAGGCTCACCTCAAGTCCGCCGGAAATTTATTGACATGGAACTCGGACAAGTGAGTCCTATTTATCTTTATGATCTTGTCCAATATCAGACTGTTTTAAAGCAACGGAACCAATACCTAAAACAACTAGCTGAAAAGAAACAAACAGATACTGTTTATCTGGATATTTTGACAGAACAGCTAGCTGAATTTGGCGGGAAAGTTCTATACGCTCGGTTAGGTTTTCTTAAAAAATTAGAACACTGGGCAAACTTACTCCATCAAAAAATTAGTCATGGACGCGAAACGCTCACCATTGACTACGCATCAAGCATCCCAATTGACAACACGGATCTTTCCTTAGAAGCACTTCAAAATCAATTGCTCCAACAATTAATGAACAATCGTAAGCGTGAATTGTTTAAAGCGAATACTTTTTTAGGCCCTCATCGTGACGATTTGCTGTTTATTGTCAATGGTCAAAATGTTCAAACGTATGGCTCACAAGGCCAACAGCGAACGACAGCTTTAAGTATTAAATTGGCAGAGATTGATTTGATGCATTCAGAAACAGGAGAATATCCTGTGTTATTACTAGATGATGTCATGAGTGAATTAGATAATGAACGTCAAATTCACTTGTTAGAAACGATTGAAGGCAAAGTTCAAACGTTCTTAACGACAACTAGTTTAGATCACATAAAAGACAAGCTAACAGTTGAACCAGATATTTTTTATGTTCAACAAGGCAAGATAGAAAGGAATTCAGCGACATGACAGAAGAAGAAAAAAACATGAGAGAACGTGCGCAAGAATATGACGCTAGTCAGATTCAAGTTTTGGAGGGCTTAGAAGCTGTCCGGAAACGTCCTGGTATGTACATAGGTTCTACTAGTGGCGAAGGGTTACACCACTTAGTATGGGAAATCGTTGACAACTCTATCGACGAAGCCTTAGCAGGATTTGCTAAATCAATTCAAGTAATTATCGAACCAGACGATAGTATTACTGTTATCGATGATGGTCGTGGAATTCCAGTCGGGATTCAAGCCAAAACAGGTCGCCCAGCTGTGGAAACAGTGTTTACAGTGCTACATGCCGGCGGGAAATTTGGCGGTGGCGGCTATAAAGTATCAGGTGGCTTGCACGGTGTTGGTTCCTCTGTTGTTAATGCTTTATCGACCAGTTTAGATGTTCGTGTTTATAAAGATGGCAAAGTGTATTACCAAGAATATCGTCGTGGTGCGGTTGTTGATGACCTAAAAGTTATCGAAGAAACGGATCGTCACGGAACTACTGTTCACTTTATTCCAGATCCTGAAATTTTTACAGAAACAACCGTTTATGATTTTGATAAATTAGCAACACGGGTTCGTGAATTAGCCTTTTTAAATCGAGGCTTACACATTTCAATTGAAGACCGTCGTGAAGGACAAGAAGATAAAAAAGAGTATCACTATGAAGGCGGGATTAAGAGTTATGTTGAGCATTTAAATGCCAATAAAGACGTTATTTTCCCAGAGCCAATCTTCATTGAAGGAGAGCAACAAGATATTACAGTGGAAGTGTCAATGCAGTATACAGATGGCTACCACTCAAATATTTTAAGTTTTGCCAACAATATTCATACTTATGAAGGCGGAACGCATGAATCTGGTTTTAAAACTTCTTTAACACGTGTGATTAATGACTATGCACGTAAACAAAAATTGATGAAAGAAAACGATGAAAAATTAACTGGGGAAGATGTTCGTGAAGGTTTAACTGCAGTGGTTTCCATCAAACATCCAGATCCTCAATTTGAAGGACAAACCAAAACGAAATTAGGGAACTCAGAAGTACGGACCGTTACGGATCGTTTATTCTCAGAATACTTTACAAAATTCTTAATGGAAAATCCAACAGTCGGCAAACAAATTGTCGAAAAAGGTATGTTGGCCTCAAAAGCTCGTTTAGCCGCTAAAAGAGCCCGTGAAGTCACCCGTCGTAAAGGCGCGTTAGAAATTAGCAACTTGCCAGGGAAGCTGGCTGATTGCTCAAGTAAAGATCCGGAAAAATGCGAATTATTTATCGTCGAAGGAGACTCGGCAGGCGGTTCAGCAAAACAAGGACGTAGCCGTGAATTCCAAGCCATTTTACCAATTCGTGGGAAAATCTTGAATGTTGAGAAAGCCAGCATGGATAAAATTTTAGCCAATGAAGAAATTCGGTCATTATTTACAGCTATGGGAACAGGCTTCGGCGAAGATTTCGATGTTTCTAAAGCACGTTATCACAAACTAGTGATTATGACCGATGCCGATGTCGATGGTGCGCATATTCGAACGTTGTTATTAACCTTGTTCTATCGCTTCATGCGGCCAATTGTTGAAGCTGGTTATGTGTATATTGCCCAACCACCACTATATGGTGTGAAACAAGGGAAAAACATCACCTACGTTCAACCGGGCAAACATGCTGAAGAGGAACTAGCAAAAGTGTTAGAAGAATTACCTGCTTCACCAAAACCAAGTGTTCAACGTTACAAAGGGTTGGGTGAAATGGATGATCACCAACTTTGGGAAACAACAATGGACCCAGAAAAACGATTAATGGCGCGAGTGAGTGTCGATGATGCCATTGAAGCTGACCAAATTTTTGAAATGCTAATGGGCGATCGTGTGGAACCACGTCGTGCGTTTATCGAAGAAAATGCCCATTACGTGAAAAACTTGGATATTTAATGTGTCGCAACGTTGTAAGAGACGCTAGAACATATATTTAGAGGGGAAAAAATTCATGAGTGAAGAAATTAAAGAAAACATTCAAGACGTCAATCTGACCAGCGAAATGAAAGAATCTTTCATTGACTACGCAATGAGTGTTATCGTAGCCCGCGCGTTACCTGACGTTCGTGACGGTTTAAAACCTGTTCATCGCCGAATCTTATATGGAATGAACGAATTAGGGGTAACCCCTGATAAACCACACAAAAAATCAGCCCGGATTGTTGGGGATGTTATGGGTAAATATCACCCCCATGGGGACAGTGCGATTTACGAATCAATGGTGCGGATGGCACAACCTTTTAGTTATCGGGCTATGTTAGTTGACGGCCACGGAAACTTCGGTTCTGTCGATGGTGACGGCGCTGCCGCTATGCGTTATACCGAAGCACGTATGAGTAAAATTGCTTTAGAAATGCTACGAGATATTAACAAAAATACAGTCGATTTCCAAGGAAACTATGATGATTCAGAACAAGAACCAGTAGTTTTACCTGCTCGTTTTCCAAACTTACTAGTTAACGGAACAACGGGGATTGCGGTGGGGATGGCAACAAACATTCCACCACACAATTTAAGTGAAGTGATTGATGCAACAAGTTTATTGATGGACAATCCTGATGTAACGACGAATGAATTGATGGAAGTGTTACCTGGACCAGATTTTCCAACAGGCGGTTTAGTGATGGGGAAATCAGGGATTCGCCGAGCATATGAAACAGGGAAAGGTTCGATTACTGTTCGTGCAAAAGTTGAATTGACTGAAATGCCGAATGGAAAAGAACGTATTTTAGTAACTGAATTGCCTTATATGGTGAATAAAGCCAAATTAATCGAACGAATTTCTGAATTACACAGAGATAAACGAATTGAAGGAATTACTGATTTGCGGGATGAATCTTCTCGTGAAGGCATGCGGATTGTCATCGATGTTCGTCGAGATGTGAGTGCCTCTGTTGTGTTAAACAACTTGTACAAAATGACTGCCTTACAAACATCTTTTGGTTTTAACATGTTAGCCATCGAAAAAGGCGTACCGAAAATTTTAAGCTTGAAACGTATTTTAGAAAATTACGTCGAGCACCAAAAAGAAGTCATTACTCGCCGGACGATTTTTGACAAAAACAAAGCAGAAGCACGGGCGCATATTTTAGAAGGTCTACGAATTGCCTTAGATCATATCGATGAAATCATTGCCATTATCCGTGGATCACAATCAGATGACGAAGCAAAAGCAACGTTAATTGAACGCTTTGAATTTTCAGATCGTCAAGCGCAAGCAATTTTAGATATGCGTTTACGCCGTTTAACAGGCTTAGAACGCGACAAAATTGAAAATGAATATCAAGAGCTATTGAAATTCATTGCGGACTTAGAGGACATTTTAGCCCGCCCAGAACGCGTCATTGAAATCATTAAAACAGAGTTAAATGACGTTCGCACAAAATTTGGTGATGCACGACGCACAGAATTATTAGTAGGTGAAGTCTTAAGTCTTGAAGATGAAGATTTAATCGAAGAAGAAGAAGTCGTGATTACATTAACCAATAACGGCTACATTAAGCGGATGGCAAACTCCGAATTCCGGGCGCAACGCCGCGGCGGACGTGGTGTCCAAGGGATGGGCGTTCACGATGATGATTTCGTGAAAAACCTAGTTTCTTGTTCAACACACGACACGTTATTATTCTTTACGAACACTGGGAAAGTTTACCGAGCAAAAGGTTACGAAATCCCTGAATACGGTAGAACAGCAAAAGGAATTCCAGTGATTAACTTACTGGGAATTGATTCTGCAGAAAAAATTCAAGCGATTATTTCTGTTGAGGGCAAAGCGGAAGCAGGTAAATACTTGTTCTTCACAACCTTAAAAGGAACCGTCAAACGGACAGCCGTAACAGCCTTTTCTAATATCCGTAGTAATGGATTAATCGCCATTAGCTTAAAAGAAGATGATGAGTTAGTTAACGTGGTAACGACTAATGGCAATCAGAAGATGATTATCGGAACACATGCAGGATACTCTGTCACATTTGATGAAAATACTGTACGTGATATGGGCCGGACAGCATCAGGCGTTCGGGGAATCCGTCTCCGCGAAAATGATTATGTGGTCGGCGCAGCGATTCTGGATGAAAATAAAGAAGTCCTAGTCATTACTGAAAATGGTTATGGTAAGCGTACAAAAGCTTCTGAATATCCAGTTAAAGGACGTGGCGGTAAAGGGATTAAGACAGCAAATATCACTGAGAAAAATGGTCCATTAGCTGGTTTAACCACGGTCAATGGGGATGAAGATATCTTATTGATTACGAACAAAGGCGTCATTATCCGCTTTAACGTTGATTCTGTTTCTCAAACAGGACGCGCAACATTAGGGGTTCGTTTAATGAGAATGGAAGATGGTGCCAAAGTGGTAACAATGGCTGTTGTAGAACCAGAAGAAGTGGAAGAAGAAATCGTTGAAGTTGTAGAAACAACAGAAAACGAAACAACATCAGAAACAGAAGAATAACATAAAAAAGTTTCGCCAGTTGGCGAAACTTTTTTATTGGGGCTTTTCAAAACTATTTCTTGCTTTTGTCCATCAATTAGCATATAATTAGAGATTGTGAACTACCTTTTTAGGTATGTTCTCCTTGCTCTTAGCCAACTAAGAGCCTTGAAGTCCATAGGGAGGTGAAAATCAATGAGTCAAGATACGAAGTACGAAATCATGTACATTATTCGTCCGAACATTGATGAAGAAGCAAAAACTGCTTTAGTAGAACGTTTCGACACAATCTTAAAAGATAACGGAGCAGAAGTTATCGAATCTAAAGATTGGGAAAAACGCCGCTTAGCATATGAAATGAACGGATTCCGTGAAGGCATCTATCATATCGTTAATGTTACTTCTCCATCAACAGCTGGCGCAATCAACGAGTTTGATCGTTTAGCAAAAATCAATGACGATATTATCCGTCATATGATCGTGAAGGTAGAAGCATAATTTGTTTCACATGAAACATTTATTGACGAAAGGAGATGTTTTGAATGATTAATAACGTTGTATTAGTCGGAAGATTGACAAAAGATCCTGACTTACGTTACACCGCTAGTGGTTCAGCTGTTGCGACCTTTACACTTGCTGTAAACCGTAACTTTACGAATCAAAATGGTGACCGTGAAGCAGACTTTATCAACTGTGTGATTTGGCGTAAACCCGCAGAAACAATGGCTAATTATGCCCGTAAAGGTACATTATTAGGTGTTGTCGGAAGAATTCAAACTCGTAACTACGAGAACCAACAAGGTCAACGTGTCTACGTAACTGAAGTGGTTTGTGAAAACTTCCAATTGTTAGAATCTCGTTCTGCTTCAGAACAAAGAGGAACTGGCGGCGGTAGCTTTAATAACAACGAAAATGGTTATCAATCACAAAATCGTAGCTTTGGTAATAACAATGCCGGTTCTGGATTTAATAACAACAACAATAGTTTCAATCCATCATCTTCTCAGTCGCAAAACAATAACGGTATGCCTGATTTCGATAAAGATTCTGATCCATTTGGTGGCTCAGGTTCATCTATCGACATTTCAGATGATGATTTACCATTCTAAACGAATTTGATAGGAGGGAACAAGAATGGCACAACAAAGAAGAGGCGGACGTAAACGTCGGAAAGTCGACTACATCGCAGCAAACCACATCGAATACATCGACTATAAAGATACTGAATTGTTAAAACGATTCATTTCAGAACGTGGCAAAATTTTACCACGTCGTGTTACAGGTACTGGCGCTAAAAACCAACGTAAATTAACGATTGCTATTAAACGCGCACGTATCATGGGATTATTACCATTCGTTAGTGACGAACAATAATTTTATGACAATTTCCAGAACCAAAGAGCTTGCTCTTTGGTTCTTTTTTATCTTGACTAGTGTTTCACGTGAAACATAACAAGGTTCGCAGAATGAAGTGTTTTGTGATAAAATAAGGGATGAAATAACTAGTGAATCACCAGAGCAATATGCTCGTTGGAACAAGTCGCCTCAAAGGTCTGCAGAAAGATTGGAGGCAAAAAAATGCAAAAGAAGAGAATTCAAAAAAACGGTTTCTTAATTGTTGTGGGTCTTCTCTTAGTAGAATTTCTCCTCTATTTCTTACTAACAAATAAATGGCTGCTATTGGCGGTAATTATCGCATTAGATATCTTTCTCTTAGTGGTTATTCGGCTGTTGATTAGAGATGTAGAAATTACGAACGTAGAAAAGATTCAAGAAGCAAGTTCCATTGCTGAACAATCGTTGGATTATGTTGTAAATGAAGTACCTGTGGGAATTATTACGTATAACGGGGAAACACGCGCGGTAGAATGGCTTAATCCTTATGCTGCTTCTATTTTTAATAAAGACAATCAGCTAACGTTAACCGCTAGCCAAGTGACGTCTTATTTAGAATTAGCAGAACGAAACCAAGATATTTTTACGATTGACGAAAATACCTATCGCTTTAGCGTCAATAAAGAACAACATACAATTACTTTTGAAGATATCACTAAAGAAAGTAATTTGTATCAAGAAAAAGTCGAAATGCAAACGGCTATTGGCATTGTGTCTGTCGATAATTATGATGATGTCACCGATACAATGGATGAGAAAGAAATTTCTTATTTGAATAGTTTCATTACGACGATGGTTTCTGATTGGATGGACCAATACAAAGTTTTTTATAAGCGAATCAACGCAGAACGTTATTTTTTCATTGCCCAATGGGAAGATATTCAAAAAATGATGGACGAAAAATTTTCTATTTTGGATACGATCCGTAAGGAATCAGCTAACCATGAAGTAGCCATTACGTTAAGCATGGGGATTGCTTATGGGGGGCCAACCTTAGATCAAACCGGGACCACGGCTCAAACGAACCTAGATACAGCTTTAGTACGTGGCGGCGATCAAGTGGTTGTAAAAGAAGCCAAAGATGAAGCGAAGCCGTTATTTTTTGGTGGAAAAACGGCAGTAACGACGAAACGTTCCCAAGTACGTTCTCGCGCAATGAGCATGGCAATTAAGGGAATTATTGCGGAATCAGCTGACATCTATATTATGGGCCATCGTTATCCAGATATGGATGCGTTAGGTTCAGCATTTGGTGTTGCTCGTTTAGCCTCGTTTAATAATCGAAAAGCGTGGATTGTTTTAGATGAAAATGAAATCATTCCCGATGTCAAAAGAGTGTTAGAGGCGATTAAAGAGTACCCAGAATTAGAAGAGCGCATTATTAGTCCTAAAGAGGCCATGAAGCGCAAGAAAGAAAGTAGCTTATTAGTTATGGTAGATTACCATAAACCGTCTCTATCGATCTCACAAGAGCTCTATGAGCGTTTTGATAAAGTAGTAATCATTGATCACCATCGACGAGGAGACGAATTTCCAGCAAAACCCTTGCTTTCTTATATTGAATCTTCTGCCTCTTCTGCTTCAGAATTAGTCACAGAATTGATCGAATACCAAAGTAATAGCGCAAATAAACTGCAGGCCTTTGAAGCAACCATGATGTTGGCGGGAATTGTGGTTGATACGAAAAGTTTCAATACACGAACGACGGCGCGAACATTTGATGTGGCTAGTTATTTACGAACTTGTGGAGCAGACTCATCTTTAGTACAATATCTATTAAGTTCTGATCTTACAAGCTATCTGGAAATGAACAACTTAATCTCTAAAAGCGAATATGTCACAAAAGATACCGTCGTTGTTGCAGGGAGTGAAGACAAAGAATATGATAGTGTCACAGCTGCCAAAACAGCGGACACATTACTTTCTATGGCAGGGATTAATGCAGCATTTGTCATTACCAAGCGGACGGATCAACAGATTGGCATTAGTGCTCGGAGTAATGGTTCAATTAATGTCCAAATTATTATGGAAAATTTAGGTGGTGGCGGTCACTTTACTAATGCGGCAGTACAATTATCAAACGTAACAGTAGCAGAAGTAAAAGAGCAACTACTTGATGTAATTCGTCAAAATATTAATGAAATGTATGAACAGGAGTGAAGGAAATGAAAGTCATTTTTTTACAAGACGTTAAAGGAAAAGGAAAAAAAGGGGACGTAAAAGAAGTGCCAACTGGTTACGCCCAAAACTTTTTAATTAAAAATGGTTATGCGAAAGAAGCCAATAAAGGGAGCATGAGTGCATTAGCGGGTCAAAAGAAAGCCCAAGAAAAACATGAAGCAGAAGTTTTAGCACAAGCAAAAGAAATGCAAGCCTTTTTAGAAGATGAAAAGACTGTTGTAGAGATCAAGGCAAAAGCTGGAGAAGACAGCCGTTTATTTGGCTCAATTCCTTCAAAACAAATTGCAGAAGCCTTAAACAAACAATACAATGTAAAATTGGATAAACGCAAAATCGAATTAGCCAACCCAATTCGTTCTCTAGGTTACACTAACGTACCAGTCAAACTACATCATGAAGTTACAGCGAAAATTAAGGTTCATGTCGTAGCGGAATGATACAATCGATAAAAAAGAAGCCGATTTCTCCGGCTTCTTTTTTATGCCAAATAAATTACTCTAATTATTTTTATAATATTTAAAAATCAAATATACAACAATTTAAATTAACGAAAGTATTATATTTTTATTAATTGTATATTTTTTAAAATTGGGAAGTGAACTAAAAATAGAGAAATCAGCAGAGAAAAAATGTACTTTTTTTAATGAAATTGTGTTAAAATGGATAGACTAAATGAACCAGAAAGTAAGACATCGTGGGAGAGAACAAAATGAATGAATTATTGCAAGATAGGGTACCGCCACAAAATATTGAAGCGGAACAAGCCGTTTTAGGTTCTATTTTCTTAGATGCAGATGTGCTAATAGAAGCGATGGAATATGTGGAACCTAAAGATTTCTATCGTCGTAGTCATCAGTTGATTTTCCAAACGATGATGACCTTAAGCGACCGAAATGAAGCGATTGATGTGGTAACAATCAAAGATCGCCTAGAACAAGAGAATTTGTTAGAAGATGTTGGTGGACTAAGTTATCTGTCAGATTTAGCTTTAGCTGTGCCGACAGCTGCCAATGTCATTTATTATGCAAAAATTGTTGAACAAAAATCGTTGCTGCGCAACTTAATCCAAACTGCTACAGAGATTGTAACTAAAGGCTTTGAGCAAGGTGAAGATGTTGAATCTATTTTGGATGATGCAGAACGAAGCATTTTAGAAGTCTCTGAAAAGCGGAATCGCAGTGGCTTTTTATCAATTTCAGATGTTCTAAATACAACTATTGCGAATATTGACCAATTATACCAAAATGATGAAGAGATTACTGGTTTACCTACAGGCTATCAAGCATTGGATAAAATGACTGCCGGCTTGCAAGCGGAAGAGCTAATTATTTTAGCGGCCCGTCCAGCGGTAGGGAAAACCGCTTTTGCATTAAATATTGCCCAAAATGTCGGCACCAAAACAGATAAAGCTGTCGCTATTTTTAGTTTAGAAATGGGGGCAGAATCATTAGTGAACCGGATGCTTTGTGCAGAAGGATCCATTGAGGCCAGCCATTTAAGAACAGGACAATTATCTGAAGAAGAATGGCAAAACTTAATTATTGCGATGGGTAGTTTGTCCCGTGCGAATATCTATATTGATGACACACCAGGGATTAAAATTACCGAAATTCGTGCGAAATGTCGTAAATTAGCACAAGAAAAAGGCAACTTAGGTCTAATTTTGATCGACTACCTACAATTGATTGAAGGAACTGGAAAAGAGAACCGCCAACAGGAGGTTTCTGATATTTCACGTCAATTAAAAAAATTAGCGAAAGAATTAAAAGTCCCGGTTATCGCTTTGTCACAGCTTTCTCGTGGCGTGGAACAACGTCAAGATAAACGTCCTGTGTTAAGTGATATTCGTGAATCAGGTTCCATTGAACAAGATGCCGATATCGTTGCCTTTCTTTATCGTGATGATTACTACGATCGTGGTGAAGGAGAAGACGGCGATCATGAGCCACCAGAAGTGGACAATGTTGTAGAAGTTATCATTGAGAAAAACCGTAGTGGTGCGCGTGGAACGGTCGAATTACTTTTCATTAAAGAATATAATAAATTTTCTTCGCTTTCGCCGAGGACAGAATTTTAAAAAAACGAACTCATTTTTTGAGTTCGTTTTTTTGCTTATTAAGGGATTAAAATCAGAGAGTAAAACACGAACAATATTCGTATATTTTATTATTTTACAAAAACATAGCTAAAAATGTTCGTATTTTTGACAGAAACGCTTTTTATTGTGAAAGAATATTCGATTTTTACCCTTGAAAGGGACTGGTTTTACTGGTACAATGATTCAGGACAAAAAAATTATGAACGAGGTGTTCGAATGTCATCAGTAGTAGTTGTTGGAACGCAATGGGGCGACGAAGGTAAAGGAAAAATTACAGACTTTCTAAGTGAAAACGCAGAAGTGATCGCTCGTTACCAAGGCGGAGATAACGCCGGACATACCATTAAATTCGACGGCGTAACGTATAAATTACATTTAATTCCTTCAGGGATTTTCTATAAAGAAAAAATTAGTGTAATTGGTAACGGCGTAGTTGTGAATCCAAAATCTTTAGTAAAAGAATTAGCTTATTTAAAAGAAAATAATGTTGCCACTGATAATTTACGTATTTCAGATCGTGCCCATGTCATCTTGCCGTATCATATTAAATTGGATCAATTGCAAGAAGATGCGAAAGGTGAAAACAAGATTGGGACAACGATTAAAGGAATTGGCCCAGCCTACATGGATAAAGCAGCACGGGTGGGAATCCGTATCGCTGATTTATTGGATAAAGAAATTTTTGCGGAACGTTTGCAAATCAACTTAGAAGAAAAAAATCGTCAATTCGTTAAAA
This sequence comes from Enterococcus sp. AZ011, assembly GCF_050548355.1. Taxonomy (NCBI): domain Bacteria; kingdom Bacillati; phylum Bacillota; class Bacilli; order Lactobacillales; family Enterococcaceae; genus Enterococcus; species Enterococcus sp. AZ011. The sequence continues at coordinate 15,508 of NZ_CP172959.1, forward strand.
TGTTTGATAGCGAAGCCATTGAATTTGATGATATTTTTGAAGAATACTATGAATACGGACAACAAATTAAACAATATGTTACAGATACTTCGGTTATTTTAAACGATGCATTAGATGCTGGAAAACGGGTTTTATTTGAAGGGGCACAAGGTGTCATGTTGGATATCGATCAAGGAACCTATCCATTTGTTACTTCCTCTAATCCAGTAGCTGGTGGCGTAACTATCGGTAGTGGCGTTGGTCCATCAAAAATTAATAAAGTGGTTGGTGTCTGCAAAGCGTACACTTCACGTGTCGGTGACGGCCCATTCCCAACAGAATTATTTGATGAAACAGGGGAAACCATTCGTCGTGTCGGTAAAGAATACGGAACAACAACAGGACGTCCGCGTCGTGTTGGTTGGTTTGATTCAGTAGTCATGCGTCATTCAAAACGTGTATCAGGGATTACGAACTTGTCATTAAACTCGATTGACGTGTTAAGTGGTTTAGAAACGGTGAAAATTTGTACAGCTTATGAACTTGATGGTGAATTAATTTATCATTATCCAGCAAGCTTGAAAGAATTAAGCCGCTGTAAACCAGTTTATGAAGAATTACCAGGTTGGTCTGAAGATATCACTGGTTGCAAAACTTTAGCCGATTTACCAGCTAATGCTCGTAACTACGTGCATCGGATTTCAGAATTAGTTGGTGTGCGCATTTCAACATTCTCTGTAGGTCCAGACCGTAACCAAACGAACGTTTTAGAAAGCGTTTGGGCACAAATTTAAGCAGATTTTTAAGGGAACGTAAAGGATGGCTTATGCCAGTTCAGCCTTTACGTTCTTTTTTAATTTTATATAAAAATGAAAAACTATGGTAAAATAAAAGAAAACATGAAGGGGGCAATTGTCCGTGAATTATCAATTAGTGACAGATTCTTGTTGTGACTTGCCGTATACATACTTAAAAGAAAACCAAGTACCTTTTATTAGCATGAATATTCAAATTGACGGGAAAGAATATCGCGATGATTTAGGTGAAACGTTTGATTATCAGAACTTCTTAACGGCCATTAAAAATGGAAGTATGCCCACTACCTCTCAAGTTAATGTGGGACGCTACAATGAATTTTTCCGTCCTTTTGTGGAGCAAGGGTTACCGGTGATTTATTTAGCTTTTTCATCTGGGTTAAGTGGCTCTTATCAAAGTGCGTTGCAATCAGTAGAGATGTTAAAAGAAGAGTACGATAATGTAGAAATTCATATTATTGATACAAAAGCAGCTAGCTTAGGTCAAGGGATGTTAGTCCGAGAAGCCATTCGATTACAAACAGATGGTCATTCATTAGGAGAAGTTGTTGCCTATCTTGAAGAGCAAAAAATGAAACTTCACTCGTGGGTAACGGTAGATGATTTAAAACATTTAGAACGTGGCGGACGGATTTCTAAAACAGCGGCTGCACTTGGTGGCTTAATGAACATTAAACCAATTATTCGCGTGGATGCGGCGGGCAAACTAGCATCCGTTGGTAAAACTCGTGGACGAAACAAGTCCTTGCAAAAGATTGCGCAAGAAACGATTCAAGGCATTGTAGAGCCAATGAAACAAACACTGTTGATTGCATATGCGGGAACGAAAGATGACGCGGAAAAAGTCAAAGAATTAATTGAAAAAGAAATAGAGGTTAATGAGATACTGATTTATCCTCTAGGCCCCACCATTACTAGTCATACTGGAATAGGTTGTATTGCTGTGTTTTCTTTTGGTGAAAAAAGAAAATAAAAAATGAGCCTGGGACAAAAATCCAAAGTGATTTTTGTCCCAGGCTTAAAAATTGATAAACGGCGGGAACAGAAGCAACACTACGCGTTGCTCCGATCTCAACAACTTCTAAGAGCTAAAGCTCTAAGAGTTGAAGGTCCTTCGGAAATAAGCCGAAATTGTTGAGAATCACGAAGAACGTAGTGATTCGATGATGAACAATACCTACTTGGTCTCCAAAAATTATAGAACACCGGGTAGGTATCATGCAACATCAACTCGTTCCTCGTTGTGTTTTATGACAATTTTCGGAAATTCCTTCTTATTGCTGAGAAACACTATTTGCAAAGTAAATAGATGTTGAACAGTACCTACTTGGTTCTCGGAGTTAAACGCTTCTGTCCCGACCTCATTTTTTAATAATCTGAACTGAATAAAACGTCCATTTGTTTTTGAATTTCTGGGTTTTCCAAGAATTCATCATAGGTTGTTTCTGCCCGATCAATGACCCCTTTATCAGAAACAGCAATAATTCGGTTCGCTAATGTTTGGATAAATTGGTGGTCATGTGAAGCAAAAAGAATTGAACCAGTGAAAGCCATCAACCCATCATTTAATGCAGTGATTGATTCTAAGTCTAAGTGATTCGTTGGATCATCTAAAACTAAGACATTGGCTTTGGAAAGCATTAATTTTGAAAGCATGACACGCACTTTTTCGCCTCCGGAAAGAACATTGACTGGTTTTAGTACCTCTTCACCAGAGAATAACATCCGACCTAAGAAACTACGTAAGAACGTATTGTCATCTTCTTCTTTACCAGCAAATTGACGTAACCAATCTAAAATGGTTAATGGCTCTTCAAAGTCTTTGCTGTTGTCTTTTGGTAAATAAGCTTGGCTAGTTGTAACGCCCCAACGAACAGAACCTGTATCGGGAGTAATTTCGCCCATAATCACTTTGAATAACGTAGTCGTTGTAATATCTGAGTCAGCGATGAATGCCACTTTATCATCTTTTGTTAAGTTGAACGAGATATTATCTAAGATTTTTTTGCCATCAATCGTTACAGAGACATTTTCAACTTGTAATAAGTCATTGCCGATTTCACGTTCTGGTGTAAAACCAACGAATGGATAACGACGAGAGGAAGGTTGAATGTCATCTAAGGTAATTTTATCTAACATTTTTTTACGAGACGTTGCTTGTTTTGATTTTGAGGCATTGGCGCTAAAACGAGCGATAAAGTCTTGTAATTCTTTGATTTGTTCTTCTTTTTTGGCATTAGATTGTGCTTGCAATTTTGTCGCTAGTTGGCTTGATTCCAACCAGAAATCATAGTTACCAACGTAAAGTTTGATTTTACTAAAGTCTAAATCTGCCATGTGAGTGCAGACTTTGTTTAGGAAATGACGGTCATGGGAAACCACGATAACGGTATTTTCAAAGTTGATTAAAAATTCTTCTAACCAATTGATTGAGCGAGTGTCTAAACCATTTGTCGGCTCGTCTAATAGTAAGACATCTGGTTTGCCAAAAAGAGATTGAGCTAATAATACTTTGACTTTTTGACCAGCTGTTAATTCGCTCATTTTTTGATCATGTAATTCTTCTGGAATGTTTAGCCCTTGGAGTAAAACAGCTGCTTCAGGTTCTGCTTCCCAACCGTCAAGTTCAGCAAATTCGCCTTCTAGTTCTGCGGCACGAATCCCATCTTCATCTGAAAAATCTTCTTTCATATAGATAGCATCTTTTTCTTTCATTACTTCGTAAAGACGTTTATGTCCCATAATTACAGTTTCTAAAACAGTGTAGTCTTCGTAGTCAAAGTGATTTTGTTTCAGCGTCGCTAGTCGCTCATTAGGACCCATTGAAACCACGCCAGTTGTCGGTTGAATCTCACCTGATAAAATTTTAAGAAACGTTGATTTTCCTGCACCGTTTGCGCCGATTAAGCCGTAACAGTTGCCAGGAGTAAATTTAATATTCACTTCTTCAAAAAGTTTACGATCTGGAAATTGTAAACTTACATCATTAACAGTAATCAATTGTTTTCCTCGCTTTTAATATATTCTTGAACCTCTCTGCATTATATCGGCTACAGAACCTTTTTTCAAGGAGTTTCAATCTTTTTACAGAAACGAATAAAAAGGTGGGTTTTTTATAGAAAAAAGGCGCTTTTTTAAAATGTTTCATGTGAAACAGAAATTTTTTTCATGAAAGGGTTTTTAGTGTATTTTTTTAATGATACACTGTATCATGTAAATTAATTAGTGTATCGATTAAAGGAGCCATCAAAAATGAAGCGGATTGAAAAAATCTATCAATATGTTAAAGAGCAAACGAAGAATTTAACGCCAATGACCTTAACAAGTGATGCGGGAGTCACGACACAAGAAATTTCAGAACGTTTAAACATTCAGCGGACCAATGCTAGTAAAGATTTGAATCAACTGGTTCGTGAAGGGCGCTTGAAAAAATTATCTGGTCGACCAGTAAAATATGTCGCGCAGGTGGCGTTTCAGCATCGACCATTAACCAAGCCAGTTAAAAGTTATCGGGAAAAATCAATGGATCACTCCACAAAAACTTTTATCGAACCATTGGTTGAACCAGTAGTCACGACAAGTAAAACCCCAGAAGTTGAAGATATTTTCAAAAAAATTATCGGTTCAGCTGGGAGCATGAAAACGCCGGTTGAACAAGCCAAAGCAGCGATTTTATATCCGCCAAAAGGCTTGAATTGTTTAATTACTGGACCAACAGGTTCTGGGAAAACTTATTTTGCTCATGCCATGTTTCAATTTGCGAAGCTGAACCAAATTGTGGCCAAAGAAAAAGAGTTTGTGGTGTTTAACTGTGCAGACTATGCGCATAATCCAGAACTTTTGATGTCGCATTTATTTGGGTATGTAGAAGGGGCCTTCACAGGCGCTACGAAAGCGAAAGAAGGGATTATTGATGAAGCAGATGGCAGCATTCTGTTTTTAGATGAAGTACATCGGTTACCACCCGAAGGACAAGAAATGATTTTTTATTTTATGGATCACGGCGTGTACGCGCGTTTAGGTGAAACAGTGAAATCACATCATGCGGATGTTCGGATTATTTGTGCTACGACGGAGAATCCTACTTCTTCTTTATTGAATACTTTTGTGCGACGCATTCCGATTATCATTCAATTACCGAACTTTAGTGACCGTCCTGCGAAAGAAAAAATTGACCTCCTAAAAGTGATGGTTTCAATGGAAGCAGCGCGGATTCAACGGCGAATCTCTTTGTCAGAAGATGTGGTCAAAGCGTTAATTGGAAGTGTTTCTTATGGAAATGTCGGTCAGCTAAAATCGAATGTGCAACTTGTGACTGCGCGAGGGTTCCTTAATCAGATGGAACAAGAGGAATTAATGATTACGATGGACGAATTAACGGACAATATTAAAGAAGGCATTATGCAACTTGCCAGTAATCGAGAAGTATTGTCGGAGTTATCGAAATATCTGGAACCGCAATTAGTGGTATCACCAAATGAATCTTTAGTAGCTATTCAGTCAGATGCCTATGAATTGCCTTACAATCTATATGAGATTATTGGAGATAAAGCGGCTCTCTTAAAAGCAGACGGCTTGGACCAAGAACTAATTAATAATTTTATTACAACGGATATCAATGTTCATTTAAAATCTTTCTACAAAGATTATGGATTCACCTTTGATACAGAAAATAAATTGGCTGAAATTGTTGACCAACGAATTATTGATGTCACTAAGAAAATTTATAATTTTGCAGCGAAGCGGTTATCGTATTCGTTTCAACCCAACTTTATTTATGCAATGAGTTTACACATTAGTTCTTTCTTGAAACGCATCCAATTAGGCAAAGATCCTAAGCATCCTTTAAATGAAAGTATTCGAAATATGGTTTTAGATTATCCAACAGAGTTTGAAACAGCGAAAGAAATTAAAAATATTATTGAAAGTAGTTATCAGATGGAGATTCCTGAATCTGAAAGTTACTATTTAGCTGTTTTGCTCATTTCTTTAAGAGAAAATCCTGAGGCTGGCCGGATTGGCATTGTCGTGGCTGCGCACGGAAATAGTACCGCTAGCAGTATGGTACAAGTGGTTTCTCAATTGTTAAATGTTGATAATTTGAAGGCTGTGGATATGCCGTTAGATATGCCACCGAAAGAAGCTTTGCGTAAAATCGTTGAAGCAGTTGGTGAAGTGAATGAAGAAAATGGCGTACTATTATTAGTGGATATGGGTTCATTAAGTACGTTTTCAGAAGAAATTGTACGCCAGACAGGCATTGATGTGCGGACAGTAGACATGGTGACCACGCCAATTGTTCTTGAAGCGGCCCGCAAAACCGCATTAATTGATACACAATTGGAAACACTTCACGAGTCTTTAAAAAACTTTCATGGCTATGCCGATATTCGCCAAAGTGAAACGAAACAAATCATTGAAAATTGGAAAACAAGAGCAATTATTGCTATCTGCGCTTCTGGAGAAGGAACTGCGCGCCGAATGAAAGAGCTTATTGAGGAAGCTGTCTTGCCACAAATAGACTGGCATTTAGAAGTGATTCCTTTGTCCATTGTAAATATGAAAGAAGTCTTGCCTAAAATTCAAGAAGACTATGAAATTATTGCGACAACTGGGATTACCAATCCCAAAATTGGTGTTCCTTATATTTCCATGGAAAATTTCTTTTCCGGTGAAGCAGAAAAAATTATTCAGCAATTACTAGCAGAGCGGAAAGAAGAAGTAATGAATAAGCCGTTGGACGAAGCGGCAGCAAAAGAAATTTGTCTAAAATATATGGAGCAAAGTTTCACTTTCATTAATGGAAAAAAAATCATTGATCTGTTGTGGTCATTCGCTAAAAATATCCAAACCCAATTAGCGATGCCAGAAGAGTACACATTTTACATCAATTTGATTATGCACACATCGGGCATGTTGGAGCGTATTTTACGGAATGATACACTGACGGTTTCAGAAAAGGAACTTGGTCGATTGGTTCAAGAACCAATTTATCCAGTGATTGTGGCCTCAATTGAGACTATGGAAGAAGCTCTTAATATGGATGTTCCAGCAGAAGAAGTTTATTTTATCGCACAGTTAGTCAAAAATGCTCAGTGTATCGAAGATAAAATCACCGAAATTGATACACTAGATTAATACAGAAAAAACGATACACTATTTATTAGTGTATCGTTTTTTTTATTTTCTTAAAAAAACCTATAATTTTCTAGGTTTCGAACCGATACACTAAAGTTGGCACGAAACTTGCTTATAATAAGGTGTCCCTTTTTACCTAAAATTTTTAAGTAAAAAGACAAAGGTCCTAACCTTTAAAAATGAATTTAAAGGAGCATTCCCGATGGTAATGGATATTCGTTTAGCTCGAATTGATGATCGATTAATTCATGGCCAAGTAGCAACTGTTTGGGCAAAATTGACGAACATTAATCGCATTTTAGTGGTTAGTGATTCCGTTGCTCATGACAATTTGAGAAAAGCCTTGTTGGTTCAAGCTGCTCCACCTGGTGTCAAAGTAAATGTCATCACTGTTCAAAAAATGATTGATGTTTACCCTGATCCTCGTTTTGATTCGTTTCGAGCCATGTTGTTATTCACTAATCCTTTGGACGTGAAACGAGTGGTCGAAGGCGGTGTACAACTAACTTCTGTGAATATTGGCGGAATGAGTTTCAGCACAGGCAAGCGAATGATTACGAATGCAGTCGCAGTGGATGCCAACGATTTAAAAGCATTTCTGTTTTTAAATGAACAAGGTATTGAATTGGAAATTCGAAAAGTCGCAGCAGACAGCCAAGTGAATTTGATGGATTTACTGAAAAAAGAGCGTAGCAAAGAAAATAACGCCAGCTGACGTTAATTTTTACAGACGAAAGACATTGAAAGGATGTGGTGGCCTAGGACCAACATCATTGCTTCATGAACTGTATTGATAAAGGCAAGTGCTGATGTTGAAAAAAATCAAGAACTATTGAAATTTTTTCATTTATTTTTGTCAGAATCTGATTTATCTGATTTTTTTCAAAAAGTGAAAGCGTTTAGCAGTACAACCATGAAAAAAAACATCAATTATACAGGAGGTATAAAAATGGTAGGAATTATCCTAGCAAGTCACGGTGAATTTGCTGAAGGGATCTTGCAATCTGGTGCAATGATCTTTGGCGAACAAGAAAATGTAAAAGCAGTTACGTTAATGCCTAGCGAAGGTCCCGATGATGTAAAAGCAAAAATGCAAGAAGCCATTGCATCGTTTGACAATCAAGACGAAGTACTATTTTTAGTTGACCTATGGGGAGGAACACCATTTAACCAAGCGAACTCATTGTTAGAAGATCATAAAGACAAATGGGCAATCGTTGCAGGTATGAATTTACCAATGGTTATTGAAGCATATGCTTCTCGTTTCTCTATGGAATCAGCACAAGAAATTGCGACACACATTCTTGAAACAGCAAAAGATGGTGTCAAAGTTAAACCAGAAGAGTTACAACCAGCAGAAGCACCAAAAGCTGCTGCGACAGAAGATGCACAGCCAAAAGGTTCGTTACCACCAGGTACAGTTGTTGGCGATGGCAAAATTAAATTTGTGCTAGCACGTATTGATTCACGTTTATTACATGGTCAAGTAGCAACAGCTTGGACAAAAGCAACACAACCAAACAGAATTATTGTTGTTTCTGATGCCGTTGCAAAAGATGACTTACGTAAGAAATTAATCGAACAAGCAGCTCCTCCAGGAGTAAAAGCCAATGTTATTCCAATCAGTAAAATGATTGAAGTAGCGAAAGATCCACGTTTTGGCAATACAAAAGCATTATTATTATTTGAAAATCCTGAAGACGTCTTAAAAGTGGTTGAAGGCGGCGTAGAAATCCCAGAAGTAAACGTTGGTTCAATGGCTCACTCTGTTGGAAAAGTCGTTGTAAGCAAAGTATTATCAATGGGTCAAGAAGACGTTGATACGTTTGATGAATTAAAAGCCAAAGGCATCAAATTTGATGTGCGTAAAGTGCCAAATGATTCAAAAGCGAATATGGACGAAATTTTGAAAAAAGCAAAAAATGAGTTAGCAAACGCGTAACTCGCCAAATACAAATCAAAATAGGAGGCTTATCATGTCTGTTATATCAATTATTTTAGTTTTACTCGTTGCCTTTCTAGCTGGTATGGAAGGGATTTTGGATGAGTTCCAATTCCACCAACCGTTAGTAGCATGTACATTAATCGGATTAGTTACTGGTAATTTAGAAGCCGGAATTGTTTTAGGTGGTACTTTACAAATGATCGCGTTAGGTTGGGCGAACATCGGGGCTGCCGTTGCACCGGATGCCGCTTTAGCATCTGTTGCCTCAGCAATTATTTTAGTTTTAGGTGGCCAAGGTGTTAAAGGTGTTCCTTCAGCGATTGCCATCGCAGTTCCTTTAGCGGTTGCAGGTTTGTTCTTAACAATGATCGTTCGGACAGTTGCGGTTCCAATCGTTCACATGATGGATGCGGCTGCTGAAAAAGGCAACATTAAACAAGTTGAAATGTTACACATTTTCGCTGTATGTTTACAAGGTATTCGTATTGCGATTCCAGCAGGTGCTTTACTATTCATTCCTGCTGACACTGTTCGTAATTTCTTAGAATCAATGCCAGCTTGGTTAACTGATGGTATGGCTATCGGTGGTGGTATGGTCGTTGCCGTAGGTTATGCATTAGTAATCAACATGATGGCAACAAAAGAAGTATGGCCATTCTTCATTATCGGTTTCGTAGTCGCAGCGATTTCTCAATTAACATTAATCGCATTAGGTGCTTTAGGTGTCGCTTTAGCTCTTATTTACTTGAACTTATCTAAAATGGGCGGTTCTTCTAACTCAAATGGCGGAGGCAACTCTGGCGACCCATTAGGCGATATTTTAAACGACTACTAATTCTGAAGGAGGAGCAAAGAAAATGGCAGAAAAAATTCAATTAACTAAAAAAGATCGTTTAGCTGTAGCTTGGCGTTCAACATTTATCCAAGGTTCTTGGAACTATGAACGTATGCAAAACGGCGGCTGGGCATTCTCAATGATTCCAGCAATCAAAAAATTATATAAAACGAAAGAAGAACGTTCAGCGGCGTTAAAACGTCACTTAGAATTCTTTAATACACACCCATACATTGCCTCACCAATTCTTGGTGTAACATTAGCTTTGGAAGAAGAACGTGCCAATGGCGCACCAGTTGATGACGTAGCGATTCAAGGGGTTAAAGTTGGGATGATGGGTCCTTTAGCCGGTGTCGGTGACCCAGTTTTCTGGTTTACTGTTCGTCCAATGTTAGGAGCTTTAGGTGCTTCCTTAGCAATGGGTGGTAACATCTTAGGCCCAATCTTATTCTTCGTTGCTTGGAACTTAATTCGTTGGTCATTCATGTGGTATACACAAGAGTTTGGTTACAAAGCAGGTTCTAAAATTACTGATGACCTTTCAGGTGGTTTACTACAAGATATTACAAAAGGTGCTTCTATTTTAGGGATGTTCGTACTGGCCGCATTAGTTCAACGTTGGGTATCGATTAAGTTCTTACCAATTGTCTCACAAGTTAAGTTAGACAAAGGTGCTTATATCGAGTGGGATAAACTTCCTGCTGGCGGTGAAGGAATGCATAAAGCCTTTGAACAAGTGAACCAAGGCTTGGCGCTTTCACCAACGAAAGTTACTACTTTACAAGATAACTTAGATCAATTGATTCCAGGTCTAGCACCATTACTACTTACATTCTTATGCATGTGGTTATTGAAGAAAAAAGTTAGCCCAATCGTTATCATTCTTGGTTTATTCGTAGTCGGCGTAGTCGGCCACTTAATCGGCTTATTATAAGAATGACGAAGTAAGTTCATTACTTCTAATCAAAAAAAGCGGAAGAGAAGTCGAGAAACTTTTCTTCCGCTTTTTTAAACAAAGATGTAATTTTGTTTGTTTCGATCAGGAAAGAAACGTATAATAAAGAGGAATTAGTCGAATGAAATGGAGCAGATAACATGGTACAATCATTAAACACAAAAGTTGATTTAGTTATAGATGCGACGGCATTTACAGGATTAACAGATTATGGACAAATTATGATAGGTGACCGCGGGTTTGAATTTTACCATGCCAAAGATCCACGTAAGTTTATCCAAATTCCGTGGGAAGAAGTCGATTACGTGTTGGCTTCAGTAATGTTCAAAGGAAAATGGATTCCTCGTTATGCGATTCAAACCAAGAAAAATGGGACGTATACGTTTGCTTCAAAAGAGCCGAAGCGAGTGTTACGAGCTATTCGTGAATATGTTGACCCAGATCATATGGTCCAATCTTTGAGTTTCTTTGATGTCATAAAAAGAGGGATTCTCTCGATTGGGAAAAAGAAAAAATAATTTATAACTGTTACTTTTTTATAAACTAGATGAAAAAGTAGCGGTTTTTTTGTGGGAAAACGAGGGACTTATTTATACAAAAAAGGCACAATTGTGCACCAAAAAAGAGACAATCAAGTGATACGTTGTTTTTAATGGAGTTATCATTGAAATGGTTTTCAGAAAGCACGATGAAAATATTTGACACCTTGTAAAATAGTAGTAACATAATAAGTGTAATAAATTATTTTATAGAGGAGTGAGTGTCATGGAACAACGACAACATCATGGAATGGACTGGGGTTCATTAGTATTAGGAATTCTATTTGTTCTGACTGCATTAATTTCTTTCCAAAATCCTGCCGGTAATTTAATTGCCATTGTGATGGTTTTTGCGATTTTTGCTATTATTAAAGGGATTTTCGAAATTTTTGTACGTAATCGTATGAAAGAATTGCTAGGCTACAAAGCTTATGCACCAATCATCTTAGGGATTATTGATATCCTAATTGGTGTTTACTTATTGTTTAACTTAAATATTGGTGTCGCTGTGTTACCATTTGTTTTTGCAATTTGGTTTTTATTCGACTCAATTTTCGGCTTATTTACTTTAGATTTTGCTAAACGAGTAAGCACAGGTTACTTCTGGTTCACATTAATTGTTGACGTTTTAGGGATTATCTTAGGTGTAATGTTATTATTTAATCCATTGTCTTCAGCACTAACTTTAAGCTTCTTAGTTGGCTTCTACTTTATGATGTTTGGTATTAGTAATATTGTATATGCTTTTAGATAAAAGAAGTAAAAAAAACAGGTTTTCCGAAAAGGAAAACCTGTTTTTTTTTAATAACGACGGTGGCAGTTGCCATTATTTCCCGAAATTGTTCGAACAAGCCACACGATAATCGCTACGGGAACTAAAATTTTTACTGCTAGCCACAATAAGCTTCCCACGATACCGACAACGGCACTAAAGAGTGAACCGACAACTAAAAATAAAAGGACCACTAAAAGAATATTTATAAACATTGGTCGTTGATTATTCATACGTACTACCTCCAAATTTTTCCTGTTTTCTATATACAGAGTATAGCAAGAAAGCGCAACAAACACCTCCATCGGAAGGCTGATTTTTTTCTCTGGCGAATGATGGAGCCGCTGTTGGTTATTTTGGACTTTCTTATTGAAATAATCAGAATATTCTGGTGTATAATTATAAAAAAGGATTTAAAGTGAGGGATTGGATGTCGACTGAGGGATTAATCGCTTTGTTAGAAAAGAAACGAAATCATTTAAGTAAAATTGAAAATCAAGTACTGGATTATATTTTGACGCATATGACGGAAATTAGTTCACAAACCATTTATGAGGTGGCGCAGGCGTTGTTTGTCTCAACAGCCACTATTTCTCGGACAGCAAAACACTTAGGTTATCGAGGCTTCCAAGAATTAAAATACGCAATCGTCCAATCGGTGCAGAGCGAGAGCACAGAAAGCGATAGTCGTAGTTTTCAAGCTATTACGCAACAGTTGATTGCCAATGTGCAAGATAGTTTTCAACAAATGGATGAAGCCAAAGTCGCGGAAATGCTTAAAATGATTGAGCGTGCGAATACGATTGAAGTGTTCGGTGTTGGTGGCAGTTTTCCTATTTGTACTGATTTTGCACGAAAGCTAACATTTTTAGGAAAAAAAGCCTATGCACGATCTGATTGGGATGAACAAGCGGCAGCAGTTAAGAATCTGGACGGACAGGATTTAGCCATTTTTGTCAGTTATACAGGAGAAACTAAGGGGATTTTAGCGTATGCACGTGTAGCGCAGGAACAGCAAGTGCCGATGATTAGTTTGATTTCGACTAAAGGAAGCACCTTGGAAAAATTGACGACGACGACGTTATTTGCCAAAGGGACGACACGTTATCATCAGCGCGTGGATTTAAGTTCAAGAATTGCTGTCATTTGTTTGTTCGATACGGTTTTATTAATGTACGCAGAGGCAAAGCAGCCGCGGTAATTTTATGCAACACCATACTAAATGATGTAAGGGGATACAGAAAGAGTGTAGCCTCTTTTTTCTTTGTTTTGGGCTAGTTATAATGAGGGCAATGAATGTAAACGCAATCATTTTTAGCTTTGTAAAGAATGAATGGAGGAGTTAAGAAATGGCAGTAAAGAAAAAGAAAGCGACTTTCTGGGAGTTTTTCCAAGGATTAGGCAAAACGTTTATGTTGCCAGTGGCTTTATTAGCTTTTATGGGGATTTTGTTGGGATTAGGAAGTTCTTTTTCCAGTGAATCCATGATTGAAACGGTCCCGTTTTTAGGAAAGCCCGCAGTGAAAATTATTTTCCAATTTATGTCGACAATTGGTGGTTTTGCGTTTGCCTATTTACCTGTCATGTTTGCAATGGCCATTCCGTTGGGGTTAGTTCGGAAAGAAAAAGGAATTGCTGCGTTTTCAGGTTTCGTAGGCTATACGGTGATGAATTTAGCGATTAATTTCTACTTAGTGCAGACGAATCGCCTCGTGGATCCTGAGCAGTTGCGGGAAGCCGGCCAAGGAATGGTTTTTGGGATTCAAACGATTGAAATGGGTGTTCTTGGTGGAATTATCGCTGGGCTTATTGTATATAAGTTGCATAATCGATTTTATACGGTGCAACTACCAGATAGTTTTGCCTTTTTTTCTGGCGCACGGTTTGTACCAATTATTACTTCATTAGTGATGGCCTTCGTGGGCTTAGTAATTCCGTTAGTTTGGCCACTTTTCGCGCTAATGATTATGGCGATTGGCCAACTTATCCAACGTTCTGGTATTTTTGGGCCTTTTCTGTTTGGTTCAGGGGAACGTCTACTGTTACCGTTTGGGTTGCATCATATTTTGGTTTCCATGATTCGTTTTACTGAAGCAGGGGGTTCAGCGGTGGTGGCTGGCAAAGAAGTGTTTGGTGCGTTAAATATTTTCTATGCAGAATTGCAAAATAATTTACCGATTTCACCAAGCGCAACAGCTTTCTTGTCACAAGGGAAAATGCCGACCTTTATTTTTGGCTTACCAGCGGCGGCACTTGCGATGTATCATACTGCAGCTCCGGCGAATCGACATAAGATTAAAGGCTTACTCCTTTCGGGTGTAATTGCTACGGCTATCACTGGCATTACAGAACCAATTGAATTTTTATTCTTATTTATTAGTCCATTATTATGGCTGTTTCATGTCATTATGACTGGTCTAGGTTTCATGGTAATGGCTTTATTGGGTGTTGTGATTGGGAACACTGATGGCGGGCTACTGGACTTTGTTATTTTTGGCTTGTTACAAGGAACTTATACAAAATGGTGGTGGGTTCTCATTGTCGGCGCTATCTGGTTTGTTGTTTATTATTTCGTCTTTAAAACAGTCATTGTAACCTTTGATTTAAAAACACCTGGACGAGACAAGGTCTTAGATGAGACTGAATATACCGATCAAGAAGTTCAATATAAGAAAACGGGTGGCTATGATGCGCCTGGGATTTTAGCGGCTTTGGGTGGGCAAGAGAATATTCAAGCTATTGATAATTGCATTACGCGTTTACGTTTAGTGTTAGCAGATGCTAATAAAGTAGATGATGACAAATTAAAGCAATTAGGGGCTTTAGGTGTCGTGCATTTAGATGCGCAGAATGTGCAAGTGATTATCGGAACCAAAGTGACAACGGTCCGTAATCAATTAGAGATGATTTTAGGTTAGAAAAAAGACAGAAGGTGAAGAGTGTGTCGTTTGATAAAGCAATTGATCGACGAGGAACGTATTGTACACAGTGGGATTTTGTAGAAGACCGATTTGGGGAAGCGGACTTGCTTCCCTTCACTATTTCCGATACGGATTTTGCTGTGCCAGAGGCAGTTCTGGCAACATTACAGGAGCGTTTGAAACATCCAGTATTTGGCTACACGAGGTGGAACCATCCGCAATTAAAAGAAGCAATTCAAACGTGGTACCAGACAAGATTCCAGACGAAGATTGAAGAACACTGGATTATGTATACCCCGACCGTTATCTATGGTATTTCTGCTTTGATTCAATTATTGACTAACGAAGGGGAGGGCATTATTTTACAAACACCTGCCTATGATGCATTTTTTAAAGTCATTCAGGAAAATAAGCGGCAAGTAGTGGCAAATGAACTGCTTTATCAAGAGAAGCGCTACAGCATTGATTTTATTGATTTAGAAAAAAAACTAGCGCAACCAGAAAATCGCTGTTTGCTTTTATGTTCCCCGCATAATCCAACAGGACGTGTTTGGGAGCAATGGGAATTAGAGCGAATGGTTTCATTGTGCCAACAGTATGATGTGTTTTTACTTTCTGATGAAATTCATATGGATATCGTTAATAAAGGCCAAGTTCATCGACCAATTACGCAATTTGATTATAAAAAATCTGCCATTATTACCAGTGGCACGAAAACCTTTAATTTTCCAGGGCTGATTTTTGCTTACGCCCTAATTCCAGATAACGAATTGCGTGACGCTTTTCAGCTCAAATTAAAAAACGCCGATGGTCTATCATCAACAAGTATTTTGGGAATGCTAGCAACCATGACGGCCTATCAAAAATGTGGTACTTGGGTTGACGAGTTGAATGATTATTTAGCGGAGAACCAACGTTACGTGAAAGATTTTTTACAGACATATTTGCCAAAAATTAAAGTGACGGAGCTGGAAGCCACTTACTTAATGTGGTTGGACGTATCAGCGGCAGTTCCAGATGTGGCCCGCTTACAAGAGGCTTTAGTTTCTGTGGGGAAAGTCGCCATTATGGACGGCTCGATTTATGGTGGTAATGGGCAACGATTTTTACGGTTAAATATTGGCTGTTCGCAAGCAAAACTACACGAGGGACTTGAAAGGATGCGTCAAGGTTTTGAAGCTGTTTTACAAAAGGATGGCACAGCATCAGCGCTTGGGAATAATTGAGAAAAGATAGCATTCCGAAAAGGGTTGCAGTACAATGGAAAAATAGAAACAAATAAAATAACAAAAAGTAACAACTTGTCATTTACTGGGGGAAAAGAAATGAAAACAATTAAAACAAAGCAAGCACCACAAGCAATTGGGCCATATTCACAAGCAAAAATTGTGAATGGTTTATTGATTACTTCTGGTCAGATTCCACTGGATCCTGAAACAGGCAAGGTGGTTGGGACAACGATTAAAGAACAAACCAATCAAGTACTGAAAAATATTCAAGGGATTTTAACAGAAGCTGGTAGTGATTTTGCTCATGTAGTCAAAACGACATGCTATTTACAAAATATGGCGGATTTCACGGCATTCAATGAAGTCTATGCTGAGTATTTTAGTGCGGAATATCCTGCACGCACAACGATTGAAATCTCTAAATTACCGATGGATGTGTTGGTGGAGATTGAGATTATCGCAGAAGTAGTGGCGTAAAAATACAGTTAAAAGAGTGAGAAAAAATCGTCTTAGATTTTTTTCTCACTCTTTTTTTTCAATAAAACAATACGATTCAGCCAAAATGTCTAGCCGTGCTGGAAAATTTTCAGCAAATAGGCTACCATGGAAGAAAATCGATAAAACGAAAGTTAAATGAATAGAAAAGAGATATGAAAGAGGCTATAAGATGAAAAAAAATATTAGCCAACTAACGCAGTGGTTGAAAGAACACAGTTTATTATTGAAACTAATTTTTCTTGGTTCTGTATTAGTTTTCGTGGCTAACCAAGTGACACATATCGCTCAAGGCATGACCTGGGCGGATATTTTTTCCACGATGGAACAACAAAGTACGGGGCGTTTAATTGGTATGGTCTTGGCAGGACTATTAGGGGTTATTCCGATGCTCCTTTATGACTATGTAGTCGTTAAGTTATTGGAAAAAGAAGGTAAGCCACCAATGAAACGAATGGATTGGTTAACTTCGGCTTGGGTCACCAATACCATTAATAACTTAGCGGGTTTTGGCGGTGTGGTTGGGGCAACGCTACGGATTAATTTTTACGGAAAAGATGTACCACGGGGCAAGGTTGTAGCAACGGTCTCAAAAGTTGCTCTGTTCTTGATTTCAGGGTTATCTATTTTATCTTTTGTGGCGTTTGTTGATTTATTTTTTATTCGAACTCAAAATGTTTTTCGTGAATATTGGGTTTGGTTATTATTGGGCAGTCTGATTGCGCCAGCGCTCTGGTTTTTCACGTATTTAAAACGGCGAACATTGTTTAAAACATTTTTTCCAAAAGCGGTGCTCCTATTATTCGGCGCTTCATTAGGTCAATGGCTAGGTGGGATGTTTGCTTTCTTGATGATAGGTCGCTTGATGCAGGTGCCAGTTTCGATGGTTTCTGTTTACCCAATGTTTGTTATCGCTACGTTAATCGGGATGTTAACCATGGTTCCTGGTGGTATGGGAACGTTTGATGTCTTAATGATTTTGGGCTTGTCACAATTAGGGATTGATCGATCACAAGCGGTCGTCTGGTTGTTGTATTATCGTTTGTTCTATTATGTGACGCCTTTTATGACAGGAGTTATTTTGTTCTTGCAACAAGCAGGCATGAAAGTCAATCAATTTTTTGATAATTTACCTCGGTTATTTTCACAAAAAGTGGCGCATTTTATTTTGGTGGCGGCGTTATATTTTGCAGGGATTATGATGGTTCTATTGTCGACTGTGACGAATTTGTCGAATGTCAGTCGTTTATTCCAAGTGTTACTTCCCTTTTCTTTTAATTTTTTAGATCAAACATTGAATTTATTTGTAGGATTCTTGTTATTAGGTTTAGCTCGAGGCATTTCTATGAAAGTGAAAAAAGCTTATTGGCCTACAATTATTTTACTAGGATTTTGTATTGTAAATACGGTGGCACGAACGACTTCGTGGCAGTTAATTGCTGTTTATGCTGTTATTTTATTGGCGGTTATTTTGGCTCGTAAAGAATTTTATCGTGAAAAGTTTGTTTATTCATGGGGCGCTTTAACGGTAGATAGTATTTTGTTTGGCTGCTTGTTTATCGGTTATGCGGTTGCTGGCTATTACGCCGCACGACCAGCTGGTGGCAATCAAGTTATCAATCACTTTTTGTTGTTTCCGTCAGATGATGTTTGGTTTAACGGATTGATTGGATTAAGTATTTCCTTGATTGGTTTATTCTTTTTGTATCAATATTTAGCCGAAACAACTGTTACTTTAGGTGAGGGGTTTGAGGAAGCGCGGTTGACACGCTTTTTGGAAAAATTTGGTGGCAACGAAGGCAGTCAATTTTTGTATTTAAAGGATTATGGTCATTTTTATTACCAAGAAGAAGGCGAAGATCAAGTACTTTTTGGGTTTCAAATGAAGTTTAATAAATGCTTTGTCTTGGCGGATCCGATTGGGCAACGAGAGAAATGGACAGCGGCGACACTGGCGTTTATGGATCAAGCTGATTTGTTAGGCTATCAATTAGTTTTTTATCGTATTTCGGAAGAATATGTTATGAATCTTCACGATTGCGGCTTTGAATTTATGAAAGTTGGGGAAGAAGGCTTGATTCAATTTGATGAGCCGTCAACAGTGAATCAAACAGCCTGGACGGAAACAGTGACTGAAAAAATAGCAGCAGAAGCAGCGGATTTTCAGTTTGAATTTTATCCCGAAACGATTAGTGATGCCTTATATCAAGAGTTAGAACGAGTTTCTGCGGACTGGTCACGGAATCAAAAAGAGCGCTACTTTATTGGTGGACGGTTGGATCCCGAGTACTTGAAATGCAGTAGTGTGGGCTTGGTGAGACAGAAACAAACGGTCATCGGTTTCATTACGGGAAAAGAAATGGAAAAAGGCAAAAGTATTTCGTATGATTTGTTACGTATTCGTTCAGAAGCACCTGCTTTTACTAGAGAATATTTGTTCACTCGTTTTATTGAAACCTATCAACAGCAGGGCTATCAATTAATTGATATTGGGATGGCGCCGTTGGCTAACGTAGGGGAGAGCAAGTACTCTTTTTTAAAAGAACGCTTTGTTAATATTTTTTACAAGTATAGTTATCAAATTTATGCGTTTCAAGATACACGCAAGCGCAAAGAACAATATGTCACTAGTTGGCAACCACGTTATTTTGCTTATCCTAAGCGGACCAGTGTACTCTTTGCTTTTGTGCAACTTTCCTTGTTGATTACGAAAGGAAGACATCAAAGTGTTTCGCTTGTGGAAGAAGCAATGACTGAAATTTAAAAAAATCACGCGATGACTTAGCCATCGCGTGATTTTTTATTTGTCTTCTTTTTTACGGTTTCGTCTAGCAGGAATCAAGGTTACGTAGGCAACGAAACCACCAGTACATAGAACGAATAACACGATGCCAGGAATCAATCCTTCTGGTAAATAAGAGAACTGAATAGTATGGGTTCCAGCGCTGACAGGAACGCTTAGAAAGGCATCTTTAAAGGCTTTTGGGGTAACTTTTTTGCCATCAATTTTGACACGCCAACCTTTGTCATAAGGAATTGTAGTGACGAGTACTTGATCTTTGTCGGCGGTAAAGGTACCTGAAGCAGAGCGTTTGCCAGTGGTTAAATCAACGCCTTTTTCTTGCACAGCGGAAATGGCTTTTTCAAATGCATTGGTATTTAAGCCAACTACTTGCGGCTGAACAAAACTTACTGCTTTGGTTCCATAAAAACTTACTTTGAAGTTAACAGTTGTATCTTTTGGATAGTAGCCTAAATTATAATATTGGCCAGTAATGCCAATTTGTGATTGCTGACTCGAGCCATTCACGGTGACCGTCGCAGTGGAACTTTCCAATTGAGCAAAATCTGTTGGGAATAAACTCAAATAAGCTTGCGTATTGGCGGGCACATTGACTGTATAAGAAATCTCTTTGGCTACGTTATGTTGTTTCTCCGTAAAAGTTACGCCAGCTGTATTTTGCGTAATTGTCACGTTATTTTGAAGCGTCATCGTTGGTTGATAAAAGGTAAAATACCGTTCATTGGTATTGGCTAAAGCATTTAGTAAATTTGTTTGACTACCTAAATTATCATTGAGAGGTTGCCGGACATTGTAAATCTCTTTGTCTGCTAAAAATCCTAACGGCAAAGCATTTTCGTTACGATAAAGCTGATATTTACCAGCAGCAGCTTGTCGTTCAAAGCCGAATTTCATTGGATTATTTTCAGCAATATTGTATTTAATGCCCATCAAAGCATCCATTAACAAGGTATTATTTTGGTAACGAATATTTAAATTCGTGCCTCGCGAGCGGAAACCTAAGGCGTTTAGGTATGTTGAAGAATGTCGGTTCCGTACGGAAGAAAACATGCTAATGCCACTGTAGCCATAGTTAATGCCGTCATTGGCCGAAACACCATTTAAATTTTCCAAGCGATAAAAAGTATCATTTTCTTTTTTTGTTTGATCGACTAGATTTTTTAAGTCAGGATAAGGTTCAGAATACAAACTACGTGATGCGTAGTTCCAATCATCTAAAATACCAGTGACCATCGCCCGTGTGTTAATGATTGCTTCACCAGAAACGAGCAGCAATAACAAAATCACTAAGTATTGCATAGGCGCTTTTTTCAATTGATAAAAAGCAATTCCGAAAAAGTATAATAGTAAAAAAGTTGCTGTTAATACGAAAGAGGTTAAAGTCACATACGTATAACTAGTAGCACCTTTTGTGCCCATTGCAAGAGCAAAAATTGCTAAAAGAATCAAAATCAAGCCGCTTAAGACGCCGAGATCATCCTTTTCAAATTTCTCCCAACCATAACCTGCAAGCAAAATAACTAGGAATGAAAAGAGGAAACTATAGCGGAAAAGAAACATGTTCGGCGCATGCATACCGTGCCAGAATAAATTTAAGGGCGTGATGTAAAAGCTAGCAATCAATAGGACAAACAAACTGCCAAAAAGTAGTTTGTTTTTCAATGGAATTTCTTTCGTAACGAAATAGAAGAGACAAAAAATCAAAGGCAACAACCCAATGTAAATAAAAGGAATGGACCCATATTTGGTTGTATCGTAAACGCCAATCATATTTTTCATAATAATATCTAAAAAGGCAGTCGCTTCTGTTTTAAAGGTTGTAATTTCAGAAAGAGTTTCACCATTGGTTCGTAAATCTAAGACAGCAGGTAAGACCATAATCATGGATGCTCCACCAGCTAAAAGAGAAGTAGTAAAATACGCAACGATTCGAGATTTATATCGTTGCCAGTCTGTAAACGTTCGTGCAAAATAGTACAGGAAGGAAAACAACCCAATCATAAAGCCAAAATAATAATTTGTAATGAAAAGCAAGAAATAACTGACAAACAATAATGTCGGTTTTCGTTGGTCCATTAAACGATGAATTCCTAAAATTACGAGTGGCAGATAAATAAAGGCATCCAACCACATAATTAATTCTGAATGGGCCACAATGAAGGACATTAGCGCATAAGACACACTTAAAGTCACATGGGACCATTTAGGAATCTTAAAGGTTTGTTTTGCCAAGAACCAAAAACTCAAGCCAGCACTCCCAATTTTCAACAACGTTAGGAAATAGAGCGCATCAGGCATGTTTTGATTGTTAAAGAAAAAGACGAGCGGCGTAAATAAGCCACCAAGATAATAGGAAATTAAGGACAAGTAGTTTAGTCCCAAAGAAGCATTCCACGTATAGAAAAGACTTTGTTTTCCATGAAGAACATTGTTAAAGCTTGCGTGAAAATTTGAAAATTGAGAAAAGGCATCGCTGGCTAAAACACTGCGACTACTTCCTGGATAAATCCCAATACTCAAATAGATAATTGCCATAATTAAAAATGGAATGAAGAAACTGGCTAACATATAAGGCCAGTTGTTTTTTAAAAACTGCCTACTTTTATTTTTCATAAATAACCTCACCTGATTTTTCGAAAGTACCTATAGTTTATCATACTCTTTATTTGATGTACCAATAGAAGAAAAACTTTAAAATTTTATTAGGATCCTAAGGGTGGAGTGAAGAAGAATTAGGAGTAAGGGATTGACATTCAAATGCTAAATCACCAGATTAAAACAACGAATATTCTCCGAAAAATTGCTGAAAACTCCCTGTGGATAACTTTGTGCATAACTCTGTTGAAAACCACAAAAAAGCTTTTTATCTCGGTTTATCCACAAGGATAAGTTTTCGAGTTGCTAAAAAAATAGACGTAAGTTCAGAAGGGCTGCTTGCTAAAAGTGAAGGAGCCCCTAAAGTTGAAATAAGATGAAAACGTTATTAAAACAACGTTTTCATCTTATTTTTTCTAGAATTTACAAAGATTTAATGTCGAACAAATAAGCATTGTGGAAAAGTTTTTTGGAAAAAATAAGAAATTTCATCCACAAAGTTTTCTGTGGAGAATTTAAAAATGCTTGTCAAGCTTTTTTTGAAAAAATGTGGATAACTTTTTAAAGACACACTTTTTTCCATTTGCGAATTTGCGTTCGGAAACTAGTAAAAGGGGCAACGCTATTAATGTGAATCCATTTCCAAAGAGGCCATTGTGCTTTGGTGGTCGCCCAAGCCCGTTGTTGAGGTAAAAATAATTCGTCTTCGGAAAGCGAGTCAATCCAATGAAGCAATTTTTCTAAGGTGTCTTGCAACGCAATCAGCTGACTTTCTAAACTCATTTGTCCATAGGTTTGATAAAATGATTGATAGAGAGCACCCAGTTGATTCCATTTATAACCTTCAGCTGGCGTTTGAACGGTCAGACCACGTTGTTCTTGTTCTTCCCAAGAAAGCAGCAAGTTGAGCCAGCCTAATTGATAGGCTAAGTTCTCTGAAGGTGTTTTAGCTACTGTTTCAATTCGGTGATCTTTAAGTGTTTCAGGAATTTCTGCAAATTCAGCTAAATATTTTTGTGAAGCTATTTGAATGGCCTCAATCAAGGCTTCTTTTGATTCATAGGTTCGCATTCTTCGGCTAACTTCCTTTCTTGGTAGGATCTGCTTGTTTTTCTTGAGTAATTTGAGTGACTAAACCAAAAGGATCTT
The DNA here is from genome assembly GCF_050548355.1 of Enterococcus sp. AZ011. Taxonomy (NCBI): domain Bacteria; kingdom Bacillati; phylum Bacillota; class Bacilli; order Lactobacillales; family Enterococcaceae; genus Enterococcus; species Enterococcus sp. AZ011. The sequence continues at coordinate 38,678 of NZ_CP172959.1, forward strand.
TCACAATCGCATAAAATGTTGCAAATTCATTTTCAATTGGTTCTTGGATAATACAGGATTCGGGATGGCGCGTGAGTTTTTCAAAAATTGTTTTGGCAGAGTGACGGCTATTGACGGTTAAGCTGAGGGTCAATTGTTCTGTGGGCGTGGTATTCATTCCTGCAAACAAAGGATTATCAGCTAGTTGTAATTGAAAAGTGTCCATTTGTAAAATCGAGTGAGAAAGCCAGTGTTCTTCGCCAGCGGGAATGGTCAAAGAAGGATTTAAGCGCTCTTTAAATTCTTGATTAGTAATTTTAAAAAGAATATCACCAGCAAAGGCTTCTTGGTAAAACGTCAAGGCTTCCGTTGCTCGTCCATTTAAGACCATAAAAAGGGCAAATTGTGTGTTTTTCATTGTTTGAACCTCCTAAGATTGATAAGATAAGCATAACAATAAAAGGTGTCAAAAAGTGACACCGATGGAGGGAAAAATGAAAAAATCAGAACGTTTAAATCAGGAACTTTTTTTCTTGAGAACCCATCCTCAGTTTAATTTAAATCAGTTAATGAAAACTTTTGGGATTTCTAAAAGCACAGCTTTGCGGGATATTGAAGCTTTGGAAAATTTAGGCGTGCCGCTATATGTGGAGAATGGTCGTTATGGTGGCTATCGAGTTTTAAACAAACCGTTGTTGCCGCCGATTTATTTTAACGAAAATGAAGTGTTAGCGATCTTTTTTTCGTTACAATTACTGAAATTAGTCGCAGAGTCACCGTTTGGTCATTCCTATCAGCAAATTCAGCAAAAATTATTGCATTCTTTAGATGAACCAACCCAATTTAAAATCAGTCAAATGAGTAAGGTCGTCTATTACGAAGGAATTGAACAAGTAGAAGCACCAGGCAATTTAGAGCAGCTGTTTCATTGTATTTTGGCGCAACAAGTAATTCAGTTTAACTATACCAGATATGAAGCAACAACGAAAAAAATCTTACCAACCCGGTTAACTATTTTAGAAGGGTATTGGTATTGTTCAGGCTATGATGTGACTAAAAAGGCTTGGCGTACTTACCGCTGTGATTTTATGGAGGCTATTCAGCAATTAAACCAAACACTGGATTTTACGACTGAAGAACTGAAAGAATCGTATCGCCATCAACAAACGACGGCACGTACGATTCCATTTAAAGCAATCATTACAGAAAAAGGCAAAGAATTTTTTTATAAACATCGCTTTGACAATATTCAGTTGGAAGAAACGCCCACGCAGTGTTTTTTAGTTGGACAGATTCATCCAACAGAAACACAATTTTTAGCCAACTATTTTATGGGCTTTGGTGAAGAAGTGACAATTTTAGAGCCAGTCCAAGTGAAACAAGCATATGTAGAAAGTATAATGAGGATTCAAAAAAAATATCAAGAATAGATTGTGGAACTGTGAACAATCTCATGTGTAAAAATGCACATTGGAGAGGAGAAAGAAAAACCCTTGATTTTTAAATCAAGGGTTTTTCTTTCTAAGAACGTGCTTGCCCATTTCCATAAATAACATATTTTGTCGAAGTAAGCTCTGCTAAGCCCATAGGTCCACGGGCATGTAATTTTTGCGTACTAATGCCGATTTCGGCGCCAAATCCAAATTCAAAACCGTCCGTGAAACGAGTTGAAGCATTCGCATAAACAGCGGCTGCATCCACTTGTTGTAAAAATTGTTGTGTGGCAAAGTAATTATCACTAATAATACTTTCAGAATGTTTTGTATTGTAGCGATTAATATGCTGGATGGCTTCGTCTAAAGAATCAACGACTTTCACTGCTAAGATAAAGTCGAGAAATTCCGTTTCCCAATCTTGTTCAGTCGCTGGAATGGCTTCTTCAAAAATTGCTAACGCACGTTCATCTGCCCGAAGTTCCACGTGAAACTCCTTCAAGGCTTTTTCAATTGTTGGTAAAAAGGCTTCAGCCACTTCTTGATGAATTAATAACGTTTCGGCGGCGTTACAGACAGAAGGACGTTGACATTTAGCATTGACAATAATTTCAGTTGCCATTGTTAACTGGGCGTCTTTGTCCACGTAAATATGACAATTGCCTGTGCCTGTTTCAATAACAGGAACAGTGGCTGTTGTCAAAACAGTTTTGATTAAATTGGCGCCGCCACGTGGAATGAGGACATCCAAGTAGTCATTTAAGCGCATAAGTTGTTGGGCTGTTTCTCTAGAAGTATCATCAACAAATTGAATGAGATGGGGAGAAACGGCTTCTTGGATTAGCGCTTCTTGTAAAATTGTCACCAATATCTGATTGGAGTGAAACGCTTCTTTTCCGCCTCGAAGAATAACAGCATTTCCTGATTTGAAACAAAGGCTAGCGGCATCTGTTGTCACGTTTGGCCGCGATTCATAAATGATTCCAATAACACCTAAAGGCACGCGTTGTTGCCCAATTAACAGCCCCGCTTCATTGCGCCACATTTTATCTACTTCCCCAATTGGATCGGGTAAAGTAGCGACTTGGCGTATGCCCTCGGCCATCGCTGTGATCCGTTCTTCTGTTAAACGTAAGCGGTCTTGCATTGTTTCAGAAATTCCGTGGGTAGCGGCTTGCTCTAAATCTAATGCGTTTGCTTGTAAAATGCGGGGTGCATTGGCTTCAATGGCTGCGGCCATTTTGTTTAACAAAGTATTTTTTTGACGAGTATCCATCAAGCCTAGCGTATAAGAGGCTTCTTTAGCTTGTTGCCCTAGTTGCTTTAAATCAGTCACTTTCATGCCCTCCTTTAATAAATAACGTACCGATATCTTTTCCTTCTAAAATTTCAAAAATGATTTTTGGCTGCTTTCCGTTTGCTAAAATCATCGCCTGTTGATTAGCTAACACACGTTCAGCAGCTTTTAATTTACTAGACATCCCACCAGTGCCAAAGCGGCTCCCCTTACCACCGGCTAATTGGAACAAGTCTTCATTAATTTCATTGATTTCAGAAAATAATGTGGCTTCTTTGTTGACAGTAGGGTTATCTGAAAAGAAACCATCAATATCTGATAACATAACTAACAAGTCAGCTTGAACAATTTGGCAGACAATGGCAGACAATTGATCGTTATCCCCGAACTTGGTTAAGTGATCCAATTCTTCAATTGCGACAGTATCATTTTCATTGACGATAGGAATAATATTCATTTTTAACAGTTGTTCAAAAGTATTGGTAACATTATTGCGACTTTCAGGATATTCAATAACATCACGAGTTAATAAAACTTGTGCCATTTGTTGGCTATAGGTTGAAAACCGCTGATTATAAATGTTCATTAATTCTGCTTGTCCGACTGCAGCGACTGCCTGTTGTTCTGGAATTGTCGTTGGGCGCACAGATAGATTTAATTTATTCAGTCCGACACCAATTGCGCCAGAAGAAACTAAAATAATTTCTTTGCCTTGGTTGCTTAAATCACTCAAAGTAAAGGCTAATTGATCAATTGCTTTTAAGTTAATATTGCCATTGGGATAAATCAGAGAACTGGTTCCGACTTTGATCACAATTCGTTTGGCCTGTTGGAGTTTGTTTCTCATAAGTGCCTCGTTTCTTTTTACAGTAAAATTTGACACTCATTATAACAAAATCAGCGGCTACTAGAAAGTGCTAAATAATGAATAGTAAAGAAAGTTTAATGAAAGTGTGAACTTTTTGAGGGAATCTTGGGACTTTTTGGGATTTGGTCTGTTTATTTTAAGAGAAGATGATAGACTAAAAGAAGGAAAATAAACAAAAATTCTCCTCTTTTTTGCGTAGTCTAGATTAACTGGGCTTTTAGAAATGAGAAACTTACTAAAAACAACCAGAGTATCAGAGATTATGGTAAAATAGGAGTAGTTTAGACAGTAGGGGAGAATGAATATGAAACAACGTGGTTTTGAGATTATTTCTAAGTATCAAGAAGAGGGCTTGAGTGTCCCACAACGAGCAACAAAAGGTGCCGCGGGGTATGATTTTCAAGCAGCCGAAACGGTCGTTGTACCAAGTCTTTGGAAGTTACAACAAGCTGGAGAAAATCCCAAACCAATTTTAGTTAAAACAGGAATTAAGGCGTATATGCCTGATTCTGAATATTTAGAATTGGTAAGTCGTTCTTCGAACCCGCTAAAACGATTCCTACTTTTAGCGAATGGTGTCGGAGTCATTGACAGTGATTATTATAATAACGAGAATAACGAAGGACATATCATGTTCCAATTTTTAAACTTTGGATATGAAGATGTTGTCATTGAAAAAGGTGAACGAATTGGCCAAGGGATTTTTAAGCCGTTTTTATTAGCGGATGATGACCAAGTCGAGGCAGAAAGAACGGGCGGTTTTGGTTCGTCTGGACAAAAATAAAGCCCATTTTTTCAGTAGGCAACGTTATTCAAACCATTTAATAAATGTTAAAATAAACAACAGATAAGGAGATTCTACATGGCAAAAAAAGCAAAAGTTCAATTTGAATGTCAAAGCTGTGGGTATGTGTCTCCAAAATATCTCGGCCGCTGTCCTAATTGCGGACAATGGAATTCGATGGTGGAAGAGGTTATTCAAGATACTTCTGATCGTCGTGCTAGAGTAAGTTTGACTGGTAAAAAGACACAACCACAACGGCTATCTGAAGTCGTACCTAAAAAAGAGCCGCGTGTAAAAACTGAATTAGTGGAGCTGAATCGGGTTTTGGGTGGTGGCGTTGTTCCAGGTTCGTTAGTTTTAATCGGTGGCGATCCCGGAATAGGTAAGTCAACATTGCTCTTACAAGTATCGCAACAATTAGCAGCCACAGGTGGCACGGTTTTATATGTTTCTGGTGAAGAAAGTGCTGAGCAAATTAAATTACGAGCGGAGCGTCTAGGCACCGTCAACGAGACATTTTACTTATACGCAGAAACAGATATGCACGAAATATCACGAGCCATTGAAAAATTAGAACCAGACTATGTCATTATTGACTCGATTCAAACAATGACGCAGCCAGATGTTACCAGCGTTGCTGGTAGTGTCAGTCAAGTCCGAGAAACAACTGCCGAATTATTGAAACTGGCAAAAACGAATGGGATTGCCATTTTTATTGTCGGACACGTAACGAAGGAAGGGTCTATCGCAGGGCCACGGATGTTGGAACATATGGTAGACACGGTTCTTTATTTTGAAGGAGATAAGCATCACACCTTTAGAATCTTACGGGCTGTCAAAAATCGGTTTGGCTCAACGAATGAGATTGGTATTTTTGAAATGCAGACACATGGATTGGTTGAAGTTATGAATCCTTCTCAGGTCTTTTTAGAAGAACGTTTAGAAGGAGCCACCGGATCTTCAATTGTGGTAGCAATGGAAGGTTCACGCCCCATTTTGGTGGAAATCCAAGCGTTAGTTACTCCAACGATGTTTGGCAATGCCAAGCGAACGACCACCGGGTTGGACTTTAATCGCGTTTCTTTAATCATGGCGGTTTTAGAAAAACGGGCAGGCCTTTTGTTACAAAACCAGGATGCGTATCTAAAAGCGGCTGGTGGAGTCAAAATTAATGAACCAGCTATTGATTTAGCGTTAGCAATCAGTATTGCTTCTAGCTATAAAGAAAAAGGAACCTCATCTTCAGAATGTTTCATTGGTGAGATTGGTTTAACTGGTGAAATCCGCCGCGTGAATAGTATTGAACAACGAGTGCGTGAAGCGCAAAAACTAGGCTTTACAAAAGTCTATGTCCCTAAAAATAACCTTGGTGGCTGGGAAGCGCCTGAAGGTATTGAAATTATTGGCGTTTCAACAATTGGTGAAACGTTAAGAAAAGTTTTTAAATAATGAAAGTAGAAATAATCCGTTTAGGTTGTTGGTGGCGTATGATTTTTGTACGCCCCACAACACTAGATGTCTTTATTAAATAAACGAGGAGGATGGCTATATGCAAAAACGAATCATCACGTTGCTGATGATCATTGCTGGTGCAAGTTTAGGAATTTCTCTTTTCCCAATGGCTTGGGAAATGGCTAAGCAAGGCAATAACAGTTGGTTAAACAATAACTTTACGAACGGATTAATCGGTGCAATTATTTTCTTTATTTTATCTTTAGGGTTAGCAAAGTATATTGTTTCCGCTGTCAAAAAAATCGAAGCAGCTTTAAATGAAATGAGTTTAACCTATTTATTATTTGGAAGTATTGGTGCCATCATTGGTTTAACAATTGGCGTCATTATTTCCATTCCAATGTACAACTTACAAATTCCTGTCGTGAATAGTTTACTGCCAATTCTAGTTATGATTATTCTGGGTTACTTAGGTTTCCGAATGGGAACAACACGGATTGAGGAGTGGAAAAAAGTTTTTACACCTCGCCAAAAGAAAGCAAATACGGAAGACACCGAAGGACAAATGTTGGAACGTAAAGTGGAAGACAACTTCCATAAATACAAAATTTTAGACACCAGTGTCATCATTGATGGCAGAATCTACGATATCGCTAAAACAGGCTTTTTAGAAGGTGTTTTGCTCATCCCTAACTTTGTTTTATATGAATTACAATACATTGCTGATTCTGGAGACAGTTTAAAACGGGTGAGAGGTCGTCGTGGCTTAGATATTTTAAATGCTTTACAAAAAGAAGAAGGTATCTCCGTTGAGATGTATGACGGAGATTTCGAGGATATCTCTGAAGTAGACAGTAAATTAATCAAATTAGCAAAATTATTAGATGGCGTGGTTGTGACCAATGACTACAACTTAAACAAAGTCTCTGAATTTCAAAATGTGCCTGTTTTAAACATTAATGCTTTAGCTAATGCTGTGAAACCAGTGGTGATTCCAGGTGAAACGATGAATGTGATGGTTGTAAAAGCCGGAACAGAGCGTCAACAAGGGGTCGCTTACTTAGATGATGGCACAATGGTTGTGGTTGAAGATGGCCAGCATTACATGAATGAGCAAATCGAAGTGGTCGTTACAAGTGCTTTACAAACCGCAGCTGGGCGTATGATTTTTGCCAAACCGGCGCACGCGGGTCGCGGGATTAATGATCGCAAGGATAACCATCCTAAAAACGATAAAAATTAAGCAAAGTGAGGACTTAGTATGATTCGAATCGGTCAAGGTTTTGATGTTCATCAATTAGTTCCGCAACGACCTTTAATTATTGGTGGGGTTACTCTTCCTTATGAAAAAGGTCTGTTAGGTCACTCAGATGCCGATGTTTTAACACATGCAATTATTGATGCAATCCTTGGTGCCGCTGGTCTGGGTGATATTGGGCAACTGTTTCCCGAAACCGATCCGCAGTTCAAAAATGCGAATTCTGTAAACTTATTAAAAAAAGTAAATGAAAAAGTTGGGCGGTCGGGCTTTACTATTGGCAATATTGATTGTACAATTTTAGCGGAAGAGCCAAAGATGAGCCCATACTTGGCAGAGATGAAAAAGAATCTAGCCGCGAGTTGCCACTTAGCGGTCACACAAGTGAACATTAAGGCAACGACCATGGAAACGATGGGCTTTGTTGGTAAAAAAGAAGGAATCGGCGCAATTGCCGTTGCTTTATTGGAAAAATAACTGAAAACGACGTTAAACCGTCTGTTTTTAAAAAATGGAAAGAGGAATGAACATGACGAAAGTTCGTGTGCGTTACGCACCAAGTCCAACTGGACACTTGCACATTGGGAATGCAAGAACAGCATTATTTAACTACTTATTTGCCCGCCACAATGACGGAGAATTTATCATTCGTATCGAGGATACCGACCAAAAACGGAACATCGAAGACGGCGAGAAAAGTCAGTTGGAAAACTTAGCATGGTTAGGGATGGAATGGGATGAATCACCTGCTCATCCGGGAGAATATGGTCCATATCGTCAATCAGAACGTAAAGAAATTTACCAACCATTGATTGATCAATTATTAAGCAGCAATCGTGCGTATAAGTGTTATTGTACGCCAGAAGAATTAGAAGCAGAACGTGAAGCACAACAAGCTCGTGGGGAAATGCCTCACTACGCAGGCACTTGTGCGAATTTAACACCTTCTGAACAAGCAGCCAAAGAAGCGGCTGGTCTAGAACCAGTGATTCGTTTCCGTGTGCCACGTAATACAGAATACAAATTTGATGACATCGTGAAAGGTGAAATTACTTTTGAGTCAGATAACATTGGTGGCGATTTTGTCATCCAAAAACGCGATGGGATGCCAACGTATAACTTTGCCGTTGCAGTAGATGATCACTTAATGAAAATTTCTCACGTTTTACGTGGCGATGATCACATTGCGAACACACCAAAACAATTAATGATTTACGAAGCGTTTGAATGGACACCACCTGTCTTTGGCCATATGACCTTAATCATTAATTCAGAAACTGGCAAAAAATTGAGCAAACGTGATGAAACAATTTTACAATTTATTGAACAATACCGTGAATTAGGTTACTTACCAGAAGCCATGTTCAACTTTATTGCTTTACTAGGATGGTCTCCTGTTGGCGAAGAAGAAATCTTCTCACAAGAAGACTTGATTAAATTGTTTGATGAACAACGCTTAAGCAAGTCACCAGCGGCCTTTGATGCGAAAAAATTAGAATGGATTAACAATCAATACATGAAACAAATGGACTTAGGTGAACTAACAGATATGTGTATTCCTTATTTAGTCGCTGACGGTCGTGTTGAAGAAAATCCATCTCCTGAAAAAATCGAATGGTTAAAACAATTAGTTAGCTTGTATCAACCACAAATGAGTTATGCAGCTGAAATTGTGGAACTATCAAACTTGTTCTTTAATGAACATCCAGTTTTAGATGATGCTGCGAAAGAATTCTTGCAAGGAGAAACAGTGCCAACTGTGTTACATGCGTTTAAAGAACAATTAGAAGCCTTGGACGTTTTCGATGTCCCAAGTATTAAAGCAGCGATTAAAGCCGTCCAAAAAGAAACCGGCGTTAAAGGCAAAAACTTGTTTATGCCAATTCGAATTGCTGTTTCTGGACAAATGCATGGTCCTGAATTAGGCGAAACCATCGAATTATTAGGCAAAGAAAAAGCATTAGATCATTTAAATAAAGTGTTATAAAAACACAAAGAATAGAAGAAGTAGACAAGCAGATGGATTTCAGAGACGCTGTGGGTGGTGAGAACAGCGAGCATCTTTTGTCGAAATGCATCTATGAGTGGCTTTGGTGAAAAAAGTAACCGAAGACGTCGGCAGGCGTTAACTGTATCGAGGCAAGAGCTAGTTCTTGTGAAGAAAAGTGGAACCACGCATGGGCGTCTTTTAAGCAACGTTTTTTTGTTGCTTAAAAGACGTTTTTTATTTTTGTATAATAGAAAGGAGTTCACCATATGAGTTGGTTGAAACGTAGCGTCGCAGCTGTTAAAAGAAACGATCCTGCAGCGCGGACCACACTAGAAGTTCTTTTAACGTATCCTGGCTTGCACGCCCTGTTTTGGCATCGCTTGTCTCATTTCTTATATAGGCATCAGTTGTTTTTGTTGGCGAAGATTCATGCACAATTTTGGCGTTTCATAACGGGCGTAGAAATTCATCCTGGGGCCACAATTGGTGCGGGGGTTTTTATCGATCACGGCATGGGCATTGTGATTGGGGAAACCGCGGAAATAGAAGAAGATGTTGTTTTGTTTCACGGAGTGACGTTAGGTGGGACCGGTCGTGATACGGGTAAACGCCATCCAACAGTGAAAAAAGGAGCGATGATTTCGGCACGAGCTCAAATTTTAGGGCCAGTTGTGATTGGTGAACGTTCAAAAATTGGGGCGGGTGCTGTTGTTATTTCAGACATCCCAGCAGATGCTACAGCTGTGGGTGTTCCTGCGAAAGTCGTTCGTCTAAATGGAAGAAAGGTGGAAAAAGGGCATGATTAAAATTTATAATACATTGACCAGAGAAAAAGAAGTATTTACGCCAATTGAGGCGCATAAAGTTCGGATGTATGTCTGCGGACCAACCGTGTATAACTATATCCATATCGGTAATGCGCGCAGTGCGATCGCCTTTGATACAATTCGTCGTTATTTTGAATATCGTGGGTATGAAGTGAATTATGTCTCGAATTTTACAGATGTCGATGATAAAATTATCAAGGCAGCCAAAGAATTGAAAATTACTGCGCCGGAAGTGGCGGATCGTTTTATCAAAGCCTTTGAAGAAGACACGCAAGCATTGAATGTTCAACCAGCAACGTTACATCCTCGGGTGATGGACCACATGCCTGATATCTTAGCTTTCATCGAAGTTTTAATTGAAAAAGGTTTTGCTTATGAGGTCGCAGGTGATGTGTATTATCGCACCCGTAAATTCCCTAATTATGGTAAATTAAGCCATCAATCGATTGATGAATTAGAAGTGGGGGCAAGTCAACGAACTGGCGTTGAACAACAATTAAAAGAAGACCCATTGGATTTTGCTCTTTGGAAAAGTGCCAAAGAAGATGAAATTTCTTGGGATTCTCCTTGGGGGAAAGGACGTCCCGGCTGGCATATTGAATGCTCTGTCATGGCGACAAAACACTTGGGAGAGACGATTGATATTCATGGCGGTGGACAAGATTTAGAATTTCCACATCATGAGAATGAAATTGCACAGAGCGAAGCCAAAACAGGTCATACCTTTGCCAATTACTGGATGCATAACGGCTATGTCACAATTGGTGAAGACGATGAAAAAATGAGTAAATCCCTAGGTAACTTCATTACTGTTCATGAAATGATTCAAAAAGTGGATCCGCAAATTTTACGTTTCTTTATGTCCACCACCCAGTATCGTCGCCCGATTCGTTATAGCGAAAGCACTCTAAAAGAGGCAGCAGCCAATTATCAAAAATTGAAAAATGCGTTTGAAAATTTACGTTTTAGACAAGCAGATGCGGTCGCAAGTTTGCCAGAGGATGAACACTATTTGGCTCAATTAAACGAATTAGAACAACGTTTTATTACGGAAATGGACGATGATTTCAATGCAGCTAACGGGATTACGGTCGTTTATGAATTAGCGAAGATGATGAATCAGTATAGTGAACAAGCGACAGTTTCGGAACCAATTCTAGTGGCGATGGATAAGCTTTTCAGTGGCTGGTTAGCTATTTTTGGTTTATTCTTTAAAAACGAAGAATTAGTGGATGCACAAGTCGATGCGTTAATTGAAGAACGGAACCAAGCACGGAAAGACCGTGATTTTGCCCGAAGTGATGAAATCCGCGATTTATTAAAAGAACAAGGCATTGTTTTAGAAGATACTCCGCAAGGAACGAGATGGAGAAGAAGTGAATGAGAGATTACAAACAATTAAACGGTTTAGCTTTGGCCTATGTTGGCGATGCGATTTATGAAATTTACATTCGTGATTATTTAGTTTCCTTAGGACAAACGAAACCGAATGTTTTGCATCGCATGGCGACACACTACGTGTCAGCAAAAGCCCAAGCAAGCTTAATGCAAGCGATGTTAGCGGGAGAAATGCTAACGGAGGAAGAAGAAGTGATGTACAAACGCGGTCGGAATGCTAAAAGTCACACCTTTGCCAAAAATGCTGATGTGACGACCTATCGGGTAGCGACCGGTTTCGAATCCTTGATGGGTTATTTACATTTAACACAACAAAAAGAACGTTTAGAAGAATTAATTAACTGGTGTATCAAGAAAGTAGGTGAAACCAATGAAAAATGAAAAATCTCGTCCTTTTAAAAAAGGTAAGAAACGTCCAGAACGTTCAGATAAGCGTTCAAAAGAACGGAACCCACGACCAGCGACAGCAGGTGCTGATGGAACCTCAGAAGAGCTAGCAGATAACTTTGTCTTTGGTTTCCATGCCACTGTTGAGGCGTTGCAGCAAGGACGCGGGAATAAATTGTTTTTACAAGAAGATGCTCGTGGCGAGAAAATTGAGCAATTAAAACAAGCAGCGAAAGAACAGGCTGTTCCAGTCAAATGGGTGCCTAAAGCAAAATTAGATACGATGAGTGATCACGGCGTGCATCAAGGCATGGTTTTAGCAATCACGGCGTATCAATATTTAACTTTAGAAGAATTATTGGAACAAACAAAAGAAAAGACAGAAACACCATTTTTCCTAATTTTAGACAGTCTAGAGGACCCACATAACTTTGGCTCAATTTTGCGAACAGCTGATGCGACAGGCGTGGACGGTATTATCATTCCGAAACATCGTGCAGTGGGAATTACACCAACCGTAACCAAAGCGTCAACAGGGGCCGTGGAACATATTCCAGTGGCTCGTGTAACGAATCTAGCACAAAGTATTGCAACGCTAAAAGAGAATCAATTTTGGATTTTTGGTACAGATATGTCTGGGACGGATTATCGTCGCTGGAATACACAAGGCGCAATTGCCTTAATCATCGGAAATGAAGGTCGTGGCATGAGTCAAGGTCTTCATAAAGAAGTGGATGAATTATTAACGATTCCAATGACTGGACACGTTCAAAGCTTAAACGCTGGTGTGGCTGCAGGCTTGCTAATGTATGAAGTCTATCGTGGCCGCAACCCATTATAGAAGCAGGCGATTGTATGAAAAAACAATTGTTAATCGTTGATGGCTATAATATGATTGGTGCTTGGCCAGAATTGGTCCAGTTGAAAAAGCAAGAGCGTTTAGAGGATGCGCGTGAACTGCTTCTTAGTCGTCTGTCCAATTATGGCAAATATGAAGGGTTGGAAATCATTGTGGTCTTTGATGCCCAATTAGTCCCAGGTATTCAGCAAACGTACAAAAAGTACCTTTTGACCGTGGTTTTCACCAAAGAAGATGAAACAGCAGATAGTTATATTGAACGTCTAGCTGGTGAAAAAAATGATCGTTTAACGCAAGTAACAGTCGCAACGAGCGATTTGGCTGAACAATGGGTGGTCTTTTCACAAGGTGCATTGCGGACTTCGGCCAATGAACTTTACAAAGCTGTCCAGAAAACAGAAAAGACGATTGCCATTCATGCAACGGATATCCATTTCCAGCAATTTCGTCGAAATTCTCCATGGAACGTGGAGCAGTTATCAAAACTTTCTGAGAAGCTAGAAGAATTGTCTCAAAAAAAAGATTAAACAAATGTTCGCTTAAGTCATAAATTTCTAACATGCTATGCTCTCCTAAATCATTCGATACGTTTATCGAAAAGGAGGGCTTTTTATGTTAGAACAGATTCAACAAGCATTAGCAGGAGACCAAGAACAATTTCAAGCCTTATATGGGCAATATCAGCCAGTGATTTATAAGTGCATGAAAAAATACTATTTAAAAGATTATGATACTGAGGACTGGCTTCAAGAAGGGCGAATTGTCTTCTTTCGGACGTTAGAACGATTTGATTCAGAAAAACAAGCATCATTAGGAAAGTTTTTTAAACGAAATTTTGAAAATCACGTACATAGCTTAATTCGCCATCAATGCGCCTATAAGCGGCGAACAGATACCTTGTCTATTTCTCTGGAACAACGATTAGAAAGCGCTGGTGAAGAGTTAGTGGACTATTTAGGGACAGCGGCTACCGACCCATTAGGTCAATTAATGATTCAAGAAAAATTGGCAGCTTTTCCGACACGTCTTTCCTCGTTGGAACAACAAATTTTAAACGCATACTTAAAAGGCTACACGTTAGAAGAAATCGCTAAAGTGCGTGGGGGAACTTTTTCAGCTGTCCGAAGTGCCTATGATCGTGCCAAAGCAAAAATGAAATATACATTAGAAAATGAATAAAAATTCGACAAAACAGCCGGTTTGTCGAGCAAAAGTAGTTGCAAACAGACTTCTAGTATGATAAACTTGAAATTTTTTAAAAAAAGTGATATAATGTTTCTCGAGGTGAATGCAATGCCAACAACGTTATCGTCAATTAAGAAAGATTTGGAAGGCCGTATCGGCAGTGAAATTATGTTAGTTGCTCAGACTGGAAGAAAGCGCCAAACAGAACGTAAAGGAATCTTAACGGAGACTTATCCATCTGTTTTTGTTGTTGACTTGGATCCAGACGAGAACTCATTTGAACGTGTATCTTATAGCTATTCAGATGTTTTAACACGCACCGTTGAAATCGAATTCATCGGTCAAGCCGTATAATTTAGAAAGTCCGCTTAGGAGTGAAGGAAGAGCCCTTCGTTCCTAAGCTCTTTTTAATTTCACCCATCTGTTGTCAGAGAAAGAGCAATCTTCGGTGTACTTCTTCATGGACATATGATAGAATCTAAAAGATTAAAATGTTGGTAGACAAAAGATTAAGGAAGGTGAATCAGGGAACCGATGGAAATAATCGAACGAGCTCCTGCGAAAATTAATCTTGGGTTAGATGTTCTGCATAAACGTGTGGATGGCTATCATGAAGTTGAATCTATTTTTGCAAGTGTAGATTTAGCCGATCATTTAACTTTTGAAAATCTAGAAGAAGACATCATTCGTATTGAAACGGACAGCTCTTTTTTACCCGTGGATCGACGGAATCATGTCTATCAAGCAGTTGACTTATTAAAGCGTACCTATAATATTCATAAAGGAATTAAAATATATATTGAAAAACGTATCCCCGTGGCAGCTGGTTTAGCAGGGGGTAGCAGTGACTGTGCCGCAGCATTACGAGGCTTGAACAAACTGTGGAATCTGGGGTTGACGATGGACGAACTCTGTGAAATTGGTAGCCAAATTGGTATGGATGTTCCTTATTGTTTAAGGGGTGGAACAGCCTTTGCAAACGGACGTGGGGAGAAAATTGAAGCATTACCGACCATGCCTCAATGTTGGATTGTGTTAGTTAAACCAAGAATTAGTGTATCCACTAGTACCGTTTTTAATGATTTAGCGGTAGATGAATTGCACCATCCAGATATTGCTGGACTAAGAATAGCTATTGAAAATGGTGATTATACTGGGATGACCCAAACGGTTGGCAATGCGTTGGAAAGTGTCACGATTGCCAGACATCCAATCGTGCAACAAATCAAGGATCGCATGCTGAAGTACGGCGCTGATGCAGCGTTGATGAGCGGCAGTGGACCGACAGTCTTTGCTTTATGTGAAAAGAAAACACGAGCACAACGGATTTATAATGGACTTAAAGGCTTTTGCGAAGAAGTTTATTTGGTTCGGACATTGAAATAAATAAAAACAACAGAGCGTGGAGCAAAAACCCAAAGTGATTTTTGTCCCACGCTCTGTTGTTTTTTTAAATTTATTCCTTGACGTCCCGTGATCCATTTGGTACATTATTCCTGGCAAATCGTAAATATTACGGTTTATAATAGGTAAATCGAAAAGAGGACAGAACATGACGAAAATCTACCGCCGTTTGATAATCGGCGTTACTTTAGCAATCAGTGCTTTTCTTTTAGCTAGCTGTGGGCAAACCACACAATCGCCAAAAGAGAAGAAAGAGCTCACGGTAATGACTACTTTTTATCCGATGTACGACTTCACAAAACAAGTCGTTGGTGATGAGGGAGAGGTTGAGCTGTTGATTCCAGCTGGAACGGAACCACACGATTATGAACCAAGCGCAAAAGACTTAGCGAAAATTACTGATGCGGATGTCTTTGTTTATAATAGTAAAGAGCTAGAAACTTGGGTTCCGAATGTTATTGAAAACTTGGATACGAAAAAAGTTTCAATCGTGGAAGCCAGTCAATCCATTCAATTGATGCAAGGAACAGAAGAGGAAGAATCTGGCGAAGAAGGTCATGAAGGCCATAACCATTCCCACGAACTGGATCCGCATGTCTGGTTAGATCCCGTGTTAGCGCAAAAAGAAGTAACAGCGATTCGGGATGCGCTTATCAAAAAATATCCTGAGAAAAAAGCCGTATTTGAAAAAAATACCGTTGCTTATTTGGAAAAATTGACTGCGTTAGATAAGGAATACCAAGCTGCGTTTGCAGGCGCTAAAAATCGGACCTTTGTGACGCAACATGCTGCATTTGGCTATTTGGCGAAACAATATGGTTTGACCCAAGAACCGATTGCTGGGATTTATCCAGACCAAGAACCTTCGCCAAGTCGTTTAGCCGAATTAAAAAAATATATTAAAACAAACAATGTTTCTGTGATCTATTTTGAAGCATCGGCTTCTACAAAAGTAGCCAAAACATTGGCAGACGAGACAGGCGTCGAATTAGCCGTATTGAATCCTTTAGAGAGTTTAACTCAAAAAGAACAAGAAGCAGGCGAGAACTACGTGTCTGTCATGAAAGAAAACCTCGCTGCTTTACAAAAAAGCATTCATTAATCTGGCAACAGAAAGGAGCCAACTTATGCATTATATTGAAGTCGAAAATTTAACCTTCTATTATGATGATGAACCTGTTTTAGAAGATGTTTCTTATTATGTTGATCCAGGGGAATTCGTTATTTTAACAGGAGAAAATGGCGCTGCCAAGTCAACGCTGATCAAAAGTACCTTAGGGTTATTAAAACCAACAAGTGGCAAAATTACGGTCGCTAAAAAAAATAGTGCTGGTGAAAAAATCAGTATTGGCTACATTCCACAACAAGTCGCTTCTTTCAATGCGGGCTTTCC
The DNA here is from genome assembly GCF_050548355.1 of Enterococcus sp. AZ011. Classification (NCBI taxonomy): domain Bacteria; kingdom Bacillati; phylum Bacillota; class Bacilli; order Lactobacillales; family Enterococcaceae; genus Enterococcus; species Enterococcus sp. AZ011. Next base: position 55,192 of record NZ_CP172959.1, read on the forward strand.
TAGCACCGTCATTGAATTAGTACGTTCAGGTCGTTTTCCCAGAAATCGTTGGTTCAAACCGTTGACGAAAAAAGATCATCTTCATGTGGAAAAAGCTTTGAAATCAGTGGACATGTGGGAAATGCGCCACAAACGAATTGGCGAGCTTTCTGGCGGGCAAAAGCAACGAATTAGTTTAGCGCGAGTGTTTGCGACCGATCCAGATTTATTTATTTTGGATGAGCCAACAACAGGTATGGATGAACAATCGCGAAACGAATTTTATCAATTGTTGCAACACAGTGCGCATGAACATGGAAAAGCTATTTTGATGATTACGCATGATCATGAAGATATCAAAACCTATGTAGATCGTCAAATTCGTCTTGTCCGCAAAGAAGATTCGAAATGGCGTTGCTTCCATATGAGTGAAGAATCGTATACGTAAATTTTCCAATAAAACGTTATCTGGCTCGATAATAACGAAAGCCTAGGAACGGCTTAAAGAAATGTTGGAAAAATTTAAAAAATAAGCAGGAATTAAAAAATTAATTCGCTTAAACGTCGCTACAATGGTAGTGTTCATTTTAGCGGTAAGGAGTGAATCGTATGGCAGAAATGCTTTCTTATGCATTTATGCAAAAGGCCTTTTTAGCAGCACTGTTTATCTCAGTGATTGCTCCAATGCTCGGCGTCTTTCTAGTTATTCGCCGACAATCTTTAATGGCAGATACCCTTTCACATGTGTCATTAGCCGGTGTGGCTCTAGGCTTCTTTTTTAATTGGAATCCTAATTTAATGACCTTAATTGTCGTGATTGTGGCTGCAATCATTCTAGAATATTTACGAATGATTTATAGCACCTATTCAGAAATTTCGATTGCTATTTTAATGTCAGGCGGTTTGGCTTTGGCGTTAGTTTTAATGAATTTAACAGGAGGCAATTCAGCTGCTAGTATTCAATCGTATTTATTTGGTTCCATCGTCACGATTACGTGGGATCAAGTGGTTATGTTGGCAATTTTATTCGTAGTTTTAGTTCTATTGTTTATGTTATTTAAACGTCCAATGTATGTTTTAACATTTGATGAAGATACTGCTCATGTTGATGGGCTACCTATTCATTGGATGTCGATGCTTTTTAATGTAATTACTGGTGTGGCGATTGCTGTGATGATTCCGATCGCGGGAGCCTTGTTAATTTCAGCAATTATGGTCTTACCAGCTGCAATAGGTATGCGAATTGGTAAAGGCTTTAACACGGTGATTATTATCAGTGTGTTTATGGGCTTGATTGGCATGCTAACAGGGTTGACTAGCTCGTATTATTTGGAAACACCACCGAGTGCAAGCATTACCCTAATTTTTATTGGTTTATTCTTATTAGTCAATATTTATCGCCGAGTGGTTGTCATGGTCCAACGAAAACAAAAAATGCAAAGAAACTAAGGAGAAAAACGAAAGTTTTTCTCCTTTATTTCTTTTTTTTAAAAGAAATGGCGAACTATTTTCAGTTATTTGAAAAAAATCCTCGAATTTTTCGGTTAAACCCCTTATAATAAGGAACGATAGAATGAAAAGGAGTGACGAATTTGAAAATTCGGAGAAGTGAACGATTAATCGATATGACCCAATATCTTTTAGATCATCCCCATACATTGGTTTCTTTGACATATTTTGCTGACCGATACCAATCTGCCAAGTCTTCCATTAGTGAAGATTTAGCAATTGTTAAAAAAACATTTAAAGAACGTGGAACAGGTATTTTAGAAACGATTCCAGGCGCTGCAGGCGGTGTCCGCTTTATCCCTGAAATTCCTTATGAGGAAGCGGAGCAGTTGATTATGGATTTATGTGATCGTTTGTCAGAACAAGATCGCTTATTACCTGGGGGCTATGTTTATCTTTCAGATTTACTTGGGGAACCGAATTTATTAAGACAAGTGGGCCGGATTATTGCTTCTAAATATTTAGGCAAACAAATTGATGCGGTAATGACCGTTGCGACTAAAGGAGTGCCAATTGCGCAAGCTGTGTCTTATTACTTAAATGTTCCGTTTGTGATTGTTCGTCGCGATTCTAAGATTACTGAAGGTTCAACGGTGAGCGTGAACTATGTATCAGGGTCTTCAGAACGTATCGAAAAAATGGAACTTTCAAAACGCAGTTTAAAACGCGGATCAAAAGTTTTAGTCGTGGATGACTTCATGAAAGGCGGCGGCACCGTCAATGGTATGAAGAGTATGATTGAAGAATTTGAAGCAGAACTTGTGGGCATTACCGTTTTTGCTGAGTCAAAATTCAATGGCCGTCGTGCAATCGATGACTATACTTCGCTATTGTACGTGGAAGATGTGGATACACAAACAAAAACGATTAGCGTAGTCCCAGGAAACTATTTCACAGAGAAATAATTTGAAAAAGAACCTGAAAGTGGTCCATTCCATTTTCAGGTTCTTTTTTTCTGTTTTATTCCTTTAAAAAAAGATGAGAAAATAAATTGGTCTACCTTTTAAATGCCTTATTTTGTTGAAAAAGACAAAAGAGTAAGATAAACTAGAAAAGGTATAATGAGGACGATTTAGAAGAAAATCAAACAATTTAGTTAATTTGAGGTGGCAAACGTGGAAAATAGATACGCAATTATTTTAGCAGCTGGTAAAGGAACACGCATGAAATCTAAACTTTATAAAGTATTGCATCCAGTTGCTGGTAAACCAATGGTCGAACATATTTTAGATCAAGTAGAACAAACAGAACCAACAGAAATCGTGACAATCGTTGGACATGGGGCGGAAATGATTAAAAGCCATTTAGGCGAACGTAGTCAATATGCCTTACAAGCTGAACAATTGGGAACTGGGCATGCAGTCATGCAAGCACAAGAGTTATTAGGTGGTAAACAAGGAACAACATTAGTTATTACAGGGGATACGCCGTTATTAACTGCGGAAACCTTGAAAAATTTATTCGATTACCATCAAGGTAAGAATGCAAGTGCGACTATTTTAACAGCGCATGCAGAAGACCCAACAGGCTATGGTCGAATTATTCGTGATCATGTGGGCATTGTTGAACGAATCGTGGAACAAAAAGATGCCAGTGAAGAAGAAGCACGTGTTCAAGAAATTAATACAGGAACCTTCTGTTTTGATAATGAATCATTGTTTGAAGCGTTAGCGAAAACAGATACAAACAATACACAAGGGGAATACTATTTAACAGATATCATTGAAATTTTGAAAAAAGAAGGCAAAGCTGTCGCTGCTTACCAAATGGCAGACTTTGACGAAGCAATGGGTGTAAATGATCGTGTTGCTTTATCCACTGCTAATAAAATTATGCATCGTCGTTTAAATGAAATGCATATGCGAAATGGTGTTACATTTATTGATCCAGACACAACGTATATTGATGAAGGCGTGGTAATTGGTTCAGACACAGTCATTGAAGCGGGAGTCACTATCAAAGGAAAAACAGTGATTGGCGAAGATTGCTTGATTGGCGCACATTCAGAAATCGTTGATAGTCATATCGGCAATCAAGTGGTTGTTAAACAGTCTGTGATTGAAGAAAGTGTGGTTCGCGAGGGGGCCGATGTGGGTCCGTATGCACATTTACGTCCTAAAGCAGATGTGGGGGCAAACGTACACATTGGTAACTTCGTGGAAGTAAAAAATGCAACAATCGATGAAGGAACAAAAGTGGGCCATTTAACATACGTTGGTGATGCAACATTAGGCAAAGATATTAATGTCGGTTGCGGCGTTGTTTTTGTTAATTATGATGGCAAAAATAAACACCAAACAGTCGTGGGTGATCACGCGTTTATTGGCTCTGCAACGAACATTGTTGCGCCAGTCACGATTGGTGATCATGCGGTGACTGCTGCTGGTTCAACCATCACAGAAGATGTCCCTTCAGAAGATTTGGCGATTGCCCGGGCACGTCAAGTGAATAAAGAAGGCTATGCTAAAAAGTTACCTTACATGAAGGATTAACCTCAAATAAAAAAGAACGCTCTTTTGCTTAAGCAAAAGAGCGTTCTTTTTCCTCCTTAAAGACTAGACCAATTGCTGCTAGTATTTGTTTATAGGTATTCAAGGACTAGACCAATGCTGTTTATTCGGTATTTTTAGTTATTTTTTTCAAAAAAATAGTTTTTGTTCCGCTTTTCCAATATAAAAAGACTTTCTTTTTTATAAAGTTCGTGTTTTGGTCAAAATTACTATTTTTTTCACAAACAAATCCGCTATATTGTCCAAAAATAAAAACAATTTACAGGAAAAACATCTTATTTTAACGGAATTTACTGTTTTTTATTTAACGGATATATTATGATAGGAAAAGAAGAGCAGCGTGATGGGGGAAGGCTCTTTTTGTTGTTTGTTACTTTGACAATTGTTTGTTGCAAATGGGTTGAAACACAAGGAGGAAATTTGTGAAAAAGTTGAGCTTTAAAAAAGTGAAGTGGAGCATGCATTTTTTAATGGCTGTTGCGTTGATAGCGCCAAGCGTTACTAGTACGGCATATGCAGTAGAAACAACGAGTCAACAAAGTTCAGAAGCAGTAACAAGTACCACCGATTCAAGTATAAAACAAGAACCAGTTATTACACAGGAAACAACAGACATCAAACAAGAAGCACCAAATCAGGCTACGAGTGACAGTGTCAAGCAGTCACAAAAAACCACGGCACCAACAGAGACGACGAATTTAGAAACGTCAACCGCTGAAAAAGAAGAAACGAGCACGCCGCAAAAAATAACAATTTTAGGTACGTCAGATGTTCATGGTCAATTATGGAATTGGTCTTATGAAGATGATAAAGAATTACCAGTCGGTTTGTCCCAAGTAAGTACAGTCGTCAACCAAGTCCGGGCGCAAAACCCAGCAGGCACCGTTTTAATTGATAATGGCGACAATATTCAAGGCACTATTTTAACAGATGACTTGTATAATAAAGCGCCTTTAGTGAATGAAAAGACCCATCCAATGATCACCGCCATGAATGTGATGAAGTATGATGCAATGGTTTTGGGAAATCATGAGTTTAATTTTGGTTTACCGTTAATCAAAAAAATTCAACAAGAAGCCACTTTTCCAATCTTGTCTGCGAATACCTACAATAAGGAAGATGGTCGTCGTTTTGTTGAAGGGACTACCACGAAGGAACTTGATTTTAATCAAGATGGGCTGCCAGATTTAAAAGTTGGGATTATCGGCTTAACAATCCCGCACATTCCTTTGTGGGATGGCCCTCGTGTTACTTCGCTTAATTTTTTACCTTTGAAAGAAGAAGCAGAAAAAGCAGTTGCTGAGTTGAAAACTAACGATCAGGCTGACATTATTGTTGCTTCGATTCATGCGGGACAACAAAATAGTGATCCGGCTGCCAGTGCCGACCAAGTAATTGAAAATGTCGCGGGGATTGATGCGTATATTCTAGGTCATGACCACCTTTCTTTTACCAAGCAAGGAGCAGCGCCGAATGGAAAAACTGTACCGGTAGGGGGACCGAAAGATACGGGGACAGAAGTTGTCAAAATTGATCTTTCAGTTGCTAAAAATGCCGATAAGTGGGAAGTGCAAGAAGGTACAGCAACGATTGTACCAACAACGAATGTTCCAGCAGATGAAGCAGTTAAGGCAGCGACAAAAGAATACCATGAAAAAACGCGAGCGTTTATTCAGGAGGAGATCGGCACAGCAACAGCTGATTTTTTACCAAAACAAGAAATTAAAGGAATTCCCGAAGCACAATTACAACCAACAGCGATGATTTCTTTAATTAATAACGTTCAAAAAGAAGTGACAGGTGCACAATTAAGTGCGGCAGCGCTGTTTAAATACGACAGTAAATTACCTGCGGGGAAGATTTCCTATGCCACGATTTTTGATATCTACAAATACCCGAATACCTTAGTGAGTGTTCCCATTAACGGTGAAAACTTACTGAAGTATTTAGAAAAACAAGGGGCGTACTATAACCAAACACAGCCAGATGATTTGACCATTAGTTTTAATCCAAACATTCGTGTATATAACTATGACATGATTTCTGGAGTGGACTACAAGATTGACATTTCAAAACCAGTGGGTGAACGAATTGTAGATGCGAAAATTGACGGCCAACCGTTGAATCCTGCCAAAGAATATACGATTGCTATGAATAATTATCGTTACGGCGGTTTAGCTAGCCAAGGGATTCAAGTAGGGGAACCTATTAAAAATTCTGATCCAGAAACCTTACGAGGAATGATTGTTGATTATATTAAGAAAAAAGGAACGCTTGATCCAGAACAAGAAATCGAACGAAATTGGTCAATTATTGGGACAAATTTTGATGAAAAATGGCGTGCCAAAGCAATCGAATTAGTGAATGACGGCACTCTTCAAATTCCGACTTCTCCTGATGGACGTACACCAAACGCCGCCGCTATTACGAAACAAGATGTCCGTAATGCGGGCTTTGATTTAGATAATGCATATACCATTATGCACACAAATGACGTTCATGGCCGACTAGAAGCAGGGAAAGGCGAATTAGGTATGGCGCGTCTAAAAACCTTTAAAGACCAAGAAAACCCAACCTTGATGGTGGATGCAGGGGATGTTTTCCAAGGATTACCAATCTCCAATTTCTCCAAAGGCGCGGATATGGCCAAAGCAATGAATGAAGTTGGTTATGATGCCATGGCGGTGGGAAATCACGAGTTTGATTTTGGTTTAGAGATTGCACTAGGTTATAAAGACCAACTGAATTTTCCGATTTTATCTAGTAATACGTATTACAAAGATGGCAGTGGACGGGTTTTTGATCCGTATACTATCGTAGAAAAAGCCGGGAAAAAGTTTGCCATTGTAGGTGTGACGACCCCAGAAACAGCAACGAAAACACACCCGAAAAACGTAGAGAAGGTGACATTTAAAGACCCGATTCCAGAAGTAGAAGCAGTGATTAATGAAATTAAAGAGAAGTACGCGGATATTCAAGCTTTCGTGGTTACTGGGCATTTAGGCGTAGATGAAACGACGCCGCATATCTGGCGTGGTGATACGCTAGCAGAAACCCTTAGTCAAACATATCCTGAGTTAGATATCACTGTGATTGATGGACATTCGCATACAGCCGTCGAAAGCGGCAAACGTTATGGCAAAGTGATCTATGCTCAAACAGGTAATTATTTAAATAATGTTGGAATTGTCACAGCACCAGAGAGTGAACCAACTAAGAAAACAGCAAAATTGATTTCAGCAGCAGAGTTGCTAGAATTGCCAGAAAACCCGGCAGTTAAAGCCATCGTTGATGAAGCACGTACGAATTTTAACGCTGAAAATGAAAAAGTAATTGTCGATTATATTCCATTCACATTGGATGGACAACGAGAAAATGTGCGCACACGAGAGACCAACTTAGGGAATTTGATTGGTGATGCGATTATGTCATATGGCCAAGACGCGTTTAGTCAACCTGCTGATTTTGCAGTAACTAATGGTGGCGGCATTCGCGCTGATATTAAACAAGGGCCAATTAAAGTTGGGGATGTCATTGCTGTGTTACCTTTTGGCAATAGCATTGCGCAAATTCAAGTAACCGGCGCTCAAGTTAAAGAAATGTTTGAAATGTCTGTTCGTTCGATTCCACAAAAAGATGAGAATGGCACAATTTTACTAGATGATGCTGGCCAACCAAAACTTGGCGCAAATGGTGGTTTCCTGCATGTTTCAAGCTCCATTCGTATCCACTATGATTCCACAAAACCAGGTACTCGCTTGGCTAGTGACGAAGGCAATGAAACAGGACAAACGATTGTCGGTAGTCGCGTATTAGGAATAGAAATTAAAAATCGGCAAACACAAAAGTTTGAACCATTGGATGAGAAGAAACAATACCGGATGGCTACCAATGATTTTTTAGCTGCTGGTGGTGATGGTTACGATATGCTAGGTGGTGAACGAGAAGAAGGGATTTCACTAGATGCTGTCTTAATTGAATACTTGAAAAGTGCAACCAGCTTGCGGTTGTATCGTGCAGCAACGACGATTGATTTAGCACAATATAAAGAACCATTCCCAGGCGAACGAATTGTTTCTATTTCGGAAGAAGCTTACAAAGAGTTAATTGGTGGAGGAGAGACGCCAAAACCAGATCCGAAACCAGATCCAACACCAGATCCAACACCAGATCCAAAACCAGATCCAAAACCAGATCCAAAACCAGATCCAAAACCAGATCCAAAACCAGATCCAAAACCAGATCCAAAACCAGATCCAAAACCAGATCCAAAACCAGATCCAAAACCAGATCCAAAACCAGATCCGAAACCAACACCAGAAACACCAGTAGCAACCAATAAACAAAACCAAGCGGGAGCAAGACAGAGCAATCCATCCGTAACAGAGAAGAAAAAGTATGGCGGCTTTTTACCTAAAACGGGTACAGAAACAGAAACGCTTGCATTATATGGTTTACTGTTCGTTGGACTTTCTTCTTCTGGCTGGTATATTTATAAACGACGTAACAAAGCTAGTTAGTCATTTTTTAAGAACCGTCCTTCGGGATTGGTTCTTTTTTTATTTTAATGCTTGCCATTTGTTTTTAATTTTAGTATTATAAGAATATTCTAAAAATTAAAAAATGAAGAGTTTTTTCTGTGAAGGGAGAAAGGCATGAAAAGTAAACGTATAAAAGGACTTATCGGGTTAAGTTTAACAACGCTGTTAGTTTTAGCTGCTTGTGGTGGTGATGGGGGAGCTGGCGCCGAAAAAGCAAAGGGCGGATCAGAGAAAACTGCCGCTAAACAAGAATTTAAAGTAGTAGTTCAACAAGAAATGCCTTCTGCAGATTTATCTTTAGGAACAGATACAATTAGTTTTACGGCACTGAATAATGCGTATGAAGGAATTTATCGTTTAGATGATAAAAGCAAGCCGCAACCAGCAGGGGCTAAAGAAAAAGTGCAAGTCAGTGATGATGGTTTGACGTACACAGTGAAACTAAGAGAAGAAGCAAAATGGTCCAATGGTGATCCTGTCACAGCTGCCGATTATGTTTTTAGTTGGCAACGTACAGCAGATCCTCAGACTGGCGCTGAGTATGCTTATTTTCTAGAAATGATTGAAAACGGTGCAGACATTGTAGCTGGTAAGAAACCAGTTTCTGAATTAGGCATTAAAGCAAACGGAGATTACGAGCTAGAAATTAAACTGGCAAAACCAACACCATATTTTGATTATTTACTGGCCTTTCCACTATTTTTCCCGCAACATCAAGCAACCGTAGAGAAATATGGCAAAGATTACGCTGCTTCCAGTGAAAAAGCAGTCTATAATGGTCCGTTTGTCTTAGCTAACTTTGAAGGGGCTGGCTCAGATACCAATTGGACTTTGGAAAAAAATGAAAACTATTGGGATAAAGACAATGTCAAATTAGATAAAATCAATTTTGATGTTGTTAAGGAGGCACCAACTGCCTTGAACTTATTCCAAGATGGCCAAGCAGATGATGTTATTTTAAGTGGCGAATTGGCCCAGCAAATGGCGAAGGATCCAGAATTGGTTATCGAAAAAGAAGCACGAACCAGCTATTTGGAATTTAATCAGCGAGATAAAAATTCACCGTATAATAATGTGAATTTACGCAAAGCAATTTCAGCAGCGATTGATCGCAACGCATTAGTAGATAAAATTTTAGGCGACGGCTCAGTAGTCGCTACCGGCTTAATTCCAGAAGGGATGTCGTATTCGCCGACAGATGACAAAGATTTTGCTGATGAAAATAAAAAAATTGTTGAATATAGCCCAGAAAAAGCAAAAGAATATTGGGCAAAAGCGAAGAAAGAATTGGGCATAACAACACTCAAAATGGATATTGTTGCCGATGATGTCGATTCTACGAAAAAGTTAGCGGAATATATTCAAGGTACGTTAAAGGATACTTTAGAGGGCATTGATGTAACAGTGAGCCCAGTGCCGTTTTCAGTTCGAATTGATCGAGGTAGTCGCGGCGATTTTGAGACAATCTTAGGTGGTTGGGCTGCGGATTACGCAGATCCAAGTAGTTTCTTAGACCTTTTTGTTACTGGTAATAACTATAATCGCGGGCGTTTTTCAAGTAAAGCCTACGATGAGTTGATCGAGGCTTCAGCCACAAGAGATGCTTCAGATCCTGAAAAACGTTGGGAAGATATGGTTAAGGCTGAGAAGTTATTGATTGGTGAAGAGACCGCTTTAGCACCACTTTATCAAAAGGCGACTGCCCATCTACGCAGTAAAGAAGTGAAAGGCGTCGTTGCCCATGGTGCTGGCGCACAATATGATTATAAGTGGACATATGTAACAGAAGAGTAGTTAAAAAGAGACACAGAATAGTCAAATCGACTGTTCTGTGTCTCTTTTAATCAAAATATTTCTGCTGTTCTTCTTTTAATTTTTCTGGGGTTACATCTTCACCAGTAGGATCATAAATAGTGACGCCCATTAATGTTTTATTGAATTGTTCACGAATGGTCCGCAAATATTCTTGTCGCAAATCGACACGAAGAGCTTGTTCTTCAGATGTTAAGCCTTGTTCACGCTCTTTTTGTGCAAGCGTATTAATTCTTTTTAAAACATCTAACATTTCTCATTTCCTTTCTATAATAATTCTTTTGCTAGGCGTTCAAACGATTGAAAGCGCGTTTGTTTGTCATAACCTGGGGTGATTAGCATCGCTTCTGTCAACCCTAGTTCTTCTTGTTGGTGGAAAAACTCCGCAACTTCTTGGCTACTGCCAATGACAAAGCGTTGTTTATTTTGTTCTAAAACCAGTTTGTCCATTTCACTGTAAGGGAAAGCTAGGGCTTCTTCTGGCGATAAAAATTTATTTGGAAGCCCATGTTCGGTGGCAAAGATATAATGCTCGAAACTAGCCGCATGGTATTCTGCTTCTTTTTTCGTGTCGGCGGCGAAAGTGAAATACGCAGCGCTCACTTGCGGCTCTTGCTGTTCAGTTACTGGTCGGAAATGCTTGTAATATGCGGACAATACTTCTTTGGGCAAATGTCCATGAATAAACTGCGCAAAGGAAAAATTAATGCCATATTCACCAGCTGAACGTGCGCTTTCTTTGCTAGCACCTAGTAACCAGGGTTGTGGTAATAGAACTTCCCGCGGAACAGCTGAAATTTTAGAATATAAATGATCTTCAGGAAATTCCTCTCTTAAAAAGAGTAAAATTTCAGGTAATTTATCAAATTGGTCTAGCTGTGGTGGCTGACCATTATTTAATGCCAACGTAGTTAAAGGGCTGCCACCAGGCGAGCGGCCCATGCCTAAATCGATTCGATCAGGATATAAAGCTGCTAACGTTTTAAACGTTTCTGCGACTTTAAATGGCGCATAATGCATGGTCATGATGCCACCCGCGCCAACACGAATTTTTTCGGTGGCACTAGCAATATGTGCAACTAAAATTTCTGGCGTTGCACTGGCAAAGGCGTCTGAACCGTGATGTTCGGCATACCAAATTCTTGTGTAACCAAGTTTTTCCGCTAATTGAGCGAGCTCTTTGGCTTCTTGTAATGTGTCGCTTGCTGATTGATTTTTAGGAACCGTTAATTGATCTAAGATACTTAATTTCATGTATGTAGTCTCCTTTTTAGTTATTTTTTTGAAGCTACCGCTATTATCACGCAAGCATGTCAAAAAAAACAGTACGCACTTTTTAATTCCCTAGTGAGCGAAAAGTAACAAATAGATGTAGCCAAGGTCGATGATAAAAAATTCTCCGCTATGGCTTTTTGATGCTTTGTGTTAAAATGGAACATATGTACGCAATCAGCAATTGGAAAGGTGACAACATGTACGAATATATTATTGGAAAAGTAACGTTTGTTAGCCCATACTATATTGTCGTTGAAACAAATGGCATTGGCTATCAGATTTCAGTCGATAACCCGTACCGCTATTCAGGAAAAATGGATACGGACATTAAACTATATCTTCACCAAGTCGTGCGGGAAGATGCACAGCTATTATTTGGTTTTGGCAGTTTAGAAGAAAAACAATTGTTCTTAAAATTAATCAGTGTCTCTGGAATTGGCCCTAAAAGTGGTTTAGCTATCATGGCTTCTGTGGCTGATCATGGTGGTTTAATCAATGCAATTGAAGGGGAAGATGTTACATATTTAACGAAGTTCCCAGGTGTTGGCAAGAAAACAGCCCAACAAATGATTTTAGATTTAAAAGGAAAACTAGGCGAATTAGAGTCTTCCGAAGCAGCGGTGGCTGCCATGACCGCAACCGAAGCGGTGACAACAAGCAATCAAGCATTGGCAGAAGCGTTAGAAGCATTAAGTGCCCTAGGCTACAGTGACCGAGAGATTAAGCGTATCACTAAGCAATTGGAAGCGTTAGGTGAGACAACGACAGATGTTTATTTGAGCAATGCGTTAAAATTCATGATGAAACGCTAAGGAGGAATAACGATGACAGAAGAAGAACGGTTGCTTTCAGCTGCAAGTCAAGAAGCAGAAGCTTCAATTGAAAAATCGTTACGTCCACAATTTTTAGCACAATATATTGGTCAAGACAAAGTAAAACAAGAACTAACGATTTATATTGAAGCGGCGAAAAATCGGAATGAAGCGTTGGATCATACCCTTCTTTATGGTCCGCCAGGTTTAGGGAAAACGACAATGGCGATGGTCATCGCCAATGAAATGAATGTGAACATTCGTACCACAAGTGGACCAGCCATCGAACGGGCGGGAGATTTAGTCGCTATTTTGAACGAATTAGAGCCTGGTGATGTGTTATTTATCGATGAAATTCATCGTTTGCCGCGAGTTGTGGAAGAAATGCTGTATTCCGCAATGGAAGATTTTTACATTGATATCATGGTTGGTCAAGGAACCACGGCACATCCCGTTCATTTTCCATTACCGCCTTTTACTTTAGTGGGCGCTACCACACGGGCAGGGATGCTTTCAGCACCATTACGAGATCGTTTTGGGATTATTTCTCACATGGAGTATTATCAAGAGCAGGATTTAAAAGAAATCGTTCTCCGTTCCGCGGATATTTTTCAAACGGAGATTTTTGAGGAAGGTGCCTTTGAAATTGCGCGCCGCTCAAGAGGAACCCCCCGAATTGCTAACCGTTTGTTAAAACGTGTCCGTGATTTTGCCCAAGTCCAATCAGATGGCAAAATCGACCGAGCGATTGCAGACAAAGCGTTAACCTTACTGCAAGTGGACCATCAAGGCTTGGACTATGTCGATCAAAAATTGTTGAAAACAATGATTGATTTATACGGCGGCGGTCCGGTTGGTTTAAGTACCTTGTCTGTAAACATCGGTGAAGAAACCGAAACGGTGGAAGATATGTATGAACCCTATCTTATTCAAAAAGGTTTCATTAAACGAACACCGCGAGGACGAATTGCAACGCCATTTGCGTATGCACATTTTGGGTATGATTATTTAGAGGGTCGTAAAAATTAAAAATAAGTCAAAAGAAAGCAAGCCTTAACCGCTTGCTTTCTTTTGTTTCACGTGAAACGTTTGTTCTTATTTAGAAGAGTGGCATATTTCAGCTGTTGTAGTTATACTGTGTTTGTAATCGCTTTTAAATTGGAGGGATCAATGTTGAATAAAGAAATCAAAGGGGCATTAATTGTTTCTTGCCAAGCGTTGGCAGACGAACCGTTGCATAGTTCTTTTATCATGTCCAAGATGGCTTTGGCCGCTAAACAAGGAGGGGCTAAAGGTATTCGAGCAAATTCTGTGGTAGACATTCGAGCAATCCGGAAAGAGGTTGATTTACCAATCATTGGGATTATTAAACGAGATTATCCTGACGCAGAAGTATATATTACCGCAACTATGCGTGAGATAGATGAATTAATGGCTGTTCAGCCAGAAATTATCGCTCTCGATGCAACCCATTCAAAACGACCAAATGGCGAAACGTTAGCCACATTTTTCAAAAGAATAAAAGAAAAGTATCCTAACCAAGAATGGATGGCAGATTGTTCCACGCTGGAAGAGATGATTGAAGCGGCGGAGTTAGGTTTTGATTATATTGGCACAACGTTAGTCGGCTATACGCCGCAAAGTGAAAATCAGCGGATTGAACAAAATGATTTTGAACTGTTAAGAGAAGCAAAGAAGCATTTTACTACACCAATCATTGCAGAAGGAATGATTGATACGCCAGCAAAAGTCCAACGTGTTCTGGAGCTAGGTGCTTATAGCGTGGTGGTGGGATCTGTTATTACACGACCGCAAAAAATTACTGAAAAATTTGTGGAAGCTACGAAAATAAAACAGAATCAAGCATAAACTAAATACACTATCGATACACTCGTTATTTTTTGATCAATACACTTCGATACGGTCGCTTTTTTTCTAGAGAAAGTTGAATCTTTCAATAATAAAAAGGGATACACTCCATTTGGCATAGTCCTTGCTGATAATAAATCAGTGTATAAAGCGCTATCATTTTTATAGGAGGGGTTTTATGAAGGGTTTATCAAAAAAGAAACGGGTGTCTACTTGGTTAGCGTTAGGAATCACCGTAGTCAGCTGTTTTGCGTTAAGCGGGGAAGTGCAAGCAAGTGTTGAAAGAACAAAAGTTGATGAATTTGCAAATGTTTTAGATGTGAGTGCATCACCAACCGAACGGACGAATGGCGTATACGATACCAATTATTTTAATAATTTTTCTGATTTAGGTGCATGGCATGGCTACTATTTACCTGAAAAAAGCAATAAAGAGCTACTGGGTGGTTTTGCGGGGCCATTGATTATTGCGGAAGAATATCCAGTAAACTTGGCGGCAAGTTTAAACAAATTAACGGTCAAAAATAAAAAAACGGGAGAAACCTATGATTTAAGCCAAAGCAACCGCATGGACCTGTCTTATTATCCTGGGCGCCTAGAGCAAACCTATGAATTAGACGATCTAATGATTCATTTAGCTTTAATTTTTGTCAGCAATCGAACGGCGCTTATCCAAACGACACTTGAAAACACTGGTGAAGAGCCCTTGTCACTTGAAGCAAGCTGGACAGGTGCGGTCTTTGACAAAATTCAAGAGGGAACGGAAACCTTAGATATTGGCACTCGTTTAACTGCTAAAGACAATGACATTCAAGTGAATTTTGGCGAAGTCAGAGAAACGTGGAATTATTTTGCTACGAAAGACACAAAATATACGATTCATCATGCGGATAAAGTTTCAACAAAAATTGATAATCGGAATTATACAGCGACCGCTGAACCAATTGAATTGAAGCCTAAACAAACGTACAACACCTATACGACAGAAAGCTATACTTTTACAAAAGAAGAAGAGGCAAAGGAACAACAACAAGCACCCGAATATACCAAAAATGCGGCGCGCTATTTCAAAGAGAACAAGCAAAGATGGCAAGGATACCTAGATAAAACGTTTGATCAAAAGAAAACAGCAGAATTTCCTGAATATCAAAATGCGCTAGTCAAATCGATTGAAACGATTAATACCAATTGGCGAAGTGCGGCAGGTGCCTTTAAGCATGACGGGATTGTTCCGTCCATGTCTTATAAATGGTTTATTGGTATGTGGGCTTGGGATTCGTGGAAAGCGGATGTAGCAACGGCTGATTTTAATCCTGAGTTAGCTAAAAATAATATGCGGGCCTTGTTTGATTATCAAATTCAAAAAGATGATACCGTACGTCCACAAGATGCAGGAGCGATCATTGATGCTGTCTTTTACAATCAAGACAGTGCGCGTGGTGGTGAAGGTGGCAACTGGAATGAACGAAATTCTAAACCACCATTGGCTGCATGGGCAGTTTGGCATATTTATCAAGAAACAAAAGATAAGGAATTTTTAAAAGAAATGTATCCCAAACTTGTGGCTTATCATAATTGGTGGTATACCAACAGAGACCACAATAAAAATGGGATAGCAGAATATGGAAGCATGGTCAGTGATGCTCACTGGCAAAAAGACGACAAGGATCAAATCATTAAAGATAAAAATGGCCAACCTAAAGTGGACGATGATGCTGTTATTGAAGCAGCCGCATGGGAAAGTGGCATGGATAACGCTACACGGTTTGACAAAGAAGGTGTGGGCAAAGGCGATGATGGAGTTAAAGTTTTTGAAAACAAAAATAAAGGAAAAGTAGTGGGGTATTCGATTAATCAAGAATCAGTGGATTTGAATGCGTATCTCTACGCTGAAAAGGGCTATTTAGCTTCGATAGCAGAAGAACTAGGCAAAAAAGAGGACTATAAGAACTATCAAAAAGAAGCGAAGAAACTAAAAAAATATATTCAAGAAAATATGTTTGATGAAAAAACAGGCTTCTTCTATGACTTACAAATAAATGAAGACGGCTCGAAAACAAAATTGTTAGTCAATCGTGGCAAAGGAACAGAAGGCTGGTTGCCGCTCTGGGCAAAAGTAGCGACCAAAGAACAGGCGGCGGCAGTTAAGAAAAACATGATGAATCAAGAAATGTTTAATACCTTTATGCCATTCCCAACGGCATCCAAAGACAATGAAAAATTTGCTGCAACGAAATATTGGCGGGGACCAGTTTGGCTTGATCAAGCCTTGTTTGGTGTAGAAGCTCTTCAAAACTATGACTATACAAAAGAAGCAAAAGAAATGACACAAGAACTCTTCTTACATGCCGAAGGATTGATGGGAGAAGGCCCTATTCATGAAAATTATGATCCACTGACAGGGAAGGGCCTAAGTACGAAAAACTTTAGTTGGTCAGCGGCAGCGTACTATTTACTGTATAAAAACACCTTATTAAGTAATAACCCCACAACGCAAACCGCTTTTGAAATAAAATAGAAAAACAGCTCTTGAGAAAATATCTCTCAAGAGCTGTTTTTTTTTCTTCACTTGCTACAATCTGTTTCCCTCTGATTTAATTAAATGTAATTTATTTGTTTAAATAAATATATTCCATATAATTAAATAAAATATCTAAAAATAAACGATATGTACTTTTATTAAAAATGTTATTTAATAAAAATGAAATAGATATTCAATGAAATTGATTGTACAATGGTTAGTGAAGAGTGGGTTTAACGGAATAGTGTAATAAGGAATAAGCTGATATCAAAACCAAACATATGCAAAACCTCCTGCTCTGTTAGTTATATTGACTTCTATTATAGAACATTTCTTTTGGTTTTTTCAAGGGAAGTTAAGTATATAAGTTTTTGTGATTATCAAAATATTACAATATTATAATTACGGAAATAATAAAAATGAATATTTTGAAATATTTATTAATGTTTTCGCTGATTTTGTTTAATTTGTACAGGTATTGTTGGATCTTTAAGTTAATAAAAAAATAATATTTAATATTATTTTTGTTATAAAAGGGGGATATTATGGATGTTCTAGGTGCTCTAAAATATTTTAGAAAAAAGAAAAAAATTGCTCAGAAAGATGTTTTGCCAAAAAAGGGGAAACAAACCTATCGAAGAATCGAAATTGGTGAAGCCAAGCTAAGTTACGAGGATTTAATGACGGCATTACAGTCATTGGGGATTACTTTTAATGAATTTTTTTTTATGGTATCTGATACGAGAATCATGGCTTCTTCAGAAGTCAAACATCAAATTGAATGTTGTCAAATGGGGTTGAACAATACAAGTGAAAAAAAGAATCTGATTCATTATTTTTATCAATTAGAGCGCAATCCTCATAAAAATGCGTTGGAAATGTCTATTTACACAGATATTAAATTAACGTTTAGTAATGATTGGGAGGAAATTCCAGAATTTGATGAAACCGATCGAATGGTAATTCTCGCGCTTATCTCTAGCAAAAGCTACTATACATACTACGATTATCAAATGGTGACTAATCCTGCCGCCTTGTTTTCTGAAAATGAAGTCCTTCAGATTCTTGAGCAGATGTTTCCTGTCAAAGATGCTGAATTACGTGATACCCAAACACTAAATGTTGCCTATGGTTTTTACCTAAATATCATTACTGGGGAACTTTATAAGAAAAATTATGCGAAAGCTCGGGAATATTTAGCGCTAGTGAGTGTTACCACGATTCCTGCTGAAATCTACTATATTCATTTTAACTTACGTTACTTAAAAAACCTTACGTATTATCTGTACACTGGCAAAATGAGATATTATAAAGAAGTAATCGCCGTTATTGATATGATTGAAAGCTTTGGCGATGTACGTTTGGCGGAAGGCATGAAAAAAGAAATGCTTCAGCTGACGGCTGGTCGGACATTTAATTTAGAAAAAGGTCAGTTTCCATTGAATATTGTCACTGAAAAATAAAAAGCACCCCCGCAAGGTCAAACTTGCGGGGGGTGCTGATGTTAAACAATAATGTTATCTCTAATCATATCTAAATCTTTAATCAAAATTTTGCGGTTACGTAGTTCAATTGCCCCTAACTCTTTTAGTTGCTGCATCATCCGGTTAACGCTACTAGCAGAAGTTATCCCACAAAAATGCGCAATTTCTTCATTGGTCACCACGAAATCAATTAAAATACCTTCCTCTGTTTCTACGCCAAATGAATCGTACATTTCATAGATTTGTGTACAAACGGCCCCAAATTTGCCATTCATCAACATTTGCTGCATCTTTTTCATGGAATGCATTAAACGGTCCCGATAGTATTCTTTGACATACATTTGCAAGTCTTTACTATTATTGATATCCCGCCAAAATTGAACACGGTCGATTTGGTAAAGTTCTGCTTGTGGAGATTCGATGCGAATATTAAAAGGTGCATCAATAAATTCTGAATATTCATCACGTAGCAATGAAACAATTTCCAAATTGTTGATATAACGTAAATTAAATTCACGACCATCTTTGGAAATAACGCTAGTTTTGATGATGCCACTTTTTAAAATATAGGCATAACGATCTTGCAGTCCTTCATAAGTTAAATAATTTTTCTTCTTTTTTACAACGACTCGAAAAGAATGTTCATCTAAGTAGTCTTGTAAAACATTTCTCATTGGCGGTAACTCCTCAATTATCTCTAAATATTTTTGTTTTTGCCTGTTGGGCTTCCTTCTTATTTAAGCGAATTGGACATCATATGTCAATAACAAATGTTGATAAAAAAGGTCAATTAAACGCTATTTTGAAAAATAAAATCAGCTTTTAGATAATTTTGCCAAAAATTTCGCTTAATGAGTATTAAAAATATTTTTTTTATTTTATGTGCTCAAATATTTTTCAAAAAGAAAAAATTGTATTAAGGTAATAGTAGAAAGGGAGGAGATTTCATGACAGAACCAAACTTAAAAGACCCAAGAAAGTTATTTTATAGTGATGGATTTCCGCAACAAGATCAAGAAACTCCCGCATTACAGGACAAAATGGTTCCTAAACCAGATTGTGGGGAAGACAGCTATGTCGGAAATCACAAATTAGAAAATCGTCGGGTATTAATTACAGGCGGTGATTCTGGGATTGGACGAGCGGCGGCGATTGCTTTTGCTCGCGAAGGTGCAGATATTGCCTTACATTTTTTCCCAGGTGAAGAAAAAGACGCCGAAGAAGTGGCGCACTATATACGAGAAGCTGGCCGAAAAGTCTTTCTTTTGCCAGCAGATTTAAGAGATAAACAAGCACCTGAAAAATTGGTTGCACAAGCTCATGAAGCATTAGGCGGCTTGGATACCCTCGTTTTAAATGCAGCCCAACAAATTTCCTGTGCCGCTATTGAAGAATTACCAATGGAACAAGTGATAGACACTTTCCATGTCAATATTATTGCGATGTTTGGCATTGTCAAAGCAGCAGTGCCTCACTTGCCTGCCGGAAGTAGTATTGTGACAACGACTTCCGTCCAAGCCTTTAATCCCAGTGAGCATTTGTTGGATTATGCAGCAACGAAGGCATCAATTGCCAACTTTACCGTTGGTTTAGCAAAACAACTGGCACCAAAAGGCATTCGGGTAAATGGCGTGGCTCCAGGACCAATCTGGACACCGTTACAGTTAGATCATGGACAACCAATTGAAGAGTTGCCAGAATTTGGGCAACATTCTTTACTGGAACGTGCGGGTCAGCCTGCTGAATTAGCCCCTGTTTATGTTTTCTTGGCGTCCAATGATGCAAGTTATGTTACGGCTCAAGTTTATGGCGTAACTGGTGGAGAAGCAATTAATCTTTAGGAGGGATGTTCCGTGAATAAAGTTGTTAAAATACTTTTGCTTCTAGGTTCACTGATTTTAATGGCATTATTTGGCGCGGTGGCCATCACCACTTGGTCAGCCGATACAGCTTGGCAACCACCAGATAATGTCCAATGGTTCTTGCAAGACAACGAGTACGCACGTCAAGCAATCTTTTGGGTAGCGCTGGTTTTACTAGGAATTATGCTCTTTCTATTTTTATTCATTCTTTTATTCCCAAGAAGAAAAGGCACGTTTGAATTAAAAGAAGAGCAAGGAAAGTTAGTGTTACACCGTAAAGCCATCGAAGGATTTGTACGCTCTAGCTTGCAAGACAGTGACTTTCTGGTAGCACCAACCATTCGTGTAAAGGCGACAAAACGACGCATTAAGGTCAATGTTAAAGGCACACTGAAACGAACGGCGGATTTAATTGGACAAACAGAAGCTTGGTCAAAAACAATGGAAGAACGGCTTGCTCGTTTGGTGGGAACTGGTCACAAGATTACGATTGATGTTCATTTTGAAGATATTCAATCAATGAAACGACCACAACAACAGCAAACACAAGCACGTGTGGAGTAGGAGGGATGTACAATGGTTGAATGGATAAAACAATATGCCGTTCCGTTAATTGGTGGCCTAGTCGGTTTGGTTTTTGCAATCTTGTTTCTGTCAATCGGCTTCTTTAAAACATTGTTAGTAGTACTCCTGACAGGACTAGGTATTTGGCTAGGTTTGTATTTGGAACAGACAGGCATTGTCAAAAATTATTTTCATCATAAATAGGAGGTTTTGGCTATGGAAAATGCAAATGTATCGATTGTTAAAGGTGAGTTGACGTTTGAGGATAAAGTAATCCAAAAAATTATTGGCATTGCTTTGGAAGAAGTCGACGGTTTGTTAACTGTGGACGGTGGTTTTTTCTCGAATTTACGAGATAAAATGATTAACAGTGAAGATGTTACAACAGGCATTCACACCGAGGTCGGCAAAAAACAAGTCGCAGTGGATATGGACATTGTAGCCGAATATGGGAAAGATATCGAGACCATTTATGATCAAATGAAAGAGGTTATTACTCGTGAAGTCCAACAAATGACTCACTTGGAAGTAATCGAAGTCAATGTCAACGTAGTAGATATCAAAACACAAGCAGAGTACCAAGAAGAAAGTGAAACGGTCCAAGATAAACTTGGCAACGCCGCTGAAGCGACAGGTAGTTTTATGTCAAAACAAACCAACAAAGCCAAACATGCGGTAACTAAAGGCAAGACAAAAGTCAAAGAAAACACGGCACCTCGTGTTCAATAATGGGTTATTATTTTATTAAAAATAAAGCAATAATAGAAGAAACTAGGAGGAATGAACCATGAGTAACGAAAAATTCAATAATGTACCAAAACCAGCAGGAAACGGACCACACACACCAGAAGATCATGCAATCAAAGGTGAATTAACATTTGAAGATAAAGTCGTTCAAAAAATTATCGGTTTAGCCTTAGAAAATGTCGATGGTCTATTAACAGTCGATGGCGGCTTTTTCTCAAATATTGCTGAAAAATTAGTAAACACAGATAACGTCACAGCTGGTATTGATACCGAAGTTGGTAAAAAACAAGTCGCTGTTGATATGGATATCGTGGTAGAATACGGCAAAGATATTCAAGACATTTACGAAAAAATGAAAGAATTAATCAGCCGTGAAGTGAAAAAAATGACCCACTTAGATGTGATTGAAGTGAATGTTAACGTAGTCGATATCAAATCAAAAGAAGAATACGAAGAAGATAGCGAAACGGTTCAAGATAAAGTCACAGGCGCTGCCAAAAGTACCGGTGAATTTGCTTCTGAACAAACAGAAAAAGCAAAAAAAGCTGTGAATAAAGGAACAGAACAAGTCAAAGAAAATATGGAACCACGTGTAGAATAAACAGTTAAAGGGAGGAAACAATCATGGGCTTTATTTGGGCATTAATTGTCGGCGGGGTCATTGGGGCAATCGCTGGAGCAATTACTAAAAAAGGATCATCAATGGGCATTATTGCCAATATCATTGCAGGGTTAGTTGGTTCAACAATTGGTCAAGCCATTTTAGGCACATGGGGACCAAGCTTAGCTGGAATGGCTATTGTGCCATCGATTATCGGGGCAGTGATTTTAGTTGCCATCGTTTCATGGATTTTAGGACGAAAATAGAGAAGATTTTTCAGAAGAGTTTGGGCGATTGTCCAAACTCTTTTTTTATATTCTTTAATATTATCCAGTTTATTAAAATTAGATTAAATATAACTTTCCTTTGATAGGTGGTTTTGTTAAAATTTAATTAAAAAGTCGTTGCGTGGCAAAAAGGAGGTGCATCAGTGAAACATAGGAAACAATGGTTAATCGGACTACTCATTATTTTAATCATAGGAATTGGAGGAAAATGGTATATGGACGAACAAGAAAAAGCGAAACTACACGAAATCCAAACAGATTTAGCGAACTATTTGTATAATAACTACAGACTTTACACAGTAGATGAAGCAAAGGATGAACAGCTAAATAAGGAATACAACAGAGGGGAAGGTAGTTTAACTACGGAAGAATTTCTAAAAAAATCAGATGAATTAAAAGAATACAGCGATATTAAAAAAGTAGAATTTACCAGTTTTGCAGTAGGGCCAATGAAAGGTTTAGAGGTCGAATTTATTATTAACGATGTGTATGAAGATAATACAACATTAAGTACTATCTCAGCAGAAACAGGAAAATTTCGCTATAGTTTGGATCCAGGAAATACGAGAAATAATTATGTTTTAGAAGAAAAAGAACAGCCAACTTCTGTAACAATACCCAAGAATAAAATTATTTATTATGAAGGAGGGATAAAGTAATGGACAATTATCGGAAATTTTCTGAAATAGTATACGGAGTGGAGAAAGAAACAACAAATTCAGGAAATGTTATTAAATACAAAGGGGCGAAGTATCTTGTAATCGATACCATCGATACTGATAAAGATACTCTCGGATACGAACATGAACTAAGAAGCAACAGCATGCAAGCTATGACAGTGGCTGAAATCAAAGATGAATATAAGTCATATAAGGATAGTAAATTAAAAGAAATCAAAGGCTATCCCCAATCCGTAATCAACCAAAATCTCACCATTGTCTACGCTGGTACCAAATCATGGCAAGATTGGAAAACCAATTTTCGAGAAATTGGTTTTAATGATAAACACCAAGCTGGAGCGTTCCAATCTGCTTTAACATATGCCAGTCAGATTGAGCGCCAATATTCTCCTGAAGCTGGCTATACAATTAACACGACGGGTCATTCTCTTGGTGGTGCCGAAGCAATTTACGTTGCGGTTTTGAAAGGCTACAATGCCATCACGTATGGTGCGGCTGGTTCAGGATTGACAGACGAACAAATTAAAAACTACAAAGGTCAAATTATTAATTTCTATGATACTTCAGATGCGGTCACCAGCAGTTTTGTAACAGGTGGACAAGGGAAAATTCCTTTTTATAGTTTTGGAGTTGATAATTATAGTGGCGTAATTGTTGGCTGGGTTAAAAAGACGTTCGGCCATGATTTGGATATGTTTGAAATTGATGATGCCGGTAATTATATTGATAAATTTGGCGATATTGCTGTCTATTCAGATGGGCATGGTGGGGTTGCAATCGAGCAAACCATTCTGGCGCAGCAGATTTTAGAAAATAAAAATAGAATTCGTGGGCTGGAGACTTACGACGGCACGAATCCTGAGACATTGGCAGAAATCAACCGTTTAAAAAAAGAAAACAAATGGCTTCAAGAACAACTGAAACAATTTAATCAGTTGAATGAATTACGTGTTTCTTTAACGGCGAGCGGTGGCGGATTATCTAGTAATGAACGGATTTATTTAGAAGATAGTCAAGCCTTAGCGGTTGTTAAAGTCGCCGCATCACAATTTGATGTAGCGATGGAAGAGTGCCTACATATTTACAAAAAAGTGATGCAAGAATTACAAGAAGATTGGGAAAACGGATTGCAACTCATTCAACGACATACACCAGAACTTTCGTATGCAGAAATGAGAGAGGCGATGGATCAAGTCCAATGTACGAAACAAACGATGGTTGACCAAGATCTGGAATATTTCCAGAAAAAATTCAGCAAAATCAATCGTATTAGAACTTCATTTGTTCAATTAACCCAACAAATTACCGCTAAAATAAATGAATTGGTTCAGAGAGATCAAGAATTAGCGAACCAACTGAAAGGAGCCTTAACATGACGACAGCCGATGAGCTAGAAAGATGCCGCAGACAATTGCGGGAGTTAGATGAGCAAGAAATGCTCTTAGCTTCTTATCAGAGAAAAAGCCAACAACTCGCTGAAGAAACCTATTATAACATTCAGTCTGCTATTCGAATGATTGCCGAAAATCAGCAACCACTACAACAAGCGAGACAAGCGCTTGGCCGATTAGAATATGACTTTTCAGAAGAAGTAAGTCATGCTAAGAGAAAACTTTACCGTCAGAGGGAAGAGTTAGAAATAAAGTATAGAAAATTAAATGCACAGCGGGAAAGTTAACGAAGGAGGATGTTCATGGAGTTATTGGAGAAATTATGGAAAGAATACCAAAAGAATCTGCAAAAAGTAACAGCGCAGTCTCTCGGTTTATCGCTGTTACAACAACAGAGTAAAAAAGTACAGAAAAGCAAGCGAAGGGAAAAAAATGCTTTAGGACAAGCCAAACGCTCAATAGAAAATGCAAATACTGGCTTAGAAAAGTCGGTCCAAGGACAATTTGGTAAAAAAGTAACCGATGTCTTAGACATACAGAGTCAAACTATAGACAGTTTGTAATAGATGTGAACTTATTTTTAATTAAAAGAAAGAGTCCTCAACCATTCGATATTTTGAGAATAGTTGAGGACTCTTTCTTCAACAAAAATCAACAACATTTGTTGAAGTTATTTGTAGATAACGTTTATCATTCACAAATTTACATTTTTTTGTAACAGATATCTCGTATAGTAATAACTGCAAATGAATTTCAGAAAATTTTTTGATAAGTCATCAAAGTGAGGGGATAGCGGTCTTTTATTGAAAAATAGCAACACAAAATAAACAGAACAAAAGAGAGAGGAATTCAAAGAATTATGACAGAACAAACACCAACAAAGCTTTTGAATAAAGGCTTTATCAGTATTACAGTGATTAATTTCATTGTCTATCTTGTTTATTATTTATTAATGGTTATTATTGCGGTGATTGCGCAAGATAGCTTACACGCTACTTTAGGTCAAGCGGGTTTGGCCTCAGGAATTTACATCATCGGGACATTGCTTGCACGACTTTTCATGGGGAAACTCCTTGAACTGATTGGGCGCAAACAAGTCTTACGTTATGGGGCTTTGTTTTATCTTTTAACGACTGTTGCGTATATGTATATGCCAAGTATGGGCATTCTTTATCTGGTCCGTTTTTTAAATGGGTTTGGTTACGGAACCGTTTCGACAGCGACCAACGCAATTGTTACCGCCTATATCCCTAAAAACAAAAAAGGGGAAGGGATCAATTATTATGGTTTGAGTACTAGTTTAGCAGCCGGCATTGGGCCATTTATTGGGATGTTATTGTTAAATGTTTCCAACTTCCATGTCATTATTAACTTTTCAATTATTTTAATTTTGTTAACAACCATTGCTTGCTTCATTTTCCCAGTGAAAAATATTGAGTTAACACCTGAACATCGTGA
Source organism: Enterococcus sp. AZ011 (assembly GCF_050548355.1). Taxonomy (NCBI): domain Bacteria; kingdom Bacillati; phylum Bacillota; class Bacilli; order Lactobacillales; family Enterococcaceae; genus Enterococcus; species Enterococcus sp. AZ011. The sequence goes on from NZ_CP172959.1 coordinate 81,094, forward strand.
AGCTTTATCTAAATGGAATTTTGATAGTTTTGTTGAAAAGAAAGTTTTATTTATTACATTTATCGCCTTTTTAATGGGGCTTGCTTATTCAAGTGTCTTATCTTTCTTATCTTCTTATGTCAAAGTAATCGATTTAGTTGACGTCAGCACCTTCTTCTTTATCGTCTATGCAGTCGTGATTACCTTAACACGTCCATCGACAGGTCGGATTTTCGATGTCAAAGGTGAACGCTACGTCATGTATCCGAGCTACATTTTCTTAACACTAGGCTTATTCTTATTAAGTATGACTACGTCTGGTTGGATGTTATTAGTTTCAGGTGGGTTAATTGGCTTAGGTTATGGTACTTTTATGTCAAATGGCCAAGCGGTTTGTCTTCAAGAAAGCCCAAGTCCTCACCGTATCGGGATTGCTTTATCAACTTATTTCATCGGTTTAGACCTTGGATTAGGGGTTGGTCCGTACGTTTTAGGTGAATTACGTAACTTTATGTCATTCCAACAAATGTACTTCTTAGCAGGCTGTATCCCAATCGTTTGTACCATTTTATATATGGTCTTCCACAAAGCTAAAAATGATGCCAAAGATTTGTCTCTTGAAACGATTGAAGAGATTGAACACGGCTCAGAACTATAAATGGACAAGGAGTGATTTCAATGCCTAACGATGAACGGATTTTAAACGTTTTACAACAAACACTAACGGAAATTCAACGCATGAACACGCGTTTAGCTAAAATTGAAACAGAGTTAGCCGATGTCGATCAACATCACGCGACTTTGGATCATTACTTGCAAGAGCTAGAATTGGTGACAGAAAATAACAACGTCATGTAAAGTGAGTAGTTAGTAAATGAATGTTCTACGTTTCGGTATCACTAGAGTGGAACATTGAAAATTTTCGTAAAAAATGCCAAAAGGCAGCAGAAAAACTGCTACCTTTTGGCATTTTTTGTAATTTTTATCACTTAAAATGTTTCACGTGAAAACTTTTAAAAGTGGCGTGGACTTTGTTTGGTGACAATTTGTGTATTTAAATTTTCTAAGCTTTGCGCTAGTTCACCAATGCTAGCAGAAAAATCAACATAATAAGTGGGAACCGTTGATTTGACACTAACTTCTGAAAAGATATCTGTAATAATTACATCGAAAGGCTTTTCTGGTGAAGCGACAAAAATTAATTTTTTATCCACGGCTTTACTTAGCTTTTCATAAAGGGTATCTAAAATTAAATTACTTTGATTGGTCCTTACTAAGACACGAATCGGTGGTAAAGATTTCGTTTTCAATGTACAAAAAAGAATAAACAAGCAGTCAACTAACAATTTTTCATTGCCCATCAATGTTGGAAGCATTTCGATTGTAAGTCGCTTCACATCTTTGTAGAGACTTGGATTTTTTTGAAGTGCTTCTTTTAAAAAGCTTTCTTGCACAAATGGATTGGCAATCGTGACAAAGGTCTTAAAAAAGACACTTAAATTTTGGATAGAAGTATATAGATAAAGATACTCGTGAAATGTCAATTTAATTTGATAAAAAGACGTTAGTTGATAAATGATCTCTTTAATGGGTGAGCCTAATAGCTGGACCATATGCATCCGTGCTGCAGGAATTTCCAAGACATCTTGTGTGGCGTAGCTGACACTAATCGTCAATAAGAAAAAGGCAAAAAGGCCTTCTTTTTGTATAAATTTTGTTGGAACTTGGTGTAAGGCTTCTTCTTTAAAAAACAATTCAAATTCACTCAGATTAACAAAGGGATTAACAATCGCTTCTTCCTCCACGAAAGTTTCTTTGATAAAAAAGCCCTCTTTCCAACGCGCTAAAATCACCGCAGAAAAAATCAAGTCTTTTGTAAAATCTTGTGTTGTATTGAAAGAAACAGAGTGTTTTAAACGTCGAAAGAGACTGTGGACTTCTTTTTTAGTAATCGTGTGTAACGGCCAATCCCCTTCAGAGTAATTGTTCCAAAAAAGCATCATAAAGAAAATCCGGATATCTTTTTCTTTGCCCACCAACACATTGGTACGTTTTAAATTGATTTCAATCTGATATTTTTGAAGCCATTGGTTTAATTGTCCAATTTTTCGCGTAAAGGTTGATGAAGAAATTTCTAGGACTTTTTCAAAATGTTTGCTATCAATTGCATTATGGTTAAAGGCATAGGTCAGTACTTGATACGCGAAACTTTTTTTGACAAAGTAGGGCATCAAAAACGACAGTTGGAAATAGGGTGCAAACCAAAATGTGATTTCTTTGGCGTTTGCTGATAAAGAAAATAAGTTCTCCCAGCCGTTTTTTTCAATTTCTGTTTGGAGCAAAGCTACAGATTGTAGAATGGTATTTTGTTGCATTTTTAATTGAGTCGCTAAAGTAGAAATCGCCAATGTTTGTTCTTCTGCTTCACGACGTTCGAGTAACTCTTCTAAAAGAGCAAAACTTTTACGATAAGGTACATCAAGTAACCCTGTTAACATCCGATTCCCTCCAAACTGTTTTCCCCACGCAATTTAGCAAAATAAATTTTGCGAACTACTTGTTTTAGGTTATAGTATTCGTCTAAATAAGGAACGGGATGCCAATAAAAAGTTTTACTGGCGTGAAAAAGCGGATTATTTTTGTCAGTAATGACTAAGTCAGGCACTTCTTGAATATGATTAACGAATTTCAAAGGAACATCGCAATAATTATTGATTTCCTTCGCTAACCAATTTTCTTGTATCTGATTAATAGATGAATGAAGTAAAATTTTAACAGGAATTTGTTTGTTTAATAAAACACTCCGAATAATTAAAAAAATGGTTTCTTTAAATAACGCATCTAGTGGATGTTGTTTGTCAAAAGGCAAACGCTTTAAGAAATAGTTGGTTGTTCGTGAAACATTTGGGTATTGTTTTTCATACAAAGAGACATTAGCAACCTCATAGCTCAATTCCTCTTCCACAGGGAAATGAATCAGTCGTTCACTGGCATTGGATAAATTAACCAACAAAAAGACCACTTCTATTGCGCTTAAATCCAACTGTAATTGCGTACATTTTTCAAAAATCCAAGTAGCGTGTGGACTGTTATCCATTCCCATGATCGCTAAGTTGGCAAAGTTGATGGTTTCCATTTGGACCAGAGAGTACATCGTTAATGTGCTGAAGAAATCATAATAAAAATGAATCTCAGCTTGCCAAGTGTCAGGCTCTTTTTGTTCATCAATAAAACAATCATTCACTAATAGTTGGAATTCTGAATAAGGAAAGGCCAAATTAATAGCAGCAACTTCTGGATAATTGGTGATTGTAAAACCGGATTGATAACGGAGTAAACCTATGGACATAATTAATTTTAATTTGCGTAAATCAGTATATGTAAAGTAAGGGTAACGGTTTTTGATGATTTCAATGAAGTTCTGCAATTGCGCTTGATTAGTCTTAGATAAAAATGGTACTAGAGAAGTTCCTGAAATGAAGAATAAGGAATAAAAGAAACTGCGAAAATCTTTCTCGTTACCACAAATTTTTTCTCGTCTTTTTAAGTTTAAATAACAATTAAATCTAGCTAGATGATTATTTAAACGGTCACTGACTTGTTTAAAAATAGAAAAGTTAATAAAGTGCTCTTCACAAAAATCTTTGGCTGAAGTGTAGCGTTTTAAAAGTAAATCCAGGGCTAACATATAGGTTAGTGACCCGCGGACAACAGCTTCTTTCATTAACTCAATCGGGATATTTTCATCGGCAACTAATTCTATGGACTGTTGATTATTAATGATGCGAATATGTACATTTTCATGTGTATTGACTCGAGAAATTAACAAAGTTAATTGATTCAATAAATTGTTGATATTGTAATGGGAAAATTCATATTTTCGTCGGAGTACTTGCATGGGGACTTTTTCTTTACTGTCATACAAGTATTCAATTAGGGAAAGCAACTGAATTTCCTGTTTGGTTAATAAGTTATGCATAATAACCACCTTTCTAATTGGTTATGATTGTTTGATTTTTCAGATAATACAGATAGGGCATTCTTTTTTAAACGACATTTGACGATTGCCAGTGAAAGAACTAGTTGTTCTTATGCTACTGTATCTATTCTTAAAAATCAAGAAGAACTGAATGTGTCAAATGGAACAAAACACGGACAAAAAACGATAGAGCAAAAAATTATTAAAAAAAACAACCAGTTTATATAAAACATTTAAATAACAAAAATGATAATTTGAGTCTATTGATTTTTAGCTTAAATAGCTTATACAAATAGGCTTTTTTGTCTGGTTAGTTCTTATGAAAAAAATTAAAAAAAACGGTATAGTGGAAGAAGGAATAGTAAAAATAAGAAAGGATAAGGACGTGTTTTCATAAAGATGAAAAGGGTTTCTGGGATTTCATCAACTTTTTCTATTTGGAGGAGAAGTTGTTGATAATTTTCGCTGAAAAATCTCGTTATACTCTTCTTATTCTTATAGAAGAGTCTATAGGAAAAAGCAGAAAATGAATCCGCATTCGAAGTAAGAGTGCGTTTTGAGGAGATAAAAAGAAAAGGTGTGTTGGCTGTCTGTTTTAGCAAGGAAGAAAGACAACAGAAGAGCACTCACTTATTTGGTTTAAAATAAAAAATTGGTACGAAGTGAACGTTCTCTTCTATGTGTCGTTAGTAGAGGAAGGATGAAAGAAATGAGAAAGAATGGTCCAATGGTAAACCGTTGGCTCTACGGGTTGATGTGTTTGTTACTTGTTCTAAATTATGGCACACCACTCATGGCTTTGGCGGAAGATGTTAACAGCGATGGCCAGTTAACGTTAGGAGAAGTGAAGCAAACCAGCCAGCAAGAAATGACCTTAGCGCTTCAAGGAAAAGCACAACCAGTAACACAAGAGGTTGTAGTGCATTATAGTGCCAATGTGTCAATCAAAGCTGCACATTGGGCAGCGCCCAATAATACGCGCAAGATTCAAGTGGATGACCAGAAGAAACAGATTCAAATTGAATTGAATCAGCAAGCGTTAGCAGATACGTTAGTCTTAACGTTGAACCCTACAGCTACAGAAGATGTGACGTTTTCTTATGGACAACAGCAACGAGCGTTGACGTTAAATACTGGTACTGATCCGACAGAATCAACGGCAATCACGAGTTCGCCAGCCGCATCAGCGAATGAAGGTTCAACAGAAGAAGCATCTACAAACTCCTCTGTTCCTCGTTCGTCCGAAGAAACTGTCGCCAGCACGACAAAAGCGATAGAAAGTAAAACAACCGAGTCTACGACTGTCAAACCGCACGTAGCAGGACCAACAGATATTAGTGACTATTTTACAGGTGATGAAACAACGATTATCGATAATTTTGAAGATCCGATTTATTTAAATCCTGATGGCACACCAGCAACACCGCCGTATAAAGAAGATGTGACCATTCATTGGAACTTTAACTGGTCGATTCCAGAAGATGTGCGGGAACAAATGAAAGCAGGCGATTACTTCGAGTTTCAATTACCTGGCAATTTGAAACCTAATAAACCAGGTTCAGGTGATTTAGTTGATGCAGAAGGCAATGTCTATGGAACCTACACAATTAGTGAAGATGGTACGGTTCGTTTTACCTTTAATGAGCGAATCACGTCTGAAAGTGACATTCACGGGGACTTTTCTTTAGATACTCATTTGAATGATTCAGATGGGCGGGGCCCAGGAGATTGGGTGATTGATATTCCTACACAAGAAGATTTGCCGCCTGTAGTGATTCCGATTGTCCCAGATACCGAACAACAAATTGATAAACAAGGCCATTTTGATCGAACGCCCAATCCTAGTGCGATTACTTGGACGGTAGATATCAATCAAGCGATGAAAGATCAAACAAATCCAACTGTGACGGAAACATGGCCAACAGGGAATACCTTTAAGTCCGTGAAAGTCTATGAGTTAGTGATGAATCTTGATGGAACAATTAAAGAAGTGGGTCGCGAACTTAGTCCAGATGAATATACCGTTGATAAAAATGGCAATGTGACGATTAAAGGTGACACCAACAAAGCGTATCGTCTTGAGTACCAAACGACGATTGACGAGGCGGTTATTCCAGATGGCGGCGGCGATGTGCCTTTTAAAAATCACGCGACGTTAACAAGTGATAATAATCCAAATGGGTTAGATGCTGAAGCAACTGTTACCGCCACATATGGCAAAATGTTAGACAAGCGCAACATAGATTACGATGAAACCAATCAAGAATTCACTTGGGAAATTAACTACAACTATGGTGAACAAATCATTCCAAAAGACCAAGCAGTCATTACAGACACAATGGGCGATAATTTAACGTTTGAACCAGATTCTTTACATTTATATTCAGTGACGTTTGATGACAAAGGAAATGAAGTCGTTGGAGCAGAACTTGTGGAAGGAAAAGATTACAAAGTGGTAATCAACGGAGACGGTTCCTTTGCAATTGACTTTTTACATGATGTGACTGGCGCAGTCAAGATTGATTATAAAACCAAAGTTGATGGAATTGTCGAAGGCGATGTTGCCGTGAATAATCGTGTGGATGTTGGCACTGGTCAGCATTCAGAAGGTGATGGCACAGCCAGTCAACAAAATATTATTAAAAACACTGGTGCAGTTGATTATCAAAATTCAACGATTGGTTGGACGTTAGCTGTGAATCAAAATAATTATTTGATGGAAAATGCCGTGATTACGGACACATACGAACCAGTTCCTGGCTTAACCATGGTACCCAATTCGTTGGTTGTTAAAGATACAACCACTGGTGCTCAGTTGACGTTAGGTAAAGATTACATGGTAGAAATAACTCGTAATGCAGAAGGTGAAACAGGCTTTAAGTTAAGTTTCATGGGGGCGTATGCCAAAACAAGTGATGCCTTTTACGTAACCTATACTACCTTTTTCGATGTTACCGAGTTAGATGCTAACAATCCTGCATTGGACCATTACCGAAATACCGCTGCCATTGATTGGATGGATGAAGCAGGAAACAATCATCATTCAGAAGATAGTAAACCGTTTAAACCTTTACCTGCTTTTGATTTAAATGCGCAAAAAAGCGGTGTTTACAATGCCGTCACCAAAGAAATCACTTGGACGCTTGCGGTTAATTTAAGTAATAATCGTTTAGTCGACGCCTTTTTGACGGATCCAATTTTAGCCAATCAAACCTATTTGGCTGGGAGCTTGAAAGTCTATGAAGGCAATACAAAACCAGATGGTTCGGTTGAAAAAGTGAAACCAACGCAACCGTTGACGGATATCACAATGGAAGAACCAAGCGAGAAAAACCAAAATACTTGGCGTGTTGACTTTCCTAATGATAGTCGTACGTATGTGATTGAATTTAAGACGTCTGTTGATGAAAAAGTTATCGAAGGTTCGGCTAGCTATGACAATACCGCATCTTATACAAACCAAGGTTCTTCACGTGATGTGACAGGAAAAGTTTCTATTCAACATGGTGGCGAATCAGTGAAAAAAGGTGGCGAATACCACAAAGATGATCCAGATCATGTGTACTGGCATGTAATGATCAATGGCGCCCAATCGGTTTTAGACGATGTGGTTATTACTGATACACCCTCACCAAATCAAGTGTTAGATCCCGAGTCATTGGTGATTTACGGTACCAACGTAACAGAAGACGGAACGATTACGCCAGATAAATCTGTTATTTTAGAAGAAGGAAAAGATTACACACTGGAAGTTACCACCGATAATGAAACAGGACAACAAAAAATTGTCGTTAAAATGGCCCATATTGAAGCACCTTATTATATGGAATATCGTAGTTTAGTGACTTCTTCAGCGGCGGGGAGTACAGACACGGTATCCAACCAAGTGTCAATTACTGGAAATGGTTCAGAAGTCGTTCATGGGGATGACAATGGCGATGTGGTCGTTGACATTGATCACAGTGGCGGTCATGCCACAGGGACTAAAGGCAAAATTCAGCTGAAGAAAACAGCCATGGATGGGACGACTATTTTAGCAGGCGCCCATTTCCAAATTTGGGACCAAGCCAAAACACAAGTCCTACGTGAAGGTACAGTAGACGCCACTGGGGTTATCACATTTGGTGGGTTGCCGCAAGGGCAATACATTTTGGTGGAGACAAAAGCACCAGAAGGTTATACAGTTTCGGACGAATTAGCTAAAGGCCGAGTCATTACTATTGATGAAGAAACTTCAGCCGAAGGAGCACAACCAACCATTATTAAAAACGATGTCAATAAAGTATTTTTAGAAAAAATGGATGAGAAGGGTAAAAAGTTAGTCAATGCTCGCTTTAAATTAGAGCATGCCGTAACCACGCCGTTTACTCATTGGGAAGAAGTTCCCCTTGCGCCGGATCGAACCAACGCGAATGGCCAGTTAGAGGTGGATAGTTTAAAACCGGGGCTTTATCAGTTCACAGAAATCGAAGCACCGACAGGCTATCTTTTAGACACGACACCCAAACGGTTCATTGTGACACAAAACACGAGCGGACAAATTCATGATGTTCATGTTAAAATGCTTAATTACCAAGGTTCTGCTGAACTAATTAAAAAAGACCAAGCAGGCAATCCATTAGCAGGTGCTGAATTTTCAGTCCTTGATACCACAGGACAAGCGGTTCGAGAACACTTAGTTTCGGATGCAAACGGAAAAGTCACAGTGACGGATTTAGCCCCAGGCAAATATCAATTTGTGGAAACCAAAGCGCCAGCAGGGTACCTTTTAAACACTGAACCAAGTGCTTTCACGATTGCAGCAAGCGATCGGGGCAAACCAGCAACAGTTATAGCAACGGCTAACTTTGTTAACTATCAAGGCGCAGCTAAATTAATCAAAAAAGATGTGAATGGATACTTATTAAGTGGTGCGACATTTAAAGTGCTTGATGCGAAGGGACAAACGATTCAAACAGGCTTGACGACAAATAGTCAAGGGGAAATTATTGCAGAGCACTTAGCCCCAGGTAAATATCGCTTTGTAGAAACCAAAGCGCCAACAGGCTATTTATTAAATACCACGCCAGTCCCATTTGAAATTGCTGAGAAAAATGCTGGTAAACCAGCGGTCGTTGTTGCTAGTGACAACTTTGTGAATTACAAAGGGGCTTTCCAAATCGTGAAAACGAATAGCGCAGACCAACCATTAGCAGGTGCTGTTTTTGAACTATATGATCACAATAAACAATCATTAGGGATTACAGCAACGAGTGGCAAAGATGGCAAAATTATCTTTAGAGACTTGGCGCCAGGTACCTATTATTACAAAGAAATCAAAGCACCAAAATTACCAGATGGCGCAGATTATATTATTTATCCTGAATTAGTAAAAGTAGAAATTCGTGGTGATTTCAAAGGCGATCCGGAGATCTTCCAATTAGGGGCCTTCGCCAATTTCAAAGGACGCGCCGTCTTTAAGAAAATTGATGCCAATGCGAACCCACTTCCAGGAACGATTTTTAAATTGTATCGAATCGAAAACGGGGAAAAAATCTTTGAAAGAGAAGTAACTGCTGAAAAAGATGGTTCATTGGCTATGGAGGATTTAGGCGCTGGTAGTTATGAATTAGATGAAATGGATGCAACGGATGGCTATATCGTCAATAAACAACCCATTTATTTTGTAGTGAAGAAGAATTCAAATGATAAACAACCACTAGATGAGTTAGAGTTTGTAAATTATCAAGCGGAAGTAACGGGACGTAAAGTCAATGAGCAAGGTCAAACCTTAGCGGGTGCAGTTTTTGCAATTTACAACGCCGATAATCAGAATCAGCCACAAGGTTCACCAATAACATTCTTGAATCGTGCAGGAGAGAAAGTTTCTGAAATAACAACGGACAAGACTGGCGAAATTTACGCTAAAGGGCTGAATGAAGGGCATTACGTTTTAGTGGAAACGAAAGCACCAACAGGCTATCTGTTAGACACAACGCCACATCCATTTGATGTAACCGCCCAATTAGGAAAAGAGCAGCCAATTGCTTTAGGCGATCTTATCAATTATCAAGGAACTGCTCAATTAACCAAAGAAAACGAAACAGGTGAAGCATTGGCAGGTGCGGTGTTTAAGGTCATTGATGAAACAGGGCAAACCGTAGCTGGACAAGCCAATCTGATGTCTGACAAGCAAGGCAAAGTCATTGCGAAAAACTTAGCACCGGGAACGTATCGTTTTGTGGAGACACAAGCGCCAACAGGCTATCTTCTTAATGAAACGCCAAGCGCAAGCTTTACGATTGCCAAAGACAACCAAGGCAAACCAGCCACTGTGGTACTTAAAGCACCTTTTATTAATTACCAAGGTGCTGCCAAGCTGGTGAAAATTGACCAGCAAAAGAATGCCTTAGCAGGTGCTGAATTTAAAGTGACAGATGCAGAGACAGGGCAAACTGTCGCTCGTTCATTACGTTCTGACAACCAAGGGTTAGTTCAAGTGAACCACTTACAACCAGGAAAATATACCTTTGTGGAAACAAAAGCACCGGATGGTTACCAACTGTCTAAGCAAGCAGTCGCATTCACTATTGCGGCAACAGCGAAAGACAAACCTGAACTCGTGGATGCGGGCACGTTTGTTAACGAGAAACAACCTGTATCCAAAAAAACAAAACCAAATCAGCCAACAACGAAACAAGCAGCTAGAGAGACAGGTTGGCTTGATTTACCGAAAACCAACACAAAAGTCAATTACTTCTTTGTCTTTATCGGCCTCCTGTTGGTCAGTTTGGCAAGTTGGCTCTTCTATAAAAAGAGCAAGAAATAAGCAAAAGCTATAAAAAAACAGGCCATCCGTCGAAAGGACGGATGGCCTGTTTTTTCATCTTAAGCTAATCAACTGAACAAAAGCAGCTCCTTCTTATTGACATTCTCAGGTAAGCCTTCATCGCAGTTTAGTCTTTGAACAGAACTTACTGGGTTCTTGGAGATAACCGCTTGTGCCTCAGCCTTTGTTTTTCGATGCTATCTTTAGGTATTTTGGCTAAAATATTGTACACTTTACATGTGCAAGAAATTTAGTTAGAGATATGAGGATAGAATGATGAAAAAGATGATGGTTTTATACAACGAAACTTCAGGAAGTAGTGAAAGTAAAGAGATTGCAGAACGCTTTAAAAAAGCTGCAGAAGCGAGAGGGGAAGCGGTTATTTTGCAACCTTCCAATCCAGACATTGATCCTGAAGAAATGCGGAAAAATGCCAAAGAAAATCAAGTGGGTGTCTTGGTCGTCATTGGTGGTGACGGGACCATTCATCATGCCGTTCAAAATTTTAAAGACACCATTCGTGACTATCAAATAGGGATTATTCCAGGTGGAACAGTCAATAATTTTGCACGTGTGTTAAGTATTCCTTTGAAAGAAGAAGACGCCTTTGAGACCATTTTGGCAGGACAGACCACACCAGTTGACTTTGGAATGGTAAATCAAGATGTGATGATTTCGACCTTAACGATTGGACTATTAGCAGATACAGCAGCAAATGTGACCCAACAGGAGAAACAAAAATATGGTCCTTTAGCCTTTACAAAGCAATTTTTCCGCTTATTAATGAAAAAGAAAAAATACAAACTAAAAATTGATGGCGATGAAAGACGTTGGCATGGCAAAGCCCAATTATTAACGATGACCATGACGAATTCTGCTGGCGGCTTTACCAATTTCGATGCCAATGCTACGCCAGATGACGGCGAAGTCCACATTATCATTTTGCCTAAGTTAGTTTTTTACAAGTTTGTCTATTATTTACCTAAAATTATCAGAGGACAATTAAATGAAATTCCTGGTGTCGTGTATTTCTCTGGGAGTCAATTTAAAATTAGTGGCGAAAAAGACAAGAAAGTCCAAACACGAACAGATGGCGACCCTACCGATGATTTACCGATTAAAGTAACGGTGGAAGCTGGGGGACTCAACGTGTTTGTTCCTGAAACGTCCGCATCTACGAAAGAATAAAAGAAACAACTGTTATTTTTTCATGGAATAGATTTCTCATTTTGTGTACAATAGAACAGAAGAGAGGCAGTTGAGTGAACAGTGAAATGGGATGAATATGTTGATATATTCGATACAGATGTCGTTTCTAAAATTATTATTTTAAGAAACTTGCCAATTAATGAAGGCTGGATTGACATCAATGAGTTAGCAGAAGAATTACAATTAAACAAAAAATCAGTCAAAAAATACGTAGAGCTTCTAAAAGATGACATTACGTATTATGCTGTGGATAATGATGCTTCTTTGGCTTTTGAAAAGGGGCATGGCTATCGCTTGAACTTGGCGTCCAGTCAAGCATTCCAGAAACTTTATACAGCAATTTTTCGGGATAGTTTAACTTATCAAGTAATGGAAGATTTATTCTGGGGTCGATTTAATGGAATTGTGCCAGCGACAGCAAAGTATCATACTAGTGATGCCACGATTCGGCGCTTGCTCAAAGGGTTTACAGAAATTTTAGCACCATTGGGTTTAGTAATTAATAAAAGTACCTGGAAAATTGAAGGCAATGAAGCGTATTTGCGCCATTTTGCTTACACTATTTTTATGGACTTAATCCGTGATACTTGGCCTTTTGACTATATACAAGAAACGGAAGTCGCACAAACTGTCCAAAAAATGATGGCTTTTTTCAACGTAGAAGTTGCGGAAACGGTGACACGCCGAGTTAAATATATGGTCGCTATCTCAAAAGTCCGGAGTGCGCAAGGCGCCGAATATCGACCTTCAGCCGAGCAAGAAACTTATTTAGAAGGTAATAAACATTACCAGGCCTTTATAGAAGAGATGACAGCTACAACCCTTTTCCTTAACAAAAACGATTTAACTTTTGTGTACTTTTTCTTGTTAGCCAATGACCAATTTTATCAAGATGAAGCCACTGCACAAGCAATTTTAGCGCATTTTGATGAGTCTGAAGCGCCTGTTTATATGTTGACTCATTTAGTCCAACATTTCTTATTAGAAGAAATACAAATGACGCCGCAATTGGAAAAAATTCGTCCGCAAATTTTTTATTATTTGTTTGCTACACATTTATTTGCCGAACTTTACTATGTCCAAAATGTGAAAATGTATAATGTCTTTTGGAATAAAGTCAAAGAAAAATATCCGGTTCTTTTAGAAGAATTAAGCAAAGGCTTAAATCAACTTTACGAACAAACAGGCAATGAATTATTTACAAATAAAGAATTTTTGGCTCTGCGTTATTCTAGTGTTTTGGCGCTTTCCGATGATTTAATTCATCGCGAACAAAAAATTGTTTTAGGTTTAAAATCAGGCTTGCCAGTACTGGAAGAAGAACGGGTGAAACTTTCGATTGAAAATAATTTTCGTCGGTTCTATGCATTGGAAGTTTTACGATACAGTGAAGCAAGCAAAGAAGACTGGCAAAATATTGATTTACTATTAGTGACTTCTTTGACAGATGTGGAAACGGGTCATCCAGAGATCTTTTTACTTTCAAGTGAGTTAACGTTTGAGCAATATAATCGTTTGAACCAAAAAATAGTAAAAATTAACGAGAAAAGAACCACGTCACTTTAATAAAAAATCAAAAAAATGGGCTTTTTTGATGCATATGTCCGATAAATTGTAAAAAAATTTTTCTAAAAAGTAAAAAAAGACAAGAAGAAAACGTCAATAAGTAGGTGATCAACACCTGCTTATTGACGTTTTCTCGTTGTTTTTTAATAAATACTGCGTCAATTCTTCTGAAAATTATGTCAAAAAGGTGCTTTTTTTGCTTTTTTTATCGTAAATAATAGATGATTAGCTATTGATAGTAAAGGAACTACTACTTTTTTTAACAGTCAGTTAAAAAATATTGAGGTTTCTCACAAGGATTTTTCTATATAATAGAAAGAGCAAGGGAAGAAAGGCGGGATAAAATGAAAAAACGGATGGAACAAATTGAAGAAATCTTAAGTTGTGAAGAAAATAGTGCCGGTGTTCGATTAAAGGAATTGGTTGAGGCCTTAGAATTAGAAGTCACAAATCAAAACTTGTTAAAGGTAACAAGTATCTTACATATGAATCCAAAATTCAAAAAAATTTATGCATACGAAGACAGTCGTGTTATTACGCTGTATCAACTTTTACAAAATAAGCCGTTAGAAGTAACGGAATGAAAAGAGGGAACTCCATGAAGAAAACAATGCTCATGCTTCTGTTTGGTTTATTAACAGTGGTTGGTCTACCAATGGTGACCGAAGCGGTTGAACCAGTTAACGCAACAGATACAACGATTTTTGGTACGCAAGCGATGGTGCCTAATAGTGCAGAAGATCAATCAGATAAGTTACAGACGTTGCTGAGTCAGACAGCAAAGGAAGGACGGGCATTATTTTTACCACAGGGAAGTTATGCTTTGTCAAAAGATATTACGATTTCTTCAAATTATCAGTTAATTGGCGATACAACAGGAGCCACTATTTTACATAACGTTACAGGTACACCGATTCAGCTAACAGACACAACGTACGGGACGAAAACCAATGTACGACTTCAAAATATTGCTTTTGACGGCATCAATGTGACCTTGAAATTGACGAATCAATTAACGCTAGCAAACAATATCTTTTATAATCCATTAAAAGGATTCGTGGTCAATTTAAATGCAGATATTGGCGTTAAGATTTCAGGCAATATTTTCATGCGAGACACAGCACACATGCAACCCAAGATTGATTTTAACCGAGCGATTTACATTGGTGGTTATTCAACACCAAGTCGTTTCCAGTATATGTCAGATGTAGACATCGTGGACAATCTATTTGGGTTAAAAGTGACAGAATTAGATGCAATTAAAAGTACCAGTCGTTCAGATTTAGCAGCGACTATTACACGTTTGCAAACAGCCATTGAAGCTGGTGCTATTTCAGTACCTAATGAACAAAACTATCTATCCACCGGGGTTAATTCTTTTAATATGCTGAAGGATGTAACTGTTCAACATAATTTTTTCTATTCACCTTATGATAATGAAGACTTGAATGGTCTGGTGGGAGATCATGCAATTTATTTCCGTGGTGCTCAAAACATCACGGTGGTGGGGAATCATTTACGTGGACTACAAAATGGTCCAGCTGGCGGATTTAAATTTAAATCAGGCCGTAATATTACGATTATGAATAATTATTTGCGAAATACAGGTCTCATTATGTATGGAACACCAGAGATTGGTTTGGCAGAAACACAAGCAGAGGGAGCTATTTCAGAATTATCCAACTGGCTAGTGGCTAATAACATTTTTGATTGGAAGTATTGGGACAATCAATATGCAATTGGAATGGAATACAATCGACATACAGGAAATAACAATGTGTTCAATGGTGTATTTATCAACAATCAGTTTGTTAACTACCACAATATTCCGCAAAATCGACGTCGGGAATTGTTGATCGCTAGTGGCGGTGGTTTCCGACCAGAAACGAGTTTTGTGAAAGACAATACTCGAGATGATGGCCTTAAAAACGGCCAATTATTGGTAGAAAATTGGACAGAGGCGGACTATCGCTTAATGCCAGCAACATGGGAATCATTAATTTCACCAACGCTTTATGAGCAATATAAAAATACGCCAATTCCGGTTAGAAATACTTTAGCAACCCCTGTGGCTACAACGATTGTGCAAGGACAATCAATCGATCCGCAGCAACTGGTTGCTAATACAAATGACGCGGATGAAGCAGTCCCAACTGCTAAAATCGTCAATCCAGAGGTTTTAAATGAAATCGGTCAACAAAAAGTGACTGTTCAATTAACTTATGAAACAGGGGCATTGGTAACAGTGAACGTACCGGTGACGGTAGAGGCCTCTGCAAAAAAGCTTGATTTGTCCCAGCTACAAACCGTTTATGCTTCGATTGGTGAAGCAAACCAATATACAGTTTACTCTTGGCAGCTATTCACTGCCATTGGGCCTAAAACGATTGTTCCTTCCTATTATCAGCAGGCGGCACAATTGTTAGCAGAAGGTCAGGAGAGTCAGGACAAAACCCAAGAACAAGTGGATCAGTTAACAAGTAATTTGCAATCTGCAATGAAAGTATTAGTCAAAAAAGCCGATATCACGCTAGAGCGTGCAGAAGCAGAAACTGAACTTGCAAGCGTCCATAAATTAGATGAATCTGTATATACCACAGACTCTTGGCAAGCCATGCAAGAAGCCTTAATAGATACAACAACTGGCGAAGGAAGCTCTAAGCAGTTACAACAACTGCTTGCTTGGTCAGATGAAGAATTATTAGAGCCAACACTTGGTGGCTTTAAAACGCCTGCAGATGCACAAAAGCGTATTAACCAATTAACACAAACCATAAAAACGGCGTTACTTCTGTTAGTTGAAAAATCAACAGAGACAACTAGTAACACAAGCGAAAGCAGCACCTCAAGCACAACCAGTGAAACCAGTAATACCAGCGAAAGCAGCACGCCAAGCACGACAAATGAAAGCAGTAGTACAAGCGAAAGCAGCACCTCAAGCACGACAAGTGAAAGCAGTAGTACAAGCGAAAGCAGCACCTCAAGCACGACCAGTGAAACCAGTAATACCAGCGAAAGTAGCACGCCAAGTACAACTAGCGAAACCAGTAATACCAGCGAAAGCAGCACCTCAAGTACGACAAGTGAGAGCAGTAATACTAGCGAAAGTAGTACCTCAAGCACGCCAAGTGAAACAAGCAATACGAATGAAAGCAACACACCAAGTACAACCAGTAAAACAAGTAGTACCAGCGAAAGCAGTGCTTTAAGTACGACCAGCGCAACCAACAGTACAAGTGAGAGTAGCACCCCAAGCCCTGTAAACGAAAACAGCCAAAGTAAAGGCCAGAATTCTGTCATTTACGCGGTAGAGTCTAATCAAGATCCTAATGACGCTCAAAGTAATTCAAAGCCCTCTGCCAAGGCTAGTCAAACAAAGGAATCAGTAGCAGAAAACCAAGCAACTAAACAGATACAGACAAATAAAGAATCTTCAGGAACAGTCAAAAAAGCGGATAATACGACCAAAATTGCCAAGAAAAAATTCCCCAAAACAGGGGAACAATCTTCAGCAGTTGGGAGCTTCCTAGGCCTGAGCTTTTTATCGTTAGCCATAGCAACCTATTGTTTTAAAGTGAAAAGATAACTCTTTAAAAACGGATAAGTAAACATCCTGAAACAAGAAATAGGACTTGTTTCAGGATGTTTTCATATAAAATTAAAAGAACTACAGTTTTTAGTGAAAAAATACACAAAAGTACTTGAATTTCTGTGATATAAGGGTAAAGTAAAGGAGGACAAAAAACAAAGGAAGTGAAATGTTTGTATACACCAGATGAAATTTTAAGTATTAGTATTGAAAATGGTCAGAAAAAAATTCAAAAGCCTTTGGTAGCAAAACTCATTTTAGGATTTATCGGCGGTGCCATGATTTCCCTCGGCTATTTGGCTTATGTGCGTGTTTCCGCCTCTATTCCAGCAGATTTAGCCAGTGTTCAAGCTTTAGTGGGAGCTGCGGTTTTCCCAATTGGTCTAATTGTTATTTTAATGGCTGGTGGTGAGTTAATCACAGGAAATATGATGGCAGTGAGTACGGCTTGGTTTGCTAAAAAGGTCTCTTTCAGAGAATTACTCGTGAACTGGGTCACAATTACATTGGCAAATATGGTTGGCGCCTTATTTGTTGCCTATTTTTTTGGTCATTATTTAGGTTTAACCAGTAGCGGCGCCTATTTAAATCAGGTTCTTTCTCTTGCAGAACATAAAGTTGCAGCAACTTGGCTTCAAGCAATTATTTCAGGTATTGGCTGTAACTGGTTCGTAGGTCTGGCCTTATGGCTTTGTTATGGTGCGAAAGATGCGGCGGGGAAACTATTAGGCATCTGGTTTCCAGTAATGATTTTTGTTGCAATTGGCTTTCAGCATAGTGTGGCGAATGCATTCATCATTCCAGCCGCAATTTTTGAAGGCGGCGTTCAGTGGGGAGACTTTTTCCGTAATTTTATTTTTGTTTATTTAGGTAATATCATTGGTGGCGCCATTTTTGTTTCTGGCTTTTACTATTTAAGCTATCGCAAACATTAAATCCATTTAGCAGATAAAAACCTACACAAAGGCTAAATGCCTTTGTGCAGGTTTTTTCTTTTTAAACAAAAAGGAAAACGGTTGAAAAATTATTGCTAGATTTTTAAAACAATGTTACATTAATGTTACAAAAAGATTTCTGGAGGTAACGAAAAATGAAAAAAATTGCTTTGTTCAGTATATTAACGTTCAGTGTATTGTCTTTAAGTCTAGCAGGATGTGGAAACAAAAAAACAGCAAGCACAAATGATTCTAAGCAAAAGCAAGAAACAAAGAAAGCCACGCAGAAATCCTCTAGCCAACAAGAAATGAAAAGTAGTCATTCGTCTGTCGCGGGTCAAAATTCTAATGTGACAGGGGAAAATCCGTCAGAAAATGCCACGCAGACTTCTGCAGGAACTGATGAAACGAATGAAGTCCCTCAAAACCAAGCACCTGATACAAACATTACAATTACCAATGTTGTTTTCAATCCTGAAAGAAATGAAATTAATGGTACTACATTACCTAATGCAACCATTACAGCAACGGTAGTCGGTGATGCTTCTGCACAAGCAGGTGTTTTTTATGCGGATGCCAATGGCAATTTTACAGTAATTAGTCCCAGAGCGGGAGCGACTACTCAATTAATCGCAACCGTTGATCAACGGAATAGTGCACCTGTCCAAATTGATATTCCAAGTTCAGGACAAGAAGCAGCGCTTTCTTTTAGCAATATTACGATTGATCCGAAACAAGGGACAATTTCTGGTAAAACAGCACCGAATGCAACTATTTTAGTGTCACGTGCAGATGATGCGCGGGTGATTTTAGCAAGTTTTACTGCGGATGCCCAAGGGAATTTCACAGCCAGTAATTTAGTTCCCGGCACAAAAAATCGCTTAGATGTTACGTTAAATGGAGAAATAGGGACACCTTACTTGTTTGATTTACCAAATTAAAATAGAAGAGAAGTGATCAAAGCCACCAACGCTAGTTAGCGTTGGTGGCTTTGATGGTTTAAGCTTCTTCTTTTTTATGATTGCGGATATGTAAATAGATGGTATTTTTTGAAATACCTAATCGATCGGCAATCTTTATGACAGAATCTTTGAGATTAAAAATTCCTTGATCATATAAACGAATAACAATTTCTTTATTTTGATTCAAATGTGATACATTTGGATCGCTTTCTACTGCTTGTTTTACTTTTGTCAGTGAAGTAGTGATTAATTCGTCAATATTGTCAGAAAAATGTTCAGAATTTTTAAGCTCTTGGGACATATCATTTTGTTGTCCTGAAGGTAATAAGTCTTGCAAGTAATCAATTAATGGCATTTCTAAATGCATATTGATACAGATCAATCCAATAATACGATCATTTTCACCGATAACTGGAATGGTGGAAGATTTTAAAATAACCCCTTTTTGATTTTTATTGTAGTAGGGTTTCACAGCGTAATCATGTTCCGACTCTACTTGACTTAACATTTTTAACGCCATATCAGTAATGGGGGCACCTTCCTTGCGGTTACTGAAATGGCCATTGATGACTTTGATAGCTGAACTTTCCAAATTTTCTAAACTATGAAGAATGACTTCATGGGTACTACCAAAGAAGTTCCCTAATCCATCAAGCATTAAGGCATGTGAATGTAAGATTTGTTTATCTACTTCACTTAAACGTAAATATGACTCCAAGTGATATCCTCCCCTACACTGAAATTAATTTTAGTGTAATACTTTTTTAATGGAAAAGCAATAAGATTCTTTACGTTAAAAAAATACATTGACTAAACTTTTGTTTAGTCGTATACTCTGAATGTGGAATGAAATTTTTGTTACTCATTGTACTTTAGTTCATCGGAATGCTCGCTCATTCTTTCACTTGTTGAGCAATAAAAATTTTATTCAGGAGTACCATCCGTTATAAAAAAAT
Organism: Enterococcus sp. AZ011; assembly: GCF_050548355.1. Lineage (NCBI taxonomy): Bacteria > Bacillati > Bacillota > Bacilli > Lactobacillales > Enterococcaceae > Enterococcus > Enterococcus sp. AZ011. The sequence continues at coordinate 101,077 of NZ_CP172959.1, forward strand.
ATAGTTGGAGGCAAAGAAATGAAAACGTTATCAGGAATCTTGATGTTAGTCTTAGTTTTATGTGGCATGTCCCTATTCTCTTTTAAAGCACCGCGAGGGAAAAAATCTTTAAGTGCTTTGTCTGGTGCAGCTTGTGCCACCTTTCTACCAGAGGCGTTTTTGCGATATGCAGTAGGCGGCGTTTTTCATTTAGATTATGTGTCGCAAATTGGTGAAACTATGGGTAGTCTAGGTGGTTTAGCAGCTGGAGCTCTTGTGCCGCTCGCTTTCGGGATTAGTCCAGTTTTTTCAATTATTTTAGGTCTGTCATTGATTAAAGTCAGCTTGTTACCAGCCTTTATTACCGCATATCTTTTATCTTTTGTTGTTGAGCAGATGCAAAAACGTATTCCAGAAGGGATTGACTTATTAGTCGTTATTTTAGTCATTCCAGTCGCTGCTTCGTTAGTTGCTGGTTTTATTCAACCCGTTGTATTAGGTGTCCTAGAAGTTATTGGGGGCACGATTTTAAGTGCAGTAGATGGCAATCCATATGTGATGGGCGCAATTTTAGGTGCTATTATCCCGATTGTTGGTATGACACCGTTAAGTTCAATGGTTTTAACTGCCTTGATTGGTTTGACTGGTGTACCAATGGCTGTCGGTGCGTTGACTTGTTACGGCAGTTCCATTGTCAATGCGGCGCTATTTAAAAAGTTAAAACTAGGCACAGCTTCAACCCCGTTAGCTGTGGCAATTGAGCCATTAACACAAGTCGATATCATCAGCTCCAATCCAATTCCTATTTACGCAACGAATTTAATTTCAGGAATGGTTAGTGGTATTGTAGTGACTTTCTTTGGCTTAAAAGTACCTGTGACAGGAATGGCAACGCCGTGGGCTGGTTTACTTGTGACATTAGGTAACAATGCCATTCAAACGACTTTACTAGCAGTAGCGATTATCACAGTGGTCAGTCTGATGTTTGGATTTTTAGGTGCGCTGGTCTTTAAACGTTACAGAATTGAAGCGGTGGATAATACACCAGAATTTGAAGGAACGACGGAAGTAACCAGTGAAAAAGAAGCAGTAAAAACCAAAGGAGGAGTTACGTATGAACACAGCTATGGCCATCAATAAACCTAAAAAAGTGAACAAAGTAATGAACTACAAAAGTTGTTTTGACATTATCGGTCCTATTATGATTGGTCCTTCTAGTTCGCATACAGCTGGGGCCTTAGCAATTGGCTTAGCGGCAAGAAAGTTATTCGGCGGAACGCCAGAAAAAATTGTGATTAAATATTATGAATCTTTTGCAGACACGCATAAAGGACATGGAACTGATTTTGCAATTATTGGCGGAATTCTTGGACTAGCAGCAGATGATGCCAACGTAACACAATCCATTGAACTTGCGGAAGAACAAGGAATTGAGATTCAATTTTTAGAAATGAGTGAAGAAAGTCCAGTGAAGCATGCTAATACAGCATGTGTGACACTCAGTGATGCAACGCACGAAATTCATTTAACAGGAATTTCTGTAGGTGGCGGCACTATCGAGGTGAAATACATTGAATTAGACGGTTTCAATGTCCAACTACATGGTCCTTTACCTATTTTGTTAGTCATTAATCAAGAAGAGCAGGCGATGCAAGCTTTTAAAGATACGTTACAAAAAAATAATATTCAAGTGAATGCGGTGTCTCGTTATGTGGAAGGGAATCAAATTTTATTCATCTTTGACTTAGATTCGGCACCAATTTCCTCGGTGAAAGAACAACTGTTTTCACTAGATGACACATCGAAAATAATCTTATTATGATAGGAGTTTGACATATGTACCTTTCGATTGAAGAATTTATCGATAAAGCTGAAAAAACAGGAAAAAAAATCTCTGATTTGATGATTGAGCAAGAAATGGAGCGTAGCCAAAAAAGCTATGAAGAAATTTGGACACAGATGGGTCAAAATTTGGATGTCATGGATGCTGCTGTCAAACGCTCGCAAGAAGGAGCAGGCGTTTTTTCTCCTACTGGGTTAACGGGCGGTGATGCGGCTCGTTTAAAAAAATACCGCGCAGCTGGCAAAACGTTATCAGGTGATTTAATGATGTCTGCAGTTCAAGCCGCACTAGGTACTAATGAAGTCAATGCAGCAATGGGCGTTGTTTGCGCAACGCCAACCGCTGGTGCAAGTGGCACCTTACCAGGGGTTTTAACAGCGATTAAAAATACCTTGAATTTAACGCGTGATCAACAAATTCGTTTCTTGTTTACCAGTTCTTTATTTGGAATGGTCACAGCCAACAATGCGATGATTGCTGGTGCTGTTGGTGGATGTCAAGCCGAAGTAGGCAGTGCTTCAGCGATGGCCGCCGCTGCAGCTGTTGAAGCGGCTGGCGGAACACCACGCCAATCTTCTGAAGCTTTTGCTATGGCTTTAGGGAATTTATTAGGTTTAGTTTGTGACCCAGTGGCTGGGTTAGTCGAAATTCCTTGTGTCAAACGAAATACAGTAGGTGCAGGCAATGCGTTAATCGCTGCAGATATGGCTTTAGCTGGAATTGTAAATAAAATACCAGCAGATGAAGTGGTGGAAGCCATGAATAAAGTCGGCCGTCAATTACCACGAGAATTGAGAGAAACGGGTTTAGGTGGCTTAGCTGGCACAGCGACTGGCCAACGAATGAAGAATGAAATTTTTGAAAAAGTAAAATTCACCATTGTTTAAAATTTAATCATGAAGAGGGAAATAAGATGCTGGATATGAAAAAAATTCGCCAAAATGTAGAAGTGGTACAGAAAAAGTTAAAAACACGTGGTGTGGACGAGGAAGTTTTATTACGCTTTTTGGCTTTAGATGAAGAACGGAGAGCGTTACTTGTTAAAGTTGAAGAACTGAAAAAACACCGTAATCAGGTATCAGGAGAAATTGCACAATTAAAGCGTGCACAAAAAGATGCTTCACAACAGTTGCTAAATATGCAAGAAGTTAGCGAGCAAATTAAAGTTTTAGACCAAGAAGTTGTTCATTTGCAAGAACAATGCACAGCCATTGCAGAACGTCTGCCTAACTTACCTCATGAGAGCGTGCCTGTTGGCGCAGACGAAGCCGCCAACGTAGAAGTTCGGCGGTGGAGTACGCCGAAAACTTTTTCATTTGAACCGAAACCACATTGGGAAATCGGTGAAGCTTTAGGAATTTTAGATTTTGAAAGAGGCGCGAAAGTATCTGGTAGCCGTTTTCTTTATTACAAAGGTTTAGGGGCTCGTTTAGAACGAGCGGTCTATAATTTTATGTTAGATCAACATGTTAATGAACATGGTTATACCGAGGTGATTCCTCCTTATTTGGTCAATAGCAAAGCAATGTTTGGCACCGGTCAGTTTCCTAAGTTCAAAGAAGATGTCTTCCAAGTTGCAGAAAGTGATTTGACGCTGATCCCCACAGCGGAAGTCCCGTTAACTAACTACTATAATAACGAAATTTTAGAGGCGCAAGAGTTACCGATTTATTTTACTGCTTTAAGTCCTTCTTTTCGTTCGGAAGCGGGTAGCGCAGGCCGTGATACCCGAGGATTAATTCGTTTACACCAGTTCCATAAAGTAGAAATGGTTAAATTTAGTGATGCAGAACACTCCTATGAAGAATTAGAAAAAATGACCAACAATGCTGGAGACATTTTAGAAAAATTGGGCCTCCCTTATCGAGTGATTACTCTTTCGACAGGTGACATGGGCTTCTCGGCAGCGAAAACCTATGATTTAGAAGTTTGGATTCCGGCACAGAAAACGTATCGAGAAATTAGTTCTTGTTCAAACTGTGAAGACTTCCAAGCACGTCGGGCGTTGATTCGTTATCGTGATAAAACGGGTCAAGTTCAATATGCCCATACTCTTAATGGGTCAGGACTTGCTGTTGGTCGAACAGTGGCTGCCATTTTGGAAAATTATCAAAATGAAGATGGCACCGTAACGATTCCAGAAGTTCTACGTCCTTATATGGGCGGTTTAACGAAAATAGATTAAAAAAGAAGGTTGATGTCACAACATCAACCTTCTTTTTTAATTCGTTAAATCCGTTAACCAATGCCCAATTTCTTGAAAAACTGTTGCTTTTTCCGTTTCTAATAAAATTTCATGACGCAATGTGGGAAATAGTCGTAACGTCACGTGCTGAAAACCTGCATGCTTTAATTGCTTTTGAATTTTCTCGGGACCCTTGCTGAAATCACCAACTGGGTCTTCAGCGCCACTAATGATCAAAATAGGCAATTCTTTTGGGATCGCTTGGTACCAATTCCTTTGATTGGCTCGTTTAACAAGTGAAAAAAGGGTAGCAAAACCATTATTGGTAAATACGAAGCCCATTAATGGGTCATTTTCATAGTCAGCTACATTGGCTTGATTTTTAGAAAGCCAATTAAAGGAACCTGCTTCAGGAAATTTTTTACTAAAAGAACCAAATGCCAGCTTATCAATGAACGGAGCTGTTTTTTTCGGCTGTTTCTCGGCCATTTTTTTAATAAAAGGCAATGCGGCGGTTAAAGGTAACGGACTTGTTCCAGTGCCCATGAAAATGACTCCTTGCATAGTCACAGGATAGTCTTGCAGATAGTTGCGCAAGGCGAAAGACCCCATGCTGTGACCCATCATAAAATAGGGCAATTGTGGATAGTGATTCATAGCCCATTGTTTCACTTGATGAATATCTGTAACGACATTTTCAGGCCCTTGTTCTCCAAAAAAACCATAGATCGGTGCGCTTGGTTGTACAGATTCGCCATGACCTAGATGATCATGCCCAATTACGGCAAACCCTAATTGATTTAAAAAACGAGCAAATTCATCATAACGTTGGATATGCTCTGCCATGCCGTGAATCAATTGAACTACGGCTTTGGGTGAAGGACAGGGCCAATGACATACATTGAGCTGAGTTTGTTGATCGTTTGAAGTGAGTATGAATTGTTTAGTCATAAGAAACCCTTTCTTTGCTTTTTGATTATTATACAAAAAAAAGACGGTGTTCAAAAGAAAAACTCATGAGAAAACGCCTCAGCTTTCACTGAGACGCCTTTTTTTATTTATCTTTAATAAAAATAGCAATGATGTCAAAAAATAGTCGATTTTACTAAGTGATGAATTATGGGTGGTACAAATACTGCTGGAAATAGTTGTTAACTTCAAGGGCATCTTCTTTATTTTTTGAAAGAATTAAGATGGTATCATCCCCAGCGATGCAGCCCAAGATATGAGGGTTGTGGATACGTATGCGATCAATTAAAACCCCAATGGCTTGCCCGTTGCCAGGTAAGACGGTTAAAAGATTTGTGAACTCTATTTGTGTTAAAGAAACACCAGTTTCAATAATAATGTCAACAAGACGTTCTTCATCTGTTTTATATTTTGGACGAAGGGCAGAATTATTCAAGATACGATAATAGGCTTCTCCTTGACCATTGTCTACTTTGTTTAAATTCAGCTCACGAATGTCACGAGAAATAGTTGCTTGTGTGGTGTGAATATTTTCTTTTTCCAATAATGCTAGTAATTCACTTTGTGTATGGATTTCATTTTCTGTGACCAATCGCTTAATCATCGTTTGGCGTTTTAATCGGTTCATTACTTTCCTCCAGTTCAGTTAATCATGCAAAAAAACATCATTGCTGTTATTTAAAACGGTGCCAGTAATTCCCTAAAATCACTGTACAACGTTTTACTAAATTGTGCAAGTCTCACTTTTTTAAATGCGAAATATCCGACAAAATCAATGAGAACCTTTTAGCTAAACGACCCTTTTTCTATTCTAATAAGAGAGATTCTGCTAGTATTGCTTTGTAAATGTCTGGAGGAAGGGTGTTATTTGTGAATAAGCAAACACGCCAAAGTTTGATTAAAGAAATCATTCAAACAACTGTAATTCATAGTCAAAATGAGTTGTTAAGAGAATTAAAAAAGCGCGAGATAAATGTCGCACAAGCAACGATTTCACGGGATTTATGGGAATTAAAAGTCGTCAAAGCATTAGATGATTCTGGCGAGATGCGGTTAACGATTTTTGAACAATTCACTTCTTTAGAAGAACGAAAAAAAGAACAGTTGATACAAGCAATTCGTGAGGTAGTGACCAAAGTTGAACGTGTCGCCTTTTTACTAGTGGTTCATACATTACCAGACAACGCAACATTGTTTTCAGCTGTACTTGATGAAGTGTCTTTGTGTGAAAAGAAATGTTCTGTCGCTGGCTTCGACACTGTTATTATTGTTTCATCATCCGAGGAAAAAGCACAAGAACTAGAGCAGTATTTTCAACAATTTATTCAGCCAACACCTTTGTCAAAAAGTAACGCATAAAAGGAAGGGAGCTAGAAGTCGTTTTGACTTCTGGTTCCCTTCCTTTTACCTCTATAAGATTATAACTTTATGAAATGCATGGAGAAATAATTTTTTTTGAATAAATGCATTTTTTTTTATTTAATTATGCATTATTTTTTTAGAATATCTATGAAAGCGCATTCTTTTAGGCTAGAAATATGCATAAGAAAGAATACCGTTGTATATTTGGTATTTTGTTTGGCAAATGGCTCACGTCCTAGGTTAATCAGGTCTGTTATTCTGTGTTTGTAATTAAGTTGAGGAGGTTATTTCACATGAGTCATCCAATTAATGTATTTTCTGAAATCGGAAAATTGAAAACAGTGATGTTACATCGTCCAGGTAAGGAATTAGAAAATTTAATGCCAGATTATCTGGAGAGACTGTTGTTTGATGATATTCCGTTTTTAGAAAAAGCACAAGCAGAACATGATGCATTTGCAGAGTTGTTACGATCAAAAGATATCGAAGTGGTCTATTTAGAGGACTTAGCTGCTGAAGCGTTGATTAATGAAGAGGTCCGCCGACAATTTATTGACCAATTCTTAGAAGAAGCCAATATTCGCAGCGAATCAGCAAAAGAAAAAGTTAGAGAGTTAATGTTAGAAATTGACGACAACGAAGAACTGATTCAAAAAGCGATTGCTGGCATTCAAAAACAAGAATTACCTAAATATGAGCAAGAATTTTTAACAGATATGGTTGAAGCGGATTATCCATTCATTATTGATCCAATGCCTAACTTATACTTCACACGTGATAACTTTGCGACAATGGGCCACGGGATTTCTTTAAATCATATGTATTCAGTAACTCGACAACGGGAAACCATTTTTGGGCAATACATTTTTGATTATCATCCTCGTTTTGCTGGAAAAGAGGTTCCTAGAGTCTATGATCGTTCAGAATCAACCAGAATTGAAGGTGGCGATGAATTAATTCTTTCAAAAGAAGTGGTGGCCATTGGGATTTCTCAAAGAACGGACGCCGCGTCAATTGAAAAAATTGCGAGAAATATTTTTGAACAAAAATTAGGATTCAAAAATATCTTGGCTTTTGATATCGGTGAACATCGTAAATTCATGCATTTAGATACCGTTTTTACCATGATTGACTATGATAAATTTACGATTCATCCAGAAATCGAAGGCGGCTTGGTTGTTTACTCGATCACTGAAAAAGCAGATGGAGACATCCAAATTACAAAAGAAAAAGATACATTAGATAACATTTTATGCAAATACTTGCATTTAGACAATGTTCAATTAATCCGTTGCGGCGCTGGAAATTTAACCGCAGCAGCCCGGGAACAATGGAACGACGGTTCAAATACATTAGCAATTGCCCCTGGGGAAGTTGTTGTTTACGATCGGAATACGATTACGAATAAAGCGCTAGAAGAAGCAGGCGTGAAATTGAATTACATTCCAGGAAGTGAACTAGTACGTGGCCGTGGTGGCCCTCGTTGTATGAGTATGCCACTTTACCGTGAAGATCTTTAAAAAACACCCAAAAATAGGAGGAATCATCATGAATTCAGTATTTCAAGGACGTAGTTTATTAGCAGAAAAAGATTTTACAAGAGCAGAATTAGAGTATTTGGTAGACTTCAGTATTCACTTAAAAGAATTGAAGAAAAAAGGGATTCCACATCACTATTTAGAAGGAAAAAATATCGCTCTTTTATTTGAAAAAACTTCGACACGGACACGCTCTGCATTTACTACAGCAGCGATTGATTTAGGGGCACATCCTGAGTATTTAGGCGCCAACGATATTCAATTAGGTAAAAAAGAATCTGTTGAAGATACAGCGATTGTTTTAGGTAGTATGTTTGACGGGATTGAGTTCCGTGGGTTTAGTCAAGAAGTAGTGGAAGATTTAGCGAAATATTCTGGTGTTCCTGTTTGGAATGGTTTAACGGATCAATGGCACCCAACACAAATGATTGCGGACTTTATGACAGTGAAAGAAAACTTTGGTCGTTTAGAAGGAATCACTTTAGTATATGTCGGCGATGGCCGTAACAACATGGCAAACAGCTTGTTAGTGACAGGTGCTATTTTAGGCGTAAATGTTCGCATTTGTGCACCAAAAGAATTGTTCCCTTCTGATGAAGTCGTTAATTATGCAAAAGAATTTGCGAAAGAATCTGGTGCAGAATTAATGATTACAGACGACGTTGCTAAAGGTGTTAAAGGAGCCAACGTGTTATATACAGACGTTTGGGTGTCCATGGGTGAAGAAGATAAATTTGAAGAACGTGTCAATCTGTTGAAACCTTATCAAATTAATATGGCTATGTTAGAAAAAACCGAAAACATGGATGGCGATTTAATCGTATTACACTGTTTGCCAGCCTTTCATGATACGAAAACACAATACGGAGAAATGGTTGCTGAAAAATTCGGCATTACTGAAATGGAAATCACGGATGAAGTCTTCCGCAGTAAATATGGTCGTCAATTTGAAGAAGCAGAAAACAGAATGCATTCTATTAAAGCGATCATGGCAGCTACTTTAGGCAACTTATTCATTCCTCGTGTGTAGGAAGCAACTGAAAAAACATTGAAAAAAGAATAGTTGTTTCGCCCTTTAAGAGATTCTTTTGAAGGGCGGCCTATTCTTTATTATGATAGGAAAGAAGGATTTGTAATGGGGAAAAAAATGGTCGTTGCACTAGGCGGAAATGCCATCCTTTCAAATGATGCTAGCGCACACGCACAACAGCAAGCATTAGTTCAAACATCTGCCTATTTAGTTCATTTAATTAAACAAGGGCACCGGTTGATTGTTTCACATGGCAATGGTCCACAAGTCGGAAATCTATTATTGCAACAACAAGCAGCTGATTCTGAAAAAAATCCAGCGATGCCGCTAGATACGTGTGTTGCTATGACACAAGGAAGTATCGGCTACTGGTTGTCCAATGCGCTTAATCAAGAATTAAACAAAGCAGGAATCAAGAAACAAGTGGCTACTGTTTTAACACAGGTGGTCGTAGATCCAGCAGATGAGGCATTCAAAAATCCAACAAAACCGATCGGTCCATTTTTAACAGAAGCTGAAGCCAAAGAAGCAATGCAAGCAGGTGCTATTTTTAAAGAAGATGCAGGACGTGGCTGGCGCAAAGTCGTTCCAAGTCCTAAGCCAATTGACATCCACGAGGCTGAGACTATTAATACCTTAATAAAAAATGATATAATTACCATTTCATGTGGTGGTGGCGGCATCCCTGTCGTAGGACAAGAATTAAAAGGTGTCGAAGCAGTAATCGATAAAGATTTTGCTTCTGAAAAACTAGCAGAATTAGTGGATGCGGATGCACTAGTTATTTTAACTGGCGTGGATTATGTGTGCATTAATTATGGCAAACCAGATGAAAAACAATTAACCAATGTCACTGTAGCAGAGTTGGAAGAATACAAACAAGCGGGTCATTTTGCACCAGGTAGTATGTTACCGAAAATTGAAGCCGCCATTCAGTTTGTAGAAAGCCAACCCAATAAACAAGCAATTATCACTTCTTTGGAAAACTTAGGAAGTATGAGCGGCGATGAAATCGTAGGAACGGTTGTGACAAAATAAAGTATAGTATTTAGGAGAATTAAGATGATGATAGAGAAAATAATCACTAAAAATAATCAAGATTTTCAATACTTTTCTGAATCAGAACTAACAGAATTGCGCAACGAGAGTTTCGTTCGCTCCTATAAAAAAGGCCAAGTCCTTTTTTATCCAGGTGATCCGAGAAATCATTTGATTTTACTGGTTTCAGGTGTCATTAAAATTGAAAAAAATGATCGCAGTGGTAATTTTTCCTATCTGCATTTTATGAAAAAGCAGGCTCTTTTTCCGAGAATCGGACTGTTTCAAGATGAGGTTCATTACGACTCCGCGATTGCCTATACGGATATTGAGGTTGTGTTTGTGCCAGTTAAACTGTTTGAACGTTTTCTCCAAAATAATCCCCAGCAATTGATTCATTGGATTCAAGAACAATCGGTCCTTTTAAAAGAAAGCATGATCAAAATCCAAAAAGGAACAACCAATGATGCATGTGAACGGATTGTGACATCACTGGCGATGTTATTAAATGATTTAGGAGAACGAATTGACAACAGAGAACGCGTTGCAATTGCTTGTCCAATTACCATTAATGACATTGCACGGATGAGTGGAACCACGCGGGAAACAGCAAGCAGTGTTATGAAAAAATTAGTCCAAATGAACCGTATTAGCTACAGTCATAAATTCTTAACTTTTCTAGATACGCCATTCTTTATTGATCGATTGAGTAATTAATCATAGAGAAGGGAGATACAGGAAAGTAGGTTCCTGTATAAAAGGATATGGCAGAAAAAAAGAAGAAAAACAAAAAACAGCTTTCGTCTTTTAGTATTTTATTTATTATTTTAATTGTTTTAGGTATCGTAACGGTCTTGCTAAATGGCCAGCCATTTACCCCAAGAGAAATTGATGGCAAAATGGTTGACCACGTGGTAGGGGCCAAATTATCGGATATTATCATGGCTCCATTCAATGGGTTTAAAGATGCCATTGAAATTAATATTTTTATTTTAGTACTTGGTGGCTTTTTAAATATTGTGACACAAACTGGGGCTCTTGAAGCAGGGATTCAATCAGTCGTTAAAAAGTTAAAAGGGAACGAATTGAAAATCATTCCGATTTTAATGATTTTATTTTCTATTGGTGGTTCGACTTATGGAATGGCAGAAGAAACAATTCCTTTTTATGGTTTATTGAGTGCCACCATGGTCGCCGCTGGTTTTGATACGTTTGTCGCAGTAGGCACTGTGCTATTGGGTGCAGGATCAGGTGTTATCGGTTCGACGGTTAACCCTTTCTCCACAGGGGTAGCGATGGATGCGTTGCGAGGTATTGGCATTCAGCCCAATACAGGAATTATTTTAATTGTCGGTGCTATTTTGTGGGCGGCCTCTACTAGCTATTCTATTTTCATTGTGATGCGTTATGCGAAAAAAGTGAAGGCGGACAAAGGTTCAACAATTTTATCTTTACAAGAACAAGAGGATATGGAAAAAACATATGGACAAGCAGCGTCGAAAGAAATGCCATTTACGAATCGTCATAAAAAAATCTTAATGGTATTCGCTTTCTGTTTTGTCATTATGATTGTTTCCTTAATTCCATGGAACGACTTTGGAGTGACGATTTTCAAAGGCTGGACGTCTGTTTTAACAGGCAACAGTTTCGGTGACTGGTACTTTGGCGACTTAGCGATGTGGTTCTTCCTTTTAGGGATCATTGCTGCCTTGATTGGTCGCTTTACTGAAAAAGAAACCATTGAAGCATTTATCGACGGTGCCAAAGATATGTTATCCGTTGTTTTAATTATCGTAGTTGCTCGCGGGGCATCTGTTTTGATGTCTAAAACGTATTTAGATTCATTTATCCTTGATAAAGCGGCAGGCTTATTACAAGGACTCTCCCCAGTCTTATTTGTCATCGGTGCCTTTGTTTTATACTTAGGTTTATCTTTCCTAATTCCTTCAACTTCTGGTTTAGCGTACGTTTCTATTCCTGTAATGGGTGCGTTAGCTAAAAACATTGGTTTAAGTCCAGAAGTGATGGTTATGATTTTTGCTTCAGGTTGTGGCTTGATTAATTTGATCACGCCAACATCTGGTGTCGTAATGGGTGGTTTGGAAATTTCCAAAGTTCAATATGCCACTTGGACAAAATTCATGGCCAAACCAATGATTGTCTTAGGCTTAATTAACCTAATTATCTTAATTGGCGCGATGTTACTCTTTAGCTAATCAAAAATTTTTTATGTTAGGGCTTCGGCTTTCGGAAAAAAGAAGAAGCAATGAAACAACAGCGACTACCTAAAAGTAGTCGCTGTTGTTTCATTTTGATAGTTGTTGAATTAACAATCTTGCGACAGCGCGGACAGAAAAAGGATTTTGCCCAGTGATTATACGGCCATCTTGATACGCAAATTCTTTATAGGGACGCTTTTTCGCAAAAGTAGCACCATGTTCTTTAGCAATTGTTTCGTTTAAGAAAGGAACAACTGCTTTTTTCATGGCTAAAATTTCTTCTGCAGTTGTGAAGCCAGTAATGGTTTTATCTGCAATCAAATAATTTCCTGACGCATCTTTGACATTTAAAAGACCAGCAATTCCGTGACAAACAGAAGTTAGGTATTTGCCCTGTTCGTAAAGGCTACGAGTGATTGCTTGCAACTGAGGATTATCAGGAAAGTCCCACATAACGCCATGGCCTCCTGTAAAGTAAATTGCTGCGTATTCATCTGGCTCAATTTCTTCAAGAGAGAGGGAATGCGCTAGCGCTCGTTCTTGAAAATCGGCACTTTCATAAACCGCCATAATGGATGAATCTACATATTTCATACTCCGGGGATCCAAAGGGACATAGCCTCCTTGGGGACTAACATAGTCAACTGAAAATCCTGCTTTGGTTACTTCTTCCACGAACTCCGTGGCTTCACCTAGCCAGAGGCCCGTTGGTTCTTCGGTGCCGTGATAACGGGAGACGTTTGTGAGGACCACGAGAATTTTTTTCATGCTTGCTTCCTCCCTGGCATAATCGACGTAATGTGGGTCAATAGTTGTTGGAGTTGCTCAATTTTGGTGGTATCGTGAGAAAGTGAATAATAATTTTTAGTTCCTTCACTGCGACAATCAATTAATTTGGCTTGTTTCAAAATTTTTAAGTGGTGAGAAACAGCGGGGCGTGAGAGTTGTGTCGCCTCTGTTAACTCAGTGACACGGCGGCCAACACAGGCCTGGTCTTCTAACAGTGCAATAATAATTGCTTGGCGTTTTTCATCACCTAATGCGATTAAAAAATCACTAAGCGCAGTAAATTCTGTTTGAATTTCTTCTAATTCTTTCATATTCTTTCGCCTCTTTGGTTCGTATTTTTAAACGATTAAACCATTTTTCTTGTTTTTTGTCAATGAAATACGCTGAGGGCTGAAACTTGACGTGGATCCCATTCTTCGTTAAGATACTAATTGATTAAAGGTTTAAACTTTTAAACCGATAAAAAGGATAGAAAGAGAGGAAAGATTCAATGATGAAAGCCGCTTTAATTCATAAATACGGACAAAAAGAATTAGCAATCGAGGAGGTGCCCTTACCCACCATTCATGACAACGATGTTTTGGTCAAAATTATCGCTGCCAGTATCAACCCGATTGATTTAAAAACAAAAGATGGCAAAGTAAAGATGCTTTTAAATTATCAAATGCCACTGATTTTAGGCAGTGATTTTGCTGGGATTGTTGTCTCTGTTGGAAAAAAAGTTCAAAATTTTAGGCTGGGCGATGCAGTTTACGGGCGAGTACCCAAAAATCGCGTGGGAACTTTTGCTGAATATATTGCAGTGGATCAAGCGGCTGTAGCTATGAAGCCGAAAAATTTAACGTTTGAAGAAGCTGCGGCCATTCCGTTAGTCGGTTTGACAAGTTATCAAGCGCTACATGATATTATGAATGTGCAGCCAGGCCAGAAAGTCCTGATTCAAGCAGGTTCAGGAGGGATTGGAACCATTGCGATTCAATTAGCAAAACTAGCGGGCGCTTACGTTGCCACCACCACGAGTAGTAAAAATAAAGAATGGGTTCAAGCGTTGGGAGCAGATGAAGTGATTGACTATCGGACACAAAATTTTGAAGAAGTTTTATCCGACTATGATTATGTGTTTGATACAATGGGGGGGACAATCTTAGAAAAAGCTTTTTCAGTGGTTAAACCTCAGGGAAAAGTTGTTACATTGTCAGGCATTCCCAACGAACGTTTTGCTAAAGAGTATGGCTTGCCGCTTTGGAAACAATGGGCCTTTAAAATAGCTACCCGCAAGATTCATCGATTGGAGCAAGCCACAGATGTTAGTTATCATTTTTTGTTTATGCGTCCAGATGGCGAGCAATTAGCCTTACTCACTAAGTTCATTGAACAGGGAAAATTACAGCCGATAATTGACCGAGTCGTTCCTTTTAGCCAAATTCAAGAAGCGGTAGATTATTCACTGACAGGACGAGCGCAAGGGAAAATTGTTGTGAAAATCGCCGATGTTGATCACGACTAAGTAAAGGAAACTTGCAAGAAAAATAGGCCCATTTTTCTTGCAAGTCTCAAAGTTTACCATTTAAACGCCGCCTAACGAAAGTGATTTTAGGCGGGAAAAGATTTTTATAGAAAATCCTCATTTTTCCAGTTTCTATTTTGCAAATTCGTTATTTTTTGTTATTCTATTGATGGTTGTGTATGCGCTTTCTTTTTAGGCGGATACACCAAAATGAACGGAGTGCAGAAAGGAATGGTGTTCAAAGTGGGGAACAATTTATCGACAAGAAGAGGAGAAAACAGAGAAACAATTGTCAGTTGGCTAGGTCTTTCGTTATTGGTTGGCTTGGCGTTTATCTTATTTAGTCTGTTTCATCAACCAATGGTCAGCCAAGCCAATGAACCGGACCAAGAGAAACATTTTATGGTTTACTATCGGGCTTGGCGTGACAAAACGATGCAAGGAGTTAATACAACATTGCCAGATGAAAATTGGCTAACGATGCACGATATTCCTTATGGTATTGACATTGTGAATGTCTTTAGTTATGTGCCAAAAGGACAAGAAGCACTTGCACAGCCATTTTATGATACGTTAAAAAATGAGTATGCGCCAGCACTGCATGCACGAGGTGTTCGTTTAGTTCGTGGGATTGATTACAGCGAGCTATTAAAAGTTCCTTATGCAGGAACAACGCCTACAGAAGCAGAATTTGATGCTTATGCGAAAGAGTTGTTAACCAAATTTGTCGATGATTTAGGAATTGATGGGTTAGATATTGACATGGAAACTCGTCCAAGTGAAAAAGATATTGTGCTATCTAATGGTGTCATTCGTGCATTATCAAAATACATTGGACCGAAGTCGGGAACGGATCGTCCATTTTTGTATGATACCAATGCAGAATATTTACCACCTTTACAAGATGTCAGTGACTGTTTCGATTTTCTCGCGTATCAACAGTATGGCAGCGATGACCAACGCACGCAACGAGCATTAAATAATTTAAGTCCGGTTCTCAATGGGGAACGATTTGTTCCAGGATTAACTTTCCCAGAAGAGCAAGATCGCAACCGCTGGTATGACACAAAAGAGCCGTATATGGAAAGTAACATGTATAAAGTAGCTCGTTATTCTTATGAAAATAATTTAGGGGGCATGTTCCTCTATGCCTTAGATCGCGATGGTCGCACCTATAATGAAGACGATTTAAATCAGATAAAACCTTCTAATTTACTTTGGACAAAAACGGCCATTGCAGAGAGTAAAGGCGTTTCTCTTGCAGAGATGAAAGCGGCTGCGCAACACTATTTAAAACGAATTAGCTACGCCAACACAGACCTTGAAGCACAAAATAAAGCCGCAGAAGCAGTGACACAAGCAACAACGCTTTATGATGTGAATAAAGCTATTTTAGGTGGCGATTATGGCCAAGGGCTTTCAAATACCTATGATGCTGAATTAGAAAAAGGCCTGTTAGCCATTGACTTAACCACTTTATATCGTGCGTTGGATCAAGCAGTTGCAGCCATTGAAAAGGCAGAAAGCTATACACCAGAAACGATTCAAGCACTACAAACAACAAAAGAGTCAGTCGCAACAGAACTTGCGGGAAAAACGTATACAGCCGCGCAAGTGACTACTTGGCAAACGGAGGTCCAAACAGCTTTGGATAATTTAAAAGAGAAACAAACACAACCTTTAAAAAGTGTCTTCTCCATTGATGCGGGAAGAAAATATTTTTCCGTGGAACAACTGGAAGAATTAGTGGCCAAAGCCAGTCAAAATGGGTACACAGATGTCCAATTAATTTTAGGAAATGATGGCTTACGGTTTATTTTGGATGATATGTCGGTCAATGTGAATGGTAAAAAATACAACCACAACCGGGTTTCAAAAGCAATCCAACGAGGCAACAACGCATATTACAATGATCCTAATGGCAACGCGTTAACACAAAAAGAAATGGATCGGTTGTTGGCTTTTGCGAAAGCGCGCAACATCAACATCATTCCCGTGATTAACAGTCCAGGACATATGGATGCGTTGTTAGTGGCCATGGAAAAACTAGCGATTAAAAATCCCGCTTTTGATGGCTCAAAACGAACAGTAGATTTAGGGAACCAAAAGGCAGTGAATTTCACAAAGGCGATTATCAGTAAGTACGTGGCTTATTTTTCCGCGCATAGTGAAATTTTCAATTTTGGTGGCGATGAGTATGCAAATGATGTCGACACAGGCGGTTGGGCGAAACTGCAATCTTCTGGGCGCTACAAGGATTTTGTCGCTTATGCGAATGATTTAGCTAAAATAATTAAAGATGCGGGCATGCAGCCAATGAGCTTTAATGATGGCATTTATTACAACAGCGACGATTCTTTCGGTACATTTGACCCAGAGATTATTATTTCTTATTGGACAGCCGGTTGGAGTGGGTATGACGTAGCCAAACCTGAGTACTTTGTTCAAAAAGGACACAAAATTTTTAATACCAATGATGCGTGGTATTGGGTCGCTGGCAATGTTGATTCTGGCATTTATCAATATGACGATGCTTTAGCAAATATGTCGAAAAAAGCATTTACAGATGTGCCAGCAGGTAGCCCAAATCTTCCAATTATTGGAAGTATTCAATGTGTTTGGTATGATGACCCTCGTCGTGACTATGATTTTGAACGAATTTATACGCTAATGGATACGTTCTCGGAAAATTATCGTGAGTATATGGTGGTTAAATAAAACTAGTTAAAGCTAACGAGTTATCTATAAAGACTGGCACGAATCAAGCTTGATTCGTGCCAGTCTTCTTTAACGGAAGAAGATTTGTTTGAGGGCCAACAATCAATTTAGGAATGCCTTATTGAAATGTTCCTGTTCTTATTGTAGACTGAAAGAAGTGGTGGTGGAAAGCTATCACCATTAATAGAAAAGCAGGAAAATAAAAAGGATCTTGTTGGAAGTTTAATATTTGAAAATGTAAGCGGAATCATTTTTGTTGGAATGCTAAAAAAGGGAGTAGAGTTATGAGTAATGAAAATATCGTCTTAGCAAAAAATACAGAGCGTGCACCAAAGCATCCTCTCGCAGCCCAAACAGTCGCATTTTCCCACTATAATCATTTGTCAGCACAGTTACCTATTGAGCCAACCTCTGGACAATTGGTAGAAGGTGGCATTCGGGCCCAAGCGACACAATGTTTGAAAAATATCCAAGCGGTTGTTGAAAGTATCAACCATGTGATGAGTGACATTGTTAGAATGACCATTTTTGTCAAAGATATGCGGGATGCTGCCGCAGTTGAGGAGGTTTATGCGGCCTTTTTTACCCATTATTATCCAGCTAAAACAGTGGTCGCCGTCGCAGATTTGCCGTTAGGCGCTTCTGTTCAAATGGAGGCACTTGTTTCAAATGGGGAAGGAACTATCCCTAATGCACCTCAAGCTGGGGATTTAATTAAATTAACAAATCAGACTGTTCAGGCACCAATTGATGCTCTAGCCAGTCAAACGGTTGCGTTTTCTCACTATAACAATCTGTCTGCACAATTGCCTATAGATCCTCAAACGGGCAGAGTTGTGGCTGGCTGTGTTAAAACGCAAACAAAACAATGTTTGAAAAACATAAAAGCCATTTTAACCAGTATTGATGTGCCTTTTGATGATATTGTGAAGGTCAATATTTATTTAAAAGATTTATCTAAGCTAGAAGCTGTCAATCAAGTATATGCCGCTTTTTTCCCAGATTCAGGAATTGCGCGCACGGTCAATTATATGCCAGCACGAACAGTGATTGCTGTTGCTGATTTACCAATGGGCGCGGCGGTGCAAGTAGAAGCGGTGGTTTCTCATGGGGATGGTACGCCACCACAAGCGATTGAAGATCGACATGGATTAATTATTGAAGCAAATAATACAGATCACGCACCGAAGTGTCCATTTTCGACACAAACTGTTGCTTTTTCTCATTACAACCATCTATCAGCTCAGCTACCATTAGACCCTAAAACAAATACGTTAGTCGCTGGCGGAATCAAGGAACAAACGACGCAATGTTTAGAAAACATCAAAGCGATTATTGAAAGTGTGGATCACAGCTTAGCTGATCTGGTGAAAGTGAATATTTTTGTGAAAGAGATTGAAGAGCTGGCGGCAGTAGATGACGTCTACCAAACGTACTTCCCTGAAGGCACGCCTGCAAGAAGAGTGATTGGTGTGACGGATTTACCAAAAGGTGCTCAGATTCAAATCGAAGCGATTGCTGGGAACGCAGAAGGTACGCCACCAATTGGTTAAACAGTAGAAGAAATAAACGTCAGCTGGCTTCTGAAGCCAGCTGACGTTTTTAGTATTTAGATAAATCAGTAAAGTAAGCTAGTTGCCATTTTTGTGTTTTTTTGGCGGTTTGATTAAGGTTTTGGCACCAAGAAGGATAAAAACGGGCTGCCATTTTGCCTTTTTGTTGGTGCGTTTTGAGAATTTTTTGTTGGATTAAACATTCTTTCGGCAGAAGAAAGAGACCTTGCTTTTCTTGATCAGCAATGACAATTGCTAACATTTCAGGGGCTTCCGTTGCATCAAAGGCTTCGTTCTGATTTTGTTGATTTTTTTCCCAGAAGGCTACAAAATAGCCTTCTTTTTTCGGCGTTTTTTTGGCTAAGCGACTGCGGATAAGTTGTTGCGATTCATTAACTTGGCATAAAAAGCCTTCATATTCGGCATTTTGTTGTTCTTCGGAAAGCAGGGTAATCGTGCCCACTGCTTTTTCAAGTATTGGCAATGAATTCATAGGGAATGTCCTTTCTTTTCGTTTAATGTCGGTAAGAGTTCTTGGATAATGGTTAATCCTTTCGCCAATACCTCAAGCTGATTGGAGGCCAAGGAAATTCGTAAAAAAGCATCTGGCTGATTTTGCACAGTAAAGCGACTCGAGTGAAAAAGACGTACCCCATTTTGGAGAAATTCTTGTTCAATTTGCGGCGCCGTTTTTTCGGTAGAAAGGGGAATAGTTCGGTAGTACGGCAAAGGATTGCTAGGTCTAGCTAACCCAAAAATGGTATCAAATAAGTCATTGGCTTGTTTTGTTAAAGCCAATTTTTCTATCACTAATTCTTCTGCAACTGGTGAGCGTAAGACTTGGGTGACAATTTCAGCATCAAAGCCAGAAGTTTTAACGTTAATGTTAAAAATCGCACGCTCTATTTCTTGGCGAAGAAACGGAGGGAAAACAAGGTACGCAATGCGTAAGCCTGTACAGACAAATTTTGTCATCCCCGCTAAGTAAATCGTTTGTTGAGGTAAGAGTTCTTGAAACGTTGGTAAAACTGTTTGCTGCGCATAAGTTGTTAAAAAAGAATGAATGTCATCTTCAATTACCCATAAGTGTTCTTGCTGAATGATTTCAGCTAAAGTCATTCGGCGGGCGCTAGACATTTGGAAACCAATCGGGTTATTACATGCGGGCATTAAGAAAATACCGTGTATTTTTTTCTTTTTGCATTCTTGCAGTAAATGCTCTGGGTCCATCCCCTCGGAATCATAGCCAATCGGGACGATTTCTAAATGATAAAGCTGGGCGAGTTCAATAAAATTTGAATACGTGTATCGATCTACGGCAATCCGCTGACCTGGAGAAAAAGCGGCGGCTAACGTCACGGCCAGCCCATTCTGGACACCAGATACAATGGCAACTTCTTCGGCATTGGTCCGAACGCCTTGTGTCTGAAGCCATTCGGCAGCGGTTGCTCGTTGAAAGTGCGTACCTAAAGGATCGCGATAATTTAGCAAACTGTTAAGGGCCGCATTTTTACTAACTGATTCAATAAAAGGTAAAATCCGCTGATTACACATATCAAAGGAACTAACCAGCCCTAAATCAATTAGATGGTCTGCTACTTGGTTGGTAGAGATTGTAATTGAGTGAAACGCGTTGGGAGAAACGAAAGTGCCGCTACCGATGTTGGTATAAAGTAAGCCTTTTTCCATAGCGTGTTTATAGGCTTGACCAATCGTCGTGAAATTCAGATCCAAGTAATCAGCTAATTCTCTTTGCGAAGGCAATTTCACATTTTTTTGAAGCGCACCAGATAAGATATCCGCTTCTAATTGTTGAACCAATGATTGGTAATAAGGTCTTGTTAAACGTTCTTTAACAGGGCGCCATGACAACGCATAGTTCTCATAGGAATTAATCGGCATGAGGGGAACTTCCTTTCTATAAAATTGTATTCCATACAATTATAGCATTGAGTGTATTGTTTGTCTGGTTTATGATAGCGCAAAGGGAGGAATTCAGATGGACATTATTTCTTATGAGAGGGTCATTCAACAATTGTCGTTTTCCGAAGCAATTCAAGTGATGAAACGTTGCTTTGCAGAGTTGCAAAAAGGAAAAATTTCGCAAAGTGAGCGCCATGTAGAGGTTTTACCAGATGGGGAAAATCAAAATCTTTTTGCATTAATGCCTGCTTACTTAGGAAAAAATCGCTTTTTTGGGGCAAAAATCATTACAGCTTTTCCAGAAAATCCACAAAAAAATTTGGCCTCGCATCTTGGTCAAATTTTATTGTTTGATAGTTCTACTGGAAGACCAGTTGCGATGATGGACGCCAATGCGATTACGTGGCTTCGCACAGCAGCTGTTTCTGCTTTGGCAACCGATTATTTAGCAGCTCCAGAGGCAAAAAGTATCGCTTTGATTGGTGCAGGTCAACAAGCTTCATCTCATCTCGCAGCGCTACAAAGCGTTCGGGCGATTGAAAAGGTTTTTATATATGACCGCACAGCAGAACGCGCACGAAAATTAATCGCTAAGCAACAGCACAATTACCCCGAATGTACCTTTATTGGTTGTTCTTCTGTCCAAGAAGCCGTCGAGGAAGCGGAAATTATCTGTACACTAACTTCCAGTCAGGACGCATTTTTAGAAGAAAAAGACGTTTTGCCGAATGCCCATATCAATGCAATTGGTACATTCACGCCGACTTCCAGAGAATTAACAAGCGACCTTGTTAAAAACAGTCAAGTGTTTGTAGATGAGTATGCGGCTGCATTAAAAGAAAGCGGGGATCTTTTAATTCCGATTTCAGAAGGTGCCTTTTCAGCTGAAAAAATTGTAGGTTCTCTCGGCGAATTAGTGACTGGCAAAGTTAAACTAAAGGCGGAGCAGAAAGGCCGCACGATTTTTGATGCGGTTGGCTTAGCAGTTGAGGATTTGTGTTGCGCGGAATACATTTATCAAAAAATACAAGGAGAGAATTAAAATGAGTTATCCCTATTATATTGTCGATGCTTTCGCGGAGGAAGTTTTTAAAGGCAATCCCGCCGCTGTTTATGTTTTGGAAAAATGGTTGCCAGAAGCGGTGATGCAAAACATTGCGATTGAAAATAATTTGTCAGAGACTGCTTTTACAGTCAAAGAGGGAAAAAGTTACGCCCTGCGCTGGTTTACGCCGGAACGAGAAATCGATCTCTGCGGGCATGCTACATTAGCGACGGCTTTTGTGTTATTTAACTATTATTCCGTTGCGGAAGAAACGCTTCATTTTACTAGTCAAAGTGGACCGCTCGCAGTGACCAAAAAAGAGGAATACTATTATCTAGATTTTCCTTATATCCTACCGGAAAGGATTCCAATTTTGCCAGAGTATGAAGCCGCTTTAGGCACGAAAATTTATGAAGCTTATTTGGGTCGCGATTTATTTTTTGTCTTAAAAGACGAAGAGACAGTGGCAAAAATCACACCAGATTTTTCTGCATTAAAAGCATTGGATTTAGGAGTAGGAGTCATTGTAACGGCACCAGGAGACTTGGTGGATTTTGTTTCACGGACTTTTTTCCCGAAACTAAGAATTAACGAAGATCCAGTTTGTGGTTCTGCGCACGCCAATTTAATTCCTTATTGGGGAAAACGGCTCAATCAAATGACCCTTTCGGCCTATCAAGTGTCCCCAAGAGGCGGCTTTTTAACTTGTGAAGTGAAAGAAAATCGAGTCATTATTGGTGGTACTGCTAAACTATTTGCAAAAGGGGAAGCGTACTTGCCTGTATAAAAAGTACACCGTCCGCTAGCAATTCGTCGTTAGCGGTCGGTGTACTTTTTAAATAGAATAGTTGCGAGAAACAAAGGGAACTTCTTCACCATTTTCGAGCTTATTTAGATACAAAGCTAACATGAAAAAGTAACCTGAGAGTAAGTTGACTACATCATACAGCTGCGGATCAATTTTTTTACCCCCATAGTCCATGCGATAAAGTAAACGAACAATATCTTTGGCTTTGGCTCTTAAGATGTGTGCATAAGAGGAACAGATTGTGCCCATCGGTAAAACAAAAGGACGATTTTCTTCGTATGTCAGTTCATTCATAGCATTGACACGTTCCAAAAGCCAGGCTATTTCGTCCTCTGTGACTGTTAATTTTGTTCGGGTCGTTGGATTGACATGGTAGATTAACTCGCAAATTTTAGCTAGTTCTTCTGTTAGTGCAGGCTGTTCAGGGACGTCTAATTGTTGCACATATCCTCGTAGAAGACCTGTCATCGAGGCCAATTCATCAGTCATTAATTCAAAATCACATCGTAAATCTTCTGGTTTAGAAGATAGATACGGGTACGCTTCATACGGACTGCGGTACATTTTTTCCATTCAATTTCCCTACTTTCTAAAAATAAAAAGCCCTCAAAAAGAATGCACGAAAGCCAATCTTTTTGAGCGCCGTTGCTCGACTGTTCACAGTACACCATTGTACTTGCTAAGGTAATAATAGCCAAGAGTGAAGGGAGAGTCAAGGGGGAATCAAGGGGGAATCAAGGTTGGAGAAAGAAAGTGAAGCTAAGAATTACCAAAAGTAAACCAATCAATAAACTGACAAGACCAGAGATTTGACCTAATCGTTGTTGGGTAGAAGAAGGCTGGTCGGTAACTGTGAGCAAACTTGAGAAAAAGTTCATTTTTTTCACGAGTATTAAATACGCAACAATAAGCAAAAGAATACCCGAAAAAAGGTACGAAAGGGGCTCAGAAATAAATTTTTGGGCACGAAGTAAAAAAATTCCTATGAAGAGGACAACAAAACCATACTTAAGAAAAGTTTCTTTTGACATGTTGAAATCGCTTCCTTTTAATTGATGAATTTTATTAATAGCCACTATTCTTATGATTAAATTATAGGACTTTGAGGGCGGTGGAGCAAAGGAAAAACGGAGAATGGTGGGAGGAAAGTGTGATAACACAAAAGAAAACCCGCTAGAAAACCTATAAAATAGGTTCTCTAGCGGGTTTATTGTTATTCCCACTCCACAGTTGCAGGTGGTTTTGAAGTAATATCGTACACGATACGGTTTACATGTGCAACTTCGTTCACGATGCGCACAGAGATTTTTTGTAAAACATCCCAAGGGATACGGGCAAAGTCAGCGGTCATGCCGTCGATAGAAGTCACAGCACGGATACCGACTGTGTAATCGTAGGTACGGCCATCGCCCATAACGCCTACTGAGCGGATGCCAGGTAAGACAGTAAAGTACTGCCAAATGTCACGATCTAAGCCAGCTGCTGCGATTTCTTCACGTAGGATAGCATCTGAATCACGAACGATTTGTAATTTATCTTCTGTAATTTCACCAAGCACACGAATACCTAATCCTGGTCCTGGGAATGGTTGGCGCCAAACGATTGCATCAGGCATGCCAAGTTCAGTTCCTAAGGCACGAACTTCGTCTTTGAATAATGTATTTAAAGGTTCAATTAATTCAAATTGCATGTCTTCAGGAAGACCACCAACGTTGTGATGTGATTTAATTGTTTGCGCAGTTTCTGTACCAGATTCGATGACGTCTGTGTAAAGAGTTCCTTGTGCTAGGAATGAAACGCCTTCTTCCCCAGCAAGTTTAGTTGCTTCGTCATCAAAAACATACACAAATTCGTTACCGATGATTTTACGTTTTTGTTCAGGGTCAGAAACGCCTGCTAATTTGCTTAAGAAGCGTTCTTTCGCATCTACTTTAATAATGTTTAAGCCAAATTTACCGCCTAAACTTTCCATTACTTGTTCCGCTTCACCTTTACGTAATAATCCATGGTCAACGAAGATACAAGTTAATTGGTCGCCAATGGCTTTTTGTAAAAGCACGCCGACAACACTTGAGTCAACGCCACCTGATAAACCAAGTAAGACTTTTTTATCGCCTACTTGTTCACGGATTTTAGCGACTTCCATATCGATGAAGTTTTCCATGCTCCAGTCACCAGTACAGCCACACACATCAAAAGCAAAGTGACGTAATAAGTCGTTACCATATTCTGAATGACGAACTTCTGGGTGAAATTGTACGCCGTAGAATTTGCGGTTGGCATCTTCGATAGAAGCGATTGGACAATCGTTGCTTGTCCCAACTTTTTCGAATCCAGGAGCGATTTCTGTTACTAAATCACCGTGGCTCATCCAAACGGTTTGTTTCGCAGGTGTTCCTTGGAATAATGTCGCATCACCAAGGATTTCTAATTCTGCTTTTCCGTATTCACGGTTTGCGGCAGGTTCTACTTTTCCGCCTAAGTTATGAGTCATTAATTGCATACCGTAGCAGATGCCAAGAATGGGAATTCCTAACTCATAAATTTCTGGATCAATGCTAAAAGCATCTTTGTCATACACGCTGTTTGGTCCACCTGAGAAGATGATTCCTTTAGGCGCGATTTTGCGAATTTCTTCTGCCGTAGTTCGGTGGCTTAATAACTCAGAGAATACGCCAAATTCACGAATACGACGAGTAATCAATTGGTTAAACTGACTACCAAAGTCTAAAACAATAATTTTTTCGACAGATGTCAAATCGGCAACGTTAGTCACGTCTATTACCCCTTATCCATTTAAATTTATCTAAAGAAAAGGCGGTTAAAAAGTGGTCAGCACCAAGAATTAAGAAAGGATTTTCAAAAATTGTTTTACGATTTTTAGAAAATTTTGGCTTAATTCCGCAGGGGCTACTTTTAAACAGCCGAGAATCAGGCGGTTAAAAAGTGGTTCACTTTTGTTCCGTACTCTTCTTTGTCTAGCTATACTTATTAAAACATTTTACTCCTTGAAAGTCATGCATTCTGCTGAAAATTTTCAAGGATATTTCTACAAAAGATACAGGATATTTCTTAGCTCGTCAACCCTTAATATTTACGTAGATAGATTTGGTCAATCAAATGATTTTCCGTTTTATGCAAAATAATGTCCGCACGTCCGCGCGTTGGCAAGATATATTCCTCCAAGTTCGGTAAGTTCACGGTTTTCCAAACATTCCGTGCCATGGCGAAAGCATCTTCTCGTTTGCCAATTGCATATTGGTAATAATAATTATTAGGATCTAAGAAAGCCGTATCTAATAAGGCCCCAAAACGTTCTAGGTACCATTTTTCAATTAAGGCTGGATCGGCATCTACAAAAATAGAAAAATCAAAAAAATCACTCACATAAATTTGTTGATTGGCGGGTAACTGTAAGGTGTTAATGCCTTCAACAATCAGAATATCTGGTTGTTGAATCAACTCATATTCGCCTTCGATAACATCGTAGACACTGTGAGAATAGACGGGTGCTTTAATTTCGTCTTTGCCGCTTTTGACTTCGTTTAAGAAATTAATTAGCTTCTCCATGTCATAACTTTCAGGAAACCCTTTTCGGTCCATAATTCCTTGTTCTTCTAACACTTTATTGGGATACAAAAATCCATCCGTTGTAATGAGTTGAACGTTTCTTCGTTTAAACGTTCGGGCCAGAATTCTTTGCAAAAGACGAGCGGTGGTGCTTTTACCAACGGCGACACTGCCGGCAATTCCAATGATGAATGGTGGTACAGAGACATATTCATGTAGGAATAATCCTTTGCTAAGTGTTAGTGATTCAAATTCTTTCATGTACAAATGAATAAGATGCGTTAAGGGTACATAAATTTCTTGTACATCTTTTAGTGAAATTTGGTCGTTCACACTTTTAATGTTATCCAATTCTGCTTCGGTTAACGGTGCTTTGCCGTCATGATAAAACCCATGCCATTCTTCTCTGGAAATTGGGTAGTAATTCATTTTATCGTCCATTGTTCCTCCACCAAACCCTGTTCAATCTTTGTACATTTTACCATAATTTCACAAGGGAAACACAGGATTTTACAAAAGAATTCCCTTCTTCGCCAATTTATGATGAAAATGGTATCATGAAAAGAGAAAACTGTTAGAAAAGAGGGGAAAAGCCATGAGAAAAATTGTATTATTTGGTGATAGCATTACTGCTGGTTATTTAGACGAAGCTGTCTCACCTGTTCTTGTTGACTTAGTAAAACGGGATATTGCTGCGATGGGTCTAGAAGAAGTGGCTGTCATTAATGCTGGAATGCCTGGCGATACAACAGAAGATGGTTTAAAACGATTAAATAAAGAAGTGCTAATTGAGAAACCTGATGAGGTGGTGATTTTCTTTGGCGCCAATGATGCGTCACTGGATCGAAATATAACAGTAGCCACGTTTAGAGAAAACCTTGAAACAATGATTCACGAAATTGGTTCAGAAAAGGTGATTTTAATTACGCCACCATATGCGGATAGTGGCAGACGTCCAGAACGTCCACAAACGTGTATCAAGGAATTGGTCAAGGTTGCACAAGAAGTCGGAGCGGCACATAACTTGCCAGTTATTGATTTGTATAAAGCGATGACTGTTTATCCTGGAACGGATGAATTTTTACAAGCGGATGGTTTGCATTTTTCACAAGTGGGCTATGAATTATTAGGTGCCTTGATTGTTCGAGAAATAAAAGGTAGACTAAAACCAAAACAAGCATAGATAGGAAGAACAAAATGGCGAATCATTATTATACAGAAAATCCAGAATTAGCACATGATTTAGAAAGCTGGTCTTTTCCATTACGTGGTCGAACCTTTCAGTTTACGACCGATAGTGGGGTCTTCTCAAGAGGAACAGTGGATTATGGTTCTCGTGTGTTGATTGATGCCTTTGAATGGGAAAATTTACCAGCAGGCCGTTTGTTAGATGTTGGTTGTGGCTATGGACCAATTGGGTTGTCCTTAGCAGCGGCGACTGGTCGACTGGTGGAAATGGTGGATGTCAACCAACGGGCGGTTGGGCTAGCTCAAATGAACGCCCAACGTAACCAAATTACTACTGTGGATATCCATTCTTCCAATGTGTATGAAACCTTAAACGAAACGACCTACGCGGCGATTGTTAGCAATCCGCCCATTCGTGCAGGCAAAAAAGTTGTCCATGGCATTTTAACAGGGGCTTTTCCGTTGTTGAAAGTTGGAGGCACACTAACGGTGGTTATTCAAAAGAAACAAGGTGCACCTAGTGCAGAAAAGAAAATGGCTGAAGTATTTGGCAATGTTGAAATTGTGACAAAAGACAAAGGCTATTATATTTTAAGAAGTGTTAAAGAAGCAGAGTAAAAAAGAACCGCCACTTTAGTGGAGGTTCTTTTTTAGAATAGATACGCTTGATCAATTTTTTGGTTCAACAGTTTTTTTTCGTCTGGCGATAAAAAAGCACCTGCAAGCGCATTTTTAGTGAGTTGCTTCATTTCGTCATAACTTAATTGATACCAAGTGGCCAATTTCATGAATTCTTTCGTTAACGTAGTATCTGAAACAGTGCGATTATCGGTATTGATGCAGACGGCTAAGCCAGCCTCTATAAATTGTTGAAAAGGGTATTCAGCCAATGTTTTGACGGTGCCTGTTTGGAAGTTGCTAGTTGGACACATTTCTAAAAGAACCTTTTTTTCTTTTAAGAGCGCCAAATATTCGGGTGTATCTTTCAAAGCAATACCGTGGCCAATCCGAGTAGCACCTAAAGTGACAGCATCAGCGACATTTTTGCCACAGCCGCATTCCCCAGCGTGGAGTGTTAATGGAATTGACAATTGGTTGGCTAAAGCTAATACGTCTTCAAATGTGTATGGAGGAAAATCGACTTCATTGCCAGCTAAATCAAAGCCGACAACGCCTGTCTCTCTGAAATCATGCGCTAAGTGAACGATTTTTTCTATGGCTTGTTGTTGATCATGCCGCATGCCGCATAACAGTGCATTGCTTTTTACACCAAAATCTTCTTCGCCTTGTTTTAAGCCAGTTAAAACAGCAGTCACGATTTCAGGTAACCGTAAGCCTTTTTCTGTATGTTGCGAAGGCGCAAAACGCACCTCTATGTAAGCCACGCCATCTTCGGCAGCTTGGCTAATCACGTCATACGCCGCTGCTTGCAAAGCTTCAGCTGTTTGTAGACAGGTGAGCACGAAGTCAAACCGAGTTAAATAATCATTCAAATCGGTGCATTTTTCAGGGGCAACCACTAACTCTTTCAAGGCTTGTTCGTCTTGGGGTAATGGAATGTTTTGTTTTTCAGCAATGGTGCGTAAAGTGGTTGGTCGAATCGACCCATCTAAGTGACAGTGCAGCTCGATTTTTGGTAATTGACGGACACGGGATTCTTCCATGAAAAAAATAGCCTCCATTTTCTTTTGTTTTTTAATCTTTTTAGTCTATTTCTTTTGTCTTTTTTTTGTTAAAATGTAAAAGATTCGATAAGTATTTTGAAGACTGTAACACGTCTACAAATGTCTGTCAATGCAAAAGGAGACGTTGGGAGGGGCGCGATGAAACTAACGATTAAAGAAATTGCTGATATGGCTGGTGTTTCTGTCACAACCGTCTCACAAATTCTGAATAATAAAGGGAGTCGTTTCAGTGAAAAAACCCGCAACAAGGTGTTGGCGGTAGTCGCTGAAAATCATTACAAACCAGATTACTTTGCTTCGAATGTAATCAACCGTCATTCCAAAACCATTGGTATGATTGTGCCAGATGTGACGGATTTCTTTTTCTCAAAAGTGATTGAAGGTGTGGAAACATATTTAAATTCGTTAGGCTACATGATTTTGTTATGCAATTCAAAGCATGATTCCGAACAAGCGATGCAATATGTTAGCGAGCTGATTCATCGGTCGGTAGATGGCATTATTTTTGCCACGCCGAATGTTTTGCCAGAAAATCATATTTTAAAAGACCGACGAGAACATCCGATTCCTGTCATTCTTGTCGATCGTGGGATTAATCCACGAGATAGTGGACGATTAATCGTTAAAGAGTACGAAGGTGCTTATCAAGCGGTCCATCATTTGATTCAACAAGGGCATCAGCATATTGGCATGTTGCGTGAAAGTGCCGGCTATTATCGTTTAACGGAACGAGTGACGGCGTATCAGCATGCGTTACAGGACAACAATTTACCTTTTCGTCCGCATTATGTTTGTGCTGGGGAATTGAACTTGCATGGCGGCTATGCTGCGGCGAAAGAAGTTTTGAAAAATGAAGAAATCACAGCAATTTTTTGTGGCAATGATGAAATGGCGATGGGAGCTTATCAAGCCATTGAAGAAGCGGGCAAGAAAATTCCTGACGATATTTCGGTGGTTGGCTTTGATGGCTTGGAAATTTCCGAATATTTGGTGCCGAGTTTAACAACCGTCTATCAGCCGAGTTTTGATATTGGCTATTATGCAGCAAAATTTTTGGTGGAAGCTATTGCAGATCCAACAGGGAAAGTTCCAAATAAAGTTTTTGATGCGACGTTTATTGCTAGAAAAAGCACAAAACCGATTTAAAAAACAGCTTAGAAATGGAATGTTCGTGTTGTTTGCGTTTTCACAAGAAAAAAATAATAGTAAACTGGTTTACTAAATGGTTTAAAGCTGAACGATTTTGTTGTATAATACATTATCGGGAAATCGGAGGGAACGAATTCATGAGAATGGTAGACATTATTGAAAAGAAACGTGACGGGCATCAACTAACAAGCGAAGAAATTCAATTTATTATCAACGGATACACAGATGGTTCAATTCCAGATTATCAGGTAAGTGCCTTTTTAATGGCTGTTTTTTACCAAGATATGACAGACGAAGAAATTACACAAATGACGTTAGCAATGGTCCATTCAGGCGAAATTGTGGATCTTTCTTCTATAGAAGGAATCAAAGTCGACAAGCATTCTACAGGTGGCGTAGGCGACACTACGACGCTTATTTTAGCGCCATTAGTTGCTAGTGTCGGGGTCAATGTAGCAAAAATGTCTGGTCGTGGCTTAGGCTACACGGGCGGTACGTTGGATAAATTAGAAGCGATTCCTGGTTTTAAAGTTGAATTGACAGAAGAACGTTTTATTCAATTGGTGAACGATACAAAAGTGGCAGTGATTGGTCAGTCAGGTGATCTAGCACCAGCAGACAAAAAACTTTATGCGTTACGCGATGTGACCGCCACTGTTGACTCAATTCCATTAATTGCAAGTTCCATTATGAGTAAAAAAATTGCCGCAGGGGCAGATGCGATTGTCTTAGACGTGACTACTGGTGAAGGGGCCTTTATGAAAGACCTAGCAAGTGCTCGTCGATTAGCGGAAACAATGGTTCGCATTGGGAAACTGGCAAATCGCCAAACGATGGCAGTAATTTCAGACATGTCACAACCTTTAGGGGAGGCCATCGGAAATAGTTTAGAAATCGTTGAAGCAATCGAGACCTTGCAAGGAAATGGGCCAGAAGATTTAGTGGAGATGTGCTATGTCTTAGGAAGTCAGATGGTTGTTTTAGCTAAAAAAGCCGAGACGTTAGACGAAGCACGGGCTTTATTAGAAGAAGCATTAACAAGCGGTCGAGCGCTCGCAAAATTTAAAGAAATGATTGAAAATCAAGGCGGCGACAGTTCCGTTGTTGACCAGCCAGAAAAATTATTAACCGCAACTTATCAATTTGATTTACCTGCCAAAGAAACAGGCGTGGTACAAAAAATCGTTGCCAATGAAATTGGCGTTGCCGCAATGTTGCTGGGCGCTGGCCGTGCTACGAAAGAAGATACGATTGATTTTGCAGTTGGCTTGAAACTTCACAAAAAAGTAGGGAGCCCAGTTGAAAAAGGCGAATCATTACTAACTATTTATGCCAATCGTGAAGACGTGACAGAAGTCGAACAATTGCTTTATAAAAACATTGAAATTGGACCAACCGGCGAAGAGCCTATTTTGATTCACGATATTATTACGGAATAAAACAAAAAGAAAAGAGGAATTCTCATCATGGAATTAAACCGCATGATTGACCACACTATTTTGAAACCAGAAGCGACAGAAGCCGCTGTCCAAAAAATTATTGACGAAGCTAAGGAGTACAACTTCTTCTCTGTATGTATCAATCCTTGTTGGGTCGCTTTTGCTAGCGAGCAATTAGCAGATACCGACGTCGCTGTGTGTACCGTTATTGGCTTTCCTTTGGGGGCAAATACACCAGAAGTTAAAGCATACGAAGCAGCTGATGCGATTAAAAATGGTGCGAATGAAGTGGATATGGTGATTAATATTGGTGCATTAAAATCACAACAATACGATTACGTACGTCAAGACATTCAAGGCGTAGTAGATGCAGCCAAAGGAAAAGCGTTAGTCAAAGTGATTATTGAAACAGCATTATTAACAGACGAAGAAAAAGTTAAAGCTTGTGAATTAGCCAAAGAAGCAGGTGCCGATTTCGTTAAAACATCTACTGGCTTCTCAACAGGCGGCGCTAAAGTAGCAGACATTCGTTTAATGCGTGAGACAGTTGGTCCTGACATGGGCGTTAAGGCTTCTGGTGGCGTGCATAATGCAGAAGAAGCGTTAGCAATGATTGAAGCTGGGGCAACACGCATCGGTGCAAGTACGGGTGTAGCAATTGTTTCTGGCGCAACTGGCGAAGGGTATTAATTCGTATTTCAAATTAAACGAAGGTGTGGCGAAAAAGATGACAGTAAAACAAGAATGGCTTGATTGTGCCGTAGAAGCATTGGCACACGCCTATGTACCGTATTCTAACTTTCCTGTGGGCGCTTGCTTAGTGACTACAGACGGGAAAATGTATCAAGGAGTCAACATTGAAAATGCCTCCTTTGGTTTAACAAATTGTGCAGAAAGAACGGCGATTTTTAAAGCCATTTCAGAAGATGAACGGACCTTCCAACATTTAGTTGTAGCAGGTAATACAGAGGCACCCATTTCTCCATGTGGCGCTTGTCGTCAAGTAATGGCTGAATTCTTTGATCCACAAATGCCGGTCACGCTAGTTGGTAAAGATGGCGCGACTAAAACAATGACAGTTGAGGCATTATTGCCCTATTCATTTACAGATAAAGATTTTTAAAAAAAGGACATAAGGTTTCGTTGGGCTCAAAGTAGATTTCAATAGCATAAATGCGAATGAAATAATAGATAAAATAGTAGGGGGCTTTTCGGAAAGTGAAACAAGCAAAATTTTTAGGTCTAGGATTGGCAGCAGTTGCCTTAACCATTGGGTTAGCTGCATGTGGCGGCAATAGCAAAAAGAACGCCAACACAAAAGGTGATCCACAACATAGTGTCGTAATGGTCACAGATACAGCCGGCATTGATGACAAATCTTTTAACCAATCTGCGTGGGAAGGAATGCAAGAGTGGGGCAAAGAGCACAAACTTCCAGAAGGACCTCAAGGGTATGCGTATATTCAATCAAATGAAGCATCTGATTATACATCAAACATTGACCAAGCCATTTCAAGTCAATTTAAAACGATTTTTGGCATTGGCTATTTACTAAAAAATGCAGTAGTAGATGCAGCGGACGCCAACCCAGAAACGAATTTCGTTCTAATCGACGATACAGTTAATGGGAAAAACAACGTCGCTTCTGCAACATTTAGAGATAATGAATCTGCGTATTTAGCAGGTGTGGCAGCAGCTAACACTACGAAAACCAACAAAGTAGGATTTATCGGCGGGGTTGAAGGACCTGTTATTGGCCGTTTCCAAGCTGGTTTTGAAAAAGGTGTAGCAGACGCTGGCAAAAAATTAGGCAAAGATATTCAAATTACGTCTACTTATGCAGGGACATTTGCAGACGCTTCAAAAGGACGGGCCTTAGCTTCTTCTATGTATCAAGCAGGTGCCGACATTATTTATCACGCAGCGGCGACTACAGGACAAGGAATCTTCCAAGAAGCCAAAGCGCTAAATGAAACAGGTTCAAAAGATAAAGTTTGGGTGATTGGTGTTGACCGTGACCAAAACGAAGACGGTAAATATACAACCAAAGATGGCAAGGATGATAACTTAACGTTAGCTTCAACCATTAAAGGTGTAAATATTGCTGTGAAAAAAATCTCTGATCTTGCATTAGAAGATAAATTCCCTGGCGGCGAACATTTAACTTATGGATTGAAAGATGGCGGTGTTGATTTAACAACAGAAGCCTTAAGCGATCAAGCCAAAACGGCAGTTAAAGAAGCCAAAGAACAAATCATCTCTGGTGACGTAAAAGTCCCAGACCAACCTTAGAAACAACTTAGTTGTTTAAATACATTAAACTATTTTTAGGAGGCTTTACAGAAATGAAAAAAGCAAAATTATTCGGTTTTAGTTTGATTGCATTAGGTTTATCAGTTTCACTTGCAGCATGTGGTGGTGGCAAAGGAAAAACCGCTGAAAGCGGCGGTGGCAAAGGGGATGCAGCGCATAGTGCTGTAATCATTACAGATACAGGCGGCGTGGATGACAAGTCGTTCAACCAATCTTCTTGGGAAGGATTGCAAGCTTGGGGTAAAGAACATGATTTACCAGAAGGTTCAAAAGGGTATGCATATATTCAATCGAATGATGCAGCTGACTATACAACAAATATTGACCAAGCGGTATCAAGTAAATTCAACACAATCTTTGGTATTGGCTACTTGCTAAAAGATGCAATTTCTTCTGCAGCAGATGCCAACCCTGATACAAACTTTGTTTTAATCGATGATCAAATCGATGGCAAAAAGAATGTCGTTTCTGCAACATTTAGAGATAATGAAGCAGCTTACTTAGCCGGTGTTGCTGCTGCAAACGAAACAAAAACGAACAAAGTCGGTTTTGTTGGTGGTGAAGAAGGGGTCGTAATTGACCGTTTCCAAGCTGGTTTTGAAAAAGGTGTGGCTGATGCTGCGAAAGAATTAGGTAAAGAAATTACTGTTGATACAAAATATGCGGCTTCATTTGCTGATCCTGCCAAAGGGAAAGCTTTAGCTGCTGCAATGTACCAAAACGGCGTTGATATCATCTTCCATGCTTCTGGTGCGACTGGACAAGGGGTCTTCCAAGAAGCAAAAGACTTGAATGAATCAGGTTCTGGCGACAAAGTTTGGGTAATCGGTGTTGACCGCGATCAAGATGCTGATGGCAAGTACAAAACAAAAGACGGCAAAGAAGACAACTTCACGTTAACTTCAACACTTAAAGGTGTCGGCACAGCGGTTCAAGATATTGCCAACCGTGCGTTAGAAGACAAATTCCCTGGTGGCGAACATTTAGTTTATGGATTAAAAGATGGTGGCGTTGACTTAACAGACGGCTATTTAAACGACAAAACAAAAGAAGCTGTTAAAACAGCAAAAGATAAAGTAATCTCAGGTGACGTAAAAGTCCCAGAAAAACCAGAATAATTTAAGCTCCTAAATGAAAAAAGAAGGGCTCATTATTGTTCCTTCTAAAAATAAAGTGGTCCTTGGCAGCGACGGTTGCCAAGGAAACCCTTTATGATGTTTGGATTTTTAACTAAATAGTTGAGGTTCTTCAACTACTTAGTTAAGGGTCAAAATTACCCTCTAAAGTATTGCCAATATAATTTTGTTAGGAAGTGAATAGACCTTGTCTCAAGAAGAAAACGTAATTGAGATGCGTAAAATCACCAAAGAATTTGGGACGTTCAAAGCCAACGACCAAATTGATTTACAAGTAAAACCTGGTGAAATCCACGCACTGCTAGGTGAAAATGGTGCAGGCAAGTCGACCTTGATGAATATCTTATCAGGGCTATTGGAACCGACCTCAGGTGAGATTTATATGAATGGCGAAAAAGTCAACATTACAAGTCCTACTGCAGCCAATCGTTTAGGAATCGGAATGGTCCATCAGCATTTTATGTTAGTTGAAGCCTTTACTGTGACTGAAAATATTATCTTAGGTAGTGAACCTACCCATGGCGGTATTTTAGACCGGAAAAAAGCGAAAAAAGAGATTGAAGAAGTGTCTAAGCAATACGGGTTGGATGTAAATCCCAATGCCTATATTCGCGATATTTCTGTGGGTATGCAACAACGGGTTGAAATTTTAAAGACCTTATATCGTGGTGCGAACGTTTTAATTTTTGACGAACCAACCGCAGTATTAACGCCACAAGAAATTGATGAATTAATGATTATTTTGAAAGAACTAACCGATGAAGGCAAATCGATCATTTTAATTACACATAAGTTAGATGAAATTAAAAAAGTGGCAGACCGTTGTACGGTCATTCGCCGGGGGCAAAGTATTGGCACCGTCAATGTGAAAGATGTTTCTTCGCAACAGTTAGCCGATATGATGGTGGGCCGTTCTGTTTCCTTCAAAACAGAGAAAAAACCAGCGCAACCGAAAGAAACAATTTTATCAATTAAAGATTTAGTAGTGAAAGAAAGCCGCGGCTTAGATGCAGTGAAAAATCTTAGTTTAGATGTCCGAGCAGGGGAAGTTGTTGGGATTGCGGGGATTGATGGCAATGGACAAACAGAATTAATCCAAGCCTTAGCAGGATTAACCAAAGTCGAAAACGGCTCCATTCATTTGAATGAAAAAGAGATTACTAATCGCAAACCTCGGGAAATTACGGAAATGGGTGTCGCCCACGTTCCTGAAGACCGACATAAATATGGCTTGGTATTAGAGATGACATTGGCTGAAAATATTGGCCTACAAACGTATTACCAAAAACCATACAGTTCAACAGGTATTTTAAACTATCGAATGATTAACAAACACGCCCGTGAATTAATTGAAGAATATGATGTACGGACTCCTAATGAACTAGTACCAGCTCGGGCGCTTTCAGGTGGGAATCAGCAAAAAGCGATTATTGCCCGAGAAGTTGACCGCGATCCAGATTTGTTGATTGTTTCTCAACCAACACGCGGTTTAGATGTCGGAGCTATTGAATACATTCATCGTCGACTAATTGAACAAAGAGATAAAAATAAAGCTGTTTTATTAGTAAGTTTTGAATTAGATGAAATTTTAAATGTTTCTGATCGTATCGCTGTTATTCATGCGGGGGAAATTGTCGGAATTGTTGATCCGAAAGAAACGACAGAAAATGAATTGGGCTTGTTAATGGCTGGCTACTCATTGGAAGAAGCCCGTGCTGAGTTATCAAAAGTAGAGGCAGGTGAAACTGTTGAATAATCGTTCTGAAAAAATAAGAAATATTTTAGTCCCTGTGTTATCTGTTATTATGGGTTTCCTCTTAGGGGCAATTATTATGGTTATCTTTGGCTATGACCCAGTGGCTGGGTATCAAGCGATGTTTGAAACAGCTTTCCAAGGAAAGAAAAGTATTGGTGAGATTTTTGTCACCGCAGCTCCGTTGATTTTTACCGCTTTAGGATTCTCGGTGGCAAATTCGGCTGGATTCTTTAATATCGGGCTTTCTGGACAAGCCTTATGTGGTTGGGTGGCTAGTATTTGGGTCGCTTTATCCATGCCTGATGCACCCCGGATGATTGCATTGCCGGTGGCGATTATTGTTGGGGCAGTTGCAGGGGCTTTAGCAGCAGCCATTCCAGGTTTCTTGCGTGCCTATTTTGGGACGAGTGAAGTTATTGTTACGATTATGTTGAATTATATTTTATTATACACAGGAAATCATATTGCTAATAATGTCATGAAACCAAGTATTATGGCGAACAAAGGGATCACCAAAATGATTGGTGCGAATGCATCATTACGCTCACCGTTTTTAACAAATATCAGTGATGGCTCTCGTTTGAACATCGGCATTTTCTTGGCCTTCATTTTCCTTATTCTTGTGTGGTTCTTGATGAAAAAAACAACGCTTGGTTTTGAAATTCGGTCGGTGGGGTTAAACCCATTTGCTTCTGAATATGCTGGAATGAGCAGCAAGCGAACGATTATTTTATCCATGATGATTTCAGGAACGCTGGCTGGTTTAGGTGGTGCGGTCCAAGGATTGGGGACTTTCCAAAACTTCTTTATTCAAAACACATCGTTGAGCATTGGGTTCGATGGTATGGCCGTGTCTCTATTAGGAGCAGGTAGCTCAATCGGGATTTTACTTTCCGCATTACTGTTTGGAATGTTAAAACTTGGTGGACAAGGAATGCCGTTGATAGCTGGTGTACCAACCGAATTAGTTGATGTTGTTATTGCAGCAATTATTTTCTTTGTGGGAATTAGTTATTTAATTCGTTTCTTGTTAGCAAAAGCGTCTGGTAGTAAAAAAGAAGTAGCGATTGTAGAAACAATTGAAGCGGCGCCAGACAAAAACAATCAAGAGGGGGGAGACATCTAATGGATTTAGCAACAATTTCCTCAATCATCACGCAAACATTAGTGTATGCAACTCCGCTCATCTTGACAGCATTAGGCGGAACGTTCTCAGAACGAAGTGGTGTGGTTAACGTTGGTTTGGAAGGTATTATGGTAATGGGCGCTTTCAGTTCGGTCGTTTTTAACTTGACGTTTGCTGATACATTTGGCGCGGCGACACCATGGATTGCTTGTTTAGTAGGAGGCGTTGTCGGGATTGTCTTTTCTCTCTTACATGCCGTTGCAACTATTAACTTACGAGCAGATCATATTATCAGTGGTACTGTCATTAACTTGATGGCACCGGCGCTAGGGGTTTTCCTAGTAAAAGTTATTTATCAAAAAGGACAAACAGATATGATTACACAATCATTTGGCTATTTTTCTTTCCCAGGATTGTCAAAAATTCCAGTGATTGGTGAACTATTCTTTGCAAAAACCTCTTTGCCAGCTTTCGTAGCAATTTTGATTGCGATTTTAGCTTGGTTTGTCATTTATAAAACACGTTTTGGCTTACGGTTACGTTCTGTGGGAGAACATCCACAAGCGGCAGATACATTG
Organism: Enterococcus sp. AZ011; assembly: GCF_050548355.1. Taxonomy (NCBI): domain Bacteria; kingdom Bacillati; phylum Bacillota; class Bacilli; order Lactobacillales; family Enterococcaceae; genus Enterococcus; species Enterococcus sp. AZ011. The sequence continues at coordinate 139,523 of NZ_CP172959.1, forward strand.
GGAATTAATGTCTACTTAATGCGTTATTCTGGCGTCTTGTTATCCGGCTTCTTAGGCGGTATGGGCGGAGCTGTCTTTGCTCAAAGTATTGCGGGTCGTTTTGGGATTACCACAATTGCAGGACAAGGGTTTATTTCAATGGCCGCAATGATCTTTGGTAAATGGAATCCACTTGGGGCAATGGGCGCAGCCTTATTCTTTGGTTTTGCACAAAACTTGAGTATTGCTGGGGAAAACTTACCAATTATTTCAGAAATTCCAAAAGTTTATCTACAAGCAGCACCATACGTATTAACCATTTTAGTCCTAGTTGTGTTCTTCGGAAAATCATCGGGACCAAAAGCGAACGGGAAAAATTACGTCAAAACGAAATAAGAAAAGAAATGGGCCCTCCGTCAAAGCGACGGGGGGCCATTTCTTTTCTTAGGATAATCAGTTGAACACAAGCGGCATTAGGCACTGCTTCACTGCAAAAAAGCGAGTTGATAAAGATAACTTTACTTTTTTCTTTTGGCTGTTTTTTACAATTCGAAGGAAGTGTCGAAATTTTGAAAAAAACCAAACAGGTCTAGCAGCTTTTTTTCAAAAATCGTTGGTTTTTCTGCTATACTTTTGTTTGTAGTAAGCATAGGAAAAGTGGAGGACGTTCAATGAATAAAACACGTGTAGAAGCATTTAGTGATGCAGTCATTGCCATCATCATGACCATCATGATTTTAGAAATTAAAACCCCTCAAGTGGGTGTTTTGGCAGGTTTGATAGAAAATATCCCATATTTTTTATCGTTTATTGTCAGTTTTATTTTTATCTGTATCGCATGGTACAATCATCATTACATAATGTCCGTAACTCATTGGTTTTCTAAAAAAGCGTTTTGGGCAAATAATTTTTGGTTATTCTCCATGGCCTTCATTCCGGTAGCAACTGCTTGGGTGAGTGAATTTTGGTGGATGCGGGCACCCGTTTATTTTTATCTTGTTGTGTATACGGTTTGGGATTTTGCTTACTTCTTGTTAACAAGGATCATTTATGAAGACAATGCAGTGAAAGATCCACAAGGTGCAGCTAAGTTAAGAAAATCGAAATCTTATAGTAAGGCAACAAAAATCATTCATCTTTGTCTTTTCGCAATCGGATATATCGGCATTTATTTTTATCCGCCCATTGGCATTGGTGTGATTTTATCAGAAGCGGTTATCTGGTATTTAAATGTGCCAAAAGAGGGAGACCGCTTGGAGTGTTAAAAGTTTCGATTGTATAAAGAATCGTGTTCTTTTTAAAGAGCAGGCTATTCGAAAAAAACAATAAAAAAGTTTCCTAATTACGGTGGGAGACTTTTTTTCTTTCCGTTTTTAAGCCCTGCTAAAATCGAAGGAATCATTGAAAATTTTAATGCTCTTTCAGGCAATAATAGCGGATTCATGGTATAATTGAAGAGCTGAGAATAAATAGATTATTCTGTTTGATTCTCGAGACTATTTAAAAGGCTAGCGTAAAATAATTGTCATTCTTGACGTATTTACGACCTTAGAGGAGGAAGCAAGTGTGTTTAAACGTGTTCATTTAATCGTACTAGATTCAGTCGGTATTGGTGAAGCACCAGATGCTGAAAAATTTGGGGATGTCGGCAGTGATACACTGGGTCATATTGCCAAAGAAGCGGGACTAACCATTCCTCATTTAGAAAAACTTGGATTGGGAACTATTGCTCCTTTAACAGGTGTCAAAGCAGTGGCAGACCACGATGGCTATGTCACCAAATTAGAAGAAATTTCTGTTGGAAAAGATACTATGACCGGTCACTGGGAAATTATGGGCTTGAACATCAAAAAACCTTTTCGGGTATTCCCAAACGGCTTTCCTGAAGAATTACTGAAACAAATTGAAGATTTTTCTGGGCGAAAAGTTGTTTGTAACAAACCATATAGCGGGACAGCGGTCATTGATGATTATGGCGAACATCAAATGAAAACTGGGGATCTAATCGTTTATACTTCAGCAGACCCTGTTTTACAAATTGCGGCGCATGAAGACATTATTCCATTAGAAGAATTGTATAAAATTTGTCAATATGTTCGTGACATTACGAAAGACGAACCTTATATGATTGGTCGGATTATCGCTCGCCCGTATGTTGGTGAACCAGGTAATTTCACTCGAACCAGTAACCGTCATGACTATGCTTTAGATCCTTTTGGCCATACTGTTTTAGATTCGTTGAAAGAAAACGGCAATGATGTGATCGCTGTTGGGAAAATTAACGACATCTTTAATGGACAAGGAATTACTGAAGCTATCCGCACGAAGAGCAATATGGATGGGGTGGATCAATTATTAACGGTCATGAACAAAGAGTTCACAGGTTTAAGTTTTACTAACTTAGTGGATTTCGATGCGCTGTATGGCCACCGTCGTGATGTAAAGGGCTATGCAAAAGCCATCGAAGATTTTGATGGTCGTTTGCCAGAGATTATGGCAGCTATGGCCGAAGATGATTTGCTTTTAATTACAGCAGATCATGGGAATGATCCAACTTTCCCAGGAACAGACCACACACGTGAATATGTACCTTTATTGGCTTATAGTAAAAAAATGACAAAACAAGGCAGCTTGCCACAAGGATTTTATTCAGATATTTCAGCAACGATTGCTGAAAACTTTGAAGTTCCTGCAACGGAAAACGGTCAAAGCTTTTTAAATCAATTACAATAATTCGAGGAGGCAACACATGACAACGTTAACGAATCATTTAAACGAAACAACTGAGTTTTTGAAAGAAAAAGGGGTGCAACAAGCAGACTTCGGTCTAATCTTAGGTTCAGGGTTAGGTGAATTAGCTAATGAAATAACCGATGCGATTGCTATTCCTTTCTCTGAAATTCCCCATTTTTCTGTTTCAACAGTCGTTGGACATGCTGGACAATTAGTTTACGGAACGCTTTCTGGAAAAAAAGTTTTGGCGATGCAAGGACGTTTTCATTATTATGAAGGACATTCGATGCAAACGGTCACTTATCCCGTTCGTGTGATGGCTGCTTTAGGTATTCATTCAATGATTGTAACCAACGCAGCTGGTGGCGTAAATGAAACATATACACCAGGGAATTTGATGTTAATCAATGACCACATTAATTTTACAGGCGATAATCCGTTAATTGGTGAAAATGATGAAGAAATCGGGCCGCGTTTTCCAGATATGAGTCATGCTTACACGCAAGAATATCGGGAAGTGGCAAAAAAAGTGGCTGCGGAACAAAATATTGATTTAAAAGAAGGCGTGTATATGGGCTTTTCTGGCCCGACATATGAAACGCCTGCAGAAATTCGGATGTCACGGACGATGGGTGCGGATGCAGTTGGCATGTCAACTGTTTCGGAGGTCATTGTAGCTGTGCATAGTGGCATGAAAGTACTAGGCATCTCTTGTATTACGAATTTAGCAGCTGGTATGCAAAGTAGCTTAAATCATGCAGAAGTAGTTGAAACAACTGAACGCGTTAAAGGACAATTCAAAGAGTTAGTGAAAGCAACACTAGCAGCTTTATAAAAAAGGAGTAAACCAGAATGAGTGTGCATATCGAAGCAAAACCAGGTGAAATTGCCGATAAAATTTTACTACCAGGGGATCCCCTCCGAGCAAAATATATTGCGGAAACTTTTTTGGAGAATCCTGTCTGCTATAATCAAGTTCGTGGGATGTTAGGTTACACAGGAACGTATAAGGGACAGCGTGTTTCGGTCCAAGGAACAGGGATGGGGATGCCTTCAGCAGGTATTTATGCCCATGAGTTAATTAACTCTTACGATGTGAAGAAGTTAATTCGTGTTGGTACGTGTGGTTCTATTTCAGAAAAAGTCAACGTTCGTGAATTAGTTATCGCACAAGCAGCAGCGACGCCTTCTTCCGCGATTCGCAATGATTTTCCTAAATATGATTTTCCACAAATTGCGAGCTTTGATCTTTTACTCAAATCTTACGAAATTGCTAAATCAAAAGGCTTTACTACCCATGTTGGTAACGTATTGTCAGATGATGTTTTTTACAAAGATAGCTTAGATGATGTCTTTCGTTTAGGTCGATACGGGGTATTAGCGATTGAAATGGAAGCGGCAATGTTATATTATTTAGCAGCAAAATTTGATGTAGAAGCATTGGCGATTATGACGGTGAGTGATAGCTTGGTGACAGGCGAAGAAACAACGGCAGAAGAACGCCAAACGACGTTTAATGAAATGATTGAAGTTGGTTTAGAAACGGCAATTGCTAATTAAAAAAAATGCTTGGATGATTATTTTCATCCAAGCATTTTTTTTAATTTAAGAGCGCTTTTTTTACATCTTCAACAATTTGAGTATTCGCAATAGGTCCGTTGTATAACCAACTACTTTTTTTATCATAGGTATGAACTTGGTTATTTTTCACAGCAGGTAAGTTCTTCCAAATTGCTTCTTGGAAAAGAGGTGCTGATTCATCGCTGTTTACAAGGAAAATGTGGTCTGCGTCAAGCTCAGCTAATTTTTCTAAAGAAACTTGATTCCAATCCGCAGTAGCGTTTTTAGAAATTTCTTCCACTAATTTTGGAACTTGGAGGCCTAAGTCCTGATAGAGCACGGTTCCGCTTGAGCGATTATCGCTAACCATAAAGACTTGGTTGTTGGTTACCCATAAGACTGCCGCAGATTTGCCAGCATCTTTTTTGCCAAGGTCTTCTTGGACGCCTTTGGTTAAGGTATCATAATCTTCTAACACTTTTTTCGCTTGTTCTTTTTTATCTAAAACAGTGGCAATATCTTCCAATTGATCACGCCAAGTGACATTTTCGCCGTTTTTGACTACATAAGTTGGCGCAATTTTACTGTATTCTTTGTATTTACCGCCTTCAACTAGAGCAGATGAACTGATTAATAATAAGTCAGGTTCAAATTTTAGAACCGCTTCATATGGTAAGTCATAGGAAATAGTGGGGACATCTTTCAATTCTTTCGCTAAATAATTTTGAATGCTGCCTTGTCCAACTGTCCATTGTGCCACTGGTTTTTCTCCTAATGCAACTAGATAATCTTCTAAATAACTCGCAATAATCCGTTTGGGTTTCGCGGGGACGGTTACTTTATTGCCTAAGGTATCTGTTACTTCATGTGTTTTGTCAGCGTTGTTGGCTTCTTTATTCGTATTACCACAAGCTGCGAGTAAGAATGAACCAAGAAGAAGGGTGGTACCAATTAGGACCGTCTTTTTTAAAAGTTTCATTGTGTAACTCCTTTATTTTTAGTTGATAACGATTCTCATTATCAGTTAAAAACGACCGTTTGTCAATCATCGCTTGTTTTTTTGAGCAAATAAGTTGCATTTTTTAGATAATTCGTTTTTTTTTTGATTGGAAGAAACATTGCTTTTTAAGGAAGGGTCTTTTATAATCAAGGAACAATGAGTGAGAACGATTCTCAATAAATGTAAAATAACGACAGAAAAATTAAAGAGGAATGGTTATGAATTATTTAGAGGCAGAGGACTTAACTACAGGATATGGTCGTCAAGTGATTAGTGAAGCGCTGAACTGTTCATTTGAAGCGGGAACTATTACAAGTATTATTGGACCAAATGGTTGTGGCAAATCGACCTTGTTAAAAACACTTGCGCGTATTTTGCCAGCTGAGAAAGGCAAGGTGTTCATTAAGAACCAAGAACTTCAACATTTTTCTTCAAAAGAAGTAGCACAAGAACTAGCGATCTTATCACAAACGCCAGAAAATACAATCGATTTATCTGTTTTTGACCTCGTCTCTTTCGGGCGATATCCTTATCAATCGGGCTGGAAAAGTGTCACCACAGAAGATCAAGAGTACATACAATGGGCATTAGAATTAACAGGCTTAACTGAGTTAGCTAGAGAGTCTGTGGCAATTTTATCAGGTGGACAACGTCAACGGGTTTGGATTGCTATGGCGCTAGTGCAGGATACAGATATTTTAATTTTAGATGAACCGACCACCTATTTGGATCCAGCGCATCAGCTAGAAATTTTAAATGTGTTAAAACGAATTAATCAAGAACATCAGAAAACTATCGTGATGACGATTCATGATATTAATTTAGCTTCTCGTTTTTCTGATCGCGTGATTGCGATGAAAGAGGGAAAGATTATCAATGAGGGAACGCCGCAAGAAGTGATTACTGTTACTGGCTTGGCAGATGTTTTCGCTATTCAAGCAGAAATTAGTTATCATAGTCAGACACAGCGGCCACTAGTACTTTCTTATGAGTTGATGGAAATGGAGCTGGATGGATGAAAGGCATAAGCGGATTTTATAGACACCAATGGCAAGTGTTACTTGTCTGTCTTTTTTTGCTAATTGGGACAATGCTTCTGTCATTGATGTTTGGTGCGACGTCGGTTTCGATTCAAACGATTATTGATTCATTTACGCACTTCGATGCGACCAATCAAGCGCATCAAGTCATCCAAACGGTTCGGTTGCCGCGGATTTTAGGGGCCGCTTTTGTGGGGGCAAGTTTAGCGGTGAGTGGGGCGTTAGCGCAAGGGATTACACAAAATCCATTGGCAGATTCTGGCTTGCTGGGTATCAATGCTGGGGCTGGCTTGGGCTTGGCGCTTGTTTTTGCTTTCCTCCCTCAGGCAAGTTATTGGTGGCTTTTAGTTGTTTCTTTTCTTGGTGCCGGCGTGAGTGTGGCACTGATTTATTATCTTTCTAATCATTCAATTCGAGGAGCAAGCCCCATGCGTCTGACCTTAGTGGGAGCTGGTATTAGTGCCCTTTTTTTATCATTTAGTCAATTCTTAGCCATTCAGTTCAATTTGAGTCAAGAGTTAACGTTTTGGTTTCTTGGCGGTGTCAGCGTTATTTCTTGGGCACAATTAAAAATAGTCGTCCCTATCTTTCTGGGCGCATTTGCATTAGCAATTCTGATTAGTCCGTCGGTGACTATTTTACGGTTTGGCGATGATGCAACAATTGGTTTGGGGCGAAATCCGCAGCGTATTCGGTTGTTTGCCAGTATAACGATTTTGCTTTTATCAGGATTGTCTGTGGCGCTAGTTGGCTCGGTCAGTTTTGTTGGTTTGGTGGTGCCTCATGTGATGCGAACAGTTTCTGGAGAAAATTACCGGCGCTTGATTCCGTTCTCGGCGTTAGGTGGTGCGCTCCTCGTTTTGGTGGCAGATTTAATCGCTCGAATGGTGAATCCGCCTTTTGAAACACCATTTGGGATTATCACGGCCTTAATTGGCATCCCATTCTTTCTTTATTTATTTCGTAAAGGAGGGCAACTAGGATGACACAGAAAAAAGTGTCCCGTTGGGTGGCTATCTTAATAGTTGGGATTATCCTAACTGCTTGTATCAGTTTAACGCAAGGGGAATTATCTGTTTCCTTCATGGATTTAAAAGCTCTTCTTTTGGGACAGGGAAGTCAGGCCAAACAACTGTTAGTTTGGGATTTTCGGTTACCACGGATTGTGCTTGCGGTCCTAGCGGGCGCAGCTTTAGGCTTAAGCGGCGCTATTCTTCAAGGGATTACTCGGAATCCGTTGGCAGATACTGGGATTTTAGGCATTAATGCGGGTGCGGGTTTGGCAGTGATTTTGTTTATTAGTTTTATTGAAACGACAAGTATCACGATGTTTGCACTTCCGCTCGTGGCCTTAGTTGGCGGCTTGCTAGCGGCTGTTGGGATTTTAGTAATCGCGTATCATCATCGTTTAGGATTGACGCCAGTTCGAATGGTCTTAGCGGGTGTCATTTTGAGTACGGGTATTTCAGCACTCACCTTATTAATTACATCAAAAATTGACACTGAAAAGTACCGTTTTGTTACAATGTGGCAAGCAGGCAGTATCTGGGGCAGTAATTGGTTCTTTGTGGGCGCTTTGTTGCCTTGGCTAGTCATTGGGTTCTTTTTTGCGATGAAGCGTCATCGTCTGTTGGATATTTTACAATTGGGGGACGAAACAGCTATTTCTGTAGGTATTGCTGTGAAAAAAGAACGAATCGTTTCGTTGCTGTTAGCGGTGATGTTGGCGGCTTCAGCGATTTCCGTTACAGGGGGAATTAATTTTTTAGGTTTACTTGCGCCACATATTGCTCGCAAATGTGGTTTTACGCAACAAAAACAGGTATTGCCATTGGCGGCGTTGTTTGGGAGTTTACTTTTATTGGTTAGTGATACGATTGGTCGGCTATTGCCTGGCAATGGAGAAATGCCTGCAGGGATTATTGTTGCGATCATCGGTGCGCCTTATTTTCTTTATTTGTTAATCAAAACAAGCGATTCGTTATAAAAAAGAATCAAAAGCTGGGTCAATCGGTCGTTGTGAAAGCAACTGTCATTTGCTCGGCTTTTTTATTGGCGGATTTTTGAAAAAATAGTATGATAAATGCGTAAGAGCATTGAATGGAGGATGAAAGAATGGAAAACTTTAATTTTTATGTACCAACAGACATCCGTTTTGGGAAAGATCGTTTAGACGAATTACCTGCTGTGTTAGATCAATTTGGCAAAAATGTCTTACTTGTTTATGGTGGCGGTAGTATCAAACGTAATGGCTTGTACCAACAAATTACTGATTTGGCCCAAAAAAACGGGCATACACTGATTGAGTTGAGCGGTGTCGAACCAAACCCGCGCATTGAAACCGTTAGAAAAGGAATTGAGTTGTGTAAAGAAAACCAAGTCGATGTTATTTTAGCAGTTGGCGGTGGTTCAACCATTGACTGTTCCAAAGCAATAGCTGCGGGCTTTTATTCGGAAGAAGATATCTGGACAGTTATTGCAGCCAGAAAAGGGTATACTGGTCCTGCTTTACCAATCGTGACTATCTTGACTTTAGCAGCAACAGGTAGTGAAATGAACGCAGGTGCTGTCATTTCTAACTTAGAAACCAATCAAAAATTAGGCTTTGGTGGTCCGAATATGATTCCAAAAGTTTCGTTCTTGGATCCAACGAATACTTTTACGGTTCCTCAAAATCAAACAGCAGCTGGCTCAGCGGATATTTTCAGTCATTTGATTGAAAACTATTTTAGTATTTCGACAGGCACAGACGTCCAAGATTTTGTGTCAGAAGGCTTAATGCGAACGGTTATCAAAAATTGTCCTATTGCTTTAGAAAATCCAGAAGATTATGATGCACGTGCTAATTTAATGTGGGCAAGTAGTTTAGCCTTAAATGGCTTAACAGGGCGCGGCAAACAAGGTGTTTGGTCTTGTCACCCAATGGAACATGAATTAAGTGCGTTTTATGACATTACGCATGGGATTGGCTTAGCAATTTTAACGCCTCGTTGGATGAATTACGTTTTGTCTGAACAAACCGTAGGCAAGTTTGCACAGTTTGCTCGAAATGTGTGGGGAATAGTCGAACAAGAAGAGGAAGTAGCAGCGAAAAAAGGTATTCAAGCATTGTATGATTACTTTGTGGCTTGTGGCATTCCAATGACATTACCAGAAGTTGGCATCGAAGCAGATAAATTTGAAGAAATGGCACAACAAGCTGTGGACCATAGTGCAATTGCCGAAAAGGCTTATGTACCATTGGATGCAGCGGATATAGTAGCGATTTATAAAGATTGTTTAACCGAAAGTCAATTTATTTAATCCATAAAAAAGCGGTTTGCCTTGGCAAACCGCTTTTGTTAATAAGAAACAAGTTCTTATAAGTAGTATTTTTCTTTCACAGTTAAATCATCGTTTAATTCATAAACTAATGGTTTACCTGTTGGGATTTCAAGATCCATAATATCTTCATCAGAAATGCCTTCGATGTGTTTAGCTAAAGCACGTAATGAATTACCATGAGCCGCTACTAAGACAGTTTTGTTGTCTTTTAAAGCTGGCGCAATTTCATCTTGCCAGAATGGTAATGCACGTTCCAAAGTAACTTTCAAGTTTTCGCCACCAGGAATATCGCGTTGGTCTAACATTGCATAACGACGGTCGTTTGCTGCAGAACCTTCATCTGTTGCTTCCATTAATGGAGGAAGAGTATCGTAAGAACGACGCCAGATGTGGACTTGTTCGTCTCCGTATTTTTCAGCAGTTTCTTTTTTGTTTAGTCCTTGTAATTTACCATAGTGACGTTCGTTTAAGCGCCAAGATTTGATTTGAGGCACCCATAATTGATCTGAGTATTCTAGTAAATAGTTACAAGTTTTGATGGCACGAGTTAAAACAGAAGTATAAGCAACGTCGAATTCGATGCCTGCTTCTTTAATTTTACGGCCGCCTTCTTTTGCTTCTTCAACACCTTCAGGTGCTAAATCTACGTCAGCCCATCCAGTAAATTGGTTTAAGGCATTCCATTCGCTAAGTCCATGACGAGAAAAAACTAATTTTGGCATGTATAAGCTCTCCTTTGAGTTTAGTTTTCTGAAAATAAGATTTCCACGTTTATTGTACACCGTTTTGCGCAAGATTTCCAATGGAAAATAGTAAAAAAACGTGAAAGTTGCTGAAAAATTAGAGTGAAATCGAATCAAAAAAGAAGCCCCATCTGAAGGACTTCTTTTTTATTCTTAGGAATACAGCCGTTCGACATCTGTTTCAGGTAAATTGATGTACTTATAACAAGTGCCCACCGAAACGCCGCATTTATTAGAAATAAACTGGATGGTTTCTTTGTTTTCGTAATATAATGCACGGATTTTGCGGACGGTGCGTCCATCGATTTTTGGACGTCCACCTACTTTTCCGTTTTCACGAGCTTTGTGGAGCCCAACGAGTGTTCGTTCTTTAATTAGTGCACATTCCATCGCAGATAAGCTCTCCATTAATTGGAAATAGGCTTCACCTGTTGGAAGGTGAGTATCAATTCCTTCTGAAATGCTGACAAAATCAACTTGTTTTTCCTTTAACATTTTCATAAAGTCTGTTAATTGGCGGGTTGTTTTACCTAAATGGTGCAATTTACAAACAATAAGTGTATCCCCAGCAGAAAGAAGTTTTTCGACTTCGTCTAAGACACTGATCTCCGCTTGAGGATCAAATGTCTCTTGGAAAATATCATCACAACCAAACGATTGGAGAGTGGTTAGTTGATTTTTTAAATCGTCTTCAATAATAGTTGTGCGTGCATAACCAATTCGTTTCATATATTATCCTTCCTATATAAATAATCTTTTTTCACACATTCTTAACGTGCGGGAACATGTAAGGTTTTCGGTCCATCTTCATAACCGACGATTACCATAGAAACCATATTTAAAAATAAGCCGTGTTCAACGACGCCAACCAAGTTGTCTAAATAAGAACCTAAAGCTTCTGGATCTGTAATTTTTTCTAAATGCAAATCGATGATATGGTGGCCTCCATCTGTTATTAATGTTTCGCCAGCAGCGTTTAGACGAAGTGCTGGGTGATAGCCTTTTTCTTTAAATAAATGCACTAGTTGGCAGCTGCCATAAGGGACAACCTCAACAGGAAGTGGGAAAGCCCCTAAATCGTCCACCATTTTTGATTTATCCACAATCCAAATACATTTCTTTGAATAAGTGGCCACAATTTTTTCAAAAAGTAAGGCAGCGCCACCGCCTTTGATTCCTTGAAAATCAGCGCTGATTTCATCGGCGCCATCAATCGTAAGATCCACATACGGAACCTCATCAATACTTTTTAAAGGAATGCCCAAGGCCAAGGCTTGTTTCTCTGTTTCTTTTGAAGTAGTAACCCCTACGATTGACAATCCTTCTTCTTTTACGCGACGACCAATTTCGTCTACCATAAATTTTGCTGTTGAGCCAGTACCCAAACCGACAATCATGCCGTCTTCTACATATTTTGCAGCTTCGATTCCTACCATTTGTTTCAGATTCATCGCTGTTTTCCGCCCCCTTCAATAGTCAAAGATATTGTACCGTTATTTAACTAAAAAAGATAGAAAGTTTTTGAAAAAGTCATAAAAATTTTTAAAGGAAAAGTACGTTTAAATAGAAGGAAAAGCTTTTTTTCGAAAGGCGAAAGAAGAGGGTTGACAGCTGATACTTATCGTGGTATCCTAACAAAGGTGCTTTATCTACAGGTTCCTTATAGGGACGTGCTGACTGTCTATCAAAGCATATTTGATAAAGAGTGCAGAGATTGCATTATTTTTTATCGCGAAAAAAGAACCACCTGGATGTGTGGAACTAGAAGCGAAGTAAGGAAGGAGGAGAACAAGGAATGCCTACAATTAACCAATTAGTACGTAAACCTCGTAAATCTAAAGTAGAAAAATCTGATTCACCAGCCTTAAACAAAGGATATAACAGTTTTAAGAAAACTCAAACAAACGTTAACTCTCCGCAAAAACGTGGAGTTTGTACACGTGTGGGTACGATGACACCTAAAAAACCGAACTCAGCTTTACGTAAATATGCCCGTGTTCGTTTGTCAAACTTAATCGAAGTTACAGCTTATATCCCAGGTATCGGTCACAACTTACAAGAACACAGCGTGGTATTATTACGTGGTGGACGTGTAAAAGACTTACCAGGGGTACGTTACCATATCGTTCGTGGTGCGCTTGATACTGCCGGTGTTAACGACCGTAAACAAAGCCGCTCTAAATACGGTACAAAACGTCCTAAAGCTTAATTATAATAAGACAATAACAACTTGAAAAATCATATTTCGGAAGGAGGAGTTACGGATGCCTCGTAAAGGTCCTGTTGCAAAACGTGATGTTTTACCAGATCCAATTTATAACTCAAAATTAGTAACTCGCTTAATCAACCGTGTAATGGTTGACGGTAAACGCGGGATTGCTGCTAACATTATCTATAATTCATTTGATATCATCAAAGAATCTACAGGTAACGATCCATTGGAAGTTTTTGAACAAGCAATGAAAAACGTTATGCCTGTTCTTGAAGTTAAAGCACGTCGTGTTGGGGGTTCTAACTACCAAGTACCAGTTGAAGTTCGTCCAGAACGTCGTACAACTTTAGGTTTACGTTGGGTAGTTAACTACGCACGTCTACGTGGTGAACACACAATGGAAGAACGTCTAGCGAAAGAAATCATGGATGCTGCTAACAACACTGGCGCTTCTGTTAAAAAACGCGAAGACACACACAAAATGGCAGACGCAAACCGCGCATTTGCTCATTATCGTTGGTAAGATCCTCTCTGTCTGTCGCGTAAAGTGGCAGCAGAAAGTCAATTTACAATCGATTTAAATAAAGAGAGGAGTAAACATACAAAATGGCAAGAGAATTTTCACTTGAAAAAACTCGTAACATTGGTATCATGGCCCACGTTGATGCTGGTAAAACAACAACAACTGAGCGTATCTTGTACTACACTGGTAAAATCCATAAAATCGGTGAAACCCATGAAGGTGCTTCACAAATGGACTGGATGGAACAAGAACAAGAACGTGGTATCACGATTACATCCGCTGCGACAACTGCACAGTGGAAAGGCTACCGTGTAAATATCATCGATACTCCAGGACACGTGGACTTCACAATTGAAGTACAACGTTCTCTACGCGTATTAGATGGTGCGGTAACAGTTCTTGACTCTCAATCAGGTGTAGAACCTCAAACAGAAACTGTTTGGCGTCAAGCGACTGAATATAAAGTTCCTCGTATTGTATTCTGTAACAAAATGGATAAAATCGGTGCGGACTTCTTCTATTCAGTAGAATCATTACATGATCGTTTACAAGCAAACGCTCATCCAATTCAAATTCCAATCGGAGCTGAAGAAGACTTCACTGGAATCATTGACTTGATTAAAATGAAAGCTGAAATCTACACAAATGATTTGGGAACAGATATTCAAGAAACTGATATTCCTGAAGATTATTTAGAAAAAGCGCAAGAATGGCGCGAAAAATTAGTTGAAGCTGTTGCTGAAACTGACGAAGACTTAATGATGAAATATCTTGAAGGTGAAGAAATCACTGAAGAAGAATTAGTCGCTGGTATCCGTCAAGCAACAATCAACGTTGAGTTCTTCCCTGTATTAGCTGGTTCAGCATTCAAGAATAAAGGGGTTCAATTAATGTTGGACGCTGTTCTTGATTACTTACCATCTCCATTGGATATCGATGCTATCAAAGGGATCGATACTAAAACAGACGAAGAAACAACTCGTCCAGCTGATGACGAAGCACCTTTCGCTTCATTAGCATTTAAAGTTATGACTGACCCATTCGTAGGTCGTTTAACTTTCTTCCGTGTTTATTCTGGTGTCCTTGAAAGTGGTTCATACGTATTGAACGCTTCAAAAGGCAAAAAAGAACGTATCGGTCGTATCCTACAAATGCACGCCAACACTCGTCAAGAAATTGACAAAGTGTACTCTGGTGATATCGCTGCTGCTGTTGGTCTAAAAGACACAACAACTGGTGATACATTATGTGCATTAGATGCACCAGTTATTCTTGAATCTATTGAATTCCCTGACCCAGTTATCCAAGTCGCTGTTGAACCTAAATCAAAAGCTGACCAAGATAAAATGGGCGTGGCTCTACAAAAACTTGCTGAAGAAGATCCATCATTCCGCGTTGAAACAAACGTTGAAACTGGTGAAACAGTTATCTCTGGTATGGGTGAATTGCACTTAGACGTTTTAGTAGACCGTATGAAACGTGAATTCAAAGTTGAAGCTAACGTAGGTGCTCCTCAAGTATCTTACCGCGAAACATTCCGTGCTGCGACTAAAGCAGAAGGTAAATTCGTTCGTCAGTCTGGTGGTAAAGGACAATACGGTCACGTATGGGTTGAATTTACACCAAATGAAGAAGGTAAAGGCTTCGAGTTTGAAAACGCAATTGTCGGTGGTGTGGTTCCTCGTGAATACATCCCAGCAGTTGAAAAAGGGTTAGAAGACTCTATGAACAACGGTGTTCTTGCTGGTTATCCATTAGTTGATATCAAAGCAAAACTTTACGATGGTTCATACCACGATGTCGATTCAAATGAAACGGCCTTCCGTGTAGCTGCTTCTATGGCATTGAAAGCTGCGGCTAAAAATGCAAACCCAGTTATTTTAGAACCAATGATGAAAGTTACAATTACTGTTCCTGAAGATTACTTAGGTGATATCATGGGACACGTAACAAGTCGTCGTGGACGTGTTGAAGGTATGGAAGCACACGGTAACTCTCAAATCGTTAATGCGATGGTACCTTTAGCTGAAATGTTTGGTTATGCTACAACATTACGTTCAGCAACACAAGGACGCGGTACATTTATGATGGTATTTGACCACTATGAAGACGTACCTAAGTCTGTTCAAGAAGAAATCATCAAGAAAAACGGCGGCAACGCATAATTTTCCTTGAGAATAAAAGGTTTGTTTTTAGAACTATCCTTTTTTCAAGATTTCGTGTAAAATAGCTTATGATGATCAGACGATTTTTAGTAGCGTCTATCACATATAAAACAAACAATAAAATTTATATTTTTAGGAGGAACATTCAAAATGGCAAAAGAAAAATTTGACCGTTCTAAATCCCATGTTAACATTGGTACTATCGGACACGTTGACCATGGTAAAACTACATTAACAGCTGCAATTGCTACTGTATTATCAAAACACGGTGGCGGGGAAGCACAAAGCTACGATTCTATCGATAACGCTCCAGAAGAAAAAGAACGTGGAATCACAATCAACACTTCTCATATCGAATATGAAACTGAAACTCGTCACTATGCACACGTTGACTGCCCAGGACACGCGGACTACGTTAAAAACATGATCACTGGTGCTGCTCAAATGGACGGAGCTATCTTAGTAGTTTCTGCTGCTGATGGTCCTATGCCTCAAACACGTGAACATATCTTATTATCACGTAACGTTGGTGTACCATACATCGTTGTATTCTTAAACAAAATGGATATGGTTGATGACGAAGAATTATTAGAATTAGTAGAAATGGAAGTTCGTGACTTATTATCAGAATACGATTTCCCAGGCGATGATGTTCCAGTTATCGCAGGTTCTGCTTTGAAAGCTTTAGAAGGCGACGAGTCTTATGAAGAAAAAATCTTAGAATTAATGGCTGCAGTTGACGAATATATCCCAACTCCAGAACGTGATACTGACAAACCATTCATGATGCCAGTCGAAGACGTATTCTCAATCACTGGACGTGGTACTGTTGCTACAGGCCGTGTTGAACGTGGTGAAGTTCGCGTTGGTGACGAAGTTGAAATCGTTGGTATTAAAGACGAAACATCTAAAACAACTGTTACAGGTGTTGAAATGTTCCGTAAATTATTAGACTACGCTGAAGCAGGCGACAACATCGGTGCTTTATTACGTGGTGTAGCACGTGAAGATATCGAACGTGGACAAGTATTAGCTAAACCAGCTACAATCACTCCACACACAAAATTCAAAGCTGAAGTATACGTATTATCAAAAGAAGAAGGCGGACGTCACACTCCATTCTTCACTAACTACCGTCCTCAATTCTACTTCCGTACAACAGACGTTACTGGTGTTGTAGAATTGCCAGAAGGTACTGAAATGGTAATGCCTGGTGATAACGTTGCTATGGACGTTGAATTAATTCACCCAATCGCTATCGAAGACGGAACTCGTTTCTCTATTCGTGAAGGCGGACGTACTGTAGGTTCAGGCGTTGTTACTGAAATCGTTAAATAATTAACTTTTTAACTATAGTTTTAACCAGCGTGAAAAACTGGGGTATTCGGACGTAAGACCAGAGAATTTATTCTCTGGTCTTTTTTTGTTTAAAAATTGGCTGGCTAAAAAATAAGCCAATTGGCTGTTTTAGCAGACTTGTTTCTTCAGTATACTTGGAGAAAAAGGTTAGGTGATTTAATGGAAAAAGTATTGACGATTGCAGGCTCCGATTCAACAGGAGGGGCAGGAATTCAAGCAGATTTAAAAACATTTGAAGAGTATGGAGTTTTTGGGTTTTCAAGTTTAACCTCGATTGTGACGATGGATCCTACGACAGGTTGGTCACATGAAGTAACTGAATTGCCAGAAACGCTCTTAGAAAAACAATTGATTTCGGTTTTTGCAGGCGGTCCAGTAGCGGCTTTGAAAACAGGGATGATGGGTAATGAACAAAATATTAAAATGGCTAGCAAGTACATTAAACAAGAGAAAATTCAAAAAGTCGTGATTGACCCAGTCATTGCTTGTAAGGGAACGGCACAAATTCTGCAACCCAAAAGTGTGGAAGGCCTAAAAAACGATTTACTGCCATTAGCATTAGTTGCCACGCCTAATTTAATTGAAGCGGGCATCTTATCTGGTTTAGGCGAAATTTCTTCCGTGGCGGAGATGGAAGAAGCGGCAAAACGAATTGTACAAATGGGAGCCAAACATGTCGTGGTTAAAGGGGGACATCGCTTAGCTGGGGAAAAAGCACTGGACTTATTTTACGATGGTCACACCGCGCATCTTTTGGAAAATGAATTATATCCTACTGATTATAATCATGGTGCAGGTTGTACTTTTTCAGCGGCGATCACAGCTGGCTTGGCGAAAGGTTATTCGGTGTTAGAAGCAGTAACTTTAGCGAAAGAATTTGTAGCGGCGGCGATTAAACACGGTATTCAAGTTAATCCTTATGTGGGGCACGTGTGGCATGGCGCATACACTCATGCGGAGCAACGGATGCGTAAGAAAGAATAATATTTAGAACTAGAGGAGTCTGTCAAGGACTGGCTCTAGTTTTTTTGTGATAAAGAATAACAATAGTAGGTATTACGTTAAAAGAATGTTCAAATTTTTAAAAGAGGAGTAGAATAGAACTGTAATTGCAAAAAAAGAAGCGGAACATAGAAGGGGTGTTAACTTTTCTGTGCTTCAGTTTAGAACGGACTGTGGTGTTTGTTTTTGACGAACTACCGGAAAGCGACTTCTTTTTGTTTTGGCTTCAAATGGTATTTAATGGAGGGAATGCAATGTTAGAAAAAGAAACGTACAGTCAACTGTTTAAATGGTCTTTTTCAAAAAAGACACAAGTCACATACTGGGATGGTACCGTCAAAGAGTATGGGCAAGGGTCGGGGGATCCGGTTTTTAAAATTGTATTCAATGAAAAAATTCCTGTGAAGGATTTACTGAATAACGCTTCGTTAACTTTAGGGGAAGCCTACATGGATCGCAAAATTGAAATCAAAGGCGATATCCAAGCACTGATTTATGATGTGTATAACCAAAAGGATAGCTTTTTACACAATGCTAAATTTATTAAATGGCTTCCTAAAGAAAGTCATTCAAAAAAACGCTCGCAAGAGGATATTCACAGCCATTACGATCTAGGAAATGATTTTTACAAAAAATGGCTTGACCAAACAATGACGTATTCATGTGCTTATTTTAAAACGCCTGAAGATACATTAGAACAAGCGCAAGTGAATAAAGTTCATCATATTTTAGATAAATTGTTTATCAAAGAGGGCGACACTTTACTGGATATTGGCTGCGGCTGGGGCACGTTAATTTTAACTGCGGTGAAAGAATACGGAGCCAAAGCAACTGGGATTACATTAAGTGAAGAGCAATTTCATCATATTCGCCATATTATAGAAAAAGAAGGCCTACAAGATCGAATGACTGTCAAGTTGATGGATTATCGTGATTTAAAAGGAGAGTCTTTTGACCATATTACGAGTGTCGGGATGTTTGAACATGTCGGTGCAGAAAATCTACATGAATATTTTGATGTCGTTCAGCGAAATTTAGCGCCTAAAGGTACGGCGTTGATTCATGGGATCAGTCGCCAACAAGGCGGGGCTAAAAATGCTTGGATTAATCGTTATATTTTCCCAGGTGGCTATATTCCTGGTGTCACTGAGCTAGTCGGCCATATGACAGAAAACGACTTGCAAGTGATTGACTTGGAAAGTTTGCGCAGAGATTATCAATTGACGTTGGAACATTGGACAAAAAACTTCCATAATATAGAAACAGAAATTGTTGACGAAAAAGGCGAGCGCTTCTATCGAATGTGGGACTTATATTTGCAAGCATGTGCAGCCTCATTCCAAGCAAGCAATATTGATGTTATTCAATATTTATTGGTTCATCCAGATAACAATGATATTCCAATGCGCCGGATTGGTTAATAGAATAAAAAAGAAAGAATTTGAGATTCTGGTAAAAAAGGAATCCCAAATTCTTTTTTTATAAAAATAGAATGAAAAGAATTGAAAAACAAAACAAATGCTTTTCAAAACAAGAAAAAATTCTTTCGAAAAAACGCAGAAAATCCTTGCTAACACTATCCTTTCATAGTATAATCAAAAAGGTGCTGTTTACAGGAGTGTAAAAAGCATTGGTAGATCAACGATTTGATTTGCCGGCTGTGAAGCGAGAGGTTGCGACACGCTCGGACGCTTTGCCATGAACGAGCATGCCGGATAAATTTTCGTGGAGCTATGTCTACTTTTAAAATAGGCGAAGGAGGGAACAAGATGGCAAAACAAAAAATTCGTATCCGTTTAAAAGCGTATGAACACCGTATTTTAGATCAATCAGCGGATAAAATTGTGGAAACAGCAAAAAGAACTGGAGCTGACGTATCAGGTCCGATTCCATTACCAACAGAACGCTCACTTTACACAGTTATTCGTGCGACTCATAAATACAAAGATTCTCGCGAACAATTCGAAATGCGTACTCACAAACGTCTAATTGACATTGTGAACCCAACACCAAAAACAGTTGACGCTCTAATGAAGCTTGACTTACCGTCTGGTGTTAATATTGAAATCAAACTATAAAATTAAGATGGAGGTGTACTCATGACCAAAGGAATCTTAGGGAAAAAAGTGGGAATGACACAAATCTTTACTGAGTCTGGTGAATTAATTCCAGTAACAGTAGTTGAAGCTACGCCAAACGTAGTTTTACAAGTAAAAACTGTTGAAACTGACGGATACGAAGCTATCCAAGTTGGTTACCAAGACAAACGTGAAGTTTTATCAAACAAACCTGCGAAAGGTCATGTTGCAAAAGCAAACACGGCTCCTAAGCGCTTCATTAAAGAATTCAAGAATGTTGAGCTAGGAGAATATGAAGTAGGTAAAGAAATCAAAGTAGATGTTTTCCAAGCAGGAGACGTTGTTGATGTTACAGGTACTACGAAAGGTAAAGGATTCCAAGGGGCAATCAAACGTCACGGCCAAAGCCGCGGACCTATGTCTCATGGTTCTCGTTATCACCGTCGTCCTGGGTCAATGGGTCCAGTAGCGCCTAACCGTGTATTTAAAAATAAACGACTAGCCGGCCGTATGGGTGGCGACCGCGTAACAATTCAAAACCTTGAAGTTGTTAAAGTGGACGTAGAAAGAAATGTTATCTTAATCAAAGGAAACATTCCTGGAGCGAAAAAATCTTTAATCACAATCAAATCAGCTGTGAAAGCTAAATAAGTGTAGGGAAAGGAGGAACTAAGGAATGCCGAATGTAGCATTATTCAAACAAGATGGAACTCAAAACGGTGAAATCACTTTAAATGAAGAAATCTTCGGAATCGAACCTAATGAAAGTGTTGTCTATGATGCAATCATCATGCAACGTGCTTCATTAAGACAAGGAACACACGCAGTTAAAAACCGTAGCGCTGTTCGTGGCGGTGGCCGCAAACCATGGCGTCAAAAAGGAACTGGTCGTGCTCGTCAAGGTTCAATCCGTTCACCACAATGGCGTGGAGGTGGCGTAGTCTTTGGACCAACACCGCGTTCATACAGCTACAAACTTCCTAAAAAAGTTCGTCGCTTAGCAATGAAATCTGTATTATCAGACAAAGTTGCTGAAAATAACTTGGTAGCAGTAGAAGGTTTAAGCTTCGATGCACCAAAAACAAAAGAATTCAAACAAGTTCTTGCTAACTTGTCTATCGATACTAAAGTATTAGTTGTTTTAGAAAATGGTAACGACTTTGCAGCTTTATCAGCTCGTAACTTACCAAACGTTTCTGTAGTAACTTCTGATAACGTTAGTGTGTTAGATGTTGTGTCAGCTAACAAAGTCTTGGCAACACAAACAGCTCTTACTCAAATTGAGGAGGTGCTTGCATAATGGAATTACTAGACGTAATCAAACGCCCAGTGATCACTGAAAAATCCATGTTAGCTATGGACGAAAAGAAATATACTTTCGAAGTGGACACTCGCGCAAACAAAACTTTAGTAAAACAAGCTGTTGAATCAGCATTCGATGTTAAAGTAGCAAACGTAAACATCTTAAACGTGCGTCCAAAATTCAAACGCATGGGTAAATATGCAGGTTATACAAAAAAACGTCGCAAAGCGATCGTTACATTAACTGAAGATTCAAAAGAAATTCAATTATTCGAAGCTGCTGAATAAGCAGTCCTGAACAATATCAACGTAGGAGGGAAATAAGACGTGGCGATTAAAAAGTACAAACCTACCACAAATGGCCGTCGTAACATGACAAGTTCTGATTTCGCTGAAATCACAACTTCAACACCAGAAAAATCATTGTTACAGCCATTAAAAAACAATGCCGGTCGTAACAACAACGGTCGCATTACGGTTCGTCACCAAGGTGGCGGTCACAAACGTCAATACCGTGTGATTGACTTCAAACGTAATAAAGATAACGTCGCAGCGGTTGTTAAAACGATCGAGTACGATCCAAACCGTTCTGCTAACATCGCGTTAGTTCATTACGAAGACGGGGTTAAGGCATACATCTTAGCACCAAAAGGATTAGAAGTAGGCATGCGCCTAGTATCTGGTCCAGAAGCAGATATTAAAGTAGGTAACGCATTACCATTGGAAAACATTCCAGTTGGTACAGTTATCCACAACATTGAAATGAAACCTGGTAAAGGTGGACAATTAATCCGTTCAGCTGGAACAAGCGCGCAAGTACTTGGTAAAGAAGGCAAATACGTATTAATCCGCTTAAACTCTGGCGAAGTTCGTATGATCTTAGCAACTTGCCGTGCAACAATCGGTTCAGTTGGTAACGAACAACACGAATTAATCAACATTGGTAAAGCTGGCCGCTCTCGTTGGATGCGTAAACGCCCAACTGTTCGTGGTAGCGTAATGAACCCTAACGATCACCCACACGGTGGTGGTGAAGGTAAAACACCAATTGGACGTAAAGCGCCAGTATCTCCATGGGGTCAACCAGCAATTGGATACAAAACACGTAATAAAAAAGCTAAATCAGACAAACTTATCGTTCGTCGTCGTACTAAATAATTTTTTTGACCATGTGTCGTACATTTTGAGAGGAGGTTCACCATGGGTCGTAGTTTAAAAAAAGGACCTTTCGTCGATGATCATTTGATGAAAAAGGTCGAAGCACAACAAGGTGCCGAAAAGAAAAAAGTAATTAAAACTTGGTCTCGCCGCTCTACAATTTTTCCATCATTCGTAGGTTTCACAATCGCTGTATATGATGGACGGAAACATGTCCCTGTTTACATTCAAGAAGACATGGTAGGACATAAATTAGGTGAATTTGCACCAACTAGAACTTATCGTGGCCACGTTGCTGACGATAAAAAAACTAAACGCTAATTTTGAGGGGAGGATATGCAAATGTCAGAACAAATTACATCAGCTAAAGCAACTGCAAAAACAGTTCGCACTTCACCTCGTAAAGCACGTTTAGTAATCGATCTTATCAGAGGGAAAAGCGTTGCGGATGCAATTTCAATCTTGAAATTCACACCGAACAAGTCTGCTGGAATCATTGAAAAAGTTTTAATGTCAGCAGTTGCTAACGCAGAAAACAACTTTGACTTAGACGTTGAAAGCTTAGTCGTATCTGAAGCATTTGTTAACGAAGGACCAACAATGAAACGTTTCCGTCCTCGTGCAAAAGGTTCAGCTTCACCAATCAACAAACGTACTAGTCACATCACAGTAGTTGTAACAGAGAAATAAGTCTCATGAAATAGACTGTTTTCTTTATGAAAACAGAGCTTAAACATTTAAGAGGAGGGACAATCAGTGGGTCAAAAAGTACATCCAATTGGAATGCGTGTAGGCATCATCCGCGACTGGGATGCGAAATGGTATGCTGAAAAAGAGTATGCTGAATTCTTACACGAAGATTTAAGAATCCGTAAATTTATCGCAACAAAACTTGCTGATGCTGCTGTATCTACAATTGAAATCGAACGCGCTGCAAACCGTGTTAACATTTCAATTCACACAGCTAAACCAGGTATGGTTATCGGTAAAGGCGGATCTGAAGTCGAAAACCTAAGAAAAGAATTAAACAAATTAACTGGCAAACGAGTTCACATCAACATCGTTGAAATCAAAAAACCAGATTTAGATGCAAAATTAGTAGGCGAAGGAATTGCACGTCAATTAGAAAACCGTGTTGCTTTCCGTCGTGCTCAAAAACAAGCCATCCAACGCGCAATGCGTGCTGGCGCTAAAGGAATCAAAACTCAAGTATCAGGTCGTCTAAACGGTGCGGATATCGCTCGTTCAGAAGGATACTCTGAAGGAACTGTACCACTTCATACATTACGTGCGGACATTGATTACGCATGGGAAGAAGCGGACACTACTTACGGAAAACTAGGAGTTAAAGTGTGGATCTATCGTGGAGAAATTCTTCCAACGAAAAAAAACACTGAGAAAGGAGGGAAATAATCATGTTAGTACCTAAACGTGTAAAACACCGTCGTGAATTCCGCGGAAAAATGCGCGGTGAAGCTAAAGGCGGAAAAGAAGTAGCATTTGGTGAATGGGGTTTACAAGCAACTGAATCTCACTGGATTACTAACCGTCAAATCGAAGCAGCCCGTATTGCAATGACTCGTTACATGAAACGTGGCGGGAAAGTATGGATTAAAATTTTCCCTCACAAGTCTTACACAAGTAAAGCTATCGGCGTACGTATGGGTAAAGGTAAAGGGGCACCAGAAGGCTGGGTATCACCAGTTAAACGTGGTAAAATCATGTTTGAAATCGCAGGCGTTCCTGAAGAAGTAGCTCGTGAAGCTCTTCGTCTTGCATCTCACAAATTGCCGGTAAAAACTAAGATCGTAAAACGTGAGGAAATGGGTGGTGAATCGAATGAAGGTTAAAGAAATCAGAGAATTAACCACTGCCGAAATGCTAGATAAAGAAAAACAATTAAAAGAAGAATTGTTTAACTTAAGATTCCAATTAGCAACAGGTCAATTAGAAAACACTGCACGTATTAAAGAAGTACGTCAATCGATTGCACGCATCAAAACAGTATTGCGTGAACAAGCTAACTAATAGTGGAAGGAGGCCAAACGCGTATGACTGAAGAAAGAAATCAACGTAAAGTTTACCAAGGTCGCGTGGTATCAGACAAAATGGATAAAACAATCACAGTTGTCGTTGAAACAAAGAAAAACCACCCTATCTATGGCAAACGTATGAAATATTCTAAAAAATATAAAGCGCATGATGAAAACAACACAGCGAAAGTTGGAGACATCGTAAAAATCATGGAAACTCGTCCATTATCAGCTACAAAACGTTTCCGTTTACTAGAGGTAGTCGAAGAAGCAGTTATTATCTAATAAAACGAGAATTTCCTAATAGATTGAAGCACAAAATCTGAAAGGGGGATACACATCGTGATCCAACAAGAAAGTCGTTTAAGAGTCGCTGACAATTCTGGCGCACGTGAAATTTTAACGATCAAAGTCCTAGGCGGATCTGGTCGTAAAACTGCTAACATCGGTGACGTTATTGTTGCTACTGTCAAACAAGCAACGCCAGGTGGGGTTGTTAAAAAAGGTGAAGTAGTTAAAGCCGTTATCGTTCGTACAAAATCTGGCGCTCGTCGTGCTGACGGTTCTTACATCAAATTTGATGAAAATGCTGCGGTAATTATCCGTGACGATAAAAGCCCACGCGGAACACGTATCTTCGGACCAGTTGCACGTGAATTACGTGAAAACAACTTCATGAAGATCGTTTCTCTAGCACCAGAAGTATTATAATCTCGAGCCCACGTTAAAGGAGGTGCGAAACAGTAATGTTTGTTAAAAAAGGCGATAAAGTAAAAGTTATCACTGGTAAAGATAAAAACAAAGAAGGCGTTGTCTTAGCAGCGTTTCCTAAACAAGATAAAGTTATCGTTGAAGGTGTCAACGTCGTTAAAAAACACCAAAAACCAAACCAAGCAGCCCCACAAGGTGGAATCCTTGAAGTGGAAGCGCCAATTCATGTTTCTAATGTAATGGTGATTGATCCTTCAAACGGAGAAGCTACTAAAGTTGCGTTTAAAGAAGTCGACGGCAAAAAAGTCCGCGTTTCTAAAAAAACAGGTGAAGTTTTAGATAAATAAAAATTGCGGAAGGAGGGCTTACTGAATGAACCGCCTGAAAGAAAAATATATTAAAGAAGTAACACCATCATTGGTGGAAAAATTTAATTACAGCTCAGTTATGCAAACACCTAAAGTTGATAAAATCGTTATCAACATGGGTGTGGGTGATGCAGTATCAAATGCTAAAAACTTAGACAAAGCTGTTGAAGAATTAGCATTAATCACTGGTCAAAAACCACTTATCACAAAAGCTAAAAAATCTATCGCTGGATTCCGTTTACGTGAAGGAATGCCAATCGGTGCGAAAGTAACGCTACGCGGCGAAAGAATGTACGAATTTTTAGATAAATTAGTAACAGTTTCTTTACCTCGTGTACGTGACTTCCACGGTGTCAGCAAAAAAGCTTTCGATGGTCGTGGTAACTATACTTTAGGTATTAAAGAACAATTAATCTTCCCAGAAGTTGATTATGATTTAGTAGATAAAGTACGCGGTATGGACATCGTAATTGTTACAACAGCGAACACTGACGAAGAGTCTCGCGAATTGTTGGCACAATTAGGTATGCCATTCCAAAAATAATATAAGGAGGCGAACTACGTGGCTAAAAAATCAATGATTGCTAAAAACAAACGTCCTGCTAAACATTCAACACAAGCTTATACTCGTTGTGAACGTTGTGGACGTCCACATTCAGTTTATCGTAAATTTCATCTTTGCCGTATTTGCTTCCGCGAACTTGCCTATAAAGGTCAAATTCCCGGCGTGAAGAAAGCTAGCTGGTAAACAAGTAAACTCGCATAAAGGAGGTAAATAGTTCAATGGTCATGACAGATCCAATTGCAGATTTTCTAACTCGCATTCGTAATGCGAACATGGTTAAACATGAAACTTTAGAAGTACCTGCTTCAAAAATCAAACGTGATATCGCAGAAATCCTGAAACGTGAAGGATTTATCCGCGACGTAGAATACATCGAAGATGACAAACAAGGCGTAATCCGTGTTTTCCTAAAATATGGTAAAAACGAAGAACGTGTTATCACAAACTTAAAACGTATTTCTAAACCAGGTTTACGTGCATACGTAAAAGCTGACGAAGTACCAAAAGTATTAAACGGTCTAGGAATTGCAATCATCTCTACATCAGAGGGTGTAATTACTGACAAAGAAGCTAGAGCGAAAAATATCGGCGGCGAAGTAATCGCCTACGTATGGTAATTCTAAAAAATACACAAGGAGGTGTCTCTAAGTGAGCCGTATTGGTAATAAAGTTGTTGTTCTTCCTGCTGGTGTTGAAATCAAGCAAGACGGAAACAACATTACAGTTAAAGGACCTAAAGGTGAATTAACACGCGAATTTTCTTCTGATATCAAAATGAACATCGAAGGAAACGAAGTGACATTCACTCGTCCAAACGATTCAAAAGAAATGAAAACAATCCACGGAACAACTCGTGCAAACTTCAACAACATGGTTGTTGGTGTTTCTGAAGGTTTCCAAAAAGCACTTGAACTTATCGGGGTCGGATACCGTGCCCAAGTACAAGGCAACAAATTAACTTTAAACGTTGGTTATTCTCATCCTGTCGAAATGACAGCACCAGAAGGCGTAACATTTGAAGTACCTGCGAACACACAAGTTATCGTTAAAGGCATCAACAAAGAAGTTGTTGGTGAATTAGCTGCTAACATCCGTGGCGTTCGTCCTCCAGAACCTTATAAAGGCAAAGGGATTCGCTATGTTGGTGAATTTGTACGCCGTAAAGAAGGTAAAACTGGTAAATAATAACAGCTGTGTAGAAAACAGAAGTCAACAACAAGCAACTGTCATTTTATGGGATTTTTCCAATAAAATGCTTTTGTCTTGTCTGCCAGCTTCTCTTTTCCGTAATCTGCTGACTGCTTGAAATATTAGTAGTAAACATTAAATCAAAGAGGTGAAAATTGTGATTACAAAACCAGATAAAAACAAAACACGTCAAAAGAGACATCGTCGTGTACGTAACAAAATCTCTGGTACTGCTGAGTGCCCACGCTTGAACATTTTCCGTTCTAACAAAAACATCTACGCGCAAGTCATTGATGACGTAGCGGGTGTGACGCTAGCAAGTGCCTCTGCCTTGGATAAAGAAATTTCAGGTGGAACAAAAACAGAAACAGCTGCAGCTGTTGGTAAACTAGTTGCTGAACGTGCCGCTGAAAAAGGCATCAAAAAAGTAGTCTTCGACCGTGGTGGATACCTTTACCATGGCCGCGTGCAAGCTTTAGCTGAAGCTGCTCGTGAAAATGGACTAGAATTTTAGGAGAAGGAGGAACACCATTCATGGTTTATATTGATCCAAAACATTTGGAATTAGAAGACCGCGTTGTAGCGATCAACCGTGTAACAAAAGTTGTTAAAGGTGGACGTCGTTTACGTTTCGCAGCTTTAGTTGTTGTCGGTGACAAAAACGGACACGTTGGTTTCGGTACTGGTAAAGCACAAGAAGTACCTGAAGCTATCCGTAAAGCAATCGAAGACGCGAAGAAAAACTTAGTTGAAGTGCCTATGGTTGGTTCTACTATCCCGCACGAAGTAATTGGCGTATTCGGTGGCGGCCGTATCCTTATGAAACCTGCAGTAGAAGGTTCTGGGGTAGCTGCTGGTGGACCAGTTCGTGCCGTATTGGAATTAGCTGGTGTAGCAGATATTACATCTAAATCACTAGGTTCAAACACACCTATTAACGTTGTTCGCGCAACTGTTGAAGGTCTAAAACAATTAAAACGTGCCGAAGAAGTGGCAGCACTTCGCGGTAAATCTGTAGAAGAAATTATCGGTTAAGGAGGACAAAAATAATGGCTGAATTAAAAATTACTTTAAAACGCAGTGTTATCGGACGTCCTCAAAACCAACGTGCTACAGTTAAAGCGTTAGGTTTAGGTAAAGTGAATAGTACTGTTACAAAACCTGCCAATGAAGCAATCAAAGGTATGGTTAACACTATTTCACATTTAGTGGACGTAGAAGAAGTTTAAGATTTATAGATTTGTAATAGAAGATTGCTTAAGGAGGTGCCAAACCTATGAAACTTCATGAATTAAAACCTGCTGAGGGCTCACGCCAAGTACGTAACCGTGTTGGACGTGGTACTTCATCTGGTAATGGTAAAACAGCTGGCCGTGGACAAAAAGGGCAAAAAGCCCGTTCAGGCGGTGGTGTTCGTTTAGGATTTGAAGGGGGTCAAACTCCATTATTCCGTCGTTTACCAAAACGTGGGTTTACAAACATTAATCGTAAAGATTACGCTGTTGTGAACTTAGATACTTTAAACCGTTTTGAAGATGGAACAGAAGTAACTCCTGTTGTCCTAAAAGAAGCAGGAATCGTTAAAAACGAAAAAGCGGGAATCAAAGTTCTTGCAGATGGTGAGTTAACGAAAAAATTAACTGTGAAAGCAGCTAAATTCTCGAAATCAGCACAAGAAGCTATCGAAGCTGCTGGTGGTTCAATCGAGGTGATCTAATTGTTCAAGCTATTAAAGAACGCCTTTAAAGTCAAAGACATTAGATCAAAAATCTTATTTACAGTTTTAATCTTGTTTGTATTTCGCCTAGGTGCGCACATTACTGTGCCCGGGGTGAATGCAAAGGGATTGTCTGATTTAAGTAGCTTACCCTTTTTGAATATGTTGAATATGGTGAGTGGTAGTGCCATGCAAAACTTCTCTATCTTCTCGATGGGGGTTTCGCCATACATTACAGCCTCTATTATTATTCAACTATTGCAAATGGATATTGTACCTAGATTTGTAGAATGGTCAAAACAAGGGGAAGTTGGGCGTAAGAAATTAAATCAAGCAACAAGATATCTAACGATTGTCTTGGGTGTGGCTCAGTCAATGGGGATCACTGCTGGTTTTAATAGCTTAAGTCAAACTGGGATTGTCAACAATCCAACCTTAGGTACCTTTGTGATGATTGCAGTTATTTTAACTGCTGGGACGATGTTTGTGACTTGGATGGGTGAACAAATTACAGAAAAAGGAATCGGAAATGGTGTTTCAATGATTATCTTTGCCGGGATTATTTCTCGTTTGCCAGGAGCAGTCAAAGAAATCTATGAAGATTACTTCGTCAATATCGAGTCTTCTCGTATTTGGCAATCTGTTATTTTCATTGCAATCTTAGTTATTGCTATTTTGGTGATTGTTACAGTCGTAACGTTCTTCCAACAAGCAGAACGTAAGATTCCAATCCAATATACAAAACGTGTTTCTGGTGCACCAACAAGTAGTTATTTACCGTTAAAAGTAAATGCTGCTGGGGTTATTCCAGTTATCTTTGCCAGCTCGTTAATTGCAACACCAAATGCCATTTTACAAGCTTTCTCATCAAAATTCGCTGGTGAAAATTGGTATGACATTATGACAAAAATCTTTAGTTATAACACAGTTCCAGGGGCAATCATCTATACTGTCCTAATCGTTGCGTTTACGTTCTTCTATGCATTTGTTCAAGTAAACCCTGAGAAATTAGCGGAAAACTTACAAAAACAAGGAAGCTACATTCCAAGCGTGCGACCAGGTAAAGGTACAGAAGAATATGTATCTGGCGTGTTAATGAGATTAAGTGTTGTCGGCTCAATTTTCCTAGGACTTGTTGCTTTACTTCCAATCATTGCGCAAATGGTTTGGAACTTACCTCAATCAATCGGTTTAGGTGGAACAAGTTTACTAATCGTTATCGGGGTTGCATTAGAAACAACGAAACAATTAGAAGGATTAATGATGAAACGTCAATATGTCGGCTTTATCAATAAGTAAGAATCGAGTGTTGAGGTTTTACCTCAGCACCATTCTCACATATGGCTAGCTTCATAAGCCGGTCTTTAAAATTAGGAGGAGAATATATGAACCTCATTTTAATGGGATTACCTGGAGCAGGTAAAGGCACCCAAGCAGAAAAAATCATTGATACGTATGGCATTCCACATATTTCTACTGGAGATATGTTCCGTGCAGCAATGAAAAATGAAACTGCCTTGGGCCTAGAAGCGAAATCTTATATCGATAAAGGTGAACTGGTTCCTGACGAAGTAACAAACGGAATTGTTAAAGAACGCCTTGCTGAACCAGATACAGACAAAGGATTCCTATTAGATGGTTTCCCACGTACACTGGATCAAGCAAAAGCATTAGATACAATGCTTAAAGAATTAAACAAAAAAATTGATGCTGTCATTGACATCCATGTAGAAGAAGATGTATTAATCGAGCGTTTAGCTGGACGATTCATCTGTCGCACATGTGGCGCAACGTATCATAAATTATTCAACCCGCCAAAAGTTGAAGGCACTTGTGATCGCTGTGGCGGACATGAATTCTACCAAAGAGAAGATGATAAGCCCGAAACGGTTAAAAATCGTTTGGCAGTCAACATTGAAAGTAGCGCACCAATCTTAGCTTTCTATAAAGAACAAGGCTTGATGCATACAATCGATGGCAATCGCGAAATCGATACTGTTTTTTCTGATGTGAAAAAAATCATTGACGAAAACTAATTTCCAATTGCCCGCAGTTTAACCCTGTTGTTGTATTCAGTTTCTCTTGCCAAAACATAACTAAATATGGTAGAATATATCAGTCCGACTTCTACAGTTTTGTGACATCAAAATGAATAACGAAGTTAGTTGAGAATTTCTAGGTGGGAGCTGGAGTTTCCGCCGTTTTATCGTGTGAAAACGCGAAACAAGTACAAGGAGGTACTGTGCGTGGCAAAAGAAGATATGATTGAAGTCGAAGGTACAGTCGTCGAAACTTTGCCGAATGCAATGTTTAAAGTCGAACTAGAAAATGGACACCAAGTTCTTGCTACTGTTTCAGGTAAAATCCGTATGCACTACATCCGTATCTTACCTGGTGACAAAGTAACAGTTGAATTATCACCGTATGATTTAACGCGTGGCCGTATTACTTATCGCTTTAAATAATTGTACTCCGTAAAACCACAGGAGGTATTATCATGAAAGTAAGACCATCAGTAAAACCAATGTGTGAACATTGTAAAGTAATTCGCCGTAAAGGACGTGTTATGGTTATTTGCCCAGCAAATCCAAAACATAAACAACGTCAAGGATAATTAGGAGGTGTAACGAATAATGGCTCGTATTGCAGGAGTAGACATCCCTCGTGACAAACGTGTAGTAGTTTCTCTTACTTACATTTATGGTATTGGTAACACTACAGCTAAAAAAGTTTTAGCAAACGTTGGCGTATCTGAAGATGTTCGTGTACGTGATTTAACAAACGAACAAACAGATGCGATTCGTGCGGAAATTGATAAGTTAAAAGTTGAAGGGGATCTTCGTCGTGAAGTGAACTTAAACATCAAACGCTTGATGGAAATCGGTTCATACCGTGGAATCCGTCACCGTCGTGGATTACCAACTCGTGGACAAAACACGAAAAATAATGCACGTACTCGTAAAGGCCCTACTAAAACAGTAGCAGGCAAGAAAAAATAATTCCTAAGTGAAGGAGGTTAGAACTTCATGGCAGCAAAAAAAGTTAGTCGTAAACGCCGTGTCAAAAAGAATATAGAATCAGGTGTAGCACATATCCATTCTACATTCAACAATACAATCGTAATGATTACTGATACACATGGTAATGCATTAGCATGGTCATCAGCAGGATCATTAGGCTTTAAAGGAAGCAAAAAATCAACTCCTTTTGCCGCTCAAATGGCTGCAGAAGCCGCAACTAAAGTGGCAATGGAACATGGACTTAAAACTGTAGACGTAACAGTTAAAGGACCTGGTTCTGGACGTGAAGCAGCAATTCGTTCATTACAAGCAACAGGTTTAGAAGTGACTGCAATTCGTGACGTGACTCCAGTTCCTCATAATGGATGCCGCCCTCCAAAACGCCGTCGTGTTTAATGAGCGCCACTCATTCTGAGTTTGAATTAGGAACGTCATTGAACAAGACACTTTTCGTTTTGAAAGGGGTATAGATAAGAATGATTGAATTTGAAAAACCAAGAATCGAAAAAATTGATGAAAATAGAGATTATGGTAAGTTCGTCGTTGAACCATTAGAACGCGGTTACGGAACTACTTTAGGTAACTCTCTACGTCGTATTTTATTGTCTTCTTTACCAGGAGCTGCAATTACGAATATTCAAATCGATGGTGTTTTACACGAATTCTCAACCATTCCAGGTGTACGAGAAGACGTAACACAAATTATTTTGAATATTAAAGGCTTAGCATTGAAATTATATGCTGAAGAAGAGAAAACCCTTGAGATCGATATTACAGGACCCGCTACCGTGACTGCCGGCGATATTATCGTGGACAGTGATGTTGAGATCCTAAATAAAGATTTAGTTATCTGTAGTGTTGCTGAAGGAGCTACTTTCCATGCTCGCTTAACAGTGAAACCTGGTCGTGGCTATGTTCAAGCAGACGAAAACAAAAAAGAAGATATGCCAATCGGTGTACTTCCAGTTGATTCCATCTACACACCCGTTCGTCGTGTTAACTACCAAGTAGAAAATACACGTGTTGGTCGTCGTGATGATTTCGACAAATTAACAATGGAAATATGGACAGATGGTTCAATCATTCCTCAAGAAGCACTAAGTTTAGCTGCGAAAATCATGACTGAGCATTTAGATATCTTTGTAAACCTTACTGACGAAGCGAAAAACGCTGAAATCATGGTGGAAAAAGAAGAAACTCAAAAAGAGAAAATGCTAGAAATGACGATTGAAGAACTTGATTTATCAGTTCGTTCATATAACTGTTTAAAACGTGCAGGCATTAATACTGTACAAGAACTTACAAACAAATCTGAACCAGAAATGATCAAAGTACGTAATTTAGGTCGTAAATCTCTTGAAGAAGTAAAACTTAAATTGCATGATCTAGGATTAGGATTACGTAAGGACGATTAAGACTTTTACGAAGTTTCCAGTCCTGCTTAACAGCAGTGGCTCGTGAGAACAGAAACGAAGGAGGGAACCCAACGTGAGTTACCGTAAATTAGGACGCACATCAAGCCAACGTAAAGCTATGCTACGTGATATTACAACTGATTTAATCATCAACGAACGCATCGTAACTACTGAAGCTCGTGCGAAAGAAGTACGTTCAACTGTAGAAAAAATGATTACTTTAGGTAAACGTGGAGATCTTCATGCACGTCGTCAAGCAGCTACTTTCGTTCGTAATGAAGTTGCTAGTGTTCGTGAAGAAGATGAGTCTATCGTTGTTGAATCAGCTTTACAAAAGCTATTTAACGATTTAGGACCTCGTTTCGCGGAACGCCAAGGTGGTTACACTCGTATCTTGAAGACAGAACCAAGACGCGGCGATGCAGCACCAATGGTAGTTATCGAATTTGTTAAATAATTAATAAACCGATCACTTTATAGATGTTTCTTTTAGAGTGTTATGATGTTGGAGGCGACTCCGAGTCTAGCTCTGCTTTCCCTGCTAAAGATGGCTTTAGCAGGGGAGCACTCATCATATAAAGGTGATTTTTTTTTGCTTTGGGAAAACGCTGTTTTCTCAAAGCTTTTTTGTTTCTTAAAAGCATTGCAGAAGCTTTTCCGGTTTGTTATACTGATTATTAATTGGAATTTTCAGATAATTAAACATCTGAGTTAGTAGAAGGGGGAATTATATGTCGCAAATGTTTGCTTTTTCGTTGCTGATGGTTATTTTATACATTGGTGATGTAGTTTCTATCAAAACAAAAGCTTGGATTCCATCTGTTTTTGTTTGTGGTGTTTTATTTATTCTTGGTTATTGGACTATTTTTCCACAAAATATTGTGGAAGTGGCAGGGATTCCTACAGTGGTTGCCACTTTATTAATGTATCTGTTGATTACTAATATGGGCACTCTGCTCTCTATTAAAGAATTGGTTAATCAATGGAAAACGATTGTGATTGCTTTGTCAGGTATTCTGGGCATTATTGCCTTGTTATTAGCTGTAGGGACTTTTGTTTTTGACTTAAAAACAGTTTTAGTTGCAATCCCGCCGTTAGTAGGAGGTTTAGTTTCTTCATTAGTAATGTCAGAAGCGGCTCAATCAGCTGGTTTAGCCTCACTTTCAGTTTTGGCAATTTTAATTTATGTCATTCAAGGGTTTGCTGGTTATCCCTTAACTTCAATTGTTCTAAAAAAAGAAGGAAAGCGGAAGCTTCAAGAATATCGAGCAGGGACATGGCAGCCGGTTCATGAACAAGAGGGGCAAGTAACAGGAGCAGAACCAGATGTGCCTAAACTATTTGAAAAAGTACCCAAACGATATCATACAGATTATTCACGAATTTTACGTTTAGCCTTAGTTGCCACACTCGCTTATTATGTTTCTGTGTGGACGGCACCGTTTGTGACGATTAGTCCTTTTGTGCTGTGTTTATGTTTTGGCGTGATTTCAACGTCTTTAGGCTTTTTAGAAAAGCAACCATTACAGAAAGCAAATAGCTTTGGTTTTGCGATTTTAGGGTTAATGCTTTTTGTCTTTGATGGCTTAAAACAAGCCACACCTGAAATGTTGATGGATTTATTTTTACCAATGATTGGGATTATTGTGATTGGTGTTATCGGGATGTACATCTTTTCAGCAATTGTTGGTCGTGTATTAGGTGTGAGTAAAGAGATGGCATTCGCAGTTTCATTGACAGCTTTATATGGCTTTCCAGCCGATTATATTATTACTAATGAAGTGATTCAATCATTGACAGAAGATGAACAAGAACAGGCGGCTTTAACGAGCCATTTAATGCCACCGATGTTAGTGGCAGGTTTCGTAACAGTCACCATTGTTTCGGTTATTTTAGCGGGTATTTTTTCAAGTATTTTATTAAGTTTGTAGAAACGGGGCGTAAGTATGAAAAAAATCAAAGCACTAGTCAAGCAGCATTCACAAGAAATGATTGCTTTTCGACGGGATTTACACCAACATCCAGAATTACAATTTGAAGAATTTCGAACGACAGAAAAAGTCGCGGCAGTTCTTGATCAATTAGGAATTACTTATCGCAAAACAGAACCGACGGGTTTAATTGCTGAAATTGTGGGCGGCAAACCAGGCCGAGTGGTTGCGCTGCGGGCTGATATGGATGCCTTACCTGTACAGGAATTAAATGAAGATTTAGCTTATAAATCTTTAGAAGCTGGCAAGATGCATGCATGTGGGCATGATTCCCATACCGCGATGTTAGTAACAGCGGCTAAAGTATTAAAAGAAATCCAGGAAGAACTTCAGGGAACTGTAAGATTAATTTTTCAACCATCTGAAGAAAATGCGCAAGGTGCTAAAGCAATGGTTGCGCAAGGCGCAATGACCGGTGTTGATGATGTATTTGGCTTACATATCTGGTCACAAATGCCTGTAGGAACCGCTTCGTGTCGAGTGGGCTCAAGTTTCGCATCCGCAGATATTTTTTCTGTTGATTTTAAAGGCCGTGGTGGCCATGGTGCCATGCCAAACGCTTGTATTGATGCGGCAGTCATAGCTTCTTCTTTCGTGATGAATCTGCAAACGATTGTTTCTCGAGAGACAGATCCTTTAGATCCAGTAGTTGTCACGATTGGACGGATGGATGTGGGGACCCGTTTTAATGTGATTGCTGAGAATGCACGTTTAGAAGGAACGGTTCGTTGCTTTAGTGTAGCAACGCGTAATCGAGTAGAACAGGCGCTGCAACGCTATGCGGAACAAACAGCCGCTATTTACGGTGGTACGGCTTCGTTAGATTATCAATATGGAACGTTGCCAGTGATTAATGATGAGCAAGATGCCTTGTTTGCTCAAACACTAATTAAGGAAAATTTTGGTGAAGCGGCCTTAAGACAAGAAGAGCCGACAACCGGTGGTGAAGACTTCAGTTATTATACTGAACATGCTTCTGGTTGTTTTGCCTTAGTGGGAAGTGGTAATCCAGAGAAAGATACGGAATGGGCACATCACCATGGTCGTTTTAATATTGATGAAGATGCGATGGCAATGGGTGCTGAGTTATATGCCCAATATGCGTTTGAATATTTGAAGACACATTTTTAAAAGAAAATCAGTAACTTCTTGTTTTATGAGAACAAGAAGTTATTTTTATGAAAAATAGACCTGTCAAGACAGATAAGAGCTCCCATAATGACCGTTCTTTTGGTATAATAAAAAATAGTGTGA
The DNA here is from genome assembly GCF_050548355.1 of Enterococcus sp. AZ011. Lineage (NCBI taxonomy): Bacteria > Bacillati > Bacillota > Bacilli > Lactobacillales > Enterococcaceae > Enterococcus > Enterococcus sp. AZ011. The sequence continues at coordinate 175,963 of NZ_CP172959.1, forward strand.
AGAATCAGAACAGATGATTGAAAAAACGCTACTTTTTTGGTAGTGTTAGAAAGAATAAATAGATTGAGGGAGTACGCGATGCAACCAATCATTGAACTAAATAATATCCAATTTAATTATCAACCAGAAGATGCTTCTCCCGCTTTAAAAGATGTGTCTTTTTCCATTCAACAAGGCGAATGGGTCGCTATTATTGGCCATAATGGTTCTGGTAAATCAACGTTAGCCAAAACGATCAATGGGCTGTTACTGCCAGCTGCTGGGACTATCAAAGTTGGCGGCAAAGAATTAAATGAAGCAAACGTCTGGGATATCCGGCGTATGGTAGGAATGGTCTTTCAGAATCCAGATAACCAATTTGTCGGTTCAACAGTCGAAGACGATGTGGCTTTTGGTTTAGAAAATCAAGGTATTCCGCGTGATGAAATGGTCGAACGTGTCCACGATGCCTTAGAACGGGTTCGTATGTTAGCTTTTGCCAAGCGAGAACCTGCTCGGCTATCTGGCGGCCAAAAACAACGAGTAGCTATCGCTGGTGTGGTTGCTTTGCGACCAGATATTATTATTTTAGACGAAGCGACAAGTATGTTAGATCCAGAAGGTCGTGCAGAAGTAATTGCTACCATTCAAAAGATTAAAGAAGAAAGCAATTTAACAGTTATTTCTATTACCCACGATATTGATGAAGCGGCTAATGCGAATCGTATTTTAGTGATGCGCCAAGGACAATTGACAAACGAAGGAACACCAGAAAAGATTTTTTCTGCAGGAGAAGCGCTTGTTGAAATGGGCTTGGATTTACCGTTTCCTGAAAAATTAAAAGTAGCTTTGAAAGAGCGTGGCGTTGTTGTGCCAACGAATTATTTAACAGAAGAAGGGATGGTGGATTGGTTATGGACATCCGTTTTAAACAAGTAGATTTTACTTACCAACCCAATACTCCTTTTGAGCAACGGGCATTATTCGATATTAATTTAACGATTCAAGACGGCTCTTATACAGCGATTGTCGGTCATACTGGCAGTGGCAAATCAACGCTATTGCAACATTTAAATGCTTTGGTGAAACCAACTAAAGGCCAAGTGACAATTGGAGAGCGTGTGATTACGCCAGAAACTGATAATAAGAATTTAAAACCAATTCGTAAAAAAGTTGGGATCGTTTTTCAATTTCCAGAAGCACAATTGTTTGAAGAAACAGTGGAGCGAGACATCGCTTTCGGACCGAAAAATTTTGGTGTTTCAGACGAAGAAGCGAAAAAATTAGCTAAGAAAATGCTTGATTTAGTCGGCTTAGATGAAAAATACTTACAACATTCTCCGTTTGAGTTATCAGGTGGTCAAATGCGCCGTGTCGCAATTGCTGGTGTGCTAGCGATGGAACCAGAAGTCTTAGTATTAGACGAACCGACTGCTGGTTTGGATCCTAAGGGTCGTAAAGAAATGATGGAGATGTTTAGTCGTCTGCATAAGGAACATAATATGACCATCGTTTTAGTGACACATTTGATGGATGATGTGGCTAATTACGCAGATCATGTGATTGTTTTAGAAAAAGGACAAATCGTCCGAGCGGGAGCACCACAAGAAGTGTTTCAAGAGACACAATGGTTGAAAGAAAAACAATTAGGCGTGCCAACTGCAGCCGAATTTGCTGAAAAATTAGTGGCAAAAGGCTTTTCTTTTGAGCAATTACCATTAACGGCCGATCAATTAGCCGATCAGCTTCTGAAAAAAATGCAGGAAGCAGGTGAGGCAAAATGATGAATAAATTGATTTTTGGGCGCTATATTCCAGGTGATTCTTTTATCCATCGTTTAGATCCGCGCGCAAAATTATTAGCTAGTTTTTATTTTATTGGGATTATCTTTTTAGCAAATAATTGGCAGAGTTATGTTTTAATAGCAGCCTTTACTGCTTTTGCTATTTCATTATCAAAAATCAGCGCCCGCTTCTTTATCCGCGGTGTTCGGCCATTATTATGGCTAATTCTGTTTACTGTGGCTCTTCAAACCTTGTTTACACAAGGGGGAGAGGTGTACTTTCAGTGGGGAATTATTTCCATTACCCAGTTTGGTGTGACGAATGGGCTATTTATTTTCTGTCGTTTTGTTTTAATTATTTTCATGTCAACGTTATTAACTTTAACGACGGCACCATTAGAGTTATCAGATGCGATTGAATATTTGTTACGCCCACTTCGTGTGGTGAAATTTCCAGTTCATGAAGTTTCATTGATGTTATCAATTGCCTTACGTTTTGTCCCAACATTAATGGATGAAACGGAAAAGATTATGAATGCTCAACGTGCCCGTGGTGTTGATTTTGGTGAAGGAAACTTACTTCAAAAAATGAAAGCTATTGTTCCACTTTTGATTCCGCTTTTCGTAAGTAGTTTTAATCGTGCGGAAGACTTAGCGACTGCCATGGAAGCAAGAGGTTATCAAGGTGGCGAAGGACGGACAAAATACCGCATTCTTCATTGGCACCTACGAGATACAATAGTAATGTTTGGCTTTGTCTTGTTAACCATTGGCTTATTTGTATTAAGAACTTAGAAAAGGTGAAGAAAAATTATGCCCCGCTATAAAGCAATCATTGCCTATGATGGCACTCATTTTCATGGCTTTCAAAAGCAGCCTAATGAGCGTACCGTTCAAGAAGAAATAGAAAAAACGTTAGCACGCATGAATAACGGACACTCCGTGACGGTTTTTGGTTCAGGACGAACAGATGCAGGGGTTCATGCAATGGGCCAAGTGATTCACTTTGATTATCCGCAGGAACGTCCGTTGGAAAAAATGCGCTTTGCGTTAGATACACAAACACCAGAAGACATTGCTGTGCGAAGCGTGGAACGTGTTTCAGAAGACTTTCATGCACGTTATCACGTGATCGAAAAAACCTATCAATTTAAAGTGGATATTGGCAAACCGCGAAGTCCATTTCGACGTTTTTATGCCAGTTATTTTCCGTATCCCATTGATCTCGAAAAAATCCAACAAGCTTTACCTGATTTATTAGGCACCCATGATTTTACCTCTTTCTGTGCCTCAGGAAGTTCGGTAGAAGATAAAATCCGAACTATTCATGAAGCCAGTGTTCATGTCAATGAAACGGGGGATGAATTAACATTCACTTTTCGGGGCGATGGTTTCTTGTACAAAATGATTCGGATTTTAGTTGGTACGCTATTGAAAATCGGCAATGGGCGGCTGGAACCAACCGCGATTCCAGCAATTATCGCAGCCAAAGATCGAAATTTAGCGGGTCCGACTGCTCATCCAGAAGGATTGTATTTAGCAGAAGTGAAATATGAAAACTAAAAAGACGTAGACCTTACAAGAAAAGGTCTGCGTCTTTTTAGTTGCAAAATTTAGATGTATTTAACAGCTGTTCCGTAAGCCACGACAGATTGCATGTCTGTGCCAATTGTGCCAGAATCAAAACGCATCATCACAACGGCATCTGCACCTAATTTAGAGGCTTCTGCTTTTAAACGTTCGATTGCTTGGTCGCGTGCTTCTCGTTGCATATCAGTGTAACCTTTGATTTCACCGCCAACTACGCTTTTTAGTCCAGCACCTAAATCTTTAAACATATTTTTAGAACGTGTGGTTAACCCGAAAACTTCTCCAATAATTTCATATTCTTGACCGCTAATTCTCTCGGTTGTTGTAACTAACATGGGCAATTTCCTCCAGTACTTGTTGGTAACTTCAATTTACCATAGTCAAGAGTTTGGTACAACGAATATACATAAAAACGACACTAGAAAAGATGCGCTTTCGCATTTTTTCTAGTGTCGTTTTGGTAAGAATTAATCAAGAATAGGATCTTTTTTAGAAATCATGACCCAAACCCAACTAATTAGAAAAGCAACCGTTGCTGGAACGACCCAGCCCATGCCAATAGTGAACAATGGTAAGTATTGGCCGGCTTTTTCTAAAAGCGTTGTTACAAACGCCGTATCTTTGATAAAGGCAGGCGCGCTATTTAATGCATCTAAAACAGCAGCAATCAATGTGATATAGGTCGTTGCTTGATAGACTTCCCGTCGATGTTTGAAAATAGGACTGATGATTACCAAAAGCATTAAAGTAATCGCTAATGGATAAAGGAACATCAAGACTGGAACGGCAAATTGAATGATGTTGGTTAAGCCGACATTTGCAAAAATAGCTGGTAAAATAACAACAATTGCCAAGAATTTTTGATAGGAAACTTTCGGAAACATTTCTTCAAAAGTCTCAGAAAAGGCTGTGCTTAAGCCGATACCGGTTTTTAAACAAGCAAGAACTACGATAAAAGCCAGTAAAATACTCCCTGGTAGGCCTAAATAGTAATTGGCAATTTGGGCTAAGGCAATCCCGCCGTTTTCACTGATTGGAAAAGCCCCGATACTCATTGTTCCCATATAAGCAAGTAAGGTATAGATAATCCCCATCAATACAACACTGAAAGCACCTGATTTAATCATCCCTTTAGCGATATCTCCTGGTTTTTCGACGCCCATATTTCGTAAAGTTGAAACGACAACAATCCCAAAAGCTAATGAAGCTAAAGCATCCAGCGTATTATAACCTTCTGTAAATCCTTTAAAGAAAGGACTTGAAATATAATTTTCACCAACAGCGGCACTGGCCACATGACCTAATGGTTTTACAAAGGCTAAAACAATCAAAATTCCTAGCAATGCTAAAAATAACGGATTTAAAAATTTACCCACATAATCTAAGATTTTACTTGGCTTTCTAGAGAAGAGCCAAACAGCTAAGAAAAATAATGCGGAAAAACCAGCAAGAACCAGCCATTGCAAGTCTTTAGGAACAAATGGTGCAAGACCAATCTCAAAAGAAGTAGTTGCTAACCTTGGTAAAGCAAAGAAAGGACCAATCGTTAAATATAATAGTAAGGTAAAAATAAGAGCATAACGACGATTAATCCGAGAAGCTAAGTCAAAAACACCTGAACTTTTAGAAACACCCATAGCAATGACACCAAGAAAAGGTAAGCCAATTCCAGTGGCTAAGAAGCCCAAGTTTGCTAAAAAGACGGAAGCCCCCGCTTCTTGTCCCATATGTACAGGGAAAATTAAATTTCCAGCACCGAAAAACAAACCGAATAACATTGAACCAACGTATAGATAATCACGCCAAACTAACTTTTTTTGCATAGATTCACACTCCTTAATATTGTCTTATTATTTAAAATAACAGAAGAAGAAACAGAGAGCAACCAGTTTTTATAGAAAACATTGGTTTTCTTATTTTTCTATGAAATAAGCATACTGATAATCATCACAATAGTGTCCATTTATATAAAATTCTTCTTTAAAATGTGCTTCCTGCACAAAATCATGTTTTTCATAGAATCGAATGGCTTCTTGATTGGTAGCCATTACTCGCAAACTCAGCTTATGAATCCCGCTTATCTGAGCCATATCTTTGACATACGACAACAAAGAACCACCAATCCCTTGTCCTTGGAAATCTGGCGAAACGCCAATACTTAGTAACCATTGCTTTTGATGAGCTGCTAACGAAGTGGGCGGATGGACTTCAATAAATCCAGCGAGTTGTTGTCCGCTGATGGCAACAAAAATCGTTTCATCTTTCATTTTTTCTTGATATGCCGCAAGCGAGAGTGGTTGTATCTCGGCAGGGGTATTCTTTTTTGTCCAAATGATTTGGTCCAAGGCATGTAATGCGGGCCAATCGGCTTCGGCAACTAAGCGAATAGTGAGTGAGGTAGACAAGATAATAGGGCTCCTTTTTCTGAAATTTTAAAATATAAAAAGACTATAGCATTTATTGTCTGAAAATTCAAATACTTTTAAAACGAAAAGAAAAATGGCTGCACCTTTTCGAGAAAATCAAAATATGCTACCATAGCTACCAGAGGATAGATGGTAAAAAAGAATCTATCTAAATGGAGGGTATGTTTGTGAAAAAAATGGCAGTATATTGTGGCGCCAGTCTGGGGAATGAGCCAATCTATCAGCAAGCTGCAGTAGCGTTAGCCGCTTGGATGAAAGAAAATCACTATGATCTAGTTTATGGCGGTGGCAATGTTGGTCTAATGGGTACGGTGGCTGACACGCTTTTAGCAGAAGGTGGAGAGGTAATTGGTGTTATGCCCACTTTTTTAATGGAGCGGGAGATTGCACATAATGGCATTACAAAGATGCATACAGTTAGCGATATGCATGCGCGTAAGAAAAAGATGATTGAATTGGCAGATGTATATTTAGCTTTACCCGGTGGGCCCGGCACGCTAGAAGAAATTAGCGAGGTGATCTCTTGGGGCCGAGTCGGTGAACATATGAATCCTTGTATTTTATACAACGTGAATGGTTACTATGATTTATTAGCTGCTTTTTTTGATAAAATGGTAGAAACTAGTTTCTTAACAGAAGCGGATCGAGCTAAAATTTTCATTTCAGATTCCTTAGAAGAAATTGGTGCATTTATTGATTCCTATGAACCGCCAATGATTCGTCAATACAAAAAATAACAAAAGAGGCAGTCACTCTAACCAGAATGACTGCCTCTTTTTTACTAGTTTTTCGTTAAAATCCGATGTAAGAACTCTTTTGTCCGAGCTTCTTTTGGATGGATAAAAATATCTTCAGCGGTCCCTTCTTCGGCAATGACACCTTTATCCATGAAAATAACACGATCGGATACGTCCCGCGCAAATTCCATTTCATGTGTTACAATCACCATTGTTAGCCCTGTATGGGCAAGATTTTTCATCGTTTTTAGCACTTCGCCAACCATTTCAGGATCCAATGCAGAAGTTGGTTCATCGAAAAGTAAAACATCTGGATCCATTGATAATGCTCGAGCAATGGCTACCCGTTGCTTTTGTCCACCAGACAATTGAGCAGGTTTGGCATCAATAAAACGAGCCATGCCAACTTTTTCTAAATTTTCTAAGGCAATTTTTTTGGCTTCTTCTTTGTTTCTTTTTAGGACAGTCATCTGACCAGAAGTACAGTTTTCTAAGACATTCATGTTATTAAATAAATTGAATGATTGGAAAACCATACCTAAATGGGTCCGATATTTGGGCAAACTATAACCACGTTCTAAAACATTTTTACCATTATAGATGATTTTGCCATCTGTTGGTTTTTCTAACAAATTAATACAACGTAGTAACGTTGATTTACCAGAACCAGAAGAACCGATAATGGTGACAACTTCTCCTTTGTTGACGTTCATATTGATATCTTTTAATACTTCGTTTTCGCCAAAGCTTTTTCGTAAATGTTCAATTTCAATAATTGCACTCATTTGTTTGCCTCCTAGCTTTCTTTTCCTTCTTCAGTTAATTCTTCTACTTTAACGTAAGCAGAAGGGCCATCCATTTTACGTTCCACAACACGTAAGATTCGTGTGATCACAAAAGTCATTACCAAGTACATGATGCCGACAATTGTAAAGGTTTGGAAGAACTGGAAGTTTGCGCCAGAAGCAGCATTCCCTTGGAAGAATAAATCTGCGACACCGATAACACTTAACACGGCTGTATCTTTGATATTAATGACAAATTCATTCCCTGTTGCAGGTAAAATATTACGTAATACTTGGGGAATAACGACTTTACGCATTGTTTGTCCATGGGTCATCCCAATCGCTTGTGCTGCCTCGAATTGTCCTTTATCTACTGCGAAAATACCTCCGCGAACAATTTCAGACATATAGGCACCAGTATTCACAGAAACGATAAATAATGCGGCCACTGTTCGGTCTAAAGAGATGCCAAAAGCTAGAGCTAAACCATAGAAAATAACCATTGCTTGAACCATCATTGGTGTACCACGGAAAACTTCAATATAAATAGAAAGAATTAAATTTCCTAATTTTTGGAAGAAACGAGCGACTGGGTTTTCAGAATCTGGAATTGTACGGAAGACACCAATTAGTAAACCAAGGGTTGTTCCGACAACTGTCCCAATTAACGCGATAAATAGCGTTAAACCAGCACCACGTAAAAACATGTCGCCATATTGATTCCAAATATTTTTGAAATCGTTAATAAGTCCTGTTTTTTGTTCATCACTATCTGTTGCTGCAGGTTGATCCTTGATTGCTTGGTCCATAATTTTTGTCCGTTCATCTTGAGAAATACCTGCTAAAATTTTGTTTACTTTTTCAATGTCTGGATCGCCTTTACGCATGCCGACTGCTACTTGCGAGTCTTCAGCGCTAGCATCAAAGCCATTTTCTTTTGGAAATTCTAACATTTTTAATTCTTTATTGACACTAGTTGCTGTTATGCCTTCAGGGCGTTCACTAACATACCCGTCAATCATGCCAGAAGCAAGTGCTGTTCGCATAGCTGAAAAGTTATCCATTGCTTGCTGTTTATTGACATTTGGAATTTGATCAATTAATCCGTAGTGGAATGTATTTAGTTGAGCCGTAATTTTAGCATCAGCTAAATCTTTCAAGCTTTTTGCATTAGCGTATTTGCCATCTTTTTTTACAATTACGACAAATTGTGATTCATAATAAGGGTTTGTAAAAGCAATTTCTTTTTTTCGTTCAGCGGTTGGGCTCATTCCGGCGATAATGGCATCAATTTTTCCAGATTGTAAGGCGGGCGCCAAGCCATCCCATTTGGTTTGGACGATTACTAATTTACGACCTAAACCATCGGCAATTTTTTTAGAAATTTGAACATCATAGCCGCCTGCATAAGAGTTGCCTTGAATAGGCACTGCGCCATGTGCGTCATTTTTCTGTGACCAGTTAAAAGGGGCGTAGCCAGCTTCCATGCCGACACGAAATTCACCATTTTCCTCCGCCGAAGCGTTGGTTGTCATGCCAAGTAACGAAAATAGCGTGACAAGTAGTAGACTGAATGAAAAAACTTTTTTGTTCATCTTTTTCTCTCCTTTAAATTTCTTGTCTGATTGATCGTTTTGTCTTTTTTCAATCAACAAGCTTTGATAATCAGCTGAGCAAAAGCGATTCTGTCTTTTTAAAGGAGAATACTTCTGTCACAACCTATTTTTGAATACAAAAAAACAACCAAACAGATGTAAGGTTGCTAGGTAATGTCGAAAAAAATTCCTCAACGAAACATAGCACAACTTAGCATCACTACTAAGACAGTCCGCAAGCTCTTAACTTACGTCCCAACACACAACAGAAGAGGCTCCGTTATGCATTTCGGCGATTGATCCTAAACTTGCTTCCCAGTGTCCTCTCACTCCACAAGCGTAATAAAAACCGCGACCTCTACCTCTTTTTTGAGGCACTATTCAGTTATTAAATTCAGTTATTAATTTTAGGATAAATCCAGAAGAAAGTCAATATGTTCCAGCAAAGGAATTTATCAAGAGGACACAAACACCATGAAATTAGCGTAACATTTTCCCTACGAAATAGAAACTAATACGAAAAAAGCAACCATTCCTAAAGGAACAGTTGCTTTTTACTTAAGCTTTGACAGCTTTTGGTTCACGACCTAAAATAGCTTGAAGAACAGTCAATACACCTAAAGAAGCTAAAATTGTATAAATTAGACTTGAGTAAGTTAAGATACCGAAATCCCAAGTTTTGTAAACTAATAAAACAATTGCTAAGGCGATAATAGCGATAACGTTGAAGAACGCAAAAGCCCAAAGATTTCCGTTTTCTTTACGAGAAAGATAAAAAACAGAGAACCAAATGCTTAAAACGCCCCAAGCGATGCAGGCAATAATTGCAGCCCAATAAATAATAAATGCGACCATTGTTGTTTCACCTCACTTTTACTCATGCATATTTTACCACGAGTTGAGAAATTTGTCACAAACTCTTTCAAGATAAATCAATATATAGGTAAGAAGTTTTCAAAAAGTGGAAAAACTTTTGGTGCTAATGTTAAAATACGTTATAATATAGAAGATTAGGAGCTGAATCGATATGCAAGATATCACGCAAGCTGAGGCAATTCATTGGTTGGCAACCCAACAAAAAATCACATTTTTAACAGGTGCGGGTATCTCGACAGCCTCAGGTGTGCCAGATTATCGTTCCTTAAAAGGTGTCTATCAAGGAATCCAGCAACCGGAATACTTATTGAGCCGGACTTGCTTAAAAACAGAGCCAGAAAAGTTTTATCAATTCGTTAAAACGCTCTATCATCCAGACGCACAACCTAATATCATTCACCAGAAAATGGCACAATTAGAGCAAATGAAACGGGGAAAAATTGTTTCACAAAATATTGATGGGCTTCATCGAAAAGCAGGTAGCCAAGAAGTGGTGGACTTTCATGGTAATTTATATGAATGTTATTGCCAAACTTGTGGTGCAACGGTTCCTTGGCAAGACTATTTGCTTAGTGATCGGCACGCTGATTGTCATGGACAAATCCGTCCAGCTATTACTTTGTATGAAGAAGGACTATCCGAAGAGGCAATTGAAAAAGCCATTCAGGCCGTTGCTTCTGCCGACTTAATCGTGATTGTCGGCACGAGTTTTCAAGTGCATCCATTTTGTGATTTGATTCATTATAAACAACCAACGGCAACTATTTTAGCCATTAATCAAACGCCGCTATTTTTACAACAACCTTATTATTTTTTAGAAGCGAAAGCCGAAACGATATTTGCAGAATTAACGATAAAGGAGTAACGGAATGGAAGAATTTAAATCAGAAAAAGAAAAAATGATCGCAGGTGCACTATATTTTGCCTCAGATCCTGAATTAGTGGCTGATCGCAAAAAAGCCCGTGAACAAATGGCGTTAATTAACCAACAACCAGACACATATATTCGTCGTCAATTAATAGAAGAAACATTTGGAAAAGTGGGTGTCGGGACGTACATCGAACCGATGATTCAATTTGATTATGGCTACAACATTTCTGTGGGAAAAAATTTCTATGCCAATTTTAATAACGTTTTTTTAGATGTTTGTCCAATCGAAATTGGCGATAACTGTATGTTTGGACCCAATGTGCAACTTTATACAGCCGAGCATCCATTACAAGCGGCCAAGCGTAATAGCGGAATGGAATCAGGGAAACGAATTATCATTGGCAACAATGTTTGGATTGGCGGTGGAGCGATTGTCCTTCCTGGCGTAACATTAGGCGATAATGTAGTGGTGGCAGCAGGTGCTGTTGTGACCAAATCGTTCCCAGAAAACTGTGTGATCGCAGGTAATCCAGCACGGATAATTAAAGAATTGACTGAAGATGACGCCCCAACAACTTCTTTAGAACAACAACGAGCAAAGATTAACCAAATCGATAAGGAACTGGTCCGTTTATTAGAACAGCGGATGGACGTCGTCGCAGAGATTGCTGCAGTGAAAAAGAAAGCAGGTCATGCGGTTTTTGATTCTGAAAGAGAACAACAAGTATTAGAAACTATTCTGAATCATGTTGAAAATGCCGAGTATGAAGAAACATTATCTGAGACTTTCCAGGGAATTATGGACGCCTCTAAACGTTTCCAAGAAAAACATTTAGGAGAGTGAGGCGAAGGTCGTGGATGGAGAAATCAGAAGAAGAGAGATTGTTAAAAGATTAAGAGAGACCGAAAAGCCAATTAGTGCCACTCGTTTTGCAAAAGCTTTTGATGTCAGCAGACAAATTATTGTAGGAGATGTCGCTCTATTACGGGCGACAGGGGTCGAAATTGTCGCAACAGCTCGAGGGTATATGTTGGAACAACCTTTAGAAGGAATTGAGCGGAAAATTGCTTGTCAACATACGCCTGAACAAACGAGAGAAGAATTGTCAGTCATTGTTGCCAAAGGTGGAGAAGTGGTAGATGTGAGTATTGCACATCCGCTTTATGGGGAATTAATCGGCAGTTTGCGCATTCAATCAGAGAAAGATATTGATAAATTTATGGACAAGTATCAAAAAGAGCATGCTACATTACTATCAGTTTTAACAGGAGGCGTCCATCTGCATACTATTCGCTGTGCAGACGAAGAAACTTTCCAAGAAATCAAAGAGGCACTTCGAAAAAAAAGTATTTTGTTTGAAGGATAACGAGAAAAAGAGAGGACGTTGATGTTTGTTCAAGCCCTTTCTTTTTTTTCTTAGAAAATTACCAAAAAAAGATAGAAGAATTTGTGAATTTTCTTCTATTTTTTTAACTTTTTGCTAGAAATTTTTTATGAAACAGTATACTATTAAAAAAGGAGCCATTTAAACAATAACTATGTCAATTATATATGTTGGTACATAAAAATAAATGGAGAAAAATAAAAAAGGAGAATGAGTATGAAAAAACAATTTGCCCTGTTCTCTACCTTATTACTTTTAGGTTCATCAATGCCAGTAGGTGCATTTGCAGAAGGTAATAACTTGGTAGCTGAAAATAGTTCTGTCGCAGAAACAACCGCAGAAGCAACAACTGCTGAAGCCACTGAAACGACAGCGACTAGTGAAACAACAGAAGCGACAGAAGAATCAACAACTGAAACAGAAAGTTCAACCGAATCAAGTGAATCTGCAACCACGGAGTCCACGGAAACGTCAGGAACCGAAACGACAGATTCCACAACGGATTCTACATCCACAAGTACGACAGAATCGACTACTGACTCCACCTCGACGAGTACAACAGAGTCAACCACAGATTCTACGTCAACAAGTACAACTGAATCAAGTACCACGCCAACGACCACACCAAGTTCTTCTAAAGAACAGCCAAAACCTGGCACGAGTACTTCTGAATCAAAACAGCCGGCGAAACCAGTGACACCAACAGCACCAGCTGAAAAGCCAGTAGAGCAACCAGCAGCGTCAACACCGCAGCCTGAAATAGTCCCACCAGTTACAAATGAAGCGGTTGGGTTAGTGGAAGACGATGAGACGTTTACGGTCAGCAAAACGAAGAAGACAGAAGAGTTTATTCAAGAAATCGGTGAATCTGCTCGGAAAGTGGCCAAGGACAAAAACTTATATGCTAGTGTGATGATTGCTCAAGCAATTTTAGAAAGTGGCAGCGGCAATAGTAAATTAAGCCAGAAACCAAACTACAATTTGTTTGGTATTAAAGGCGATTACAAAGGTCAATCTGTTTCTTTTATTACCTATGAAGACAATGGTTTCGGTAACCTATACACAGTAGAAGCAAAATTCCGTCAATATCCAACGTATAAAGAATCAATGGAAGATTATGCGAAATTATTGAAAAATGGTTTAGATTCCAATAAAGATTTCTATCATGGTGTCTGGAAAACGGAAGCCAAATCATACAAAGAAGCGACACGTTTCCTAACAGGAAAATACGCAACGGACAAAGATTACCATAAGAAATTAAATGCGTTAATTAAAACATACGATTTAACTTATTATGATAAAGAAAAAGCAACCGTTGAACCAATGGAATCAAATTTCCCAGCCTATAATGGCAAAAACTATGACACCTTTAATAGTTATGCTTGGGGCAACTGTACACAATATGTCTACAACCGTATTACGCAATTAGGTAAACGTGTGGACTTAACAATGGGGAATGGTCAAGATTGGGGCGAAACAGGTCGTGCACGCGGGTACAAAGTAAGTCGTACACCAAAAGCAGGTGCAGCGGTTTCCTTCCCAGCTGGTGTTTTAGGCGCAGACAATACTTATGGTCATGTCGCATTTGTGGAAAAAGTCTTTAAAGATGGTAGCATCTTAATTTCTGAAATGAACGTGAAGGGATTAAACGTTGTTTCGACACGTACAATCTCAGCCGATGAAACACATTTGATGAACTATATCGTTCCAAAAGATAAATAAAAAAATCAGCTCTTTGTCAATAAGAACGAATGAGTTGGAAAAATCAAAGCTAGCACTGAAGAAGCAATTTTAATTCTTCAGTGCTAGCTTTTTTTTGTGGCAAAAGTTCTCTCCAATAAAGTTTAATACATTCAGATATTGCCAGGAGGCTTCAGGTCGGGATGAGTTAGCAACAGTCGCTGAGAGCTATATTTTTTTTAGGTAGAATCATTTACTTTTAGGTGGAAGATGTCTTATAATTGTAAGCGGATACAAAAATAAAAAAAGAGGTGGGTAAATGAGTAAAAAAGAAATAAATCAAGTAGTTGCCAGTAGCTATCAATTGTATATTAATGGAGAGTGGACAACAGGTAGTGGTAACAAAATGATTGCTAGTTACAATCCTAGTAATGGCGAAAAATTAGCAGAATTTGTTGATGCCACAAATGCAGATGTGGATCGAGCTGTAGAAGCAGCTCAAGAAGCGTTTCAGACATGGAAAGATGTTGACGTTGTAACAAGAAGCAATCTTTTGTTGAAAATTGCTGATTTGATTGAAGAAAATCAAGAACATTTGGCTATGGTGGAGACTTTAGATAATGGAAAACCGCTTCGGGAAACGCAATCGATTGATGTCCCTGCCAGTGCAGACCATTTTCGGTATTTTGCTAGTGTGATTCGTGGAGAAGAAGGGTCTGTCAAAGAATTTGATAAGGATACGTTATCCATTGTTGTGAAAGAACCCATCGGTGTTGTGGGTCAAATTATTCCGTGGAATTTCCCCTTATTAATGGGTGCTTGGAAATTAGCACCAGCGTTGGCAGCAGGTAATACGGTTGTGATTCATCCGTCCTCGAGCACATCATTAAGTCTGTTGGAATTGTTTAAAATTTTTGATCAAGTCTTGCCGAAAGGAGTAGTGAATTTAATCACCGGTCGTGGTTCTGATTCAGGAAATTATATGTTGGCACATCCAGGGTTTGATAAGCTAGCTTTTACAGGCTCAACAGAGGTGGGGTACACTGTCGCTAAAGCGGCGGCCGACCGCCTAATTCCAGCCACTTTAGAACTTGGCGGAAAATCAGCCAACATTATTTTTGAAGATGCCAATTGGGAACGTGCATTAGAAGGCGTGCAGTTAGGGATTTTATTCAATCAAGGGCAAGTTTGTTGTGCTGGGTCTCGTGTGTTCGTTCAGTCAGGTATTTATGATCAATTTGTAGAAGCTTTAAAGGAAAAATTTGAACAAGTGAACGTTGGTTTCCCGTGGGAAAAAGATGTTGAAATGGGCGCTCAGATCAATGAGCATCAATTGGAAGAAATTTTAAAATATGTCGAAATTGGTGTGAAGGAAGGAGCTACACTGATTACTGGTGGGCAACGTTTAACAGAAAATAGGCTAGACAAGGGGGCGTTTTTAGCACCTACGTTATTAGCGAATGGTACGAATACAATGTGTGTGGCCCAAGAAGAAATCTTTGGTCCTGTTGCAACAGTGATTAAATTTGAAACGGAAGAAGAAGTCATTCGTTTAGCTAATGATTCTGAATATGGTCTAGGTGGTGCCGTCTTTTCTCAAGATATCAATGTGGCATTACGGGTTGCTCGTGGTGTACGGACAGGTCGGATGTGGGTCAACACATACAATCAATTGCCTGCGGGCGCGCCATTTGGCGGTTATAAAAAATCAGGAATTGGTCGAGAAACGCATAAATCAATGCTAGATGCTTATACGCAAATGAAAAATATTTACATTGTGACAAAAGAAGAAGCAGATGGACTGTATTAAGTAGTGTAGTGAATTTTAGATAATAAACTTATTTTTGGTTATTGTTATTTTTCGAGCTAAACAAAACAATAATTTTTTTAAAAAGTTGAGTGATGAGTAAAGTAAAACAGATTAAAAGTAAAGCCTGGTACAAAAATCACTTTGGATTTTTGTACCAGGCTTTAAAGCGGAGTAACAATAGTGTTCACTCTTGGTTGTTTTTAATTTTTGACTATTGTAGAAGGAGTTATTTTGCTTCTTCTGCTTCAAATTTAGCAAAAGCTGTTTCAATAACTTCTTTTAATGCAGAAGCAGAAGCTTCCATTTTTTCTTGTTCAGCATCTGTTAATGGAATTTCAATGACTTGTTTAACGCCTTGGCGGTTGATGATCGCTGGTGCACCGATATAAATATCGTTTTGACCATATTCACCTTCTAAATAAACAGATAGTGGTAACACAGAGTTTTCATCGTTTAGGATAGCTTTAGTGATACGCGCTAGTGCAACCGCGATTCCATAGAAAGTAGCTCCTTTTTTCTCGATGATTGTGTAAGCAGCGTCGCGTACGTTGAAGAATAAATTAACCATTGCTTCTTCATCGACGTCAGGATTATTTTTCACCCATTCGTAAATTTGTAAGCCAGCGACATTCGCATGTGACCAAACTGGGAATTCTGTATCTCCGTGTTCCCCTAAGATGTAGGCATGGACATTTCGTGCATCAACATCAACTAATTCGGCAATTGCTTGACGGAAACGAGCAGAATCTAGTGAAGTTCCTGAACCGATTACTCGTTCTTTCGGGAAGCCAGAGAATTTCCAAGTTGAATAAGTCAAAATATCAACTGGGTTTGCGGCAACTAAGAAGATACCGTTGAAACCAGAATCAACAATTGTTGTAACGATTTCTTTATTAATTTTCAAGTTTTTATGAACTAAGTCTAAACGAGTTTCGCCTGGTTTTTGAGGCGCACCAGCTGTTAAGACAACTAAGTCTGCATCATGGCAATCGTCATAAGTAGCAGCATAGATTTTTTTAGGAGAAGTAAATGCTAATGCGTGAGATAAGTCCAACGCGTCTCCTTCAGTTTTTGGTACATTAATATCAATAATCCCAACTTCTTGAGCAATATTCTGAGTTACTAAAGCAAAGGCATAGCTAGAACCTACGGCACCGTCCCCGACTAAAATTACTTTTTGGTGATCTTTATTCCCTGCGGCTGCAGTCATGTGTACCATTCCTTCCTCTACATTCTTTTTCATGAGCAACGAGTTTTTATTTCCTGTTGCTAAAGTGATAGTAACATGGTTTGTAAAAAATGTCACGAACTTTGATTGTAAAAATGATACAGTTTTTAGACCTGTTTCAAAATGGTAGCTCTTACATGTGCGTAATTTCACTATCTTACGCATGTTTAAATTTCTAAAAAATTTTTTTACATCTTTCTTAATCTTCAAAGACTGCGAGTTTTTTTATTTCTATGGTATAATGAATAAAACTGGGTAGCGCATACGCTTCCCAGCCATTTTGTGTTGGCAAGCTTATAATCCAAGGAGAATGAAAGATGAAAGTAATCGTAGGACTGGGAAATCCCGGTAGTAAATACAAAGAAACAAAACACAACATTGGCTTTATTACGCTAGATGAAATTGCGTATCGGCAAAATGTTTCGTTTAATAATAGTAATTTTGAAGCAGATATTGCAGAGTTTTTTATAGGGACTGAGAAAGTATTGTTAGTGAAACCATTAACATTTATGAATGAATCAGGTCGCTCTGTTGGGCCGCTGTTGACCTACTTTGGGGTAGATGAGGAAGACTTGATTGTTATTTATGATGACTTAGACTTAGAGGTCGGTAAAATTCGTTTACGGCAAAAAGGTAGTGCTGGCGGCCACAATGGGATAAAAAGTCTGATTGCCCATTTAGGAACAAATGTCTTTCCTAGAATTAAAATTGGCATTGGTCGGCCCTCAAAAAATGATACAGTTATCCACCATGTACTAAGTACTTTTCCCAAAGAAACACACGAAGAGATGTTACTTGCTGTAAAGAAAGCAGCCGATGCCGCTTTATATGCATGCGAAGGACATACGTTTGTTGAAACAATGAATCAATTTAATGGAAAATAGCAGAAAGGAGGGCCCTTGTTTGAATATTATCGAACGAATTAGCCAAACAGAAATTGCTAAATCATGGCGCAGTCAACTAATGACAACAGGAACGCGCCAACTAATTACTGGGTTATCAGGCTCTGCTAAAACATTACTGATGGCAGGCGCTTTACAAAAGACGCATCAAAAAATTGTTATTGCGGTCCCAAACCTATACTATGCCAATCAATTAGTAGATGATTTTTTAAATATTTTACCTTCAGAACAAGTTCATCTATTTCCAGTAGATGAAGTGTTATCCGCCGAAATGGCCTTTTCTTCACCAGAAGCGCGCGCAGATCGAGTGAGTGCGTTAAATTTCCTGATGACAGCGAATGCAGGAATCGTGGTCGTACCAGTAGCTGGACTACGAAAATATTTGCCAACGAAAGAAACGTGGCAAAATGCGCAACTTCATTGGGAAATCGGGACGGAAGTAGAACCTGAAATCCTCGCGCAACGCTTAGTGTTAATGGGCTATGAACGCCAATCGATGGTCGGAAAGCCCGGCGAATTTAGTATTCGCGGAAGCATTGTTGATGTCTATCCGCTAAATGCCGAATACCCTGTTCGGGTGGAACTGTTTGATGTTGAAATTGACTCAATCCGTTATTTTGAAGCAGATACTCAACGCTCATTAGAAAATCTTGAAGAAGTAACGATTTCACCAATGACTGATTTAGTATTCTCAAAGGCAGATATGAATCATGGCATGACGAGGTTACAAGATGCTCTAGAAAAACGTTTAGCGACAGCTAAAGATCAAACGGAGACCGATTTTTTAGAAGAATATTTTGGTCAGTTGCTGTCTTCTTGGGAACAAGGGATTCCTACAGAAAATGCTCACTATTATACAGATTTTCTGTACCAACAAAAAACTACGCTGTTAGATTATTTACCAGAAAATAGTTTGCTTTTTGTGGATGATTATTCTCGTATGATGGAAACGGAACGAGAAATCGCTAGAGAGGAAGCGGAATGGCAAACCCTGAAAATTGAAGAAATGCGCGTGTTTTCTGAACAAACTTTTGGCGTAGACTTTCATGATCAATTGCGAAAAACTGCACGAAATACGACCTTCTTTTCACTTTTTCAAAAAGGAATGGGGAATCTTCGTTTCCAAGAAGTCCATAATTTCCAATATCGTTCAATGCAACAATTCTTCGGTCAAATGCCGTTGCTAAAAGCGGAAGTGGACCGTTGGCAAAAGCAAAACCAAACGGTCGTTGTTTTTGTTCCTACGAAAGAACGGATTCAAAAAGTCGAAGAGCTATTTCAGGACTTTGACATACCTAGCGTAGTAAGCAATTGGGATCAGTTGTTAGATGGGCATGTCCAAATTGTCCAAGGGGCATTACAAACAGGGTTTGAATTACCTAAAAACAAGCTCGTGGCGATTACGGAAAAAGAAATTTTTCATACGACGACCAAAAAACGGGCACGTCGTCAAACAATCTCTAATGCGGAACGTTTGAAAAGTTATAGCGACTTAAAAACGGGCGATTATGTCGTTCATGCAAATCACGGGATTGGTAAATATATTGGTATGGAAACCTTAGAAGTTGATGGGGTCCATCAAGATTACATGACTATCTTGTACCAAAATGATGACAAGTTATTTATTCCAGTAACACAATTGAACTTGATTCAAAAGTTCGTTGCTTCCGAGTCTAAAACGCCGAAAATTAACAAGCTAGGCGGCAGTGAATGGACGAAAACTAAACGAAAAGTTGCTTCGAAAATTGAAGATATCGCGGATGATTTAATCTTACTTTATGCGACAAGAGAATCGGAAAAAGGTTATGCTTTTCCGCCAGATGATGCGTATCAAAAAGAATTTGAAGAGGCTTTTCCGTATTCTGAAACAGATGATCAATTACGTAGTGCTGCCGAAATTAAACACGACATGGAAAAATCTCGACCAATGGATCGTTTGTTAGTTGGCGATGTAGGGTTTGGTAAAACAGAAGTGGCTTTACGAGCGGCTTTCAAAGCTGTTAGCAACAATAAACAGGTTGCCTTTTTAGTGCCAACAACTATTTTAGCGCAACAACATTACGAAACGATTCAAGAGCGGTTTGAGGGCTTTCCTGTAGAAATTGGTTTATTAAGTCGTTTCCGCACGAAAAAACAGCAAAATGAAACAATTGAAAAAATTAAACATGGCCAAGTAGATATTGTGATTGGTACCCATCGTTTATTGTCGCAAGATATTAATTTTAGTGATTTAGGCTTGTTGATTATTGATGAGGAACAACGGTTTGGAGTGAAACATAAAGAACGACTAAAACAATTGCGTTCACAAGTGGATGTCTTGACGTTAACAGCAACGCCAATCCCAAGGACCCTTCATATGTCGATGTTAGGTGTCCGTGATTTATCCGTCATCGAAACCCCACCAGAGAATCGTTATCCAATCCAAACGTATGTCATGGAAAATAATCCTGGGGCGATTCGGGAAGCGATTGAGCGAGAAATGGCCCGAGATGGTCAAGTCTTTTATTTATACAATCGAGTAGATACGATTGAACGAAAAGTTGAAGAGTTACAAGCACTAGTTCCAGATGCACGAATTGCGTATGCACATGGTCAAATGACAGAAGTACAACTGGAGAATACTTTGTTTGATTTTATTGAAGGACAATATGATATATTAGTCACTACAACAATTATTGAAACAGGAGTAGATATTCCTAATGCTAATACCTTGTTTGTAGAAAATGCGGACTACATGGGCTTATCTACGTTGTATCAATTACGTGGTCGTGTGGGGCGTAGCAATCGAGTGGCCTATGCTTATTTTATGTACGAACAGCAAAAAATCCTAAACGAAGTTAGCGAGAAACGTTTAGAAGCAATTAAAGACTTTACGGAATTAGGTTCTGGGTTCAAAATTGCGATGCGTGACCTTTCCATTCGAGGAGCCGGGAACCTTCTTGGTGCCCAACAACATGGCTTCATTGATTCGGTTGGGTTTGATATGTACTCACAGATGTTATCTGAGGCAGTTGCTCGTAAACAAGGAAAAAATATCCAAGACCAAAAAACGTCTGTTGAGATTGATTTGGGCATTGATGCTTATATTCCAGGAACGTACATTACAGACGAACGACAAAAAATTGAAATTTATAAACGGATTCGTCAATTAGAAAATATGGATATGTACGAAGAATTAGAAGCGGACTTGTTAGACCGCTTTGGAGAGTATCCTGACGAAGTGGCGCATTTATTAACCACTGGCCGTATCAAAATGGATGGCGACCGTGCCTTGTTAGAAAGTATTCGTAAACGCGACCAAAAAGTCAAGTTTGTGTTAAGTAAAATTGGCACAAAAACATACTCTGTGGAGCAGTTGTTTGAAGCGTTATCGGCCACCAGCTTAAAAGCGGATCTAGCAGTTGAGAAAGAACAAATGACTATTTCCTTGAAGTTGCCGAAAGATTGTAAAGAAGCTGTTTGGATTCAAGAAATTGCTACTTTTACAACCGCATTGCGACAAGAAAAATACAAACATTCGCAAGAAACGGATTCCCTTTAAAAGGAGGCCTAGAAGATGGCACAAAAAGAAATGCAACGAATGATGCAAGGTGCCGTTGTGTTAACCATTGCTTCCTTCATTGCAAAAGTGTTGAGTGCGTTTTATCGCGTTCCTTTTCAGAACTTTGTAGGGGATGAAGGATTTTACGTGTATCAGCAAGTTTATCCAATCTATGGGATTGCGATGACATTAGCATTGTCAGGCTTACCGCAATTTATTTCCAAAATTGTTGCTGAACAACCAGATATTCGGAGTCAAAAACAAGTGTTGCGCCAACTATATCCCTATGTGTTATGGTTAGCGATTGCTTGTTGGGCCTTCTTTTTCTTTGGTAGTCAAGAAATTGCTATTAGTATGGGGGATGCTGCACTCCAACCATTAATGGAAGTTGTTTCCTTTACCTTTTTACTCGTTCCAATTCTTTCCTTCTATCGTGGGAATTTTCAAGGTCATTTGTTGATGGTGCCTAGTGGTATTTCACAGGTGATGGAACAGTTTGTGCGTGTCGGGGTTATTCTAGTAGCTGCGTTGTCCTATCATTACTTTGGTGGCTCCATTTACCAAACGGGGACGGTGGCTATGAGTGGTGCGTTGGCTGGCGGTGTCTTAGCGGTACTTGTCTTATGGTACTACAATCGAAAAATTCTTAGTGGAAGTACGGAATACTTGCATCAATGGAAGATTATGCCTCAAACCACAGGACTATTTAAACGTTTAATGATTGAGGGTGGTTTGGTCTCTTTATATAGTGCTTTTCTGATTCTATTTCAATTAATTGATTCCTTTAAAGTAAAAAATGCCCTCATGCTTTTCGGGCTCTCTGATTTAGCTGCGAAAGTGGACAAAGGGGTCTATGATAGAGGACAACCACTAGTTCAATTAGGATTGGTAATTGCTTTAGCTTTAAGCTCGACCTTTTTACCAGGTTTGACAAAATATTTTATGAAAAAAGACCGTCAACAATTTTTACAAGTTGCAAAAATCTTTTTGCGTCTTACCACAACCTTGGCATCGGCGGCTTCGATTGGTCTGATGATGTTATTGCCGTACATGAACTTTACGCTTTTTAAAGATTATAAAGGCAACGATGTTTTAGGGGTGTATGTTTTATCCATCGCTTTTATGGCCATTATTCAGGCCTACCAAAGTATTGAACAAAGTCGCAATCGTTTTAAAGGTCCTTTAGTGGCAGCTGGTGTGGGCTTATTAGTGAAATTACTGACAACGGGCTTTTTCACCATTCGTTGGGGAACATTAGGTGCTAGTTGGTCTACTATTCTTGGGTTACTAGCGACGTTATTCGTTTTAGTCCGACAATCGGATGCAGCGATTAATTGTTTTGTTCGAGAACGAAACTTTTTGAAAAAACTGTTGCTTAGTTTAGCAATCATGATGCTGTCATTACTGGTCTATCAAGGAATTATCTCCATCTTGTTCCAAGGTGTGCATCACCGAAGTCAAGCGTTTTTCGTTACAGTTTTAGGTGTTGCAGTGGGTGGTACAGTTTTTATTAGCACCATCATTAAGTTAGAATTATTTACGATACGTGAATGGTTAAGTTTACCGTATGGCGCAAAAATTTTACGGATGAGACAAAAAAAATAAAAGAGGTGAATGTGATGCGGTTAGATAAATTTTTAAAAGTTTCTCGCATTATTAAAAGAAGAACAGTTGCCAAAGAAGTCGCTGATAAAGGTCGGATTCAAATCAACGGAGTCTTAGCCAAATCTTCTAGTACTGTGAAGATTGGTGACCTTGTCAAAATTCAATTTGGGAACAGAATTTTAGAAGTAGAAGTCCTGCAACTAAATGACTCTACGAAAAAAGAAGATGCCACAAAAATGTATGAAATAAAATCAGAAACACGTGTCTCTGAAGAATAAGCAGGTGAGGATGGAGCGCTTGGCAAGTTCATTGAAAAGATGAATATTCCAAGCGCTTCATCCTTTCAGCGTTTTAATGAAACAGACGCGCCGCTTTTGAAAAAAATTAATAAATCAACCACTGTTATTTCAAAAGCAAAGAATATTTTAGAAAAAAGCTTGATTTTCTTTAACTTCTCTGAAATTAACATTAGACAAGGTTCTTAGATGTTGGTATAATAAAACGGACAATCCAAAGCGAGTGGAGCGAGACGATGGGAAAGAATGAAAAAAACTCGAAGAAAGTTGCGGCATTGGAAAATGACTACACGAAAGAACAGTATGTCGAATTCCAAAAACAACAGAAACAATTGATTTTTAGACGCAGACGCTTGGCAGCGATTTTTCTCGTGGCCTTCATTATTTTTGCCTTTTCTGGCATCCAATTGATGAAAGATTATCATCGCTTAGGTGCTTTCAAACAAGAACGAGCAGATGCAATTGCTGAATCCGTAGCAGTTGATAAGAAGGTCAAGGATCTAAAAAAAGACGTTGCTTTGTTAAAAGATGATGATTATGTGGCAAAATTAGCACGTAGCCGTTTCCTTCTCTCAAAAGAAGGCGAACAGATTTATCCCACACCAGAACAAATGAAAAAAACACAGACTTCTGGAGCGGAAGAAAGCAAGAGCAGTTCAGAAAAAAATAGTCAATCACAGTCTTCAACTGAAACAACTAAGTCTTCAGCTGAATAAACTGCAATTATAATTAGGGAAAAAATAGGAGGAACAATTTTTTTATGTCAATCGAAGTAGGAGCTAAATTGCCAGGAAAAGTGTCAGGGATTACTAACTTTGGTGCATTTATTGATTTAGGAGAAGGAAAAACTGGGTTAGTACACATCAGTGAAGTGTCTAATGGATTCGTTAAAGATATTCATGATGTATTAACAGTAGGTGACGAAGTAACAGTGAAAGTAACCTCAGTTGGTGACGACGGCAAAATTGGCTTATCGATCCGTAAAGCACAAGAGCCAGCAGAAGGGCAACAACCAAAACGTGAATTTCAACGTCGTGAAAACAATTATGAGAATCGTGACCGTAATCCACGCGCAGGGGGCAAAAAGCCTTTCAATAAACCACAAGCAAATAACAATAACAATAAACAAGATTTTGACTCATTGATGAGCTCTTTCTTGAAAGATAGTGATGACCGTTTATCTTCATTAAAACGTAATACTGAAGGCAAACGTGGCGGACGTGGCGGACGTCGCGGCTAAGCACAAACAAATAGGGGGACTGGGGATAACGAATGGGTTATTTCTCGGTTCCTCTTTTATTCTAAGGAAGAAAGAAGGGCGAACAATGTTTTGGCAGTTTTATAAACGAGGAAAAGAACAAGGATTTTGGCAACCGCATCAAACAATCGTGGTCGCCGTTTCTGGTGGTGTAGACTCCATGGCCCTTTTGACGTTAATGGAACAGGTGGCAGAAAAAGAACAATTACAATTGGTTGTTGCACACGTCAATCATCAATTGCGAGAAGCGTCGGCACAGGAAGCGCAATATCTCGCTACCTATTGTCAGCAGCGAGAGCTGACGTATTATGAAACGCGTTGGGAAGACCCTGAAAAGCAACGGAATTTAGAAGCAAAAGCGCGCACATTTCGTTATGAATTTTTTAAAGAAGTCATGGAAATTGAAGGTGCGGCGGTCTTAATGACGGCACATCATCTAGACGATCAAGCGGAAACGATTTTAATGAAGCTGATTCGAGGAACTAATTTTTCCCATTCCGCAGGCATTAAAGAGAGACGTCCTTTTGCGACAGGGGAATTGATTCGTCCGTTACTTATTTATCCAAAAGAAGAATTGTATCAATTTGCACAGCGCCAAGCATTCGTTTATTTTGAGGACGAAACGAACCAAACCAATGAATATTTGAGAAATCGGCTCCGTAATCAGGTTTTGCCGCTATTAAAGCAGGAAAATCCGCAATTCTTAGATCAGATTGCTTCTTTTAGTAATGAACAACGTTTTGCCCAAGAATTTATTCAAGAACAAATTGAGCCTCAATTATCTGAAGCCGTAGAACCAACCAAACAAGGCTGGCGCATTCCTTTGAAGAGATTATTAAAAGAAACGCCTGCGTACCAGCACTTCTTTTTAACCGCGTTTTTCCAAAAAACATTAGTGCCATTAGGGGTTTCGTTAAACCAACGCCAGATGACACAAATTTTAAAAGTTTTGAATGATGAACGCCAACCGCAAGGCTCGGTTATGTTAGAACAGCAATGGCAGCTAGCTAAAAGTTACGATTGGCTGTGCTTAGAACAAAAACAGGTTGCACTGCGAGAAGAAGTTACACATTTATTAGTACCTGGCGCGGGGATTTATTTATCGGAAACCGAGTGGCTAGGATTAATTGCGACAGACAAACCGTTTCCTCTTCCTGAAGAGATTAATCAATGGGCGGGCCAGTTGTTAGCAATCCCGTTGTCCACAGCCACACCTTTGACCGTTCGTCATCGCCAAAGTGGTGATCGAATTACATTAAAACCAGGGTTTACGAAAAAATTAAGCAGAGTTTTTATTGATCAAAAAGTGCCAAATGAAGCGAGAGAGAGTGCTTGGGTCATTACGGATGAGCAAGAGGAAATCATTTGGGTACCAAAATTTGCAAATTCCTATTTGAGTATTCCTTTAGAAACTGATAAAATACACTACAGACTCCTTTTTAAGACAAAGGAGTAATGCTGAAAGGAGCGCACTATGATAGAAAAAGATATTGAGAAAGTCCTAATCTCCAAAGAAGAAATTCTTGCGAAGTCTGCAGAGCTTGGCAAGCAACTGACAGAAGAATATCAAGGGAAAAATCCTTTAGTGGTCGGTATTTTAAAAGGTGCAGTACCATTTATGGCTGATTTGACTCGTGAAATCAATACTTATTTAGAATTGGACTTTATGGATGTATCTAGCTACGGCAACGCGACAGTTTCTTCAGGCGAAGTAAAAATTGTCAAAGACTTAGACACAAATGTCGAAGGTAGACATATTTTAATCGTAGAAGATATCATCGATAGTGGTCGTACATTAGCGTATTTAGTAGATTTGTTTAGATACCGTAAAGCTGCATCTGTGAAAATTGTTACCTTATTAGATAAACCAGAAGGCCGTGTAGTAGACATTAAAGCTGACTACGTAGGGTTTGATGTGCCCAATGAGTTTGTGGTCGGTTACGGATTAGACTATGCAGAAACGTACCGCAACTTGCCTTATATTGGCGTTTTAAAACCTGAAGTTTACGAATCAAATTAATATCTATCAAGGAATTAATTGTGTTACAATGTAAAGGTCAGGATTGATAAAAGAATAACATGAATTGTAATGATGAGCATAAGGAGGACAGGCATGAACAAAAAGAATAATGGCATGAAAAATGGTTTATACTACGTCTTAGTAGTACTTGCCATGGTCATGGTTGTCTATTTCATTTTTGGAAATAACAACCAACAATCGCCAGACATCGATTACTCAACCTTCCAACAACAATTGGAAGACGGAAAAGTCAAAGACATGACCATTCAACCAACCAATGGGGTTTACCGGATTGAAGGGCAGTATAAAGAAAAACAAGAAGTGAAAGACACAGGTGGTCTGTCATTGTGGGGCTCAACGCAAGCGTCGTCAAAAGGCTTCACAACAACCGTTTTACCTAGTGATACAACCTTAGCTGGCATTCAAGATGCGGCACAAAATAACAAGGTGAAGCTAGTTGTCAAAGAACAATCAACAAGTGGTGCTTGGTTGTCACTGTTGTTTAGTTTCTTACCATTAGTGATTATTTTCTTCTTCTTCTACATGATGATGAGCCAACAAGGCGGTGGCGGTGGCGGCGGTGGCCGTGTGATGAACTTCGGTAAATCCAAAGCCAAAGAAGCCGATAAAAAAGCTAACCGTGTCCGCTTCTCAGATGTAGCTGGTGCGGAAGAAGAAAAACAAGAATTAGTTGAAGTAGTGGAATTCTTAAAAGATCCACGTCGTTTCGCTGAATTAGGCGCACGGATTCCTGCGGGCGTACTATTAGAGGGACCTCCAGGGACTGGTAAAACGTTACTTGCTAAAGCCGTAGCAGGTGAAGCAGGTGTGCCATTTTACTCAATCTCAGGTTCAGATTTCGTTGAAATGTTTGTCGGGGTCGGTGCTAGCCGTGTCCGGGATTTATTTGAAACAGCGAAGAAAAACGCGCCTGCGATTATCTTTATCGATGAAATCGATGCAGTTGGTCGTCAACGTGGTGCTGGTATGGGTGGCGGACACGACGAACGTGAACAAACCCTTAACCAATTATTAGTTGAGATGGATGGTTTTGATGGCAATGAAGGAGTTATCGTAATTGCTGCAACGAACCGTTCAGACGTGTTAGACCCAGCGTTGTTACGTCCAGGTCGTTTTGACCGCCAAATCTTGGTAGGACGTCCAGATGTCAAAGGTCGTGAAGCGATTTTACGTGTTCATGCGAAAAACAAACCGTTAGCTGATGACGTTGATTTGAAAGTTGTTGCACAACAAACACCAGGTTTTGCTGGTGCTGATTTAGAAAATGTCTTAAACGAAGCAGCCTTAGTTGCCGCTCGTCGTAACAAGAAAAAAATTGATGCTTCTGATGTGGATGAAGCCGAAGACCGCGTAATTGCTGGTCCAGCTAAAAAAGATCGCGTGATTAATAAAAAAGAACGCGAAATGGTGGCTTACCATGAAGCGGGACACACAATCGTTGGTTTAGTCTTAAGCCGTGCCCGTGTTGTCCATAAAGTAACAATTATCCCTCGTGGTCGCGCAGGCGGTTATATGATTGCTTTACCAAAAGAAGATCAATTCTTAATGACTAAAGAAGATATGTTTGAACAAATCGTTGGCTTACTTGGTGGACGTACAGCAGAAGAAATTATCTTTGGCGTTCAATCAACAGGGGCTTCAAATGACTTTGAACAAGCAACAGGGATTGCCCGTAGCATGGTAACTGAATATGGAATGAGCGACAAATTAGGACCTGTTCAATATGAAGGAAACCATCAAGTCTTTGTCGGTCGTGATTATGGTCAAACAAAAGCTTACTCAGAACAAGTGGCGTTTGAAATCGATCAGGAAGTTCGTCGTATCTTAATGGATGCTCATACGAAAGCGCATGAAATTATCGAAGCGCACCGTGAACAACATAAACTAATCGCTGAAAAACTATTAGAATATGAAACATTAGATGCAAAAGCAATCAAATCATTATTTGAAACAGGTAAAATGCCTGAAGGTGCTGACAGCGACTATCCTAGTGAAAAAGAAGCGCAAACATTCGAAGAAGCAAAACGTGCTTTAGAAGAAAAAGAAGCGCAAAAACAAGTTGAAGAAAAACAAGACTTTGAAGAAGCGAAAAAAGAATTACATGATGAAGCAGAAGAAGTCAAAGTAGAAAGCGAACAAACAGAAAAAGAAGTCCAATCTGAAGAGAAAAAAGATTCAGATTCCAATTCTGAATATGATCGCAATAACTACGAAGATCGTTATAAATAACCAATTAGTAGAAGGTGCAGTATTTGTCGAGATGACGAATACTGCACCTTCTATAATATTAAGATATTCTATAGAAGGAAGATTATTTGGTTGAAAAAACACCTGATTCCTAGTATTATCTGACTAATGGACAAAAAAGCACCAAGAGAAGAGGAAAAAGAATGGAAGATTATTTAGTAAAAGCCCTTTGCTATAAAGGTTCAATACGAGCATATGCCATCAGTGCCACTGAAACTGTTAGTGAAGCGCAAAGAAGACATGATACATGGAGTTCTTCTACTGCAGCGTTAGGGCGCACATTGATTGGAGCTCTTTTACTAGGAGCGACTTTAAAAGGTGACGATAAATTAACTGTAAAAGTACAAGGAAATGGCCCAGCTGGCGCTATTATTGTCGATAGTAATGGCCGTGGAGAAACAAAAGGCTACATTAAAAATCCACATGTCAGCTTAAAGTTGAATGCAACAGGTAAAATTGATGTACGTGGTGCTGTCGGTAACGAAGGAATTTTCACAGTCATTAAAGATTTAGGATTAAAAGAAACCTTTTCTGGACAAACACCTATTGTTTCTGGTGAAATCGGTGAAGACTTTACATATTTTATGGCGGTCTCTGAACAAGTTCCTTCAGCTATCGGTTTAGGTGTATTGGTGGACACGGATGAATCTGTGAAAGCAGCCGGTGGTTTTATGATTCAAGTAATGCCAGGTGCCGATGAAAGTACCATTGATTTTATTGAACAGCGTCTAGCGGAAGTGCCACCGATTTCACAATTACTAGAAAATGGAGAAACACCTGAACAAGTCTTGTATCGCTTATTGGGAGAAGACGAAGTAGAAATTTTAGAAAAAATGCCTGTACAATTTAAATGTGACTGTTCCAAAGAAAAATTTGCGACCGCTTTGATTGCCGTTGGGATCGATGAATTAAATGCGATGATTGATGAAGATCATGGAGCGGAAGCAGTTTGTCAATTCTGTAACAATAAATATCACTATAGTGAAGAAGAATTAATTGAACTTCGCGATGAAGCGATTCGCAATACGAAACAAAAGTAGGAGGAAAGACTATGTGGAAAATTGGAGACGTTGAAATCCCCAACCGTGTTGTCGTAGCTCCGATGGCGGGTATTAGTAACGCCGCTTTTCGTGTGACTGTAAAAGAATTTGGCGCAGGATTAGTCGTTTGTGAAATGATTAGTGATAAAGGAATTAAATTAAGAAACAAAAAAACCTTAGAAATGCTATATATTGATGAGCGAGAATATCCTTTAAGTGTACAAATTTTTGGTGGAGATAAAGAAACATTAGTGGAAGCTGCTAAGTTTGTGGAAGAAAATACGCAAGCGGCGATTATTGATATTAACATGGGTTGCCCTGTCAATAAAATAATTAAAGCTGAAGCTGGTGCGAAATGGTTGCTGGATCCGAATAAAGTGCATGAGATGGTTCACGCAGTCTCTTCGGCAGTTTCTTTGCCTGTCACTGTAAAAATGCGAACAGGCTGGGATGAAGATCATCTATATGCTGTAGACAACGCTTTGGCTGCCGAACAAGCAGGCGCTTCGGCAATTGCTATGCATGGTCGGACACGTGTCCAAATGTACGAAGGGACAGCCAACTGGGACGTTTTAAAGGAAGTGAAAAAGCATTTAACCATTCCTTTTATGGGAAATGGCGATGTCAAAACGCCTGAAGATGCTAAACGCATGTTAGAATATGTTGGAGCGGATGGTGTGATGATTGGTCGAGCTGCTTTGGGCAATCCTTGGATGATTCAACGGACGAAAGAATACTTGGAAACGGGCGAATTGATGCCTGAGCCTTCACCAGCTGAAAAAATTAACATTGCAAAAGTTCATTTACAACGATTAGTGGATTTAAAAGGTGAAAAAATTGCGGTCCGTGAGTTTCGCCAACATGCTTCTTACTATCTAAAAGGAATTTCGCGAGCAGCCAAAGTGAAAGTTGCGATTAACCAAGTTGAAACACAACAAGCAGTTGTCGATTTACTTGATGCCTTTGTAGAGAAGATTTCCAAAGTTGCTGTAACTACTATAGAAGAATAAAAAATTCAAGCCGAAAGTAAAATTCGGCTTGCTTTTTTTCGAATTACTGTGGCATTATTAGGATAGGTTAAAATCAAGAATGGAGGAACAACAGTGGCAGAAGAACAACAAGCGCATTTAGAGGATTTAAATGATCAAATGCTCGTGCGCCGCGAAAAAATGGAAGCTTTACGTGAAGAAGGGATTGATCCTTTCGGTAAACGTTTCGATCGCACTCATAATTCAGCAGAACTTCATGAACAATATGATAATCATACAAAAGAAGAACTTAGTGAAATGAATACAGAAGTCAGCGTTGCTGGACGTATGATGACAAAACGTGGTAAAGGAAAAGCTGGTTTCGCCCATTTGCAAGACCGTGAAGGCCAAATTCAAATTTATGTTCGGAAGGACCAAGTTGGAGACGAAGCCTATGAACTATTTAAACATGCTGACTTAGGCGACTTCTTTGGTGTGACAGGTCAAGTAATGAAAACCAATACGGGGGAAGTTACTGTTAAAGCTCAAACAATTACGTTATTAACTAAAGCTTTGCGTCCATTGCCAGATAAATACCATGGATTAACGAATGTGGAACAACGTTATCGTCAACGCTATTTGGATTTAATCAGTAACAAAGAAAGCTTTGATCGTTTCATGAAACGCAGTCAAATTATTAGCGAAATCCGTCGTTATCTAGATGGCAATGGCTATGTCGAAGTAGAAACGCCTGTCTTGCATAACGAAGCAGGAGGAGCTGCTGCTCGTCCATTTATCACACACCATAATGCATTAGATATGGACTTATACTTACGCATTGCCCTAGAGTTACATTTAAAACGTTTAATTGTCGGTGGCATGGAAAAAGTATATGAAATTGGTCGTGTCTTCCGTAATGAAGGAATCGATACCACTCATAACCCAGAATTTACAATGCTAGAAGCTTATACCGCTTATACTGATTATCAAGATGTGATGGATTTAACAGAGGGAATTATTCGTAATGCTGCGGAAAAAGTCTTAGGAACTACTGATATCACGTACGATGGTCAAGCGGTTGATTTAGGCAGTCCTTTCAAACGTCTACACATGGTAGATGCGGTCAAAGAACAAACGGGCGTAGATTTTTGGCAAGAGATGACGATAGAAGAAGCCCGTGCGTTGGCTAAAGAACATAATGTTGAAATTACAGATGCCATGACAGTCGGTCATATCATTAATGAATTTTTCGAAACATTTGTAGAAGATACGTTGCAACAACCAACATTTATTTATGGTCACCCAGTAGCTGTTTCACCATTAGCGAAGAAAAATCCAGAAGATGGTCGTTTCACTGACCGCTTTGAACTGTTTATTATCGGAAAAGAGTTTGCTAATGCATTTACAGAATTAAATGATCCAATTGACCAACGTGACCGTTTTGAAGAACAAGAAAAAGAACGGGAACAAGGAAATGATGAAGCACACGGAGTAGATGAAGATTTCATCGAAGCCTTAGAATATGGCTTGCCACCAACCGGAGGATTAGGTATTGGGATTGATCGACTAGTTATGTTATTAACCGATGCACAATCAATTCGCGATGTCTTGCTATTCCCAACAATGAGATAAAAAAAGATGCCCTTAAGGGCATCTTTTTTTTGTATTCGCAAAAAATTAAATAAAAAAAGAATAGAAAAACAATTGAAACCAATTCTTTTTTTCTAAAAAAATCGAAGACGAGTAATAAAAAGAATGGGTAATCTGATAAAAAAACGAACTTTATCTAATCGGATAAGAAAGAATAATCGGTATTGAAAAAAAGTTTAAAAAAAGTGAAAATAATGATTGACCAATGCTTGAAATCTTGGTATATTATTACATGTCGCAAGGCGAGTCACACAGCTGAGCGATTCAGAAATCAATAATTAAATAACAATTCTTGATTTCAAATCTCTCGAAAAAAGTTTGAGAAAACAGCAAAAAAGTTGTTGACAAATAACAAACGAGATGATAAGATATAGAAGTTGTCACAACAGACAACAACAACCGAGCAAAACAACTTAAAAAACTTTTTAAAAAAGTTCTTGACATTCAAACGAAAGTTTGTTATGATATAAAAGTTGCTGTGAGGTAACGTAGACCTTTGAAAACTGAACAAAGAATAGACGAACCAAATGTGTAGGGCGTCTTGATTCAATTCAAGACAACAAACATTTTTAACAAGCAAGCAATATGCTAGCAAACAAATTGAGCTTAACAATCGCAAGATTGTTCTAACTTTTATTATGAGAGTTTGATCCTGGCTCAGGACGAACGCTGGCGGCGTGCCTAATACATGCAAGTCGAACGCTTCTTTCCTCCCGAGTGCTTGCACTCAATTGGAAAGAGGAGTGGCGGACGGGTGAGTAACACGTGGGTAACCTACCCATCAGAGGGGGATAACACTTGGAAACAGGTGCTAATACCGCATAACAGTTTATGCCGCATGGCATAAGAGTGAAAGGCGCTTTCGGGTGTCGCTGATGGATGGACCCGCGGTGCATTAGCTAGTTGGTGAGGTAACGGCTCACCAAGGCCACGATGCATAGCCGACCTGAGAGGGTGATCGGCCACACTGGGACTGAGACACGGCCCAGACTCCTACGGGAGGCAGCAGTAGGGAATCTTCGGCAATGGACGAAAGTCTGACCGAGCAACGCCGCGTGAGTGAAGAAGGTTTTCGGATCGTAAAACTCTGTTGTTAGAGAAGAACAAGGACGTTAGTAACTGAACGTCCCCTGACGGTATCTAACCAGAAAGCCACGGCTAACTACGTGCCAGCAGCCGCGGTAATACGTAGGTGGCAAGCGTTGTCCGGATTTATTGGGCGTAAAGCGAGCGCAGGCGGTTTCTTAAGTCTGATGTGAAAGCCCCCGGCTCAACCGGGGAGGGTCATTGGAAACTGGGAGACTTGAGTGCAGAAGAGGAGAGTGGAATTCCATGTGTAGCGGTGAAATGCGTAGATATATGGAGGAACACCAGTGGCGAAGGCGGCTCTCTGGTCTGTAACTGACGCTGAGGCTCGAAAGCGTGGGGAGCAAACAGGATTAGATACCCTGGTAGTCCACGCCGTAAACGATGAGTGCTAAGTGTTGGAGGGTTTCCGCCCTTCAGTGCTGCAGCAAACGCATTAAGCACTCCGCCTGGGGAGTACGACCGCAAGGTTGAAACTCAAAGGAATTGACGGGGGCCCGCACAAGCGGTGGAGCATGTGGTTTAATTCGAAGCAACGCGAAGAACCTTACCAGGTCTTGACATCCTTTGACCACTCTAGAGATAGAGCTTTCCCTTCGGGGACAAAGTGACAGGTGGTGCATGGTTGTCGTCAGCTCGTGTCGTGAGATGTTGGGTTA
>NZ_CP172959.1:215000-865000 GCF_050548355.1 Enterococcus sp. AZ011
GCAATTGCTTTTGATTTCAAAAGCACATAAAAAGAAAAGTATGGTTTGGTAGTTCAGCTGGTTAGAATGCCTGCCTGTCACGCAGGAGGTCGCGGGTTCGAGTCCCGTCCAGACCGCCATGCGGGTGTAGTTTAGTGGTAAAACCACAGCCTTCCAAGCTGTTGTCGCGAGTTCGATTCTCGTCACCCGCTTTTCTTTTTGGGCCTATAGCTCAGCTGGTTAGAGCGCACGCCTGATAAGCGTGAGGTCGATGGTTCGAGTCCATTTAGGCCCATAATTTTATAAAATGGCCCGTTGGTCAAGCGGTTAAGACACCGCCCTTTCACGGCGGTAACACGGGTTCGAGTCCCGTACGGGTCATAGTTTTGTTACGGAGGATTACCCAAGTCCGGCTGAAGGGAACGGTCTTGAAAACCGTCAGGCGGGTAAAACCGTGCAAGGGTTCGAATCCCTTATCCTCCTTTCTTAGGAATTAAGTTTCCTTGGTCTAATTATCGCGGGGTGGAGCAGTCAGGTAGCTCGTCGGGCTCATAACCCGAAGGTCGTAGGTTCAAATCCTGCCCCCGCAATTGCTTTTATTTTTTAAAGCATACATTTGCATAAAGCAAAAACGAATTGGTTTGGTAGTTCAGCTGGTTAGAATGCCTGCCTGTCACGCAGGAGGTCGCGGGTTCGAGTCCCGTCCAGACCGTTTTTGGCTCGGTAGCTCAGTTGGTAGAGCAATGGATTGAAGCTCCATGTGTCGGCAGTTCGATTCTGTCCCGCGCCATCCAAGAAAAATTTGCGGGTGTAGTTTAGTGGTAAAACCACAGCCTTCCAAGCTGTTGTCGCGAGTTCGATTCTCGTCACCCGCTTTTTTCTTATTTGGGGCCTATAGCTCAGCTGGTTAGAGCGCACGCCTGATAAGCGTGAGGTCGATGGTTCGAGTCCATTTAGGCCCATTTATTTCTTGGGGAAGTACTCAAGTGGCTGAAGAGGCGCCCCTGCTAAGGGTGTAGGTCGGGAAACCGGCGCGAGGGTTCAAATCCCTCCTTCTCCGTTTTTTCTTTTTAATGGCCCGTTGGTCAAGCGGTTAAGACACCGCCCTTTCACGGCGGTAACACGGGTTCGAGTCCCGTACGGGTCATAGTGAAGCATACAAACATTGTTTGTATGCTTTTTTTATTTTTATTACAAAAAAATGTCGTTGAAAGCGTTGACATTTGTTGTAAATATGTTATTCTTTGGATGTAGGGATAAGTAAATAGATGGATAGTGATTGTTTAAAGACAAGCTAAACCTAATTTTTTCATGAAGCGACAGGTGTGTCGTTCTTTTTGAAGAAATTGGGTTTTTCTTTTTTCAACGAAACACAAAGGAGGTGGGGCATTGATTATTCACAAAATTTTAAACAATAATGTGGTTATTACATTAGATGATGATAAACGAGAGCAAATTGTTATGGGCAAAGGAATTGCTTTTAAGAAACGCATTGGGGATTGGGTTCCTGATGAAAGTATCGATCAAGTTTTTTATTTAGCCAATCAAGAAACATCACTTAAGTTTCAAGAATTGTTAGGAAATATTCCTTTAGAGATGATGAAACTCTCGGATGACATTATTGTTTATGCAAAATCAACGTTGAAAAAGAGTTTGAATGATACCATTTATATTTCTCTGACGGATCATTTGTACACAGCTTTAGAAAGAAAAAAACAAGGAATTGCAATTAAGAATTTATTATTATGGGATATTAAACGTTTTTTTCCTGAAGAGTACGAAGTAGGAGTAAATGCTTTAAAAATGGTACAAAAGCGCGTAGGAATGGAATTGTCAACGGATGAGGCAGGTTTTATCGCATTGCACTTGGTGAATGCGGAGATGGAGGAAGAAGTCGGTAATATTTACGAATTGACAAAGTTGATGCAAGAGATTACAAATATCGTCAAATACTATTTTAAGGTAAGTTTTGATGAAGACTCTGTTTACTTTTATCGATTTAGCACACATTTAAAATTTTTCTGTTATCGCTTATTACACCAACGTGAAGTTGTCGAAAATGATGATGAAGAACTGTATGCGGTAATTAAAAAGAAATATCTCAACGCCTATCGTTGCGTGGAAAAGATCAGCTTGTATTTAAATGAGAACTATGACTATCAAGTTTCAAATGAAGAACGCTTGTACCTAACGATTCACATTGCACGAATTGTACAAACAACGGAACAATAAACGCACCACTTTGGATAGTGACATTCAGTTGGCTAAACCTTCAAATGAAAATAAATTTTTGGAGGAAAAAAAGATGGGAAAATATCATGAACTAGCAGAAAAAATTGTAAAAAATGTCGGTGGGCAAGAGAATATTAATAGTTTGACACATTGTATCACACGTCTTCGCTTCAAATTAAAAGATGAGAGTCAAGCGAATGATGATGTCTTAAAAAATATGGACGGTGTGGTAACTGTTATGAAAAGCGGTGGACAATACCAAGTCGTTATTGGGAACCATGTTCCAGCCGTTTACGAAGAAGTAGTTAGTATTGCAGGCTTGTCAGGAGAACGTGAAGAAGAAGCTTCCAGTGGGAATTTATTTGATCGCTTAATAGATATTTTAAGTGGTTGTTTCCAACCCTTTTTAGGGGCGTTAGCAGCGGCTGGGATGGTCAAAGGGTTAAATGCCTTATTGGTTTTCTTAAAGCTCTATACGGCTACGTCAGGGACTTATACCATGTTAAATGGGATTGGCGATGCAATTTTCTACTTTATGCCAGTTATTTTAGGTTATACAGCAGCTAAAAAATTCCGGTTGCATCCAATGGTAGGGATCGTGATTGGCGCAGCTTTATGTTACCCAACGATTCAAGGAAGTGCATTACAAACGGCCTTTGATACAACAGCGGGTGCCGGAGCCGCAGCACCGTATAATTTATTCGGTTTACCTGCCTATAATACATTTATGGGGATTCCTTGGGTCGGTGCGAACTATACAAGTAGTGTCGTACCAATCATCTTCATTATTGCTTTTGCGGCACAAGTTCAAAAAGTGTTTAAACGGATTATTCCAGAAGTTGTTCAAACGTTCTTAGTACCGTTTTTCGTGTTGTTGATTGCCTTACCAATTGGTTTCTTAGTAATTGGGCCAATCGTTAGCATGCTAACAGATTTATTAAGCGCTGGCTTTACAGCATTAATGAGTTTCTCACCAGCTTTGTATGGTTTGATTCTTGGTTTCTTCTGGCAAGTCTTAGTTATTTTTGGTTTACATTGGAGCGTTGTGCCATTAGCTATTATGCAAGTGACACAAGAAGGTTCAAGCCAAGTATTAACGGGATCATTTGCAGCTAGTTTTGCGCAAACAGCGGTTGTTTTAGCGATGTTCTTCAAATTGAAAGATAAAAAGTTAAAAGCTTTGTGTCCGCCAGCAATTATCTCTGGTATTTTTGGTGTAACAGAGCCAGCAATTTATGGAATCACTTTACCAAAAAAATGGCCATTTATTTATTCAATGATTGGTGGCGCTGTCGGTGGTTTATATTTGATGATCAACAATGTGACAGCTTATACAATGGGTGGTTTAGGAATTTTTGGTGTGCTAAACTTTATCAATGGTGATGATGCAAGTGGGATGATCCAGTCCTTTATTGCAATTGCCATTGCAGCGGTCGTTGGTTTTGGTCTAACATTCTTCTTCTGGAAAGACAATACAGTTGAGGAAGAAGTGATTATTGATAAAACAACGATTAAAAAAGAAAATATTACAAGTCCAGTCAAAGGACGAGTGTTATCTTTAAAAAATGCAGAGGATCCTGCTTTTGCAAATGGAGCATTAGGAAATGGGGTCGTGATTGAACCAACGGAAGGTAAAGTGGTTGCACCCTTTGATGGAACGATTGTCACACTATTCCCAACAAAACATGCATTAGGTTTGATTTCAGATAACGGCACAGAATTATTGATTCATATTGGGATTGATACAGTTCAATTAGAAGGCGAAGGCTTTGAAGCTTTTGTAAAACAAGGTGACCGCGTGAAAAAAGGTCAAACATTAGTAACCTTTGATTTAGAAGGAATTAAAAAAGCTGGGTTTAGTACACAAATTCCAATCGTTGTGACGAATACAGCGGATTATTTAGATATTTTGGAAGTCGGCAGTAATGAAGTTTCAACAAGTGATGATTTGCTGACCGCTTTAATATAAAAAGATGTGGAGGAAGAGAATTTATGGCATTTAGAAAAGACTTTTTATGGGGTGGCGCAACAGCAGCCAATCAATGTGAAGGTGGCTATAACGAAGGCGGACGCGGTTTGGCAAACGTCGATTTAGCGCCAACGGGTCCAGATCGTTTTCCAGTAATCACTGGTGAAAAGAAAATGTTTAACTTTGATGAAGAACATTTCTATCCTGCACAAGAGGCAATTGATATGTATCATCGCTATAAAGAAGATATCGCCTTATTTGGTGAAATGGGTTTTAAAACATACCGTTTATCCATTGCTTGGAGTCGAATTTTTCCAATGGGAGATGAAACAGAGCCGAATGAAGAAGGCTTGAAGTTCTATGAAGACTTATTCAAAGAATGTCATAAATATGGGATTGAGCCACTAGTAACGATTACACACTTTGACTGCCCAATGCACTTAGTGGAAGAATATGGCGCTTGGCGTAGTCGTAAGTTAGTAGGTTTCTATGAAAATCTTTGTCGTGTAATTTTCAACCGATATAAAGGATTAGTCAAATATTGGTTAACATTTAACGAAATTAATATGATTTTACATGCACCATTTATGGGAGCAGGTCTATACTTTGAAGAAGGCGAAAACAAAGAACAAGTGAAATACCAAGCGGCCCATCATGAACTACTAGCAAGTGCAATTGCGACAAAAATTGCTCATGAGGTAGATCCTGAAAACCAAGTAGGTTGTATGTTAGCGGCTGGTTCCAACTACGCTTATACTTGTAAACCAGAAGATGTTTTCGCTGCTCGACAAGCAGATCGTGAAAATTATTTCTTTATTGATGTCCAATCACGTGGGGAATACCCTGCGTATGCTTTAAAAGAAATGGCCCGTAAAGGTATTCAAATTGAAATGGAAGAAGGCGACGAAGAACTTTTAAAAGAACATACGGTGGACTTCATTTCGTTCTCTTATTATTCTTCTCGTGTCACATCAACAGATCCAGAAATTAATGAACAAACAGCTGGTAACATCTTTGCCTCTGTGAAAAATCCTTATCTAAAAGCCAGTGAATGGGGTTGGCAAATTGATCCACTTGGTTTGAGAATTACGATGAATGACTTATATGATCGTTATCAAAAACCACTATTCATTGTTGAAAATGGCTTAGGAGCGGTAGATACACCAGACGAAAATGGTTATGTAGTCGATGATTATCGTATCGATTATTTGGCGGCGCATATTCAAGCGATGAAAGATGCCGTTGAACAAGATGGTGTCGACTTGTTAGGCTATACGACTTGGGGCTGTATTGATTTAGTATCAGCTGGAACAGGTGAAATGAAAAAACGCTATGGCTTTATCTATGTGGATCGCGATAACGAAGGAAATGGTACGTTAAAACGAAGCAAGAAGAAATCGTTTGATTGGTACAAAAAAGTAATCGCAACAAATGGTGAAGATTTAAGTAATTAATAAAATTAGCAACTATTAAAGGGCGTTTGACGTTGGTAGAAAAAACAAGGACTCTTCTGCCAGTGTCAATTCCCTTGATGGTTTCTTTGTGATGCCTAAAAACAGAGGGAAAGAGGGATTTTATGGGATTTCCAGAAAATTTTTTATGGGGCGGTGCAACAGCTGCTAACCAATATGAAGGTGGCTACCTTTCAGGAGGCAAAGGTCTGAGTACATTAGATGCAATTACTGGTGGTAGTCAAACAGAACCGCGACGGATTACGTATTTAACTAAAGAGGGCCAAAAAGCTTCGTGTACGCGCGATCAAGCATTACCCGAAGGAGCGATTGGTTATATCGATGAAGAGTTATACTACCCTAGTCATGTAGCGACGGACTTTTACCATCATTACGAAGAAGATATCGCCTTATTTGCAGAAATGGGTTTCAAATGTTTTCGGCTGTCTATCGCCTGGAGCCGGATTTGCCCAAATGGAACAAAAGAGATTAATGAAGAAGGCTTAGCCTTTTATGATAAAGTTTTTGATGCTTTGCTGCGCAATGGAATTGAGCCCGTTGTGACGATTAACCATTTTGATATTCCGATGTATTTGGCCGATGAATATGATGGTTGGAAAAATCGTGAAGTGATTGATTTCTTTGTTTTCTTTTGCGAAACCATTTTTACGCGTTATCAGGATAAAGTGAAGTATTGGATGACTTTTAATGAAATTAATTTTTTAAGAAGTTGGACGCAAATTGGGATTCACAATAATGATAAACAAAGTAAATATCAAGCAGCGCATCATCTATTTGTAGCAAGTGCGAAAGCAGTTGAATTAGGACATTCCATCAATCCAGATTTCCAGATTGGTATGATGGTGGCTTATATTCCAAGTTATCCTTTGTCCTGCAAACCTGAGGACGTGATGGCAGCTGTTCAATTTAACCGAGAGCAAGAATTTTATATGGATGTCCAGGCTAAGGGCTATTATCCAGCGCATAAGCTCAAAGAATTTGAGCGTGAAGGAATGACAATTCAAATGGAGTCAGAGGATTTAGCGATTATTCAAAAAGGAACAGTTGATTATATCGGGTTTAGTTATTATATGTCGACCGTTTCGACTGCTTATCCCGAAGAAGTAAAATATGTCGGAGGCAACCAAATGCCTGCGGTTAAAAATCCTTATTTGCAAGAATCTGAATGGGGCTGGGCTGTCGATCCTTTAGGGTTAAGAATTTCATTGTGTCAGTTGTCAGATCGTTACAATATGCCATTGTTTGTGGTTGAAAACGGGTTTGGCGCGGTGGACACATTGCAAGAGGATGGCTCGATTGTCGACGATTACCGCATTGATTATTTTAAACAACATATTGAAGCCATGAGAACCGCAGTAGAAGAAGACGGGGTTAACTTAATTGGTTATACGCCATGGGGTTGTATTGACTTAGTTTCAGCAGGGACTGGCGAAATGAAAAAACGTTACGGCTTTATCTATGTAGACATGGATGACGAAGGTCAGGGAACCTTGAAACGAACTAAGAAAAAATCATTTAATTGGTACAAACAAGTTATCGCTAGTAATGGTGAAAACTTAACAACTGAGTAGAAAATGAGGGGAAATAAAAAATGAAAAAACGATTGACGATTGTGGGGATGCTTTTTCTGGCCATTTTAGTAATGGTTGGTTGTGGTAAAAATCAGCAAGCAACGACAAAAGAAAAAGAGACAAAACCTGAAGAACTAACTCTTTACATTGTGCGCCATGGAAAAACCATGTTAAATACGACGGACCGCGTACAAGGATGGTCAGATGCGGTCTTAACACCAGAAGGTGAAAAA
Organism: Enterococcus sp. AZ011; assembly: GCF_050548355.1. Classification (NCBI taxonomy): domain Bacteria; kingdom Bacillati; phylum Bacillota; class Bacilli; order Lactobacillales; family Enterococcaceae; genus Enterococcus; species Enterococcus sp. AZ011. The sequence continues at coordinate 222,457 of NZ_CP172959.1, forward strand.
GTTGTGACAGCAACTGGGATTGGTTTGAAAGATGTTGCCTTTCAAAATGCATATAGTAGTGATAGTGGCCGCGCCTTGCAAACTGCTCAACTTATTTTAGATCAAAATAAAGCAGGCAAAGACCTTGAAGTCGTGCGGGACCCAGATTTACGTGAATTTAATTTTGGTAGCTATGAAGGGGATTTAAACAAGACAATGTGGCAGGATATTGCTGATGATCAAGGTGTTTCCTTAGAAGAATTTATGAAAAACATGACCCCTGAATCTTTTGCCAACAGTGTAGCTAAACTGGATCAACAGCGCGAGGAAAGCAAGAATAACTGGCCTGCAGAAGACTATGCTACAATTACCAAACGTTTAAAAAAAGGCTTAGATAAAATTGTTGCCACAGAATCAGCCAATCCCGGGAATGGCAATGTTTTAGTGGTCTCTCATGGCTTGAGTATTTCAGCGTTGTTAGCAACTTTATTTGATGATTTTAAAGTCCCAGAAGGCGGTTTAAAGAATGCTAGTATCACAACAATTCATTACAAAAATGGCGAATATACTTTGGATAAAGTCAATGATGTCAGCTACTTAGAAGCAGGCGAAAAAGAATCAAAATAATCTAAGGCATCGAGAAACAGTCTAGTTAGGAGTTGGTGGAGCAAGAAAAGGGTTGCTTCACCAACTCCTATTGTTGTGTTCTTTTTTTATTAAAGGTAGAATCAGAAAGAAGAATTTTTTCATTGGGAGGAAATGAGATGAAAAATAGAACAAAATCACGCTGGAAAAAAATTGTCCTAGGAATCGGGCTTTTTTTAGCGGTATTAGTCATCGGTCTGACTATTTTTATTAAAAATAGTACGTATCAAGCAACCGATTCAGCCTTAAAAATAAGCCAAAGTGCCACGCAAGAAAAAAACTATGATTATTATACAAACGGGCAAAAAAATGATACAGCACTGATTTTTTATCCAGGTGCATTGGTTGCGCCCGCTAGTTATAGTGAATGGGCGCAAGAAGTTGCTACGAAAGGTTATGATGTCTATGTTGTTCATTATCCTTTGAATTTAGCGGTTCTTGCACCAAATGCTGCAGAACAAATTATAAAGGATCATCCACAACAAAACTTCGTTTTGGCTGGGCATTCTCTGGGTGGTGTGATGGCTAGTCGTTTTGTAGCGGAAAATGAGCAACGAATCAAAGGCATGATTTATTTAGCCAGCTATCCTGACGAAAAAGGTGCACTAAACAAGCAAGATCTGCCGGTTCTGTCAATAACAGCCACAAACGATGGTGTTTTAAATTGGACTAGCTACCAAAAAGCCAAACAGTTTTTGCCAAAAGATACGCAGTATGTATCTATCAAAGGTGGTAACCATGCAGGGTTTGGTAATTACGGTGTCCAAAAAGGAGACAACAAAGCGACAATTTCTAATGAGCAACAGCAAACAGAAATCAGTCAATTGATTGTAGCATGGCTACAATCACGCCCCAATAAATAATCCGATGAGCCGAAATGTTATTTTTTCGGCTCATTTTTACTGCGATAAACAGAGGGGGTTACGCCTGTTTCTTTTTTAAAAGTGGTGGCAAAATATGCTGCGGTTTGGAAGCCAACTTTTTTCGCGATTTGTTGAATCGTAAGGGGTGAATGGAGAAGCAATTCTTGGGCTTGCCTAATTCGGACACTTGTTAAATAAGCTAATGGGGTTTGTTTCGTCTGTTCCTTAAAGGTTCGCTGCAAATGAAAGGGACTACCGTGGCAGGTTTGCGCTAAATAGTCTAAACTTAAAGGTTCCGCTGAATGCCGATCAATAAATTGCTTAATTTGAGCAACCCATTCCTCGTTAGGAACGACTTGCCCGGTTGGTTGACATCTTTTACATGGACGAAAACCAAGTGTTAAAGCTTCCTGAGCCGTTTTGAAGATCAGAACGTGGTTCTTATTGGGCACACGGGAAGGGCACGAAGGACGACAAAAAATTTTAGTTGTGGTCACACCATAAAAAAAATCACCATCAAATTGCGTATTATTATTTTGAATGGCTTCCCAACGTTTCTGAGTAAGTCGATACGTTGTTTTCATTGTAAGCACACCTCCCGTTTTCTTCATTGTAAAAGAATCCCTAATAAAAACAAGTAAAAAGTGATAGGAGCGCAAGATTTTGAAAGCCAAAAGAATTATAATGAAGATAAGAAAAACACGAGAAAGAAGTGTAGAAATATGGCAAAAAAAATTTATTATGCGCAACAAGAATGGCAGAACGATCACTATTATCTTGGTGTGACAGACGCTGGACTAGCTTTTGTAGGTTCAGCCAATCAATCGATAGAAGAGCTGAAAAACTGGTACCCTCAAGCACAATTAGAAGCTTCTGAAAAGAAAACTGCGCCTTATAAAGAAGCATTAATAAGTTATCTTAACCAACATTCGACAACGTTTGCTTGCCCCATAGACATAGAAGGAACGCCCTTTCAAAAAGAAGTTTGGCAGGCGTTGCAAGAAATCCCTTATGGTGAGACAATGACCTATCAAGAAATTTCAGAAAAAATTGGGCGTCCACGTGCGGTTCGAGCAGTTGGCACAGCGATTGGGAAAAATCCTTTATTAATGGTCATTCCTTGCCATCGAGTCATCGGCAGCAAGGGACAATTAACCGGTTACCGTGGTGGTTTAGCAATGAAACAAGCATTATTAACATTTGAACAGTCTTAAAAGGAGGCGGCGATGAACAACTATCAATGGTATACAGAACAATGGGGAAAACCTACAAGAGAGGATGATTTGCTGTTTTTATTGTTGACGGTGGGTGTTTTTCAAGTTGGTTTAAGTTGGAAAGCAGCCGCAGGGAAAAAAGTAGCATTCATGAAAAATTTTTGCCAAATGAAGCCGGAAAAAGTTGCCGCGCTGTTGCCTGACGAAGTCGATCGAATAGTAGCTGATCCAGATATGATTCGCAATCGGCGCAAAATTGAAGCAACCATTAAAAATGCGCAAGCAATTTTAAAAGTACAAGAAGAATTTGGCAGTTTTGCCAATTATCTATGGCAATTTGTAAAAAACGTCCCCGTTTTATCTATTTATGAAGAAGCATACCAAGTCCCGCGCACACAGCTTTTGTCAGATAACGTAGCAAAAGACTTAAAAAAAAGAGGATTTTCTTTTGTAGGTCCGATTGTCACCAATATGTTTCTGAAAGCTAGCGGGATTATCCAGGTGGAAATTTTAAATCCAGAATAAAGGAGTGTTAGGATGTTTGAAAATGAATCTCTTAGTTTTGAAGAACAAACAATTATTCAAGCAGCAGCGCGTTATGTTCAACAAGAATTAGCCAACGAAGCAAGTGGCCATGACTGGTGGCATATTTATCGAGTGACACAATTAGCAAAAACAATTGCAGAGAAAGAACAAGCAAATTTATTTTTATGTATATTAACAGCATTGTTACATGATATTGGCGATGAAAAATTTAACGAAAGTGAAGAGGCTGGCTTACTAAAGGTGCAACAATGGTTGGAAGCAAATAACGTATCAACAGAGCAAACGAATCACATCCTTTCCATTATTGCTAATATGTCCTTTAAAGGAGGAAATACTGGGAAAACAGTTACTACATTAGAAGGAAAAGTGGTCCAGGATGCGGATCGACTAGATGCCATCGGCGCAATTGGAATTGCACGGGTGATGGCTTATTCGGGAAATAAAGGCCGTTTAATTCACGATCCTCACAAACAACCTCGTGAACAGTTAACCCAAGAAGAATACCGGAATGGGGAAGATACTGCTATTATGCATTTTTATGAGAAACTTTTAAAGTTAAAGGAACAAATCAATACAAATTATGGTCGCTTATTGGCGGAAAAGCGTCATCAATTTATGGAACTTTATCTGGAGGAATTTTATCAAGAGTGGGATGGACACCGATAAATGAGGGCCAACTAAAACAGTCAGTACATTTCTTTTTGAATTTTAAGAGAACTCTTTTTTACAAATACCTCAGAAGTGGTAAAATGATGGATGAATAAACGGGTGGTTTATCTTAGTTTTACGTTACATATAGGAGGTAATTATGGAGACAAAAAAATCGAGTGGCATGTTTGCAGTTATTGCCGCACTGATTGCGAATATTTTAGTAGCGATTAGTAAATTTGTTGGTTTTGCTTTAAGTGGTAGTACCGCTATGATGAATGAAAGTATCCACAGTGTCGTGGACTGTAGTAATCAGGTGTTATTACTTTTTGGGAATAAGCGCGCTTCTCGTGGACAAAGTGCGTTACATCAATTTGGAGAAGGCCGTGCAAAATACTTTTTTAGTACAATTGTTGCAACGATGCTCTTTTTTGGTGGGGGCGCGTTAGGCGTAATGGAGGCTATTCAGAAGTTACTGCATCCCTCTCATGAAGTAGAAAATGTGGCTATTGTCATTGGTATTTTAATTTTTGGTTTGCTTGTGGAAGGTAGCTCTTTGCGTGTAGCGATGAAAGAAATCAAAGAATTGAATACAGAGAAGTTATCGCTCTTAAAATTTTTGCGAGAAAGTCGTCACAGTGAAATTTTAATTATTTTTACGGAAGACTTTTGTGCGGTTATTGGTTTGTGTTTAGCTTTGGTGGGAACCCTTTTAACAATGGTAACTGGGATTGCTGCATTTGATGCTATCAGTGGTTTACTGATTGGTTTACTATTAATGTGTGCAGCCATTTTCTTAGCGAAAGAATTTTATAGTTTGATTATAGGAGAAAGTGTGACCGCTACAGATTTAGCAAAAATTAAAACCGCATTTGATCGGGCGGATGTTGAAAAACTAATTGATGTAAAAACCGTTCATTTAGGCCCAACTGAAATTTTAGTAGCGGCAAAAATTGATGTGGTAGAACCAATGGAAGAAGATGCACCTGATGTTGTGAATGCGATTGAACGAGATATTCGTAGTAAAATGCCTGATAAAAAAATCTATATCTATATTGAAGTTGACGATTATGATGTGAATTACGTTCGTAAATAACAAATGAAAGAATAACTTTAAAAAACAATATGGGGGAAGAAACGATGCAAGAGGCAATTATAACAAGTACAGTAGATTTAACCAGTGGTGGTTGTAACGCCTGTGGTTTAGTGGAAGATACCGTCTACACATTAGCAATGAATGGAGTGGACATTCCGTTAGATGGCTTGACAGTTGCTCATCTAGTTTCTGCTGTTGTTGCCAGAAATGGATTTAAACAGGAGCTACAAATGGATATGCTAGATGACGAATATATCCTTTATCGAAAAGAAGACACAGCAGTAACCTTTAAAGAAGCGTACAATCATTTAAGCTACGATAACGGTTCTGAAAAAATCCAATCTAAAAATAAACTGGAAGATTTATCAAAACTTTTTGAACAAGTTAATCAAATCCTAACAACTGTTTTTGGAATTGAAACTGTCAATTTTATTATAGAATAAAGTAAAAAATAGAACAGAAATTGGACAATCAATGAGTGAAAGAGATTGTCCAATTTCTGTTTTTTAATGTATAAATAGAAATAAAGACAAAAAATGATTAAGTTAAGTGAACGCCTTTATCGACATAAATGATGTCACCGACCACACCACTAGCTAGTTCACTGACTAAAAAGGCACAAGTGTTTCCGACTTCTTCAATGGTTACACCTGTTTTATCTGGTGTCCGCTCATTAGAAATACTAATCAATTGATCGTAGTCTTTTACACCAGTCACAGCCAATGTTTTAATCGCTCCTGCGGAGATTCCGTTGACACGAATTTTATCTGCAGCTAATTCAAAAGCTAGATATTTCACGGCAGTTTCTAAAGATGCTTTAGCAATCCCCATCATATTATAGTTAGGAATCGCACGTTCGGAACCTAAATACGTCAATGTGACAATTCCTGAACCAGGATTTAACAAAGGTTTCGCATAATGAGTGACTGCTAAAAGAGAGTAGCTACTAATATCTTGTGCTAATAGGAAACCATCACGAGTGATGTCACTAACGTTTCCAGACAATTCTTCTTTTTTGGCAAAAGCAATCGCATGGACTAGTCCATCGATCGTGCCCACTTCATTTTTAATTGTTTCAAAGGCTGCTTGAATGGACGCATCAGAAGCAACATCGCACTCCACCAACAAATCATTTTCATCTGCTAATTTAACCACTTGCTTTTTCATGCGTTCGTTTTGATACGTATAAATAACATTGGCCCCTTGATCTTTTAATGCTTTTGCACAGCCCCAAGCAATACTTTTTTTGTTGGCAACACCCATTACGACGACATTCTTATTTTGTAAAAACATATAAAATCTCCTTTAATAAAAAATTTTTGTTGATAGAATAGGCTTTTCTTCATCAAAATGTAAAAGTTACATTTATTGAGTTGACGAATAAAATTTCAACTGGTATTATCTGTGTGAGAATGATAACAAAATCTTCTCAATTTTCTAATCTTGAAAAAAACAGACATTTTTCCTGATGTCTGAATTATTAACCAAAATACTTTGAAAGTCAAACTATTTTTCTTATTTTTTGAGAAAAAGTGCTGGAAACCGCATGAAATAATAGTTTGATAATCAAAATAAACTCGGAGGTACAGTATGAAAAGAGTGGTCATAACCGGCATGGGTGCCGTAACACCATTAGGCAATACCGTAAAAGAATTTTGGCATAATCTAGTGGATGGCAAGCTAGGAATTGGTAAAATTACTAAATTTGATTCTGAAGATACTGGGGTAGCTTTGGCTGGTGAAGTGAAAGAGTTTGACCCAAGTGCTGTTTTAGAACGCAAAGAGCAAAAAAGAATGGACTTATTTTCTCAATATGGCTTGGTCGCTGCTTTAGAAGCGTGGGAAATGAGTGGTTTAACAGAAGCAACGATTGACCCGACTCGTTTAGGTGTAATTGTCGGTAGTGGGATTGGTGGGATGACTACCTTACAAGACCAAGTACGGGTAATGGATAAAAAAGGCGCAAAACGCGTAACACCATTTTTCGTGCCCATGGTAATTGCTAATATGGCAGCGGGAAATATTTCGATTCGTTTAGGTGCAAAAGGACCTTCTCAAACTATCGTGACTGCTTGTGCTTCTGCGACGAATGCGATTGGTGAAGCTTTTCGCACGATTAAATATGGTTTAGCGGACATGATGGTAACTGGGGGGACAGAAGCCACAGTATGTGAAATTGGGATTGCAGGCTTTGCAGCATTGAATGCTTTAAATACAACAGAAGATGCGACTCGGGCTTCGATTCCTTTTGATAAAGAACGAAAAGGTTTTGTGATGGGTGAAGGCGCAGGAATGCTGGTTTTAGAAGAACTCGAGCATGCACAGAAACGTGGCGCAACTATCTACGGCGAAATTGTTGGCTATGGCAGCAACTGTGATGCTAGCCACATGACCGCTCCTTTAAAAGACGGTAGTGGCGCGGCGGCTGCGATGGAAATGGCGATTGCAGAAGCAGGGATTACGCCGGAACAAATTGGGTATATCAATGCTCATGGTACGTCAACCCCAGCGAATGACGCTGCGGAAACAACGGCCATCAAGCGTGTCTTTGGTGAGCGAGCATCGCAAATTCCAATTTCAAGTACAAAGAGTATGACTGGACATTTATTGGGCGCGGCTGGCGGTATCGAAGCGATTGCTTGTGTACAAACATTGCAAGAAGGAAAAGCTCATCCGACAGTAGGCTACCAAGTTGCTGATCCAGATTGTGATTTAGATTATGTCACAGAAGGTGCACGTGACATTACAGCGGACTATACAATTAGTAATTCGTTTGGCTTTGGTGGCCATAATGGTGTAATTTGCTTGAAGAAATGGGAGGAAAACTAGTATGAAAAAAGTAATGACTGCAACAGAAATTATGGAAATGATTCCTAATCGCTATCCGATTTGTTATATTGATTATGTGGATGAAATTATTCCAAATGAAAAGATTATTGCAACAAAAAATGTGACAATTAACGAAGAATTTTTCCAAGGACATTTCCCTGGAAATCCAACAATGCCAGGCGTTTTGATTATTGAAGCATTGGCACAAGTAGGTTCGATTTTAATCTTAAAAATGGATCAATTTGAAGGTGAAACGGCCTATATTGGCGGTATTAACAAAGCCAAATTCCGTCAAAAAGTGGTCCCTGGTGATGTCTTGAAATTACATTTTGAAATCGTCAAATTACGTGACTTTGTCGGCATCGGCAAAGCGACTGCTTACGTGGAAGATAAAAAGGTCTGCGAATGTGAATTGACGTTTATTGTGGGACGATAAGAATCAATCAATTTTGGATACGTTAGTTTCCCTAAGAAAAGGAATAAGTCACAATGGCTTATTCCTTTTTAAATTTATATAAATAACACTAACGCAAAAAAACATGCTATAATCATAAAAAGCTTATGTGAAGGTGGTAAGCTTATGAGTAAAACAATTTACAGGAGGGTTTTTCTTTTGGATATTTCAGTAGAGTTTTCGGGACATAAATTGGCGAATGTGTTAATGAACGCATCAGGTATTCATTGTATGACAATTAAGGAAATGGACGAGTTAGCGGCTTCTCAAGCAGGTGCTTTTGTCGCTAAGACGGCAACACCTAATCCTCGTCAGGGCAATGAGGAACCACGGTATTTTGATACACCATTAGGAAGTATTAACTCAATGGGCTTGCCTAATTTAGGGATTGATTATTATTTAGATTATCAGATTGCACGTCAAAAGGAATTTCCTGAGGAGTTACGCTTTTTATCTGTATCTGGTATGAATTATGAGGAAAATATCGCTATTTTAAAAAAAGTGCAAGAAAGTGAATACACAGGAGTGACAGAATTTAATTTGTCTTGTCCCAATTTGCCTAGTAAACCGCAAATTGCTTATGATTTTGAATTAACAGAAAAGCTTTTAACAGAAGTTTTCCAATTTTTTACTAAACCATTAGGTGTAAAATTACCCCCATTTTTTGATATTGCACATTTTGACGCAATGGCTGAAATTTTAAATAAATTCCCTTTAGTTTACGTGAATAGTATTAATAGCATCGGTAATGGTTTATATATTGACAGTGACAAGGAAGAAGTGGTCATTAAACCAAAAGGAGGTTTCGGTGGACTGGGCGGCGAATATGTCAAACCAACAGCGTTAGCCAATGTTCGTGCGTTTGCGCAACGTTTGAAACCAGAAATCAAAATTATTGGAACGGGCGGTATTACATGTGGAAAAGATGTTTTTGAGCATCTTTTATGTGGTGCGACATTAGTACAAGTTGGCACACAATTGCATCAAGAAGGTCCACAAGTTTTTGCGCGTCTAGCCAAAGAATTACAAGAAATCATGGCAGCAAAAGGTTATGAAAGTATTGAAGAATTTCGTGGGAAATTGAAAGAGATGTAACAAAAAAGAGGTCGGGACAGAACCGTTTAGCTCCGAGAAATAAGAAGAAATTTCCGAAAATTGCTCTTTAATTTTTGGAGAATTTCGGCTTATTTCCGAAGGAGTTGGTTCTGTTCCCGCCGTTTATCAGTTTTTGAGCGTGGAGCAAAAATCCAAAGTGATTTTTGTCCCACGCTCTTTTTTGTTATTTCACAGCCTTAACATTTTCCATAAAGGCTTCCAAATATTCAGGTTGTGTTAATTGTTGGTTACAGGTGTCGCTATCATGGCAAATGTAATTGCCTTTTTTCGTATAGGTTCCGTCGCCGCCTGATTTGGTGGTAGCTAGGAACATAGACACATTCGTGATTGTTTGACAGATGGAGCAAACACCTTTAACAATGGTGGGTGAAAGGGTGCCGTGGACGCCGATTAATTTATTTTCTCGATAAGCTAAGATAAATTTTTTCTGAGTCCCAGCATCGTTCCAACCGACATAGGTATTGTTCCGTAAATCCATGTTTTCCCACTCAGGAATCTTTAACTTTTTCACTTTGCGAAAGACTTTCGTGACTTGTGGTGTTGAAGGTTCTTTAAAGGGCAACACGGTTTCTTTTAATTCGTCTAAATATTTTTCAGCACGCGCGCGTGTTAAACGACGATCCATCACTTTGTCCAACAAAATCGTAACAGCAGGGTGTTCTTCTGGAAATAACCCATTGATTTTTTCGGCACATAGGGCCTGGACAGTTTTGACAGTCGTAGCATCGTTAACAGACGTATAGGTGTTTAGTAACACAGCGACTTGTTCTTTAATTATGTTAAATTGGTAAGGTTGAATAGTTGGGTTCATGATTTTAAATTCCTTTCAAATAGACCGAGTACATACGCTGAAAGGCAATTTGTCTCACCAACGTATGTTTAGTGACAGACAACCTCATGTGTTTTTGATAAAGATAGCGTTTGACGTATCATATCATCACCCCCTTTAATGATTGATTTTTTCTATGTAAAAAGTGAAAATAATTGATGAAAGCTTGGTAATTCTAACGCAATTCAAGAAAAAAGGCAAGTTAAACTCGTTTTATTTCCCAATTCAATGTCTGGGGAGTGATAAACTTCTAAAAAAGATACGTGATTTCCTAGATTAATCCTAGGTTATTTGCTACAATAATGAAGAATTAACCAGAGAAAAGGAGAAATTACAATGATTGCAGCAAGCGATTTAAAAGCCGGTATGACTTTTGAGCAAGACGGCAAATTAATTAAAGTAATGGAAGCTAGCCACCACAAACCAGGTAAAGGTAACACGGTTATGCGTATGAAATTAAAAGATGTTCGTACGGGTTCAACAACAGATACAACAATGCGCCCAGATGAAAAAGTGAAAAAAGCGCACATCGATACAAAACCGGTTCAATATTTATACAGCCAAGATGATATGGCTATTTTCATGGATTTAGAAACATATGAACAATATGAAGTACCAACTGCTTTAATTGAAGAAGAATTAAAATATTTATTAGAAAATATGGAAGTAAAAATTCAATTTTATGGTGAAGAAGTCATTGGTTTAACTTTACCAACAACGGTAATCTTACGTGTTGCTGAAACACAACCTTCAATCAAAGGCGCAACAGTAACTGGTTCTGGTAAACCTGCTACAATGGAAACAGGATTAGTTGTTAACGTTCCAGATTTTGTTGAAGCAGACGAATTATTAGAAATCAATACTGCGGAAGGTACGTATTTAAAACGTGCTAAATAAGTAGCAGAAAAACAGAAGGCTAGCCTTCTGTTTTTTTTTGGTCTATTAATTCTTTTGCCTATAAGAAAACCATTGGTGTGATAGGAAATAGCAATCGTTAGAATCGTTGACACTAGAAAATGGGAAATGGTATAGTTTGGTCAACACATGACGAAGGAGGAAATCAACCATGACGAAAAAACAAGCTAGCCCTTTTTTAGAAACGGAAAGCTGTTGTTGTATGGTGCAAAATAGTGCAGCATACTCTTTTGTGATGGGGAAAACCTCCGTTATTTCTGAAAAATTGCCTAACACGATTCCTCTCTGAATCTAGACAACCAGAAATAAACAAAAAAGGTGCTGATGCGATCAGCACCTTTTTGTTTTATGTACATGTATTAGAAGGAGGAATTCGCTATGATTGTTCAGTCAATTTTAGACACAATCGGAGCAACACCATTATTTGAATTTACAAGTGAACAATATCCTATGCCAGAAGGCACTAAAATTTATGCGAAACTAGAATATTTGAATCCAGGTGGCAGCGTCAAAGATCGGCTTGGTGTGCATCTTCTCAAAGAAGCAATGAAAACGGGAAAGATAAATCAAGCCACAACAATTATTGAACCGACAGCGGGGAATACAGGGATTGGACTTGGATTAGCTGCCAGTCAACTGGGCCTCAAGACAATCTTTGTTGTGCCAGAAAAATTTAGTCAGGAAAAACAACAGCTGATGCAAGCGTTAGGTGCTAAAATTGTCCCTTCGCCAACAGAGCAAGGGATTGTCGGAGCGATAACTAGTGCCCAAGACTTAGCCAAGGAAATTCCTAATAGTTACGTGCCGTTACAATTTGAAAATCCGGATAACCCTGCTGCTTACTACGAAGGATTAGGACCTGAAATTGTTCAAGACTTAGGCGGAAAGATTACTAGCTTTGTCGCAGGTTTAGGCAGTGGTGGAACGTTTGCAGGTGTTGGCAGATATCTCAAAGAACAAAATAGTAAGACGCAATTATGGGGCGTGGAGCCAGAAGGTTCAATTTTAAATGGCGGACCTGCACACGGACATGAAATCGAAGGCATTGGCGTGGAGTTCGTGCCGCCTTTTCTTAAACAGATTCCTGTGGACGGCTTTTATACCATTTCAGACGAGGATGGTTTTTTCTGGGTCAAACAATTAGCCAAGAAAAGCGCTTTGCTGGTGGGAAGCTCCAGCGGCGCAGCATTTGCGGCGGCATTAAGAGAGGCGCGCCGCTTACCAGCAGGCAGCACAATTGTAACTATTTTTCCTGACGGTAGTGATCGTTATTTATCAAAAAATATTTATTCTTAGGAGGAAACCTTTTATGAAATTCAATACCAAATTAATTCATGGCGGCATTAGTAAAGACACAACAACAGGTGCAGTGAGTGTTCCTATTTATCAAACGTCAACCTTTGAACAAAATGGCGTGGGCCAGCCAAAAGAATATGAATATTCTCGTTCAGGTAATCCCACACGTCACGCGTTAGAAACCTTAATCGCTGAGTTAGAAGGTGGGAGCCATGGCTTTGCGTTTAGCTCAGGCTTAGCTGGTATCCATGCAATCATTTCTATGTTTGGACCCGAAGATCATATTTTATTAGGTGACGATGTCTATGGGGGGAGTTTCCGTTTATTGGATAAAGTATTTGTAGCAAATGGGTTAAGCTACACGATTGTAAACGCCAGCGACTTATCAACAATTGAAGCCGCAATTCAGCCAAATACAAAAGCCTTGTTTTTGGAAACACCAAGTAATCCACTGTTAAAAATTACAGATATTGAAGCGGCAGCTAAGCTTGCTAAAAAACATCAGTTGTTAACTATTGTCGATAATACATTTGCGACACCTTATTTTCAACGGCCGTTAGCGTTAGGTGCTGATATTGTGGTTCACAGCGGGACAAAATATTTAGGGGGCCATAGTGATGTAGTCTCTGGTTTAGTCGTAACGAATCATCCAGAAAGCGCAGAAAAGATTGCCTTTTTACAAAATGCGATTGGTGCTGTTTTAGGACCACATGATAGTTGGCTGGTCCAACGTAGTTTAAAAACATTAGGCGTCCGGATGGCAGCGCATGCCCAAAATGCTCAAAAAATCGCAGAATTTTTAGAAGCGCATCCAGCGGTAGCAACGGTGTATTATCCAGGACTAGCGAGTCATCCTGGTCACGAAATTGCGCAAAAACAGATGTCGGGATTTAGTGGCATGATTTCTTTTGAATTAGCCAAGGATGAGCAAGTCGTTCCTTTCGTAGAAGCGTTGGAAATTTTTACTTTAGCGGAAAGTTTAGGTGGCGTAGAAAGTTTAATTGAAGTACCTGCCATTATGACTCACGCATCTATCCCCAAAGAAAATCGTGAAGCCGTGGGAATTAAAGATGGACTCATTCGTTTATCTGTAGGAATTGAAGCAGTCGAAGATTTATTGGCTGATTTAGAAAAGGGATTACAAGCATAAACAAAAGGCCCTCGTCTTTAGACGAAGGCCTTTTGTTTATAATTCTTCTCCATTCGTAGCAATCACTTGTTGATACCAAGCAAACGATTTTTTCTTTCGCCGCTCCAACGTTCCGTGACCATCGTTGTCTTTATCTACATAAATGAAGCCATACCGTTTCTTCATTTCGCCTGTACTAGCGCTCACTAAATCGATGAATCCCCAAGGTGTGTAGCCCATCAAATCAATGCCGTCATACGCAACGGCTTCTTTCATCATCTCAATATGTTCACGTAAATAAGCGATTCGGTAAGTGTCGTTAATCGTTCCGTCTGGTTCTAACTCATCAATAGCACCAAAGCCATTTTCGACAATAAAAAGTGGTAATTCATACCGATCATTGAACCAATTCATTGCATAGCGTAAGCCCATAGGATCGATTTGCCAGCCCCAATCAGATGTTGCTACATAAGGATTTCGCACCAAGTCTTTTGCTTCATTGTAGTCAAAAGTAGGGGCCTTTTCTGCACCTTTTACAGCAAACGACATGTAATAGCTAAAGCCAATATAATCAACACAGCCATTAGCTAAATCAGTTAAATCTTCTTCTGTGACATCTAATGAAATGTTTTTTCGTTTCAAATAGCATTGAATTGCACTTGGATAATGACCGCGGACATGAACATCGGTAAACCAATAACGTTTTTGCATTGCGCTAACACTCATCATCATATCCTCAGGATTACAAGAATAAGGATAAATAGGCACCATCGCAATCATACAGCCAATTTGGAAGTCGGGATTGATAGCGTGGCCAATTTTCACTGCACGTGCGCTAGCGACTAGTTCATAATGAGCAGCCTGATACATAATTGCTTCGCGGTCTTCTCCTTCCTGGTAAGCAATACCAGAGTTAGTAAAAGGTGCAAAATCTTCTTCATAATTGGCTTGGTTGTTAATTTCGTTAAAGGTCATCCAATATTTGACTTTTTTCTGGTAACGAGTGAAACAGACTTCAGCAAATTTGACAAAAAAATCAATGACCTGGCGATTGCGAAAGCCGCCATATTTTGTGACTAAATGATAAGGCATTTCAAAGTGAGACAGTGTCACGACTGGCTCAATGCCATTTTTCAAACACTCGTCAAAAAGTGCATCATAAAAACGAAGGCCTTCTTCATTGGGCGTTTCTTCATCTCCGTTAGGAAAAATTCGTGTCCAAGCAATAGAGGTTCGGAAACAATTTAAACCAAGTTCTTTGAATAGTTGAATATCTTCTTGATAGCGATGGTAAAAATCAATCGCTTCATGGTTAGGATAGTGTTCATCTGGTAAAACGCCTGCGGTAATTTTACGAGGGACGCCATGTGCACCGGCAGTCATTACATCCGCCACGCTCACCCCTTTACCGCCTTGGTCCCAGCCTCCTTCTAATTGATGAGCAGCGACAGCGCCGCCCCAAAGAAAATCATTTTTCAAAATTGACATATCGTTTCAGTCCTTTGTTCAAATTTTTATACGTTTTGTGCTTCGACTTTTTCAAGGGTTTCTTCAGTAATCGGTTGATTGGTTTCTTCTGCGTAGTTAAGTGCATCCATTTTTTTAGCAAACGGTAAATAGATAAAGAAACTCATCGTCAGTACCACTACTTGAAGCAACGCTGCTTGCCAACCACCAACTAAAAGTCCAGAAATGATTGGAGGAGTAGTCCAGGGAACTTGTACCGCAGTAAAGAGAGGAACCAGTCCTGTGTACAAGGCAAAATATGTCACAACAGAAGAAACAATCGGTGTGATAATGAACGGCACAGCCATGATTGGGTTCATCACGATAGGTGTAGCAAAGACAATTGGCTCGTTAATATTGAAAACAGCTGGCCCAATTGAAAGCCGACCTAATTGCTTAAACTGAGCTGATTTGGCAAAGAAAACCATGAACACGACTAACCCGATTGTCATGCCCGCACCAGTGACCGTTAAAAATTGATCTAAAAATTGTTGTGTAACAATATGGCCACCATTAGCCAGTGTTAAGTCTTTTCCTGATTTCAAAATTTCGGTATTTTCTAAAGAGTTTGCTTGTAAAATAGGGCCCATGATACCGCCAACGATTGTTGACCCGTGAACACCGAAAAACCAAAAGAGGGGAATGACAAAACCTAATAGTAATGCGCCACCTAGTGAATCTGTGACTCCTTGAAGTGGTGATTGTAGCACTTCGTAAATAAAGTCAAAGAATGTCGTATTGAAGACTTTATCTAGAAGAATGAAAATTAGCATTGCACCAGTTACAATGACGCTGGCAGGAATTAACGCAGTAAAGGAATTGGCCACATTTTCTGGTACAGCTTCTGGTAATTTGATACGAATATCATGACGTAAAAACCAACTATATACAACGCCGACTAACAAACCAACAATAATAGCTGTAATCATCCCTTTGCCAGCTGTCCAATCTTTGTTGATGACATTGCCAACTACTGCGCCAGAAACCGCATCTTTGACTTCAGATGACATAAACAAAATGAAAACCACCATGGCAATCATGCCCGCTGGGAGGCCTTCAAATCCCTCGCTTTTTACATATGAGTAGGCAATACCGATGACCGCAAATAACGACATAATCGCAAAAGATGCACCATATGCTTGATTGAAATAAACAGCCAGACCGCTTGCGTTAACCCATTCAGAAATAGCTGTAACTGGGAAATTCGCTAATAGAAGAAACACGGAACCAACAATGGTAAAAGGCATCGTGTAAAGCATCCCGTTCCGTAAGGCAGTAATTGCTTTGGTATTGACGAATTTTAGTACTGGAGGTAATAATTTCTCGTTAATCCATTCGTTCATAAAAATCTCTCCTTTGAAGAATAATATAAATGCAAATGTATCCGTTTACATATTTACTATATAAGCTTATTTGAAGAAAAAATAGACTTTTGCTTGAATGAGAAACATGTACCAAGAAAAAAAACAAAAAAGCTCATGCTGTTTTAGACAGCATGAGCTTTTGTGAAAAACAACTAGGAAGGTGTTTCATCTAGTTCCTTTAAAAGTTGACTTGCTTGATGAGCTAGGAGTTCAATTAAAGCAATGACAGGGATTTGAGTGGTTGTATTGACTGACTTATCTGCAAATGGAGAACGTTCGTCGGGCATATAATAGGAGATGTTGTAGTCAGCCAAGCGGGCAATAGTTGAATGTTGATTGTTGGTAATGCTTAGCACTTTGGCGCCAGCTGTTTTAAAATCGGTCATTTGTTTAATCATTTCATTGGTTTCCCCAGATACAGACAGAATCAAGGCTAATGTATTTTCAAATCCGCGCTTGGGGATAGGCGTAAAGGGATCAGCAATACTGTAAGAATTGATATTTAAGTTGGCAAAATAACGACTGCCATAACTACCTAAAATTCCGCTAGTACCAATGCCAGTAAAGGCAACGTGACGTGCTTGAACAATCATTTGGATTGCTGGACGAAGCATTTCGTAATAGGTTTCTTGGTTTAATTTTTTTAAAAAAGCATCGACGTGAACCGTGGCATCATAAAAATTTTCAAACGTTTGTGTTTGTTTGGCTTCTTCTTTCACTGCATATTTTAATTCGGAAAAACCAGCATAGCCCATTTTGTTACAAAATCGTAGAATCGTTGAGGTGGAGACATGACAGGAAGTAGCCAGTTGGCGAATGGTCTGTTGAGGGATTTGGTGCAGGTGTTCCAATACATAATGGTAAACGAGCATTTCTAATTCATTCAAGGTCTGAACCTTCTCTAAATCAAACAAAGTAATCCTCCTTTATATAAAAACTGAATATGTTATTTTTTTGTGTAAATCAAATAAACCAATTCTTATTTTTCTTGAAAAAAATGTAAAATAACTCAATAAAAAGTTTCTTATTTCCTATTTTACAAAAAGTAGCCCAATTATCCTAGTTTTTCTCTTTTTTCTTTTAAAAATAACAATGCGCACCCCTAGAGTTTTTTGAGAAAACAAGCTAAAATAGATAAGAAGAGAAAAGGAGGCGTTGATGTGGCACGGGAAGTAATTTTATTTATTGCAGCGAGTATTGATGGTTTCATTGCGGACAAAGCGGGCGGTGTTGCTTGGTTAGAAGAGAATATTCGTGGCGATGAAGAAGATCGTAGTTACGATGAAATGTATGAAAAAATAGACACTGTGGTAATGGGGCGGACTACTTATGATCAAGTGACACAAGAATTGTCCCCAGATGTGTATTTTTATGAAGACAAGCATTCTTATATCATTACCTCTCATCCAGAACCATCAACTGCTTCAAGAACTTTTACCAAGGAAGATCCCGTCACATTAATTCGTCGTCTCAAAGAAGAAGACGGCGCGGGAATTTGGATTGTTGGAGGCCCGAAAGTGGTTCAACCGCTTTTGGCAGCTGATTTAATTGATACCTTCATTTTGACGACAATACCACTGTTTCTGGGTGAGGGCATTGCTCTATACGAGACAATGGCTCAATCAATCCCAGTTCGTTTAAAACAGGTTTATCAAAAAAATGAGTTGGTTTATTCGATTTATCAACGTGAAAACAAAAATTAAAAAATAATTATTCGGTTGGGCAAGTTGCTTTCAAGGTTTTGAGTTTCTCATAGGGCGAGAGGAACAAAGCAACAGTTGTCTAGCCGTTTGTGTTGTTTTTGATTGACAAAGAAATGGTAGAGGAGAAAAAAATGAAACATCAGATCAAAAGAAGGTTGTATATTTCACCTGTTCAAACAATTGTCTTAGGCTTTTTTCTATTAATTGTTGTAGGCACGATCTTATTAATGATGCCTTTTTCTGCACAAGCTGGACAAAAAACGCAATGGATTGATGCTTTTTTCGTGGCAACTTCCGCCGTCTGTGTTACAGGGCTTTCGCCTTTGAATACGGCGGAACATTGGAGTCCTATCGGGCAAGTTATTATTATGATTTTGATTGAATTAGGCGGCTTAGGCTTTTTAACCGTTGCCACGATTTTCTTTAGTTTGCTGCGGAAAAAAGCGTCATTAAGTGTACGGATGTTGTATCAAGAAGCTTTAAATGTTAGTGAAGTTTCCGGAGTTTTTCGTTTAATGAAATATATTATGAAGTTTGCGGCCATTATTCAATTACTTGGAGCCTTCTTGTTGTCCTTTCAATTTGTGCCAACATTTGGGTGGAAAAAAGGGTTGTTTTTTAGTCTCTTCCATGCCGTTTCGGCATTTTGTAATGCTGGCTTTGATTTGCTAGGGGATAGTATGGTTCCTTATCAAAATTCGCCTTATCTTTTACTAGTCATTAGCTTTTTAATTATAGCTGGTGGTTTAGGATTTATTGTGTGGCGCGATATTTTTGCAATGATTAAAGGCTATAAAAATAAAATTAAGCACCGTGTTAGTATTCATACACGCCTTGCTTTAACGGTGACCGCCACCTTTTTAGTCTTAGGGACCGTTATTTTTTACATTTCAGAATATCGCCATTTTCCAGCTGACATGTCTTTTTGGCAGCGTCTTGTCAACAGTTGGTTCTTGTCGGTTACACCAAGAACGGCTGGCTTTTATTCGGTTGATTATTTGAAAATGAGTAATCCAGGCCTGATTGTCACGATTTTGTGGATGTTTATTGGTGGCACTTCAGGATCAACCGCTGGCGGCTTGAAAACCACTACGTTTGGTGTGTTATTTTTACAATTTCGTGCAATTTTTAAAGGGAAACAGCGAGTGGAATTCCATGAACGCACAATTCCTGAGCGAGTAGTGCTCCAAGCATTTACTTTGTTCTTCTTGGCAACTTTTTTATGTGTAACTGCTTCGGTTATTCTCTCGTTTACAGAAACATTACCTTTAAAAAACGGGATTGAGTATATTGTTTTTGAAGTGATTTCTGCATTTGGAACGGTCGGTTTAACAATGGGGTTAACACCAGATTTAACTGTTTTTGGTAAACTGGTGATTATTTTTCTAATGTTCGTCGGTCGTGTGGGTGTGTACACGGTGTTATTGTCATTAATTAAGAAAGGCTTGGAAAGTCAGTCGAAAGTTCAATATCCAAAAGAATCAGTGATGATTGGTTAATAGAGAAAGAGGGAAATAGTATGGAATTTTTAGGTATTTTATGTTTGATTTTAATTACAACGACTTTAGCAGGTGTTGCTTGTAAAAGAGTAGGAATTCCTGCGGTAATTGGGCAATTGCTAGTAGGGATTGTGTTAGGTCCAGCGATGTTAAATATTGTGCATCAAGATGTGTTTGTGCATGACTTTTCAGAAATTGGTGTCATTATGCTGATGTTTATTGCTGGAATGGAATGTGAATTGGAATTATTGAAAAAATATGCGAAACCTAGTGTCATGGTCGCTATTTTGGGCATCGTTTTACCGGTTGGTTTTACTATGTTGATTGGTCAGCTGTTTGCTTTTTCTTGGAAAGAAGCTTTTTTCCTTGGGTTAGTTTTAGCAGCAACGTCGGTCAGCATTTCAGTAGAAGTATTAAGAGAGTTGAATGTTTTAAGTAGTAAAGAAGGTGCAACGATTCTTGGGGCTTCCGTCGTTGACGATATCGTGGTCGTGATTATTTTAAGTGTCGCTGTCGGCATGATTGGTGCAAGTACAGGCGGCAATACAGAAGTCAGCTTTATTGTTAAGTTAATTGAACAAGGCTTATTCTTTATTGGGATTTTCTTTTTGGTCCGCTTTATTGCTCCCTATTTACTACGTTTAAGTCAAAAAATGAACATTGGGTCGTCTGTTATTATCATGTCATTGATTATCTGTTTGGGCATGGCTTATTTGGCTGATTTAGTTGGTTTAAGTTCTGTCGTAGGTGCTTTTTTTGCAGGGATTGCTGTGGGACAAACGGATGCAAAAACAGAAATTGATTTCAATATTGAAGCTATTGGCTATGCCGTGTTTATTCCCGTCTTCTTTGCCAGCATTGGCTTATCAGTGACATTTAACACGTTAGGAAAGGATTTACCTTTTATTTTGGTAATGACGATTATGGCGATTTTAACGAAATTACTGGGCGGCGCCTGGGGAGCGAAAATGGTTGGTTTCTCCAATACAAGTTCTTTAATGGTCGGTGCTGGGATGGTTTCGCGTGGGGAAATGGCATTAATCATTGCGCAAATTGGCTACCAATCTAAATTACTTTCAGAAGCGTATTATACGAGCATGATTGTGGTAATTATCTTAACGACCTTAGTTGCACCGTTCTTATTGAAATACTTTGTTAAAAAACAAGAATCTGCGTTGCAATAAAAAAGATGAGCAGAAGTTGTTGACAAAAAAATAAAATAGCTATATGATGAGTTCAAGATAAACGACTACATTTGTAGTCGATAACCTTGAACTCTTTTTTATTGATGAAGGAGGAATTTAACGAGTATGGCAAAAGATAAATTAGCGACAATTACAGATGCAGAGTGGGAAGTCATGCGGGTTATTTGGACCCAAGGCAAGACCACGAGTCGTGAAGTGCATACACTTTTAAATGAGAAGAAAGAATGGAAATCAACGACCGTCAAGACGTTACTAAGTCGTTTAACAGATAAAGGGTTAGTTGGAACGGAGAAGGCAGGCAATAAATATATTTATTATCCGCTAGTAGAAGAACGTCAGAGCGTTGAAACGGTGGCAGATGAACTTTTAGCCAAAGTGTGCAGCCGTAAAGTTGGTTCCGTGGTGGAAACAATTTTAACAGAGAGTCAGTTGAGTTATGACGATTTGGATCGATTAGAGGAACTATTAAAAGAGAAGCGCAAGACGGCGGTTGAATCCGTCCCTTGCAACTGTATTCCTGGTCAATGCCAATGTCATTTAATTTAAAAAGGAGTGAAAAAAATGGAAAGTAAAACGTTTGATATTGAAGGGATGAGCTGTGCTTCCTGTGCCCAAACGATTGAAAAGGCTACGGCGAAGTTACCTGGGATGGCAAAGGCAAGTGTCAATTTAGCTACGGAAAAATTAAGTGTCACGTATGATCAGACGGAAGTCACAGAAGAAGAAATTAAGGAAGCTGTGTCAGATGCTGGCTACAAGGCGATTAGCCCAGCCCAGCAACGAACGTTTGCGATTGAAGGAATGAGTTGTGCTTCCTGTGCCCAAACGATTGAAAAAGCTGTGAACCAATTATCTGGTGTTCAACAAGCGATTGTTAATTTAGCCACGGAAAAACTGGTGGTTAGTTATGACGACCATCAAGTAACGAGTGCTGAAATTATCAAAGCAGTTACGGATGCAGGTTATCAAGCGACAGAAGAAGTCGCTGCAGGTGCAACAGCGGACCAAGATCGTGAAAAGAAACAAAAACATATTGCTGAGATGTGGCAACGTTTTTGGATCTCAGCGGTGTTTACAGTGCCCCTTCTTTATATTGCGATGGGACATATGGTAGGCTTACCATTGCCGGATTTTTTGAATCCAATGACACATGCGATGACCTTTGCAATGGTTCAATTGATTTTGACTTTACCCGTTCTATATGTCGGCAGAGAATTTTTCACAGTTGGTTTTAAAGCATTGTTTAAAGGGCATCCGAATATGTTTTCTTTGGTGGCTTTAGGAACCAGCGCTGCTTTTGTGTATAGTTTATATGGCACAGTCATGATATTTTTAGGAGACACAAGTTTTACAATGGCTCTTTATTATGAATCAGCGGGTGTTATTTTAACCTTAATTACATTAGGAAAATATTTCGAAGCTGTTTCAAAAGGGAAAACCTCAGATGCGATAAAAAAATTAATGGGTTTAGCGCCGAAAACTGCTCATATTTTACGTGATGGCGCAGAAATTGAAGTGCCAGTTGATGCTGTTCAGTTGGATGACATTGTGATTGTTCGCCCAGGAGATAAAATCCCTGTTGATGGAGTGATTGTTTCAGGCAGTAGTTCTGTGGATGAAGCCATGTTAACGGGCGAAAGTTTGCCTGTTGAAAAGAAAGTCGGTGATGCAGTAATTGGTGCTAGCATCAATAAAAATGGCAGCTTTCAATTCAAGGCGACAAAAGTGGGAAAAGAGACGGCCCTTGCCCAAATCATTCAATTAGTGGAAGATGCGCAAGGCTCAAAAGCGCCGATTGCACAATTAGCTGATAAAATTTCGGGTGTTTTTGTCCCAATCGTCATTGGTTTGGCTGTTCTTTCTGGCTTGGCTTGGTTCTTTTTAGGACAAGAGTCATGGATTTTCGCTTTGACAATTACTATTTCTGTGTTAGTGATTGCTTGTCCTTGTGCGCTCGGCTTGGCAACGCCGACTGCGATTATGGTGGGGACAGGTAAGGGCGCTGAAAATGGCGTTTTAATTAAAAGTGGGGATGCTTTAGAAACCACTCACAAAATTCAAACAATCGTGTTTGATAAAACAGGGACTATTACAGAAGGCAAACCGGTGGTTACAGATATTTTAGTTGCTGATTCAGCACTTTCAGAAGCTGAGTTACTAACATTAGCAGCTTCTGCAGAACAAGGATCAGAACATCCTCTAGGTGAAGCAATTGTGGAAGCGGCTAAAGAACGTCAATTGCCATTAGCAGAAGGAAGCGATTTTTCAGCGATTCCAGGTCACGGCATCCGTGTGACAGTCAACGAACGAGTCCTACTTTTGGGCAATATAAAATTAATGAAAGAAGAAGCAATCGAGCTATCAACGTTTGTTCAACAAGCGGATCGTTTGGCAGAAGAAGGGAAAACCCCAATGTTTGTGGCAAAAGATGGTTCGTTTGCGGGTATCATTGCGGTAGCAGATACTGTGAAGGATAGCAGTCAAACAGCCATTGCACGTTTGCATAAAATGGGGATCGAAGCCGTAATGATTACGGGAGACAACAAGCGTACTGCAGAGGCGATTGCGAAACAAGTAGGTATCGATCGTGTCTTAAGTGAAGTTTTACCAGAAGATAAAGCGTTAGAAGTGAAAAAACTACAAGCAGAAGGCAAAAAAGTTGCGATGGTGGGTGACGGGATTAATGATGCACCAGCACTTGCCCAAGCAGATGTGGGGATTGCTATTGGTTCAGGCACAGATGTTGCAATGGAATCGGCCGACATTGTGCTAATGCGTAGTGATTTAATGGATGTGCCTACAGCAGTTGAATTAAGTAAAGCGACCATCAAAAACATCAAAGAAAATCTTTTCTGGGCATTTGCCTATAATACATTAGGTATTCCAGTGGCTATGGGTGTGTTACACTTATTTGGTGGACCTTTGTTAAGTCCGATGATTGCAGCAGCAGCTATGAGTTTTAGTTCAGTCTCTGTCTTACTAAACGCCTTACGATTGAAAGGATTTAAACCTTCGACGGTGAAAAGAACTAGTGGAAGTCAAAAATAAAATTGAAAAGGATGAAGTGAAATGGAAAAAACAGTAAAAATTGATGGGATGAAATGTGATGGCTGTGTTCAAGCGGTCACTGAAAAATTTAGTGGAATTGACGGCGTAACGAATGTTGCGGTTCACTTGGCAGATCAAACAGCCGTTGTGACAGCAGATCGTGAAGTAAGCCAAGATGAACTGAATACCACGTTGGCAGATACAAAATTCAAGGTTGTCAGCGAATAACAAAAAACAGGGCCTACCATCATGAGTAGGCCCTGTTTTTTTGTTATGGAAGTTTGGCTTTGATTTCCTGATAAATCTTAGTCGTTTCTTGACCATCACGCGCAGTATAATAATAAACTTTCTTCCGCGTTTCTATTTTCAGAATCGGATGACTTTTTGTATAAATTAGTAAATAAGCAGGTTTTCCAGCGACTTTAAATTCTCCTGTTAAGTAACTATCTGTCGCAGCACCCATTGTGCGGATGCGTTCTTGAGGTAAGTCATCAATCAAAGAAACAGCAGTGATTTGGTTAAAAGGAATTGACCTTGTTTTTGCTAATGGGGCAGATAACTCAATTTGTTTATTTTCAATAGTTGCTTGAAAGGCATGACTAGAAAAATCATTTATAAACATCGGCACTGTGGCAAAGAACAGCACCGCAATCGTTAAAATACCAGTAGCGGCTAGAATAATTTTCCCAGCAGGCCGTCCTAGGTTAATAGATAAATTCATACCAATGCGATCAGGAACCATGATTTTGGGGTCCTTTGGATTGATATAAATCCCATACCGCCAATATTGATCATCATCCCCATAGCGATAATCGCCAGCCTGTAAAACGAATTGATCTTGTTTTTTGCGCATTGAAAATAGGTAGTAGAAGAGAAAGCCTACATAAACAAACAAAAGAATAAAATAACAAAAAGTAAGGGCCATCGCAACCGTATAATCAATTACAATTGTGAAAGTTGGTAAAATGGTTAGCGGTGCAAAAACTAAGGCGGATAAAACCATTAAAACAGACCAATGATGCCGAAATAAATCATTAATTTGCTGATTAATTTTTGAGTCACTAGTTAGCGGTTTGACAGGTAAGCGCGCGATAAAATAATAGCCGCCAATGAACAAACTTAACATCAAAACAGTAATTAAGAAAAGAATCCAGGAACCAATCGCCGTTTGCAAGGAATAAAAGCCCCCAGCAAAAGTAAGAATAATCGCAGGTAAAAACCACCAAAATGAAATAAGTTTCTGGTTTTTATTTAAAACTAATTGCGTATCGATTAAGAGAGGACGCTTAGGTAGCAACCAGCCGTTTTGCATTTTTAAAGCGGCCATTTTGCGAATATAAACGATTTGCAGATAGTAGCCACTGCCAATAAAACTAAATAAAAGTAACAGAAAAAGAAACAACAAAATCGAATCATAAGGAATAAATAACAAAGGTAAACTAAGAACACTAAAAACGGCTGCTAGTTGAACCAAGCGTTTTTTATAACGTTTTCGGATTGCTTGAACGCTGGGATCTTGTAGTTTATCTTCTGGTAAAGTGTTTTCCAAAATAATATTTTTGTGAGGATTTGCATAAATCCCCATAGTAAATGCCATAAAAAAAGCGACAGAAACTAGGATGAAATAAAAGAATACCGCCATTATAATGCACGCCCTTTCGAATCAAAATTTTGATAAATTTTCTGAATAAGTGCTTGGATTTCTGCTTCGGATTGCTGATGTAAAAAACTTTCAGCCAACAGAAGTTCTAAACGCTCATGCAATTGCTGTTGCCAAACAGCGGTAGCAGGTAACTTTGCGGCAATTTTGGTGCCGTTACGACGGTCAGTCACAATATAACCTGATTGCTTTAACTTATTATAAGCTTTTGAAACAGTCATCATATTGACCCCGATTTCGTCCGCCAATTGTCGGATAGAAGGCAAACTTTCATTGGGAACCAGTTCACCTTTGGCAATGCCTACAATGATTTGATCAATGAGTTGCTGATAGATGGGCTGTTCGCTTTGTTCATCTATTTCTAAAAGCATCGAATCACTCCTGTCTTATTTGTGTTATCTGTATTATATATCCTAATACAAAAAGAGTTGGAAAGCAAGGAATTTAGAGTAAATGGTTGTTTCTGTTTAAAGAGAAGCATATAATGAAGAAGAACGTAAAATGAAAGGACGATGAAAATATGACAGCAATTGAACCAAAATTAACAGAGAAATTCCATCAAGATTTCTTGAACAATAATAAACAAAATGCCTTACAACGTAGTGTAGTAAAAAATGGTATCAGCGCTTCAGGTGAATCTGTACAAGGAGCCGTGAATAACGTACCCGTCTTTTCAGTCGACTTAGCTACTGGAAAAGTGGCCAATCAAAAACAAAGCGGTCGCTGCTGGATGTTTGCGGCATTAAATACATTTAGACATAGAATGTTAAATGCGTTTCAATTAAAAGATTTTGAATTATCACAAAACTATACATTTTTCTGGGATAAATATGAAAAATCAAACTATTTCTATGAAAATATTATTGCAACAGCCGATCAACCGTTGACTAGTCGTAAAGTGGCCTTTTTATTAGCGACACCACAACAAGATGGTGGGCAATGGGATATGATCGTTTCAATTTTTGATAAATATGGCGTAGTGCCTAAAACGGCAATGCCTGAAAGCAGCAACAGTTCCAATTCACGTGATTTAAACAACTATTTAAATAAAAAATTACGCAAAGATGCAACAATTTTACGTAGTTTAATTGAAAAAGGCGCTTCTGCTGAAGAAGTCCAAAAAAACAAAGAAGCAATGTTACAAGAAATTTATAATTTCTTAGCAATCTCTTTAGGAACACCGCCAGAAACCTTTGATTTTGAATACCGTGACGAAGAAAAAAATTATCATTTGGATCAAAATCTAACACCGCAAACATTCTTTGAAAAATACGTTGGCGTTAATTTACATGATTATGTAAGTATTATTAATGCTCCTACAGAAGATAAACCATTCAACAAAACATACACTGTTGAAATGTTAGGGAATGTTGTCGGCGGCAAAGAAGTTAAATATTTAAATGTAGAAATGGCTGCTTTCAAAAAATTAGCTGCTGCACAATTGGAACAAGGCGAATCTGTTTGGTTTGGTTGTGATGTCGGACAATCTTCAACACGTGACACAGGAATTATGGCATTAGACGTTTACGATATGAACGATCTTTTTGATATTGATTTTACGATGACTAAAGCAGAACGTTTAGACTTTGGTGAAAGCTTAATGACACACGCCATGGTTTTAACAGGTGTTGATATCGTTGATGGTCAAACAACAAAATGGAAAGTGGAAAATAGCTGGGGCGAAAAAGTCGGTGAAAATGGCTTCTTCGTTATGAGCGATGCGTGGATGGACGAATACACTTATCAAATCGTTGTGCACAAAGATTTATTAACTGATGAACAGAAAAAAGCTTGGGAACAAGCGCCAACTGTTTTGGCACCTTGGGATCCAATGGGCGCATTAGCATAAAACAGAAAAAGAAGGCCCCCGCCGTCAGGGCGGGGGCCTTCTTTTTACGTTGGGCGGCGAACTTCACGGATTTCGCCCAATGTTGTATAATCATTGCCTGCTAAACGAGCAATCGGTTGGAGTTTTTCAGGTAAAATGTACTGATGTTCTTCATCGAAAACGGCTGAATCAAAATAGAAATCGGTAATTTCTACAATGAATAAATCCGTAATAATTTGACCTTCATGGTTAGCAATAGGTACATATTGATGTAAGCGAGCTTCCATCCGAATCGGCGCGGCTTTGATTGCTGGAACAGCAACAGTCTGGCTGGCAATGGTTTCAATACCAAATGTGTCAATTTCACTGATCTCTGCTGCTAAAGACGCCGAAGTCTGATTCATTTGAGTAAGAACGTCTTCGTTAACGAAATGGATGACAAGTTCTTTAGTAGCCAAGATGTTTCGTGCCGTATCTTTAGGCTCTTCGTCTGGTCGTAAAATGGACAACGTTGCTAAAGGAATTTCAGCTGCCGCCGCATTAAAGAAACTAAAGGGAGCAGCGTTGACGACACCTGTAGCTGTATCTTGTGTTGTAACCCAAGCGATTGGCCGAGGAATAATACTTCCTGATAAAAATTTATACGCTGTTTTTGCAGATAACTCGTTACTATTGTAATGAATCATAGGAGCCTCCTAGAAAAAATACTAATTTCTTTGAACATTCGCATCTGAAGTATCGAAAGGACGCACAAATTCTTCAATCCCTGCCCGTTTTGGTTCTAAAAATGGCGGTAATGATAATTTTTCGCCAGCGTGTTCATAGGTTTCATCCTCTAAAAATCCAGGACCATCGGTTGCCAGTTCAAATAAAACATGTGTTGCTGCCAAGAAATATTCAGATTTAAAGTAAAAACGTTCCACAAAGCCAGAATTAGGAAATTCCAAACGATTAATTTTTTCAATCCAGAAACGTAGTGCTTCCTCATCGGCAACGCGCAAGGCTAAGTGATGGACATTGCCGTAGCCTTCTTGAGCCGCTGGCAAATCTTCCCGATGCTCTACGATGATGCTGGCACCATTCCCACCTTCGCCAACTTCAAATAAATGAAAACTACCTTCAGCATCAATCAATTTGAACCCTAAAACTTCAGTTAAAACTAGTTGCAGATGTTCGTAATTTTCGACAGTTACAAAGGCTGGTCCTAAGCCGATTAAAGCATGTTCACTAGGGACGTTAGATTTTTTCCAAGGCGTGCCGGCTGCAACACCTTGGTTCTTTTCATCAGAAATAAGTTGGTAACGTTGATTGTCAAAGTCTTCAAATTCTAAATACTTTTTACCAAAACGTTCTTGAATTTCTCCATGATCAATTGCATATTCATTAAAGCGTGATACCCAGTAATCCAAAGCAGCATCATCTTTTACACGGAAGGAAGTACGAGAAATTGTATTGGTTCCTTTGGTTCCTTTAGGTAAGCCTGGGAAGTCAAAGAAAGTCATATCTGTTCCGGGAGAGCCGGCATCATCAGCAAAAAATAAATGATATGTTTCAATATCGTCTTGGTTGACAGTCTTCTTAATTAAACGTAGACCTAAAATATCGGTGAAAAAGTGATAAATTTTTTCGGCACTTGAAGTCATGGCAGTGACGTGGTGTAAACCTAAAATTTGTGTATTCATAATAAAAATCCTCCTAAAAGAAAAATAATTTTTTGATTAATTAACTTACTAAAAGTAAGTTTAAATGATTAGTCCTAAAAATGCAAAAGAAATGTCTCGAATTCGAACTATTATTTTTTAGTTGATTTTTTAAAAAAATAAGAATATAATAGCCTGAGATATTTTAATACATAAACTTTCGTAAACATCGCCGGATGCTTGCGACTAAAGTGTTAATGAACAGTTCTTAGGCCATAGCTGAACTGTTTGTTGGCACTTTTTTTGTTTGGAAGGGAAGGGAAACAAGATGAGTAAAGCTTGGTTAAAAGTTATTTTTGGCGCTTTTTGTGAAGTGATTTGGGTCATTGGCATGAAGCATAGCACAACATGGTGGGAGATTTTAGGGACAGTAATCGCAATCTTTATCAGTTTCTATGCGCTGATTAAAGCAGGAGAAGAATTGCCAGTCGGTACAGCCTATGCTGTATTTGTTGGCTTAGGTAGTGCTGGAACTATTGTGACAGATCATTTTTTATTCCACACACCATTGGGCATAGGAAAAGTTCTTTTTCTGTTGCTGTTATTAATAGGTGTAATTGGCTTAAAAATGGTAACTGGAAATAAAGAGGAGGAAACAAGATGAGTTGGTTATACTTAGTTATTGCAGGCTGTTTTGAAATTTTTGGCGTAGGTTCAATTAAACTATTTACAACAAAAAAAGACTTACGTTCATTGTTAATTTTAATTCTAGCGTTTAGTGGTAGTTTCTTATTCTTATATTTAGGGATGAGACAATTACCGATGGGCGTTTCTTATGCGGTTTGGACAGGAATTGGTACAGCAGGAGGCGCTATTTTAGGAATGCTCTTAGGTGAATCAAAAGACCTACGACGGATATTTTTTATTTTTTTAATCATTGTTTCTGTGATTGGTTTAAAATTAATTGATTAGAAGGCGAGAGAACATTGTTTGGATTATTGAAAGACAGGTGAGTAAAATTTAAAAAGAGACAGAACCAAGTGCGGTGTTCTGTCTCAAAATAGCTTTTATTTTACAAGGTTACTATAACGTGTCGCAAATTCATTGTTGTAGGACTTGCCGTTGACATCTTGACCAACGTCCCAATTTGCAGACCAAGTCATTAAGCCACGGATAGGATTACCGTCTTTTGCTAACTGATCAAAAGTTTTGGCTACAGGGGTAGCCTCAACGACATAGCCGCTACCAGCAGCATCCCGATTTGCTGGTAAACCAAGGACTAATTTATCGTTTGGTATCTGTAGATAGCCGCGCGTGCCATGGATTAATGAATCAGACATATAATAGAGGAACTCGTATTTTAGAGCATCGTTGCTTTGAGCAACCCAAGTCATAATTTCATCAACCCAGACACCGTCGCCGCCTTGGTTATATAATTGTGGGGCAATGTAATCATAATAACCATTTAGGGAAGTAATGTATGTTTCATAAGCGGCACCAGGTTTTAAATAAGGGAATTCTGGTGCCATCGTAATGATGAAATTTTTTCCTTGTGCTCGATAATGGTCTTTGACTATTTTCAACGTAGCAGGGATGACGGTTTGGTTGTCGCCAGCAGTAATCGCCAATTGCTCTAAGTCGATGTCTAAACCATCAAAGCCGTATGTTTCCACTTGACGAATGATTTCATTCGCAAAGGCTTGTTCATCGCCTTTGACTAATTGAATATGTGCATCTGCTCCACCAAGTGCCAATAAAACTGCGCGACCTTGACTATTTAATTGTGCGACTTCTTGTCGGAAGGCAGTGTCCGTTTGGTTATAAGGCTTGAACGTAGGAATCCGTGTCGTGCCATCGCTTTTCATGAAGGAAACCGGTACGACATTGTAGGCTTGATTTACTTCTGAAAGGTTTAGTGATGCTGATGTTCCTTGTTTGTAACCATCGCGTCCTTTTGAGGCCCAGTTATGCCAATATCCAACCAACACTTTTTTGCCAGAGATATCTACCATCGTATCCGCAGCATCTGCAGAAGCTTGAGTAGGCGTTAACCACAAGCCAACTGCAACGGTTGAAAGAAGGAGAAAAGCAGGAATTATTTTTTTTAGCTTCATTTTTTGAGAACTCCTTTAATTTAGTTTAAGATGTGAGTATTTTTACTGAATGTTCACATCAATCGCTTGGTAAAAGGCGTTCACCGTATCACCAATGCCCCAGACAGCGTAAATGACATGATAACCTTTGCGGTCTGTCGGAATATTAATTGTTTGTTTAACAACTTTATTAGGAACTTCTTGTTTGCCGTCGATTGAAGCAATTTTGTCGAAGTTTTTAATGTCTAATGGTTGATTGGGATTCCAGCCATTTTTAGTAATATAGTAATCCCAAGAAGCAGTTCTATGTTGGGCAGTTAAGTTCCAAGTGATGTCAAGGGGACCTGTTGTAATGTTTGTTTTGTGCCAACGAGTAGCTGTTTGTTCATCCAAAGGTTCAAAACCTGAGACACCTGCACTGGCTAATTTACCAGTAATAAACGTATTTTTGGGCGCTTCGATACTTTGAGGTTCCCATTGTGCACGACCAACATTTGTATTTAAGTTACCACCAGCAGAACTACCAAAGAAAGCACGACTTCCAGGACTTGCTACGTAACCATGAGCCTCCGAAACAGTAGGGGCCAATGCAGCGCCACCTAAAACAAAACTAAAAGCCAGGACGATTGTTAATAAACTCTTTTTCACGAAAAAAACCTCCTAAAAAATTATTTTGTATACGTTTACAGATAGGAATATAACATAATAATCTTTCGGATACAAATAATAAGAAATGTTATTTTTAAAAATAAAACAATATTTTTTAAGTAATATTAAGAATGTTTTTAAATAATATAAATAATAGTGTTTTTCAAAGTTTTGTTAATTTTTCATTCGGAATCGCAATTGAAGAAATCACGTGGTATACTTTTAAGAAGAAACAATGACACGAAAGTAGCCATTGGAAAAAGGAGATTATTTCGTGGGAAAAAAACATACATCCTCTTATGAAGTTGCCTACTATGACGGCGATTTTACTGGTGCAATGAAGATACCGGCTTTGTTAGCGGTTGTCATTAAAGTATCAGAAGAACAAACAGAATTACTAGGAAGAGATGCGGCTTATGTCGCTCAATTTGGTCTAGGCTGGGTCATCACCAATTATGAAATAGAGATTCACCGCTTACCAAAAGTTGGTGAAAAAGTAGCAATTACAACGCAAGCTATGAGTTATAACAAATATTTTTGTTATCGTAACTTTTGGGTTCATGATGAAGAAGGCAATGAATGTGTCTTTGTGAAATCAACCTTTGTCTTAATGGATCAAAAAAATCGGAAAATCAGTAGTGTGTTACCAGAAATTATTGCACCTTTTGATTCTGAAAAAATCACTAAAATTTATCGCCATGAAAAAATTGAAAAGGTCACAGAGGGGAACTTTTTACCTTATCGTGTGCGTTTTTTTGATATTGATGGCAATCAACATGTTAATAATGCGATTTACTTTAATTGGTTATTGGATGTGTTAGGTTATGACTTTTTAACAACGCATCAACCGAAAAAAATTCTTGTGAAATTTGACAAAGAAGTAGAATATGGCCAAGAAGTCGAAAGTCATTACGAAATTGTCGAACAAGAAAATCAGTTGAAAACGCGCCATGAGATTCGGATTGATGGTCAAACCTATTGTGAAGCGAATATCGATTGGACCAATTAAGTTAAGATGACGGTTTAGAAAATAAAAAGTTACGCAGAGGAGGAAGGACATGATTCGCTTAGGATTAACATCTTTTAGTGAACACGACTATTTAACTGGAAAAAAACGGGCCACGCTTTATGAATATGCCAGTCATTTACCGCTAGTTGAAATGGACACGGCGTATTACGGGATTCCTCCCAAAGAACGGGTAGCTGAATGGGTCAAAGCAGTTCCCGAAAACTTTCGCTTTGTCATGAAAGTTTATAGTGGAATCAGTTGTCAAGGTGAGTGGCAGACCTATTATGCAAGTGAAGAAGAAATGATTACCGCCTTTTTAGAAAGTATGGCCCCATTAATTGAAAGTAAAAAATTATTTGCCTTTCTGGTACAATTTTCAGGAACATTTGGTTGTACGAAAGAAAATGTCGCTTACTTGCAAAAAATTCGTCACTGGTTTAAAGACCTACCCATCGCCATTGAATTACGAAATAATTCATGGTATCAACCAAACTTTGTAAAACAAATGTTGCAATTTATGAAAGAAAATCAATTTTCACTTGTGATTGTAGATGAACCGCAGATTCCTACGAATCCAGTGCCCTTTTATCCTTATGTAACGAATCCTAATCTCGTGCTCTTCCGGTTTCACGGACGTAATGCGGCTGGCTGGTTAGCCAATGATGCAGAGTGGCGAAAAAAAAGAACCCTTTATCATTATAATACGCAGGAAATCGCTGATTTAAGCGAAGCTGTTTTAAAAATGTCGCAAGAAGCTAAAGAAGTGGGCGTAATTTTTAATAATAATTCTGGCGGCGATGCCGCAGAAAACGCTCTACAGATGCAAAAAGTCTTGAATTTGAGTTACGATGATTTGAATCCAAAACAATTAGATTTATTTTGAGAAAGAAGGTAGCTGAATGTCTGAAAAGCAATCCCCTTATGAAATGGCTTGTGCATTCCACGAGGTTTTTAATCCACAACAACCAGAGCAACCAACTGCTTTTTCGCCAGAGCTAGCCAGTCGACGAGCAGAGTTTAAAGTCGAAGAACTTGTAGAATTTTTATATAGTGCTGCTGATAATGACCAAGTGCTTTTTCAACAATTGGTCAACGGATTAAAAAAATCTGTCGATAAAGCAGAGCAGAAAGTCTTGGCGAAAGGCAAACCAGTATCTGATCCTTTAGTGGAGGAAGTGGATGCACTAGTTGATTTATTGTATTTTACTTATGGTTCGTTTTGCTTAATGGGCGTCAATCCAACAAAAATTATTGAAATCGTTCATCAAGCCAATATGGGGAAATTATTTCCAGATGGGCAGCCACATTATGATCCAGAAACAAATAAAGTATTGAAACCTGAAAATTGGGAACAAGATTTTGCGCCAGAAGCTAAAATTAAAGCGGAAATTCAACGCCAATTGAAAATTACTGAAACCAATGAAAAAGACGAATGAGAAAACTCATTCGTCTTTTTCATTAATCATGGAAGAACGTCCGATATAAGGCTTTGATGGCTTTTTCCTCTTGTTCTTTTTTGATACCAAACATAATACTTACTTCCGAAGATCCTTGGTTAATCATTTCTAAGTTGATTTTTTCTTTGGCTAACGCCATTGTACTTTCAGCAGTAACCCCAATTCGTTGGCGCATGCCTTCCCCGACAATCATAATCATAGAAAGATGATGCGTGATGCGTAACTCATCAGGCGCTAAAACTTCTTGGAGTTGAGCCATCAGTCGATTTTCAATTTCAGTTGTTAACTGGTCTTCTCTTAAAACAATCGTGATGTCATCAATTCCTGAGGGCATATGCTCATAGCTCAAGGCTAATTTTTCTAGTACTTCTAAGAGCCGTCGCCCAAAACCTAATTCTCTATTCATTAAATACTTACTAATGTAAATACTTGCGAACCCTTGATCACTAGCAATTCCTACAACAGGAGCATGCTTCACTTTGCGAGAGGTGGTAATTAGGGTGCCAGGATGATGTGGGTTGTTGGTATTTTTGATAACGACTGGAATATTTGCGCGATAGGCAGGCATTAAGGCTTCGTCGTGGAGGACGGCAAAGCCTGCATAAGCTAACTCCCGCATTTCTCTGTAGGTCAATTCTTGAATCGTTTGAGGCTGTTCAATAATTCCAGGATGGGCGACATAAATTCCGTCCACATCGGTAAAGTTTTCATACAAATCTGCTTGAACACCTGCGGCAACAATGGACCCTGTGATATCGGAACCGCCACGAGAAAAAGTACAAATTTCGCCGGCTTCTGTATAACCAAAGAAACCTGGAATAACCAAGATTTGTTGAGTCTCACGATAGACACTAATTTTCTCTAAAGCTTTTGGTAAAATGCGGGCATTGCCTGGCTCAGGTGTCACTAGGAGACCTAATTCTTTTGGACTAATGTAGCGAGCATCTAAGCCATTTTGCTTGAAAAAACTGGCAACAACTTTGGCATTATTGTCCTCGCCGCTAGCTAAAAAATAGTCAAATAAAAAAGCATTGTTTTCTTTTGGTAAAGTGGCTAATTGGCGAATCGAAATAGCAATATCAGCTAAAACTGCTTTATCCAAGTGTAATTCATCAAAAAGATCTTCATAACGACGAATGATGGCAGAGATTGTCGATTCAATTTCCTCATTATTTAAGTAGCGCTGATAGTATTGAATCAATAAATCAGTCACTTTAATATCTTGCGGGGTTCGCTTTCCAGGAGCGGATACAACGACAAACGTTCGGCGCGGCTCTTCCTTGACGATTTGTAAGACTTTCTGTAACTGTGGTGCTGATGCTAGCGAGCTACCGCCGAATTTAACTACGTTCACGTTTATCACTCCTGTTTTTAATTATTTTCTCATTTGTAGATTAGTAAAAGGATACCGAAAAACATTTAGAAAAGCAACCACTTATTTTCAGAAAGTTAGGAAATCATGAAAATATTTGTTCTTCATTTTTCCTTAAAATTTTGTTAAACTGTAAAGATATGAGTCGTAACGAAGGAGTTAAATAGTATGACAGAATCCAAAACTGCCATTATTTTTGATATGGACGGTGTCCTAGTAGATAGCGAAGCTTATTATTATGAGCGACGTAAAGCATTTTTAGCGGAATTTGATTTGACCATTGAGGGCCTAACCTTGCCAGAATTAGTCGGTGCGGATATGCGTTCATTATGGCAAAAGATTGAACAAGTCAACAAAAAAGAGCTAGATATTGCTTTTTTAAATGAACAATACATAGCCTATAAAAAAGCGCATCCGATAGATTATTTAGCTGTGCTTGATGAAAATGCGAAACGTGTTTTACAATTTTTAAAAAGACAAGGCTATAAAATCGGATTAGCTTCTTCTTCCACAAAAGACGCAATTGAAGAGGTTTTGACAGTGGGGCAATTAAGTAGTTATTTTGATGCGGTCGTGAGTGGGGAAGATTTCGAAGAAAGTAAACCGGCGCCGGATATTTATCTGCACACGTTACAAGAATTAGCTGTTGCGCCACAGGAATGTATAGCCATTGAAGATTCAGAAAAAGGCATTGCCTCTGCCAAAGAAGCTGGGCTAGAAGTTTGGGCTATGCGCGATGAACACTTTGGGATGGATCAAAGTCAAGCGGATGCCTTCTTAACACAACTAAGTGATATTTGTAAAAAAATTAGTGAAAATCGGATCGATGAAAGCAGTGAATCAACCCCTTCGTAAGAAGATCGCGGGTTTTCTTAAAAAAGTTTGTTATAACTAGTGAATGAATATACAGTTTGTGCTATAATTTTCTATAGGTATTTCTGCAAGAATGCCCTTTTTCAAGGGTCAGGAACAATAGATAACCGTGTGAAGAGAACAAACAACCTTTCTTTTATTATAGAAAAATTATCGGAGGAGCCAAAATGAAGAATAATTGGATTATCATTTTAGTACTAGTAATCGTTATTATTGCTGCGGTGCTATACTTAATTGGTTATTTTATGCGCAAAAAAAATCAAGAACAATTAGATGAATTAGAAGTTCGTAAAGAAGCCCTGTTTGACTTGCCAGTCTTTGAAGAAATCGATGACATTAAAAAAATGCATCTAGTTGGACAGAGTCAAAATAGTTTCCGTGAATGGAATCAACGTTGGGTAGAACTATCGACGCGTTCTTTCGCCGAACTAGAGAGTCAAATTTATGAAGTCGAAAATCAAAATGAAATTTTCCGTTTCATGAAAGCGAAGAAAGCAGTCGTGGAAGCGAATGAAACGATGACCGAAATGGAAGCCGAAGTGGAAGTCATTCGTAATGGCTTGAAAGAATTACGTGAAAGTGAAGAGCGAAATTCATTAGAAGTTCAAAAAGCTTTGGATGTCTATGAAGAATTAAGTAAATCACTAAAAGATGATAAAGCTAGCTTTGGTCCAGCTTACTCCGAAATCCAAAAACAATTAAGAAACGTCGAAATTGAATTCACACAATTTGTCACACTAAATACATCGGGGGACCCAATCGAGGCTCGAGAAGTCCTAGAAGATGCGGAACGTCATACGTATGAATTGGAAGACTTAATGAAACGGATTCCACCAATGTATGAAGAATTAAATGAAACTTTCCCAGATCAATTAAAAGAAATCGAAGAAGGCTACAACCAATTATTAGCTGACGATTATGTGTTCCCTGAACAAAACTTTGCTGAAGAAATTCAACATGCGAAAAAACGTGTCGAGAATTCAATGGCTGATTTAGAAAAAACAGAGATTGCCGCAGTAGAGGTTGCGAACCGCGACACAGCAACGGCGATTGATGCATTATATGAAGTGATGGAACGTGAAATTGAAGCGAAGAAATATGTCGTGACCAATCAAAAAATTATTGATGATTATATTTCTCATTCCTTAAAAAATAACCGTCAATTAATGATTGAATTGGACCATGTATCACAAAGCTATACCTTAAACAACAACGAGCTAGGACGTAGTCGTGGCTTCCAAACGGAAATTGAAGAAATTATTCGCCGTCAAAAAGACTTGGAACCTCGAATGAAAGAACATACCGTTCCTTATTCTGAAATTCAAGCGTTCTATAAAGAATGCTATAAGATTTTAGATGATATTGAAAATCAACAATTAGAAATCGATGCTTCATTGAAAGAACTAAGAAAAGGCGAAAAAGTCGCCCAAGAAAAAGTCGACGAATACGAATTCCGTTTACGGAGTATCAAACGGTATGTTGAAAAGCAACGATTACCAGGTTTGTCTGCTGATTACTTAGAATTTTTCTATGTGGCAACGGATCGAATTGAAGATTTAAGCCGAGCCTTAAATAAAATGCGCATTAACATGGATGAAATCAATCGTTTGTGTGACTTATGCGAAGATGATTTAGAGTTATTAGATAAGAAAACAAAAGATTTAGTCAATGCAGCAGCTCTGACAGAACAAATGATGCAATATGCAAACCGTTATCGTCATACTCACGAGAACATCCGAACGGCTTTAGATAAAAGCATGTATTTATTCTCGACAGAATTCCGTTATCAAGATGCATTAGATGAAATTGGAACGGCATTGGAAGCTGTTGAGCCAGGGGCGTTCAAACGAATCGAAGATTTTTATTTTAAAAATATCAATAACCCTAATTTAACAGCAATTTAATTAAACAATCACTAAACAGAGGTTTGTCGACAGACAAGCCTCTGTTTTTTATGGCGTGGGGGTGACTTGAAGTGATACTTTAGAAAGTATATAATGGG
This sequence comes from Enterococcus sp. AZ011, assembly GCF_050548355.1. Classification (NCBI taxonomy): domain Bacteria; kingdom Bacillati; phylum Bacillota; class Bacilli; order Lactobacillales; family Enterococcaceae; genus Enterococcus; species Enterococcus sp. AZ011. The sequence continues at coordinate 260,923 of NZ_CP172959.1, forward strand.
AAAGAATTTTAAAAAAGAAGGGTGACAAATGATTTATTTTGATAATAGTGCAACTACACCGATTTACCCCCAGGCTTTAGATACATATGTAAAAACCAGTCAGCGGATTATTGGCAATCCGTCTAGCCTACATGACTTAGGCAGCCAAGCAAATCGGCTCTTACAACAAGCACGGAAGCAGATTGCAGAGCTAATCAATGTTTCAGCAAATGAAATCTATTTTACAAGTGGCGGAACTGAAGGAGATAATTGGGTTTTAAAAGGAACGGCAATCGAAAAACGAGAATTTGGTAATCATATTATTATTTCTGCAGTGGAACATCCAGCAGTTACAGAAACAGCGGAACAATTAGTCGAACTAGGTTTTGAACTTTCTTATGCGCCAGTGGATAAAGAAGGTCGTGTGAAAGTCGAGGAACTACAGAAATTAATTAGAAAAGAAACGATTTTGGTTTCTGTTATGGCAGTGAACAATGAAGTGGGAACGATTCAACCAATTAAAGAAATCAGCGAGGTTTTAGCAGAGTTTCCTAAAATTCATTTTCATGTAGACGCGGTTCAAGCAATTGGGAAAGTTAATTACTCAGAGTGGTTAACGGATCGGGTGGATTTTGCAACGTTTTCTGCACATAAATTTCATGGACCACGAGGCATTGGTTTTATGTATTGGAAACAAGGAAAACGTTTAGCGCCGCTTTTAACAGGAGGCGGGCAAGAAAACAACCAACGCAGTGGGACAGAAAACGTACCAGCAATTGTGGCAATGGCCAAAGCGTTGCGTTTGCATTTAGAGAACGAACAACAACGGCCGCAACATGTGGCGACATTACGGAGTTATTTATTAAAGGCGCTAGAAGAATTTCAAAATGTGACTGTTTTTTCACAAGATAATGAACATTTTGCGCCACACATTTTATGTTTTGCTTTGAAAGGGATTCGTGGCGAAGTGCTGGTCCATGCATTGGAAGAAAAACAGATTTATATTTCGACCACGAGTGCTTGTTCTAGCCGAAAAAAAATGGCTAGCAGCACCTTGTATGCCATGCATGTGCCAGGGGAATTAGCGACTTCCGCTGTGCGCATTAGTTTAGATGAAAGCAATACAATGGCAGAAATTGAACAGTTTATGATTGTTTTCAACCAACTTTATCAAAAATTTTCTCGTGTAAATTAATAAAAAAATAAGTCGGAGCCTAGAAATAGGCTCCGACTTATTTTTGCTCTCTTTATCGATTGAAGCGGTAGCCACTTCCCCAGAGTGTTTCAATTGGAGAGTTAGAAAGATTGGCTTTTTTTAATTTTTCCCGAATCCGTTTAATGTGAACAACGACAGTCGAAACCTCAGTATCTAAGGCATCAAACCCCCAGACACTTTCAAAAAGTTCTTCTTTATTCCACACACGGTTAGGATGTTCCATCAAGAAAACCAGCAATTTGTATTCTTTGCTTGTAAAAATAACTTCATTTTCTAAAACAAACACTTTGTGGGCGGCAGTGTCGACAGCGATTTCATTGATTTTTAGTAATTGTGGTGGTTGTTCTGCTTTGCTTAACAATTGATAACGGTTCATATGGGCTTTTGCTCGAGCGACTAATTCATTGGGACTAAACGGCTTGATTATATAATCATCCGCACCTAAGCCAAGCCCACGAATTTTATCAATATCTTCTTTTTTAGCCGAAACAATCATGATCGGCGTTTGCTTTTTTTTTCGAATTGCACGACAGATTTCAAAACCATCCATAGTTGGCAGCATCACATCTAAAATAATTAAATCAAAGGGCTCATTTAAAGCTGCTTCCAATCCTTTTTTTCCATCATGTTCAATTGTGACAGTCATATCGTTAATTTCTAAATAATCTTTTTGCAAATCAGCAATGCTTGGATCATCTTCAATAATTAATACATGTGGTTTCATTTTTCATCCTCCAACAACGGCAGCGTAATTATCACGTTGGTGCCGTCTCCTTTTTTACTTGTGACAGTGATTGTTCCCTGATGATAGTCAATAATTTGTTTGACAATACTTAATCCCAAGCCGCTTCCTTTAACTGTTGGGGTTCGAGATTTGTCTACACGATAGAAGCGTTCGAATAAATAAGGTAATTCTTTTTTATCGATACCAATGCCGTTATCTGTAATGGTTAAAACTAAGTCTGTTTGATTATGCGTTAAAGAAATCGTAAAGGCTAGTTGTTCTTTAGTGGGATCCGCAAATTTAATGCTATTTTGAATTAGATTGGTAATCACGCGATTCATCTGCGTGGGATCCATTTGAACGTATAAAGCTTCGGTGGGAAGTACAGAAGTGATTACGAGTTCTTGTTCCAAACGGTATTCTTCAAGAATATGTGCAATAAAACGAGTGAAATTGGTCTTTTCCATTGTAAAGACAGCACGGTCTAGGTCTAATTTAGAATACAAAAATAATTCTTCAATTAAATCATTGAGGCCTAAACTTTTTTCATGAATGACCGTTAAATAGCGCTGTTTTTTTTCTTCAGTATTGGCAACGCCATCCATCAAACCTTCAACGTAACCAATAATAGAAGTAATTGGTGTTTTTAAGTCATGAGAAATATTTGCAATTAATTCTTTCCGATTAGCTTCATATTTTTCGCGTTCCGCATTGGCTTCTTCTAAATCTTGCCACATTTGTTCAAAACTAAGTTGGAGCTGTTTGACTTCTGTTGAGACGGTTTGGTGGCTAGTTGGCGTAAATGGATTTTCTTTTTGGGCATCCTTACCCAATGTTTTAGTCGCTTTTTCTAATGCTTCTAATGGCTCGATAGTGGTTTTGGTTAAGCGCTTATTAATGAGCCAAGCTGCCGCAATTGCTACAAGGATAATTAACAAAATCATCCAGATAATCCAGCGTGTGAAGAATTCAAAAAGGCTGCTTTCGCGTTTCAAGACAATAAAGCTCCCGTTAGAACCATCTAAATAATGAAAATCGGATTTGACATAATGATATAGACGCCCTGCATTATCCAGTGTGCCAGTTGGCATAATATTATTCATTTCGTAGTTTGGAATATGTACAGACAAAGATTTTTCTACTAAATTATCCGAATAATAAGGAAACCGTGCATTCTTTCGAATAATCACACTTAATCCTTTTGCTTCAATTGTTTGAATCGTTTCCTTTAATTCTTTACTCAAAGGTGTATCTAGTAATTTCGGTGATTTTTTTAGCAGTTGATCTAAGGCCAAATAACTTTCTTCTTCGTTAGCGGTCAATGGTCGTTGCTTATTCATCATTCGGTAAGCTTGGGGCAAACTGGGGACAGTTCCTAATGTGATGTAAGAAGCTAAGGATAAAACAGCTAAAACAGAGGCTAAAGTAATAATGATGGCACTAATATAAGAAATAAAAAAGCGGCGTTTAATGGTCAAAAGCGTCCCTCCTAGTGGTTTTAATCTATTTCTTACTTATAGTGTATTACAAGTGAACAAAAAAAAGCTAGCATTGTTATTAACTTTTTTTCATTTGTTTATAATTTGTTCATTTTTCGGCAAGTAGGAGTTTATAAGGCTTTGCTATTCTAAATATATCAAAAAGAAAAAAGGGGATTACCAACCATGAAAAAGAAAAAAGTTTTTAGTGCGCTTACCTTATTAACCTTTAGTACGTTGTTGATTGCAGGCTGTGCTGGCGGAGCCAACTCTGCAACAGATAAATCAAGTGCAGCTAGCTCAAGCACTGCAGTCTCTAGTTCAGCAGAAGCAGCTAAAGAGCAATCAAAAGGACAAGAATTAACAGAAATTTTATCCAGTACTGATTGGCAAGGCACAAAAGTTTACGACAAAAATAATAATAATTTAACAGCAGAAAATGCTAATTTTATTGGTTTAGCAAAATATGATGGTGAAACCGGTTTTTACGAGTTTTTCGACAAAAATACTGGGGAAACCCGTGGTGACGAAGGAACATTTTTTGTGACAGGTGATGGCACAAAACGAATTTTAATTTCGCGGACACAAAATTATCAAGCCGTAGTGGATTTAACCGAAGTGAGTAAAGACAAATTTACTTACAAGCGTTTAGGGAAAGATAAACTGGGGAATGATGTTGAAGTTTACGTGGAACACATCCCTTATCATGGGAAAAAATTAGCTTTTACAAATGGACGTGAAGCATTAACCAATCAAACTGGCAAAATTGTGACAAATAAATCAGGGGATAAAATTTTAGGAACAACCTTGTGGAATGGCACAAAAGTCGTAGATAAAAACGGTAATGATGTGACAGCGGCCAATCAAAATTTCATTAGTTTAGCGAAATTTGATCCAAACACAAGTAAATATGAATTTTTCAATTTACAAACAGGTGAAACCCGCGGCGACTTTGGGTACTTCCAAGTGGTGGACAATAACAAGATTCGGGCCCATGTATCTATTGGTACGAATCGTTACGGCGCGGCGCTAGAATTAACGGAACTAAACAATGATCGATTTACGTATACTCGAATGGGTAAAGATAATGCTGGTAATGATATTCAAGTGTTCGTGGAACATGAACCTTACCAAGGCACATATCATCCAGCCTTTACTTTCTAAAAGTCTCTTGTCTTCTCTCTTATTTAACAAAAGAACGTCCCCCAACGTTCTTTTGTTTTCTCTTCCTCTATAAATAAATTGTTATTAGTTATAATTAAATATTATTATTAAGATAATTATAATGATTATTATTTAATAATTTGTTCATATTATGGACAGGTGGAGTTAATAACTACTTGCTATCCTTAAATTATCAAAAGGAAAGGGAGTAGTCGTTTATGAAGAAAAAAATCGTTGGTACAATTACGTTGTTGGCTTTAAGTGCGTTATTAGTTGGTGGAGCAGGAGGGGCTTTGACGGCAGAAGCATACGTTCCTCAAAGCGTAGACAATCCCAATAATTTAGGGGATTTACCTGAGTATTTACGTTCAGTTGGTATTAGACAAGATGAAGGATTATCAGAAAAAGATTGGGCTGGAACACGCGTTTATGATCGAAATGGGAATGACTTAACAGATGAAAATCAAAACCTATTACATGCAATCAAATTTGATGCAACCACTAGTTTCTATGAATTTTTTGATAAAGAGACTGGAGAATCAACAGGAGATGAAGGAACCTTCTTTATGACCGCTGGTATTACAGATGTTTCCCGTCTTGTAATTATTTCTGAAACCAAAAATTATCAAGGTGTATACCCACTTAGAACTTTATACCAAGATACTTTTACGTATAGACAGATGGGGAAAGATAAAAACGGAAATGATATTGAAGTTTTCGTAGAAAACAAAGCAACCTCAGGACCAGTTTATGGTCGTCCGCAGCCATACCCCAATAATCGTCCCAGAACACTAGAATTCACGAATGGACGCCGTGCCATGACAGAACAAACAGGCCAGATTGATGTAAATCGACAAGGGGATGAAATTATTGGTAAAACTTCCTTTGATGGGACACCGCAACTTCTTTGGAATGGCACAAAAGTAGTGGATAAAGATGGCAATGACGTAACTTCGGCCAACCAAAACTTTATCAGCTTAGCGAAATTTGACCAAGATAGCAGCAAATATGAATTTTTCAATTTACAAACTGGTGAAACTCGTGGCGACTATGGCTACTTTAAAGTAGGAAATCAAAATAAATTCCGTGCCCATGTTTCCATTGGAACCAATCGCTATGGCGCTGTCTTAGAGTTAACAGAATTGAATGATAATCGTTTTACGTACACACGAATGGGTAAAGATAACGAAGGAAACGATATCCAAGTCTATGTGGAACATGAACCATACCAAGGAACTTTTAATCCTGAATTTACCTTTTAAGAACAAAACATACGAATGGAAACCAAAAAAAGTTTCGACTTCTTTTGGTTTCTCTCTTTTTAAAATAGAAAAACAGAGAAAGCGTTTTAATCGACAAATAAAAAAAGATTCGTTAGATTAGAACCACTGGAGAAAAATCTCATATTTCTCTCGAGGAAAGGAAGTTGAGCACAATGAACAAAAAAATTTTAATGGGGCTATTAAGTGTCGTGACCATTCCATTACTTGCTGCGTGTCAAGGAGGAGAAACACCTTCCGCAGCGTCAAAAAATAGTCAAACGGTGACTACTCAAAGTAGTGCAAAAACTGAAAGCACCAGTACAACCCGTTCGGTAGCTCAAACAACATCAAAAGAGGAAGTGAAAGAACCGATGAAGACCTATGAAGTGGGTGCGCTTTTAGAAGCAGCCAATCAACGAGATACGAAGAAGGTCAAGGAAATTTTACAAGATACTACTTATCAAGTGGATGAAGTCGACACAGAAGGCAACACACCGCTCAATATCGCTGTTCACAATAATGACATTGAGATTGCAAAAGCGTTGATTGATCGGGGTGCCGATATTAATCTGCAAAACAGCATTAGTGATAGTCCCTATCTTTATGCGGGAGCGCAAGGACGTACGGAGATTTTAGCGTATATGTTAAAACATGCGACCCCAGATTTAAATAAGCATAACCGTTACGGTGGCAATGCGTTAATTCCGGCAGCTGAAAAAGGACATATTGACAATGTGAAGCTCTTGTTAGAAGATGGACGAGAAGACATAGATTTCCAAAATGACTTTGGCTATACAGCATTGATTGAGGCAGTGGGGTTACGTGAAGGGAACCAACTTTACCAAGATATTGTAAAATTGTTAATGGAAAATGGTGCGGATCAATCCATTAAAGACAATTCTGGTCGAACAGCAATGGACTATGCCAATCAAAAAGGTTATACGGAAATTAGTAAAATTTTAGCACAGTACAACTAAGTATTGTGTCCTTTCGGGAAGGAATAAATACAGGTAGGAGTGAAGGAAAGCATGAATTATTGGTTAAAAAATGTTCGAATTGAAACAGGGTATCAAAAAGAAGGTGACTGGTTATCTGGGACAGTAACCAAAGAAGTGGCAATTGAAATAACAGATGGAGTATTTACGAAAATCATCCCCAATGAAGAATTGGTAGAAGAACCTGGGTTGACAATTATTGATGGTCACCATCAATTGATTTTACCAGGTTTGATTGAAAAACATTGTCACTTTGATAAAAGTAAACTAGGTGTTCCGTGGTATCCGGTGACGCCAGCGAAGTCAATTGTGGAACGTGTCGAAGCAGAAATCCCTTATTTAGATAGTTTAGAACTTTCTTTAACAGAACGCGCCAACCATTTAATTGACTTAGAATTACCACATGGCGCGACAGCCTTCAGAACACATGTCGACGTGGAACCGATGACAGACTTACGTTATTTTGATGAAGTCCAAGCGTTGGCCCAAACGAAACCATTTGCGGTAGAAATTGTCGTCTTTCCACAGCACGGCTTACTGCGTTCAGATTCCGTTGAATTAGTTGATCAAGCATTGGCAAAAGGCGCCGATTTTATTGGTGGCGTGGATCCTTATTCACTAGATGGTGATTACAAAAAATCATTGGCTGAAACATTCCGCTTAGCAGATAAACATGGTGTCGGTGTGGATATTCATTTACATGACCGTCACGAAGCTGGGACAACAACGATTAAAGAAATTATCCGTTTAACGAAAGAATATGGCCTACAAGACAAAGTATTTATCAGCCATGCCTTCGGGTTAAATGATTTCATTGGTGAAGAACGTGCCGAAGTTTATGATGCTTTAGCAGCAGAAAAAATTCATATTAATTCCAGCGTGCCAATCACACCTAATACGATTCCGCCAATTATGGAATTGTTACGTCATGGAGTCAATGTCCATCTTGGTTGTGACAATATCTACGATTGCTGGTCTCCCTATGGTGATGGTTCATTACAAGAAAAATTGGCTCGTTTAGGTGAACTTTTTAACGTGAAAGATCAAGATGCTTTAACCCAATTATTAGGCTTAGTGACAGATGGTGTCACAACTTTAGACGAACAAGGGCAAGTAAATTGGCCGCAAGTTGGTGCTGAAGCAACTTACTTACTCACTGAAGCAGAATGTGCGGCGGCTTTTGTCGCTCGTCAGACACCGGTGGAAATCAGTGTGGTAAAAGGAACCACACTTTATCAAAAATAACAAAAAGAAGCGAGATTTCTCGCTTCTTTTTTTGTTATTAAATTTATTTGGATTAGACGCTTAATTTTACAATTGAAAACGACATCCATCTTATATTTCATTGATGAAATTAGTGAGAAGAAGTATGATTTAATTTAGCTCTGATTACTTTTGATACATCGTTTTTCAACTGATCAAAATCTGATCTATAAGTAGCAATAAAAACCAATAAATCAACGCCTTCTTGCGTATCTAATTGGAAATCATAACCGTTTAATTGTAAAAATAAGTCGGTTGCCATTACAGCTGTCCGTTTATTTGCATTGTAAAAACAATGCTTTGTTGCAATGTTAATCATTAAAATAGCTGCTTTTTCTTCAATTGTTGGGTACAGGTCAACGTCAAAGACGAATTGTGCTGGTTGGTTGCTAGCCATTTCTAATGCATTACGATCTTTGATGCCAATTTGTTCTGCGGGAGAATACGTTTGGATCAAGAAAGTATTCATTTGAAATAGATCATCCGCTGATAAATAATAAATACTTTTCATTTAGTAACCAATTCTTTGTACAGCTCATTATGTTTTTGTTTTGAGTTCTCCATCATTTGTTGTAATTTTTTTTGATGTTCTGACATATTTTTTTTAACAATAATATCTTTTAATTTTTCTTCGTCTACATAAACGGTGTCTGTCGCAGTCGCACCAATGCTTTCTAGAAACTCTTTTGACAATGTCATAACAACAGAATTCCCAACTTTTCTAAGTTTTCTTTCTTTGATTTCCACTAGTAACCCACCTTTCGTATATATTGTATATACAGTATATCATGGATCATAAAAAAGTTTCTATCACAAGTCTAATACTTTAATAAAATTTCTTGATTGCTTATCGTTCCTTCAACCAGCTATCCAATTGCTCAAATAAAGTGATGACCGAAGGATCTTTGGTTTGTTTTAAAAAATCATGTTCTAAATAGTAAACCGCTTTAAAGGTACTCTCAGGAATGGTCCGTCCGATTTTTTTGCTATAGCGGAACGGCACTTCTTCGTCTGAGCTGCTAGCTGTACTGAAACAAGGTGGAAAAGTTTTTAATGTTTCGTCTGACAGTGCGTAAGCAGACCAGTCCCCGTTTTCTGGTAATCCGTAAAAGTGCGGCAATAGCGCTTGCTGAATACTGTAATGATACAGCAGATAGCGAGAAAGAAAAGGATCATCCCAAACAGGCTTCGTTTGGTCGATAGCAGCTATTTCTTTAGCGGAAATGGCTTGCTTTAATAATTTCCGTGGCTCTTTAATAAATTCTAAATCTGTATAGCCGTAAAAATTGACTAAAAATTGTGGCGTCAAATTTAGTGTTTGTAATTGTTTGGTTAACTGTAACATTAAATAACCGCCAGCGGAACGCCCGCACAAACCAAAGGACTGGTTTTGAATAATCTCTTCGTTTAACAATTGGAAGGTTTCCGTTAGCGTCCTTAAGATGTGATCGATTTTTGTATTTGGAGCCAACAAATAGTCCAGTGCTAAAACGGTATAGCCATTGCTTGTAAACAGCTCCTTCAGTTCTTCTGGTAAATCACTTTTGGTTCCATAAATCATCCCGCCACCGTGTAAATAGACGACATAGTTCGTTGGTTCAGTCGTAGTGGGGTAGATAGTAACTGTTGCGCCATTAGCGAGTGTTTGATTGTTTTTCAAGTGCACGTCTCCTCATCTTTATAATGTATGTGGCAATTTCATAATTTAACAATTGCAAGGGATTGGCTAAGTCAATATCAAGAAGTTGTTCCACTTTGTTTAAACGATAACGAATCGTTTTTGAATGGAGGAACATCGCTTCAGAGGTCTGTTTATAGTTGCGGTTATTTTGGAAAAAACTGTACAAAGTTTCAAATAAATCGTAGTTGTTTTCGGCTAATTGATAAAGTGCGCGAGGAATTAATTCGTCTAAATTTTCCAATTGGTCTTCGCGGATAAAATTTTTAAATACCCCAATATCGGCTAAGGTGACAATTGGTCCGTTATAAAAAGTTTCATTAAAGCGCAGAATGTCCAGGCATTCAATCAGTAGCTCTTTAATCCCTTCTCGTGATTTTAAACTGCTGACGGCAACGGTAAGCGTGTCGTTTTCTTCTAAAAGTTCAGCTAATAAACGACTTAATTGCAGCTTTGTAATTTTTCCATCACTTTCATTGAAGTTAAAAAGGACCGCCGAATAATTTAGCTGATCGAAGAAGATGGATTTCACACGCAGGGTACGAAGTAAGGCAATAATTCGTTCTTTCATGAGTTGTGTATTGGTGTCTTTGGTAGAAAAAGCAATCGCTTGGTAAGAATCTAGCTCTTGCATTTGCACTTCACGAAGCAAACTGTTTAGCTCGTCAGGATTTTGCGGTGTATTTTGTAAAATAGCATCCGCTAAGTTGTTCAAACGAGTATACCGTTCTTTTTTTAACAAATTTTCGGTATTGAATTTTTCTTGTAAGACATCAATCGCATTTTCGATAATCACTAAATCCGTTTCTTTAACCTTTTCATCTTGTAAATAAACCAGAAGTAAACAATTAGTGGAATAACTATTGAAAATAGAAACTTCTAGTGCCAACTGTTTTTTGGGGTTGGCATGAGAATAAAGTGTTAAAAGAGAATAATCATTTTTAGTGAACTCACTGTTTTTTAGTTTTTCTCTTGAGAGCACAATCGCATCATGGGGCAAGTCGCCATCGCTAATTTCCAGATGTTTATCCAACATTTTTAAAGCGAAGGGTAATTTAATGATGTCATAAAATTCTTGCATAATCGTCTCAACCGTTGGGTAGTGGCGCTCTAATTTGGTGAAACGTTGGCGCACATCGTAATACGTACGTAAGACATGCGACTGATAATTCAACAAAGGCTCGTAAATCGTAAATAGAATTTTTTCATAGCTAATGTCTTGTGTGATTTTAATTAAAGGAATTTCATAATTGAAACATAATTCGATAAACCACTCTGGAATCATTTTAATGAATCGATCTGTTTTCAAAATTAAGCCGCTGATGCCAATTCGGCGCATCTTTACGAAAAAATTTTCCAACTCTTTTTCTGGTAAATCATGCAATGCGTAGAAAGAAGTCAAAATTAACTGATTCTTTCTACTCCAGTTCTCAATGTCAATCGCTTCTAAGACCATTGCCGAGTCAACTTCATTGTCTAAACCAATCTCTTTCGTCAAAATTTTACCTTTTTTTAAGTCACCTATCGATAATAACTCTCTTAATTTCATCGTTTTCTCCTTTTTTCCTCTTATGGATAAAAATTATACCATTTTTTTAGAATTATGTCCGATGAAAACACTTTCTCGTTTCGATACAATAGCATTGTAAGGAATAGATAGGAGGATGAACAATGTTACACACAGTAATTTTGAAAAACAATTACCAAGACTCCATCAACTTAATGTTATTGACCAATAAAATCAATGCATTAGATGGTGTAACCATGAGTCAAATCATGATGGGAACAGATGCCAACAAAGACATCCTTAACAACACGAACTTGTTAACGGATGAGGCCAATAGTGCATCTGCAAATGACATGATGATTGTGGTTGACAGTGAAAAAGAAAACATCATGGAAGAAGTTATGCCAGCGATTGATGAATTCTTAGATGATTTATCAGCAAAGGGAACTAGTGAAGAAGCACAAGCAGCAACTTCTTGGGCAGAAGCGTTTGACCTTTTACCAGAGGCGAATGTAGCGCTATTCAGTATTCCTGGTGAATATGGTGCGCCAGAAATGGAACGTGCCTTAAAAAATGATTTACACGTGTTCTCTTTCACGGATAATGTGTCAATTGAAGATGAAGTACGTTTGAAAAAATTAGCGCATGAAAAAGGCTTACTAATGATGGGGCCTGACTGTGGAACTGGTATTATCTCAAGTATTCCAATCGCCTTTACAAATGTTGTTTCTCCAGGAAACATTGGCGTTGTTGGTGCTTCAGGAACAGGGATTCAAGAAGTTACAACGATTATTGACCGCTTAGGTGGCGGAGTTGTTCACGCCATTGGAACTGGTGGTCGTGACTTAAGCGACAAAGTAGGCGCTATCACAGTGAAAGATGCTATTGTGGCTTTAGAAAATCACGAACCAACCGATGTGATTACAGTTATTTCTAAACCACCTGCAAAAGAAGTTCGTGATGAAGTGGTTGAATTATTACAAAGCATTTCAAAACCAGTCGTTGCGATTTTCTTAGGAGAAAAACCAACAAGTCACGAAGGCAAAGTTTATCTAGCTCATACATTAGAAGAAACAGCTAAAATTGCTGTTGATTTAGCAAATGATGTGGCCGTGAAGAAAAATTACTTTGAAGCATTAGCAAAACCAGCTGTACCAACATTACCAGAAGATAAAGTTGTAAAAGGCTTATATTCAGGTGGTACATTAGCTTCTGAAGCAGGTATGTTAATTTCTGAAGCTTTAGACCTTGGCAGTTTAGTGAAAGCAGAAGGTTATGTCTTGAAATCTCACGGTTATGAAGTCATTGACTTAGGCGATGATATGTATACACAAGGTCGTCCGCACCCAATGATTGACCCAGATGTTCGTATCGAAAAAATTCGTGAATACGCACAAGATGAAAAAACGGGGATTATCTTATTCGATGTGGTGTTAGGCTACGGTGCTCATGAAGACATGGTTGGTGCATTGTTACCAGCAATTGAAGAAGCGCGTGCCACAGCCAAAGAAGCCGGACGTGATCTTTACTTTGTTGCAACTGTTTGTGGGACGACGAAAGATCCGCAAAATTACCAATCGTCGGTTGATCGCTTGAAAGAAGGCGGCGTTTTAGTTGCAGAAAGCAATGCTAAAGCTGTTCAATTAGCTCTATTGCTAAAAGGAATCGAAATTTCAGAAGACGATAAAGAAGTGGTTGCTTACAACGGACCAACTGTCGATGTACCAAAACCAGGCGAAAAAGTAATGGAACTATTAACAACCAAACCAAGAATTATTAACGTTGGGTTGCAAAGCTTTACAGAATCAATCGTTGATTACGGTGGTGAAACTGTTCAATTCAACTGGCGTCCGCGTGCCAACGGCAATAAAAAAATGATTAAAATTTTGGATGCTTTGGAAGATTACAGTGAACAAATCGAAGCTGAAAATCACAAAGTAACAGACAAAATTAAAAATGCACAACCATTCTTAGTAGATGTGGTACCTGCGAAATCAGTGATTCCAGAATTAAATGATGATGCACAAAAAACATTACTTCATGCTGGACCACCAATCCAATGGTCTGAAATGACTGGACCAATGAAAGGTGCTTGTATCGGAGCTGCATTATTCGAACGTTGGGCAGACAATGAAGAAGATGCTTTGAAGATTTTTGAAGCTGGCGAAGTACGTTTCATTCCTTGTCACCATGTAAAAGCAGTAGGACCAATGGGCGGTATTACTTCTGGTAATATGCCAGTCTTTGTTGTAGAAAATCGCTTAGAAGGTAACGAAGCATACTGTATCTTGAATGAAGGTATCGGTAAAGTATTGCGTTTTGGTGCTTATTCACAAGAAGTGGTTGATCGTTTAGATTGGATTAAAGATGTTTTAGGACCAACGATTGCGAAAGCCTTGAAACTTTCTGAAGAAGGCTTGAACTTAAACGTATTGATTGCGCGCTCTATTACAATGGGTGACGAGTTCCACCAAAGAAATATTGCCGCATCTTTGAACTTCTTAAAAGAATTGTCTCCATTAATTATCAAAACAGATATTCCAGAAGATCAAAAATACGAAGTAATCAAATTCTTAGCTGACACAGATCAATTCTTCTTAAATGTCATGATGGCAACTGGAAAAGCAATTGTTGATGGTGCCCGTAAAGATACCAACGGAACAATTGTCACAACGATGACTCGTAACGGCGTGAACTTTGGGGTTCGGATTGCAGAAACAGGCGATCAATGGCATACCGCACCAGTAAATACACCAAAAGGTCTTTACTTCACTGGTTTCAGCGAAGAAGACGGAAATCCTGATGTCGGGGATAGTGCAATTACTGAAACAGTAGGCGTTGGAGCAATGGCTATGGTAGCTGCACCTGGCGTAACACGGTTTGTTGGTGCAGGTGGCTTTGAAGATGCGTTAGCAACCTCAAATGAAATGGCAAAAATCTGTGAAGGACACAACCCAACATTCTCAATTCCAACTTGGGATTTCCAAGGAACTTGTTTAGGAATTGATATCCGTAAAGTGGTGGAATTAGGAATCACACCAATCATCAATACAGGGATTGCACATAAAAATGCCGGTGTTGGTCAAATTGGTGCAGGGACAGTTAGAGCACCTCTAGGCTGTTTTGAAAAAGCCCTAGAAGCGTATGCTGAGAAACTAGGCATTACGGTTGAATAACCAACTAGTTATTAGTGACTACATTTTTCCTATCCACCAATATGGCAAGATGGGAACCATTCACAGTGTTTTTGAACGTTCATTTAATCTGAAAGTCCAGGATCAATTAATCAATGTTGCAAACTTCCATAATTATTTATCAAGCTTTGGTATGTTTTTGCCAGATCAATTGTTTCAAGAAATCTTTCCGTATGTACAACAAGGTAATAAAGTCAAAATCACAGAAAATCAGTTGACCTTTTACAGTACAGTCGGCGTGAAAACGATCCAACTCACACCTGCCGAGGTCGTTTCTTTAAACATTACTCATTTCAAGTTAGAAAAAGACCAATTACGCTTGTTGCGAGACCGCTTATTAGCGAGAAACTTAGAACGTAGAATTGGCCTGCCTTTAGACGAACGAGCAAAGCATATTTTCAAAAAAATGAGTCAAAAACAAAAAGTTTGGACACTATCGGAATGGCAAGAAGTAACGAATTATCTGATTGGTCGGGGCAAAGGGTTAACCCCGAGTGGTGATGACATTTTAGTGGCGTATCAAACAATTTTGTTCATACTTGCTGATGAAAGAGCTGCGGCGTTAGCCGCTACTCTTTCGGCAGCAAATTTATCCACAACAGATGTTAGTAAAGGCTATATTGCAAGCTCGGCTAAAGGATATGTAAATTCATTGTTGTATCAGTTACTCTTGGATTTGGAGAACCATCGGGATAATAGAGTTGACGAAAATATTGACAGAATTATACAAATCGGACATTCCTCTGGTAAAGATATGTCATTTGGAATGTTACTAGCTTTACAATCTGTAGAGTTAGATGAGAAGTGAGGAGAAGACATGGAGAATAGTAAAAAAAATCAAGCAGTGCAAGTGAGCAATAGTTACTGGATTAAAGTCGTAGCCATTTTCTTCGTAGGCTGGATTTTAATGTACGCAACACGAACTATTTTTAATCCAGTGATGGGGGTCATTGGAGAACAATTTGGTCTAAGTAACACACAACTTGGTTTAGCCAATAGTATCTTCTTTCTAACCTATGCTGTTGCACAGATTCCTTTTGGGATGATTGGCGATAAAATTGGGCGGAAATTAGTCATTGCTGTTGGGTTTATCGTTCTTGCTATTTCTACTTATTTTAGTGGATTAGCGACAACCTTTGTTATGTTTTTAGTCATTCGTGCAATTGCTGGTATTGGTCAAGGAGCTTACTATGGCCCACAATATGCGCTATCGACAGAAGCGATTCCAGCTAGTAAACGGACCATCGGTAATGCCATCATCAATAGTGGGATGGCCTTCGGTACATCAGGTGGGTACCTACTTTCAAGTAAGTTGGTTTTAGAAAATGGTGAACATTGGAGCAAACCATTCTTTATCATGGCGATTCCAACGTTTATCGTAGGAATTCTTTTCTATACAATTTTGAAAGAAAAAGTGATTCGTCCTGGTGAAGAAGCTGCACGAGCAGCTGCTGAAGAAGGACCACAAGAAAAGATCTCATTAAAAGAAATTTTCTCAAATCGTAATTTATTAGCCGCATTTATTTTATGTTTCACAAGTATTTATGCAAACTTTGTCATTATTACTTGGTTGCCACAATTTTTAATTGCTGAACGTGGCTTTACAGGAGCGAGCGTTGGTTTCATTTCATCACTTGTACCATGGGCCTCTATTCCAGGCGCCTTAATCTTCGCTCGTTTGAATGATAAAACAGGTGCGACGAAAAAATTAGTCTTTACATTAGTACCTTTAGCAATCCTATCTGTCTTTGCGATTGCTTTTGTAACAAATCGGACATTGTTAATTTCTGTTTTAATTCTTTATGGGTTAACAGGGAAATTAGCGTTAGATCCAATTATGGTGACTTTTGTTACCAAACATGCACCAAAAGCGGCCTTAGGAACAACGTTAAGTGCCTATAATTTTATCGGGATGTCAGGGTCAATCTTAGCACCGTATGTCACAGGATATTTAGCAGATACAGCAGGCTCAATGCAAGTTGGCTTCTATCTTTCTTGTGTACTATTAGTTATTGGTTTACTAGCTTTTGCTTTCTTAGCTAAAGATGAGAGTAAACCGAAATTAGGTTAATTATCCCTTCGATAATGACTGAAACAATCAAAATGAGCAAGACAAAATCTTTCATTTCGTAAACAAATTATTTCTTATCCGTCGATACTGAAAAGATTTTGTCTTTGCTTTACTAAAAAGGAGCGAATCAATCAATGAGTTTAAACGTAATTGCCCTAGGTGGGAATGCTATTTTAGATACGGATCCAACAGATGAAGGCCAAAAAGCCGTCGTTAATCACGCGGCCAAATATATTGCAGAATTTGTTGCCAAAGGGGAACAAGTCATTGTCTGTCACGGAAACGGACCACAAGTAGGGAATTTGCTTTTACAACAAAAAGCAGGCGAAAGTGAAAAAAATCCAGCGTTGAAATTGGATACTTGTGTTGCGATGACACAAGGAAGCATCGGTTACTGGTTACAAAATGCTTTAACTAATGAGTTTGAAAAACGTAACATTGCTAAACCAGTTATCTCTGTAGTTACGCAAGTGCGTGTGGACAAAGAAGATCCTTCGTTTAAAAAACCATCCAAACCAATTGGTCCATTCTATACAAAAGAAGAAGCTGACGCGGAAGCAGCTAAAGATGGCTCTACGTATGTGGAAGATGCTGGTCGTGGCTACCGAAAAGTTGTTCCATCACCAATGCCTAAAGAAATTGTTGAAAAAGAGGCGGTTCGTGCTTTAGTAGAGGCGGACGTTTTAACTATCTGTTCTGGTGGCGGGGGCATTCCGGTCGTAGCAGAAGACGGACAATACGTAGGCGTGGAAGCGGTTAACGACAAAGATTTCTCTGCACGTGTTTTAGCTGAAAACGTTGATGCAGACCGTTTGATTATTTTGACAGGCGTTGATAACATCTACATTAATTACAATCAACCAGATCAAAAAGCATTAGAACAAATCAGTGTAGCCGAAGCAGAAGAATACATTAAAGAAGGTCACTTTGCTGCTGGTAGTATGCTACCAAAAATCGAAGCTGCCTTAGACTTCGTAAAAGGTGATGACAAACGGAAAGCAATCATTACTTCTATCGAAAACTTAGAAAACATCGATAAAGAAGCAGGAACTGTGATCAGTCAAAAGGGGTAGTTTACCATGAAAAAACCGTCCATGATCACCCAAATTGCAATTGCTGTTGTCGTAGGAATCCTCGTAGGACTCTTGATTCCTGCTAGCGGCAATTACTTGAAAATAGTTGGAGATGTCTTTTTGCGACTGATGCAAATGGCTATTCCTATCTTGATCTTAGGGCAAATTGTCCAAGCAGTTGGCAGTATTAATCCAAAAGAATTAACGAGCCTTGGGGGTAGAACAATCGCTGTTTTCGGGATTTCCTCCTTAGCTGCCGCTTTATGGGGCGTACTAATGGCAGTCATTTTTAATCCAGGATACGGTGTTAAAATGACTGGCTTCCAAGATGCTTCTATTAAAGCGCAAGAAATCTCAATCACTGATACGATTTTAAATTTCGTTCCGAAAAATATTTTTGATTCACTGACTCAAGGATCGATTATTCAAATTATTGTCTTTGCATTATTTTTTGGTTTAGCACTGAATAAATACTTACAAAGCCATCCAGAGACACAACTCTTCCAAATAATTGTGGACTTTAATGAAGTTATCATTACAGTCATTCGATACGTCATGTATCTAGCACCTCTGGGGATTTTTGCTTTAATTGCTTCAACAATTAGTCACTTAGGCCTTCAAATTATTTTACCGTTAGTGAAGTATCTATTGGTCTATGGATTAGGAACTATTTTATTTTTGGGCATCTGGATTTTGGTTATCACATTGTACTGTAAAGTAAGTCCACTACGTTTAATTACAAACATGAAAAATATGTCTGTGATGGCCTTGGCGACAACTTCTTCAGCAATTACTTTACCAGTAGCTTTGGAAGAAACAGAAACAAAATTAGGTTTAAGTAAGCGAATTACTAACTTAGTGTTGCCGTTAGGCATGTCGTTAAACAGTAACGGTTCAGCGATGCATATGGCTTTTACTGTAATGACTATCGCGCAGATGTATCAGCTAGATTTTGATATTACGAAAATGATTTACTTAGCAATTACAGCAACGTTTGTCTCACTAGCAAACGCAGTTGTTCCCGGTGCGGGCTTAGTCTCACTGGCAGTGATTGTTCCGCAAATGGGTTTACCCATTGAGAGTATTGCAATTTTTGCAGGCGTCGAATGGTTTGTTGGCATGTTACGAACAATTTTAAATGTCAATTCAGATGTTTACTCTGCTATTCTAGTTGCAAAATCAGTGGATGAAATTGACTATACTGTCTTTAACAGTAGCAATAAGTAGTGAAAAAAGGGGAGGAAATGCAAGGACGAAGAAGAAAATCACTTGTTTTCTTTCCCTTTTTTAAGATTAATGATAAAGGAGCAAGCGCAATGGAAGAAATGGTTGTCGTTACACCGGAGAAATTAGAAAAGCTGATGAAACAAAAATTAGAAGCTGCTGGTTTACATTCTGAACATGCCGAAGAAGTTGCTCGACATTTAACTTTTGCAGATGCTAGCGGTATTCATTCACACGGGGCGGTTCGTATGGATTATTATGCGGAACGGATTGCAAAAGGCGGGATCACGATTGACCCCGAATTATCATTTGAAAAAACTGGACCGTCCACTGCCATTTTTCATGGCGATAATGGCGTGGGTCAATTTGTTTGTAACGAAGCATTAGCTGCTGCAGTTGACCTAGCCAAAGAATCAGGGTTAGCGTATGTTGGCGTTTCTCAAACGAGTCATAGCGGGACGTTATCGTATTATGTTAAAAAAGCAGCGGAACAAGGCATGGTTGCTCTTTCGATGTGTCAATCTGATCCAATGGTGGTACCGTTTGGTGGTACAAGCAATTATTTTGGGACAAATCCAATCGCTTTTGCAGCACCTAGAGCAGGTCACGAACCAGTCGTGTTTGATATGGCTACGACAGTACAGGCTTGGGGGAAAATTTTAGATGCACGTTCAAGAGATGTTGAAATTCCCGACACGTGGGCAGTAGACGAAAAAGGCCAGCCAACGACTGATCCTTATGAAGTACGAGGTTTATTGCCGATTTCAGGACCAAAAGGATATGGACTAATGATGATGGTCGATGTCTTAGCTGGTTCGTTGTTAGGCTTACCTTTTGGCAAACATGTCAGCTCCATGTATGCGGATTTAACGGAGAAACGGAATCTGGGACAGATGTTTTTAATCATTGATCCAAGCCGCTTTACAGATTCTGAACGATTTAAAGAAAATATTAATCAAATGGTGGAAGAACTTCATAGTGTGCCTACAGCAGAAGGGTTTCAACAAGTTTATTATCCAGGAGAAATTGGTCAGCTAAACTATCAAAAAGCCATGTCAGAAGGCATTGAAATTCCACAAAGTATTTATGATTATTTAGTTAGTGAGATTGTACATTACGATAAATATGGCGGGCAAGGTGCCTTTGCCAAATAATGAGGAGCGCAGAGAGTATTCGCTGCTGCGTTGCTCTCGCCTTCTTTCTATTGGAGGAAAGTAAAATGAAAAAATCGTCAAAAGTAGCACTTATTTTTGCATTCTTAGTTAGTATTTTTGTGCCAGTTGCGGCCTTTGCTGATGAGATTGGGGATGTAGTTGCCCCGACAGGAATCATGGCATTAGTTGTGATTATTCCATTGATTGTTGTTTTGGTTCTATTGTTTATGAAAGTCGATATGATTATCGCTGGTTTAATTGGTGGCGTCTTAGCGATGCTGATTGGTGGCATTGGACTAGAAGAAGCGAATAAACAGATGTTGGAAGCTATCCCGATGATGTTAGGAATTACCGTTCCCATCATTAATTCAGCTGTTGCGATGGCGGTCTTTAAAGCAGGTAGTTATTCAGCTGCATTAACTTTAGCCAAACGAGGCACAAAAGGAAAAGTCGAGTATGTTTCAGCTTTTATTGTTATCTTATTAGCCGCAGCCACATATATGTCAGGAATTGGTGGCGGAAGTGCGATGGTTATTGCGCCATTGGCCTTTGCCGCAGTTGGCGTTGTTCCTGAATTAATTGCAGCAATGTCTTTAGCTGCTGCGGTATCATTTACAACATCACCCGCTTCATTAGAATCAAGTATTGTTTCAAAATTAGGCGATATCAGTGTCGGTTCATATGTTTCAACCATACGACCTTACTGGTTATTCTTCGTAGCATTAGCGATTGTTTTAGCCTTTTGGGGAACGAAACATAGAAATGTTGGCTTTAAAGAGTCGGCAGATGATGAATTTGATAAAAAGAGCAATGGTGAATTATTTAAAATTACCTTGCCAGCCATTTTCTTATTGTTTGCTGTAATTTTTGGACCAATTGTGAATGATTTAATTGGTTTTGCCTTCTTTACGCCACTTGTATACATGATTTTAACATTAGTTTTAATTTTCTTATGTACAGATTTCTCAATGAACAAATCTGTCGAAGCGATGGTAGATGGGTCTACATATATTTTGACTCGTTTATTCCAAGTAGGGATTTTCTTAGCCTTTATTAATGTTATTGCACAAACAGGAACGTTTGCTGTCATCGCAGGTGTTGCTGAAAATGCACCAGCCTTTATTGTCGTGCCAGTTGCCATTTTAACAGGGATTTTAATTGGGATTCCAGCTGGGGCCTACGTAGGTTCTGTTTTAACTTTAGTGCTACCAGTTGCTGTATCGTTGAACTTCCCGCCGTTAGCATTAGGTTTTGTAGCAATGGGTGTTGGTTTAGGTAGTCAAATGAGTTTCGTTAATATTACTATGCAAGCTTTATCTTCAGGCTTCCAAATTCCAATTTTGGATGTAGTTAAAGGAAACGTGAAATGGTTAAGTATTGCCTCTGTACTATTATTAGTTATCGGTTTAATCTTTGGATAAAAAACAATTTAGGGAGTGGAAAACATGGATTTATTAATTAAACAAGTTCGTCTTCAAGACGGTGAAGCATTACAAGATGTAGCTATTAAAGAAGGAAAAATCATTGAAATCGCCCCAGTTATTACTGGCGATGCCAAAGAAGTCATCGAAGCAGATGGTCGTGTTTTAATCCCAGGTTTTGTAGAAAGCCATTTACATTTGGACAAGGCATTAATCGCTGATCGTAAACCAAATAAATCAGGTACGTTGAAAGAAGCAATTGAAGTAACCGCAGAATTAAAACCAACATTTACCGAAGAAGACATTTACGACCGTGCCAAACGTGCTTTAGAAATGTTAATCGTTCATGGAACCACGGCGTTAAGAACGCATGCAGAATTTGACCCAGCGCAAGGTTTTACTGGCTTCAAAACAATTATGCGTTTGAAAGAAGAATACAAAGAGTTAATTGACATGCAAGTAGTTGCGTTTCCGCAAGAAGGAATTTTTAAAGCCCCTGGAACAGAACAAATGATGTATGAAGCAATGGATATGGGCGCAGACGTTGTCGGCGGTATTCCTTATAATGATGCACCAGCGAAAGAACATATTGATTTAGTGTTTGAAATTGCTAAAAAATATGATAAAGATGTAGATTTACACCAAGATTTTGCCGATGAAGCTGATGATATGAGTATTGAATATTTATGTGAAAAAACCATCGCTGAAGGCTACCAAGGCCGTGTTTCAGTGGGCCACTTAACGGCATTGCATGCCTTACCTGAAGCAGAATTGGCGCCTATTATTGCAAAAATGGCGGAAGCAAATATTAGCGTGATGGCTTTACCAGCAACGGATTTACATTTAGGGGCTCGCGGTGATCAGTACAATGTTCGACGTGCGGTTACGCCAATCCGTAAATTACGCGATGGTGGCGTGAATGTCTGTATTGCTACAAATAATATTCGCAATGCTTTTACACCATATGGCACAGGGGATATTGTTCAAACAGCGATGTTAGCCATTCCTGTTGGGCACCTAGGTGGAGCGGATGACTTAAAAACAGTGCTACCAATGGTAACAACAAGTCCTGCTCGTGCGATGGGACTAGAAGGATACGGTGTCGCAGTTGGGAATAAAGCAGATTTAGTCTTATTAGACACAAAAGTGGTTGAACATGCGATTATTGATATTCCAGAACGGTTATATGTTATTAAAAACGGCCGTGTTACAGTCAAGACAGACAAAAAAGTCGAAATCATTCGTTAAGAAAAAACAAAAAGCTCAAAATGTTAGTTGTCAAAACTAACATTTTGAGCTTTTTTGATAAAGGTGAAGATGTGTTTGATTGATCCTGTTTTAGTTATTTTTTTGTTCCACGAGTTCTATTTATTAACAGAATTAAATCATTTCTTTGCTACCAACCGAACTAATTGTTCTTGAATCGCTAGTAAGTCAGTTAAAGAAACTTGCGCATTAATTAATAAAAATGGTGCAGCTTGTTTTACTTGCAGCAAAGGCGTAGTGCTTAAATAAAGGTCGTACCTATCTTCTTCAGACAATTGATTAATTGCAAGGTGATAGAAACTTGCAAACGTTTCACGAATTCGTTGAATGATAATCGCTTCAATCGGTGTAGGTAAGTCTGTTTCTATTTTTATGTGAATTGTTTGATTGAAAGCTGTTGGAGCAGTAATTAACGTGTAGGCCATCGATAATTGAAGGCCTAAGCCAGTTTGTTTAGCTGGGTTCGAAACATAGATGTCTTGCTCGGTGACTATCTTTTGTGCATGCTCAAATAAATGAGCAAAATTTTGTAATAAATACTTCTTAATATTGTAGCCAGTAAGTGTAAAATCCATTTGTTCAAATAACTCTACGAAAAGAAGGCCAGCCACTAATTGTTTTGTGAATAAGACCCTGTTTTTTGTCGTTTCAAAGGCATGAGGGTTTTCTGTTTCAAGGGAGTGAAGAATCTTTTTAATAAAAGAATTCGTCTCTGAAAAAGGTCGGTTAGGTTCGATTAAATCTGTAAAGTGTTTGTTCGAGAGTTGTACTGTTGTATTTGTTAATAGAAATAAAAAAATCAGATGACTTTCACTCTTGGGTAACAGAAAGGCGTTCGTTAATTGATTTTCTAAATGTTCTTTTAGTAGATGATGAGTATCAACAAATTGAAGCAGTACTTCTTGATCTTCATCAGATAAAGAAGAAATAGATTCAGAAAGCAGGAAATTTGTCTGGAATCCCTTTCGATAACGAATAATATTTACCGCTAAAATATAACAAATAAGTTTCATATTCAATTGATTAGCTGGAAAATAGCCTAAAGCAATCAGTTCTTTCGCAAGGGTTTCACATTTTGTTTGCGAAACGTCAGCAAATGGCCAATCGAGACCAGAAAAAACGCGCCAATAGAAAGCAATCATGAAAAAACGAATGCGTGGTTCAGCACCAACTAAACGAATCTCGCCTTTGGTTCTCTGGATCGAAAAATCAAAGGTTTTTAAAATGGTATCTAACTCAGCAACCTTATGCCGAACAGTTGATTCGGATAAGAATTGGTCCATACTAAATTTTGTTAAATGAACATTGCTTTCAAAGAATAGTTTTTCGAGCAATGTAAAATACGGACTACTTTGCAAAATTTGCTTCGTCAAAATTTTATATTCTTTTTTTGATCCCATGAAACAATAGCCTTTACCTCGCTCGGCAGAGAAAATATGTGAACAATTATTAGCCAATACATAAGGTTTACTAATTAAGGATTCGTAGTATTTATTGATTGAACGTCGATCCATTTGTAACAATTGACTAAGCGTTTCAATACGAATAAAGTTTTTTTTATGGTACAACAAACGCAGTAAATCCAATTCCTTTTTAACTTCTGAGCCGAAAAAAGTGTCTAATATTTCCATTATTCTTCTCCAATTGGTTCGATTCTTTTTGTTAAAATAAGTATAACTTGTTTTTTATTCGATTGTTTAAAAAAATGTACTTAGCAAGTACATTTTTTTGTCTCCTTAAAAGTTATTTCTGTAGTAAGTTACATATATCGCTCAAATTTCATTTGAATGAGAAATTACTTACCACAAAGGAGTTAAAAAAATTGAAAAAAACAACCTTATTTTTATTTATGTTCTTTTTCCTAATGACTATTTTTAGTATAGACGTTTCCGCAGAAACATACAATTTTAACTATAAAAATGACGAACAAGGTCATTATTTAACGAACGGAATTAGTGAGGGAGACACAAACAATTATGATTATGGTCATGCCCCTGAAGCGACATTTGACGAAGAAAAATATGTGAATTATGGAGATGAAGCTTATTTGAAGAAAAGTGTGGCGGCTGTGACAGGCCAGCAAGGGCTTTTTAATGTGACTTTAGATGTAAAAGGAAATCAGACAGAAAGCCCTATTGATCTAGTGCTAGTGATTGACTATTCTTCGTCAATGAAAGGTGAAAAATTAAACAACGCTTTGAAAGGTTTGCAACAATTCGGCGAAGAACTTTCAGATTCATTAACAGATGGTCATGTTCGAATTGGTATCGTTGCCTATAATCGACTAACTTACTCCACCGCGGATTTTTCTACAGACATGAATGACTTAGAAGACTTTTTAAGAAATACAGCCGAACCACATTCAGGTACGTTTATGCAAAAAGGCTTGCTAGAAGGGCAACGTTTATTGGCTGAAAAAAGTCGTCCAAATGCAAAAAAGATGTTGGTTCATATTGGTGATGGTAGTGCAAATGCTAGTTTTTTACCTAGAGAAAATGCTCAAATCTATCCCAATAATGGGGAAATTATCGATTACAACGGTTACCATACATCGTCCTACATGGAAGAGTTTCAAACAGAATCCAATCAGTACTATACAAGTAACAGTGCTTCTACTGATGCTAACGCTATCCAAACAAACAGTACAACAGTGACAGATAATACGTTAGGAACCATTGTTTCTCTAAAAAAATCAGGAGATACTTATTATTCAATTGCAGCTAATCCTTCGTTAAGAGGAGAGTATATTAGTAGGAATATAGCTTCTGATCCTAAAAATTATTTGATTATTGATGAAAATTTATCTGGTTTGGGCACTGCACTGAAAGAATTAGCTGGGAGTATCAATAATACTATCCATGAGGGGCTCATTATCGATCCAATGGGAGAAAATATTCTTTTACAAGGTGCTGGGAATTTCACAGAAGATAACTACCAACTAAAAGGTTGGCGAAAAATGCCAACGGGTGAATGGTTAGAGGCTAGTGACTTATTGACTGATGTCGTAGTTACAGAAGAAAATCAAGTGCTCCATATTTCTACTATTTCATTAGGAAAGAACGAACGTTTAACATTAACTTATCAGATTAGATTGAACACAGAAACAAATGATTTTAAAGGAGATACATGGTTTTTATGTAATGATCGTACTACGTTACAACCAACTCCAGAAGAAGAAACAGTTGATTTTCCGATTCCAGCAATTAAAGCACCTACTGTACAATTAAAATTGATTAAGAACTGGGAAAATATTACAGAAAAAGAAATTCCAGAAGCAATTCAATATCAAGTAACTCGAAAAACGACAACAGATGAAACTGCTTGGTCCACTTCAGAAGTCATGCAATTAACCCAAAAAGAAGGCTATCAAAAGCTGATTAATCAAGTAACGGTTAATGGCGCAGAAGTAGCATTACCAAAGTTTAATAACAGGGGTGAAGACTTTGTATATCAGATAGAAGAAGTGAACGTGCCAGCTGAATTTGACAGTATAATGACAAAGACAAAGGATGAATTTATCCTTACAAATCGTCGTAAAGAAGTTGTTTCCAGCACAACAGATACAAGTACGAATGAGTCTTTAAGTTCTGAGACTGCTACGACAAATTCGAGTGCTGAAAAACCAATTGTTGTAGAAACTACCACAACAACCTCAGAACTCAAGGATAATAATTTCTCAGCAGAGACGAACACAACAGCAAAAAAAATAACGAAGGCTACACCCAATGACAGACATTTGCCAAAAACAAACGAAACCCAGAAATTTCAAAGAGTATTCTTACTATTAGGTGGTTTGTTGGTAGGTTTATCTGGATTCTATTTACTTAAGCAGAGAAACTAAAATAATTCTTTAAATAAAGCAATAAAAGGCGGCTCAACGAAGCGGCCTTTTTCTTGATTCATTACCAAAATATAACGAATTTTGTAACAAAAACGTTTGCTAAAAAGAAGGAAAAATGATTAATTTTACGAAAAAAAGCATATATCGACAAAAAAGAAGCAAAATTTGAATAAAAAAAGAAAAAATATGAAAAAAAATCGAAGAATTGTTTAACAATTGAAAACACGTGAAAACCAGTCATGGCAAGGTGTAAAAGCCTTACAAAAGGTAAGTTTACCTATTATGGAGAAAGAAGGAGTGATCTGAAATGTTTTTGTAACATTTCTATTGCTTAATTGAAATATGGGTGTGGTAGAATGTTTTTGTCGTAAGAAAAGATTAAGATATTTTAAATAAACTTTAGAAATTAATTCGGAGGAATGACAAGTGAAGAAACGTCTATTTGCATCAGTATTACTATGTTCATTAACGCTATCAGCAATTGCTACCCCAAGCATCGCTTTGGCGGACAATGTTGATAAAAAAATTGAAGAAAAAAATCAAGAAATTTCATCATTAAAAGCAAAACAAGGGGATTTAGCTTCACAAGTATCTTCTTTAGAAGCAGAAGTATCTTCAGTATTTGATGAAAGCATGGCTTTACGTGAACAAAAGCAAACACTAAAAGCAAAATCAGAACAATTACAACAAGAAATTACAAACTTGAATCAACGTATTGAAAAACGTAACGAAGCAATCAAAAATCAAGCACGTGATGTTCAAGTTAATGGACAAAGCACAACAATGCTAGATGCAGTTTTAGATGCGGACTCAGTTGCAGATGCAATCAGCCGTGTTCAAGCTGTTTCAACAATCGTAAGTGCCAACAACGACTTAATGCAACAACAAAAAGAAGATAAACAAGCCGTTGTTGATAAAAAAGCTGAAAACGAGAAAAAAATGAAACAACTTGAAGCAACAGAAGCTGAATTAGAAACAAAACGTCAAGATTTACTTTCTAAACAATCTGAATTAAACGTAATGAAAGCTTCATTAGCATTAGAACAATCATCAGCTGAAAGTTCTAAAGCTGGCTTAGAAAAACAAAAAGCAGCTGCTGAAGCAGAGCAAGCACGCTTAGCTGCTGAACAAAAAGCTGCAGCTGAAAAAGCTAAACAAGCTGCTGCAAAACCAGTTCAAGCTAAAGCAGAAGTAAAAGCAGAAGCACCAGTTGCCTCTTCTTCAACAACAGAAGCGCAAGCGCCAGCAAGCTCAAGCTCAGCAACTGAATCAAGCACGCAACAAACAACTGAAACAACTACACCAAGTACAGATAATAGTGCAACAGAAAATACTGGCTCTTCTTCAGAACAATCAACAACACCAAGTGGTAGCGAAAGTAATGGTGAGGGAACAGTTACACCACCAACACCAGAACCAGATAAAAAAGATCCAATTCCAACACCACCACCAGCTACAGGTGATGTGACGCTTGATGCATTGAACGTTCTACGTCAATCATTAGGTTTACGTCCAGTAGTATGGGATGCAGGCTTAGCAGCTTCTGCAACTGCTCGTGCAGCACAAGTTGAAGCAGGTGGCATTCCAAATGATCACTGGTCTCGTGGAGATGAAGTTATCGCAATTATGTGGGCGCCAGGTAACTCAGTAATCATGGCATGGTACAATGAAACAGGTATGGTAACAGCTTCAGGTAGCGGTCACCGTGATTGGGAAATTAACCCAGGTATTACACGTGTCGGTTTTGGTTACTCAGGTAGCACAATCGTAGGACACTCTGCCTAATCAGCAATGATAAAAATAGACGTAAGCAGCTTCTGAAAAGAAGCTGCTTTTTTCGTTACTATTTCATCCGCTTCCGTTGACAAATTTGCTAAACGTGGTATTCTAATTATAATCTAATAATTTCCGTTGAATAGGAAAGTAAGTACAAGACAGCTGGTAGAGAGACTTTGGTTGGTGAAAAAAGTTAGATGTCTGTATCGAAAAATGGCCTAGGAGGAATTTTTGTCGAAACGTAGGCAAAAACGTGATGTCTTTCGTTAACAAGACCGCTGATTATGATTGTCAGTTGAAGGGAAAGAGTCATCTTTCCGAAAAAAGGTGGTACCGCGATAATAATCGCCCTTTTACTAGTTACGGCTAGTAAAAGGGCGTTTTTTTATAAATAAAAATAGGAAAGAGTGAGGCAAATGAGTAGTCAGATTCCTTTTACAGTTGATCATGTGGGAAGTTTTTTACGTCCAGAAACAATTAAGAAAGCACGGAAAAAGGTCCAAGCAGGTGCTTTATCTCAAGCAGAGCTACGTCTTATTGAAGATGAAGAAATCAAAGCATTAGTAGCAAAACAAAAAGCTGGCGGCTTACGGGGAATCACAGATGGTGAATTTCGTCGCGGTTTTTGGCATATTGATTTCTTAGAAGGATTAAATGGTGTGACAGGCTATATCCCAGAAACGGGGTATAACCAAACCTTTCATGGAAAAGCAGCTCCGGCCTATAATATCCGCGTAGTGGATAAAATATCTTTTCCTGCGCAACATCCATTTTTAGAGGACTTTTCATTTTTAAAAGAGGTGGTGGAAGTTGGTGATGGCACGGTAGCCAAAGCAACGATCCCTAGTCCGACCATGATTTTACGTCAAGAAATTTTATCTAACGATGGCACCTCGCGCATTCAAACAATTTATCCAGAGATTGGTGCTTTTTATAAGGATTTAGCACAGACATATAAAGACGCAATTGCGGCCTTTTACGAGAGAGGTTGCCGTTATTTGCAATTTGATGATACAAATTGGGCGTTTCTAGCGGATCAGACAAAACAAGAAGAATTACGAGCAAAAGGAATACAGCCAGAAGAAATTGCACAAGTGTGTACCACGATTATTAATGAAGCCTTGGATGGTAAGCCAGAAGATTTAACTGTAACCACACACATTTGCCGTGGGAACCATGCTTCGTCTTGGTTATTTTCAGGTGGTTATGAACCGATAGCAAAAGAATTATTTGCTACGAATTATGATGGTTTCTTCTTGGAATATGACTCAGATCGTGCAGGGGACTTTTCACCATTAAGACATTGGCAAAATAATGGCAGCAAAGTCGTTTTAGGTTTAGTTACTTCTAAGTTTCCTGAATTAGAAGAGACTGAACAAGTGAAAGCACGAATTGAAGAAGCCCAACAGTTTGTTCCTTTAGAAAACTTAAGTATTAGTCCGCAATGCGGTTTTGCTTCAACGGAAGAAGGAAATCGTTTGACGGAGAAAGAACAATGGCGCAAAGTTCAATTACTTCAAGAAATTGCTAGAGAAGTATGGTAAAAAAACTGGGACATAAGTCTAAACGGCTTATGTCCCAGTTTTTTCATTGTATTATTTTAAATATTGATCTTTAGTAAAATTCGTGTGTTCATACTCGCCGTTGTCACCATAAAAGCGGTTATAGCGTTGTTTGAATTTGCGGAATAAATAAATGACTGTCACTTTAACTAGGCAATACATTGGAATCCCAAAAATAACGCCCATTAAACCAAACAGTTCACCCATAACTAACAAGACAAGTAAAATAGTAATCGGATGGACTTTTAATTTATCGCCCATCACACGAGGAATAACAAAATCACCATGAATCAATTGGATGGCAAACCAGACGATAACGAATTTTACTACCATAAATGTGGAATCCTGAAAGGCAATAATCAATCCAGGAATAAAGGCAATAAATGGCCCGATATAAGGAATAATACATAAAATACCAGCAGCTAAAGCTAAAATGCTACCAAATTGTAAACCAATTAATAGAAAAGCTGGCCAATACATAATCCCTAAAACCAACGAAGCAATGACTTGACCTTTTAGATAATCGCCAATTTGAATGTTGGCAATTTGGCTATATTCATCAAAATCAGGACGAAAAGCTGGGGGAATGATGCCTTTTACAAAGCGATAAAACTTTTCTTTGTCTTTTAAAAGGAAAAAGGCGATGATAGGTCCTGTAAACAAGGTTAGGAAAGTAGAAGAGACTGCAGAAAAGACGCTTCCCAGACCTTGTGCGCCTGTTTGTAGGTAATCCCCTGCAAAGTCTTTAAAGGAGTTTGCAAGTTTGCCCCAGAGCTGATTAATCGACTCATTAGCAGATTCTAAATCTTTTGCAAAAGGTGTTTTAGCCATAAATTCTTGTACTGTTTGGAGCGTGCTTTTCCAAAAACTTGGGAATTGTTTGATTAATTCTTCCGTTTGGTCTTGGATAATTGGGAAAAGTTGCAGTCCAACTAACACTAGTAATGCAATAATTAAGACATAGAGAATCGCAATCGCCCAAACACGGGGAATTTTTTTCTCAAGGCGTTTCACCATTGGATTAAGCAAATAAAATAGAATAATACCAAAAATTACCGGGCCTAAGACGGCACTAAAAATAACAAAAATTGGTTTAAAGATAAATGAAACAGTGTTGAATAAAAAGATAGTTACAGCAATTAGACAAAGGATAGTTAATGTGTAAAGTAAATTTTTCCCACCTAAAAAGCGGATCCACTTGGTACTTTCTTTATCCATAAGTTGCTCCTTTCGTTAAGCTTTATTTCTAAAATGACCAATAATTTCAATGACACCCATGAAAATCAGGATAAATCCAAAGACTTGCATCAAAACTAAGAGACTTTTGAAGGGGTTGAAAACTAAAACAGCTCCAGCGATTAAAACCAGAATACTGTAGATAAGCGCGCCTGTTTGACGAATATTTAAAGCAAAAGTCAATTGAACGAGGCCGTTTATAACAATGCTAATCCCTAATAAAAATGGCAGAATCGAAACAATCACCGGTGCAAAAAATAAAAAGGCTACTGCTAAGACGACAAAGATTAAACCTGTTACGAAACCAAGCCCCCAGCTACCCGTTTGTTTTTTTATTTTGTAGTCATCATAAATATTGATTAACCCTAAAAGCATCAAATAACCAGCAATTAAATAACCGACGAACTGGAAGAAAGCACCGGGATTAAAGACAATGGCACTTCCGATAACGATAAAGACGGCGTCGCGCAATAGGGTATGGCGCCGAAAATTTTCTCTAAAAGTTTGGAACATAAAAATCCTCCTCAATGTTATTGTTTCTTTTATTCTAGCGGAAAAAAGAAAAAAGTGCGAGTGGTAGCTCTAAAAAGTGTTGGAAACTGTGTCTTTAGAAAAAATAACATTAAAAATTAAAAAAGTCTTACAAATGAGCGAAAATTGGCATATAATGGAAAGTGAAATTTTATTTTAAGAAGGAGAGATTTGATGGATTTATTACCTTTATTAGGCGTATTGATCGTCATTGTCGGCTTCGCATTGAAATTTGATGCTATCTTGATTGTGATGGTTGCTTTAATAGTGACGGCTTTTACTGGCGGGCTTGGTTTGACATCAATGCTAGAAACACTAGGAACAACCTTTGTGAATAATCGAGGCATGGCTATCTTTATTATTATTATGTTAGCAACAGGAACTTTAGAAAGAAATGGCTTGAAAGAGTCAGCAGCTACGTTGATTAAACGATTCAAAAAGGTATCTGCTGGTGTGATTATTGACATTTATGGTGTCTTTCGGATTATCTTCGCCGCTTTTAACGTAAGTTTCGGTGGGGTAGCAGGTTTTGTGCGTCCGATTATTTTGCCAATGGCGTTAGGAACAATTGAATCAAAAAATTTACCAATGGTGCCAGAGTATGAAGAAGAACTAAAAGGGATGGCTTCAGCCATGGAAAATATCTGTTGGTTCTTTGGTCAAGTTCTGTTTGTTGGTGGGGCTGGGGCATTGCTTGTTCAATCAACATTGAAAGATTTAGGCTATGAAGTGACATTAGGTAAACTGGCTTTAGTGGAAGTACCAGTCGCCTTAGTTGCCTTAATTTCGGCAAGTATTTACTTTACTTTAAAAGAAAAAAGATTACGTAAAAAATATTATGGACAGGAGGGACTGAAATGAGTTTTTTCACAGATCCAAGTATTGATTTGAGTGCAAAGTTATTGGAAGTCCTTTATATTTTTATGGGGATTATCTTGTTATATACAAGTTTTCGTAGTTTTCGTGATAAAACCAATCAACATGCGTATGGGACTAGTTTATTCTGGGGAATCTTAGGGATCTTAATCGGTTTTGGTCGGTTTATCCCACCAGTTGCCTGTGGCGTACTTATTTTTGTGATGACAATTCCGGCAATTCTTCAAAAAGTGACAAAAGGAGAAAGTCGCTTACCTTCGAAAGAATACATGGAAAAAATGTCTCAAAAATTAGGAATGAAGATTTTTATTCCCGCACTAAGTATCGGGGTTTTTGCAATTCTTTTTGCCACATTGACTACTTTAGGAGCTTTAGTCGGTGTCGGTGTTGGTGTCTTTGTAGCGATTTTCATCATGATGTTCTTTTCTAAAAATAATACGCCGAAAGTATTTTTTGATGATGCGGCGGAAATGTTAGAAACAGTCGGTCCTCTTAGTACGTTGCCAATGCTATTAGCTTGTTTAGGTGCTGTTTTTACTAGCGCTGGTGTTGGTGAGATTATTTCAAAAGGGGTTAGTGCCGTAGTACCAGCAGGAAATGTCAATGTAGGGATTATTATTTATGCTGTGGGAATGGTTATTTTTACGGCTATCATGGGCAATGCCTTTGCAGCAATAACCGTGATGACAGTCGGAATTGGTGTGCCGTTTGTCTTTTCTTTAGGTGCAGATCCCGCATTAGTTGGGATGGTTGCCTTAACATGTGGTTTTTGTGGTACACTGTTAACACCGATGGCTGCGAACTTTAATATCGTACCTGTAGCCATGTTGGAAATGAAAGATAAGTACGGCGTCATTAAAAATCAATTGCCGATTGCACTTTTCATGTTAATTTTCCAAATTGTTTATATGATTCTATTCAAATAAGAAAGGATGATCGAAATGAAAGTTGTCGTTACTGGCTTTGATCCATTTGGAGGAGAAGCAATCAATCCTGCCTTTGAAGCAGTCAAAAAATTACCTGCTGAAATTGCAGGAGCTGAAATTATTAAAGTGGAGGTGCCAACTGTTTTTGGCACTAGTGGTGAAAAAGTGGCTGAAGCAATTGAAACCCATCAACCAGATATGGTGATTTGTGTTGGACAAGCAGGCGGCCGCCAAACAGTCACTGTTGAAAAAGTGGCGATTAATTTAGCGGAAGCGCGTATCCCGGATAATGCAGGACAACAACCAAGCGATGTGCCGTTGGTTGAAGATGGAGCAACAGCCTATTTTACAAATTTACCGATTAAAGCGATGGTAAAAAATTGTCATGACCATCAATTACCTGCAGCGATTTCTTATACAGCAGGAACTTTTGTATGTAATGATATTATGTATCACTTACTACACTTAATTAACACTAAATATCCAACTATTCGTGGCGGATTTATTCATGTTCCGTTCCTACCAGAACAAACAATTGATAAACCAACGTTTGCTTCTATGTCATTAGAAGCAATCACAGATTCTTTGTTCTATATGATTGAAGCAGCGGTAAAAACGCAAGAAGATATTCAACTACAAGGTGGCACAACCCACTAATTAACAGGAGCGTGGAACAAAAATCACTTTGGATTTTTGTTCCACGCTCAAAAACTGATAAACGGCGGGAACAGAAGCAACACTACGCGTTGCTCCGATCTCAACAACTTCTAAGAGCTAAAGCTCTAAGAGTTGAAGGTCCTTCGGAAATAAGCCGAAATTGTTGAGAATCCCGAAGAACGTAGTGATTCGATGATGAACAATACCTACTTGGTCTCCAAAAATTAAAGAACAATTTTCGGAAATTCCTTCTTATTGCTGAGAAACACTATTTGCAAAGCAAATAGATGTTGAACAGTACCTACTTGGTTCTCGGAGTTAAACGCTGCTGTCCCGACCTCTTTCTATTTTTACAAAAAGAAAAAGTAATTTTTGTTGGCGTGTGAAAAAATTTTTTATGCTATTTTCGTTGACAAGTCGGTTTCTTCTTGGTATATTGAGATTCATAAATTATTAGCCCAGTAGGAAATAGATGTTTTGTTCAGAAAGTCGATGGTTGCTGCGAATCGATCAAGTCTATTTGTGAATTACACTAATAAGTAGTAACAATTACATAATACATAAGCGAGAAGCAAGTAAGCTTCTAATTAAGGTGGTACCGCGGAGAGATTCGTCCTTATTCTTTAAGGATGAATCTCTCTTTTTATGTAGCTTTAGGAGGCGTTTTCAATGAGTTGTGGAGGGGTTATTCGTTATCATAAGATCCTTTAATGTCAGAGTATTCAGAAAAAAGATTAGAGGAGAGTAACGAAATGAAAGAAAAACAGAAAAAGAAGACCGTGAGTGTTCGAGAAGCAAGTATCGTATTATTAATTATTGTGGCAGCTATTGCAACAGGAGTAATTGGCTTAAAGATATCGCCAAATATTACTATTTTGTTTGTGATTGCATTGATTTTAGGCTACGCAATGTTTCGTAAAGTACCATTTGATCAAATGCATAAAGGGATTGTTGATGGCTTGAAGCCAGGGATTATTCCAATTTTTATTTTCATTTTAGTGGGTGCATTGATTGCCGTTTGGATTCAAGCAGGAATTATTCCAACGATTATGGTTTTTGGTTTTAAAATGATTAGTGTTAAATGGTTTGTGCCGTCAGTTTTTATTGTCTGTGCGATTGTCGGCAGTGCAGTAGGTAGTGCTTTTACAGTGATGTCAACAATTGGAATTGCCTTTTTCGGTATTGGCAGTACCTTAGGGTTAAATCCTGCTTTAGTTGTGGGTGCGATTGTTTCTGGTTCAGTTTTTGGTGATAAAATGTCACCTTTATCAGAATCAACAAATTTAGCCGCAGCGATTGTTGAAGCGGATTTGTTTAAACATATAAAAAACTTGATGTGGTCGACTGTACCAGCATTTATCGTCTCTTTAATCTTGTTTATGATTTTAGGGCAAACGTACGCGAATACAAGTCTGACAGAAGTAGTTCAAGTTATTCAAGTATTGGAAGACCACTTTACCATTTCCATTTGGTCATTGTTACCATTAGCCTTAATGTTAATCTGTGCCTGGCGCAAAATTCCAGCGATTATCACGATTTTGTTAAACATTATTGTGGCAGTAATTATGATTATTATTCAAAATCCGAAAGTATCGTTGCAGGCATTAGGAAACACGTTGGAAAATGGGTTTGTTTCTCAAACGGGGAACGCACAAATTGATCAATTATTAAGTCGTGGCGGAATTATGAGCATGATGCCGACTGTGGCACTTATTATTCTAACGTTGTCTCTAGGTGGCTTATTAATGGAATTAGGATTGATTTCTGCGGTCATGGAAGTTGTTTCGCAGAAAATGAGCAGTACACCGAAATTGATTTTATCAACGTTATTAACAGGAATTGGCGTAAATATTTTTATTGGTGAACAATTCCTATCGGTTATTTTACCAGGGAATGCCTTTAAAGAAGTTTACAAAAAAGAAGGTTTGGATCCGACTGTTTTAGGCAGAACCTTGGAGGATGGTGGGACGGTCATTAACTACCTCATTCCTTGGGGGATTGCAGGTAGCTTCGTAGCGGGGACCTTTGGCGTACCAACGTTGACTTACTTACCATTTGTTTTCTTTAGCTTATTATCGCCTGTCTTCTCAATGGTCAGTGCGTTTACTGGTTTAGGGATTAAGCGGTTATCAGCAGAACCTGTTACCGAAAAATAGATTGATTAAAATAGAACAGTTGATGGGGAATACTGTAGTTTCTCTCTGTCAATTGTTCTATTTTTCTTGTAAAAAAAAGGTTGCATTTTTAGAAAGAAACAGTTATAGTTGACTAGTCAATTGTTGACGAGTCATCTTTTTAAGGAGGAAACTATGTCGTTATCATTACGGGAAGTCAGCCAATTATTATGTCAGTTAAAGGTATTAGATCAAAAAATTACCAAAGTTTTTGAAGAGCAAGTTGGCTTGAGTTTGACTCGTTATGAGTTGCTGATGATTTTAAAAGAACGTCAGCCGTGTCTTCAAACGGAGATTCAAGAACACTTAAAAATCGATAGTGGTGCGGTCACTCGCCATTTGAAAATTTTAGAAGAGAAACAGTATGTGACACGACAGCGAAATCCAGAAAATAATCGGGAAGTGCTAGTGCATTTAACAGAAAAAGCACAACAAGAACTACAGCAATGTACAGCCAAGCAACAAACGGTAACAGAAATTATTCCCAGTACATTTACAAAGGACGACTGTCGCCAGTTAAAAGAACTTTTGACAAAACTAGATCAAAGCATTACAACGAAAGAGGTATGATAGAATGACAACATATACAACGAATGATTTTTCAGAGATTGTTTTTGGCCGCAAATCGGTTCGGGTGTACGATGAAACCCATAAAATTTCTCATGAAGAAATGTTAACAATGATTCAAGAAGCGACCACTGCCCCTTCTTCTGTTAACATGCAGCCATGGCGTTTTGTCGTAGTGGAAAGTGAAGCAGGCAAAGAAAAATTAAAACCCTTAATTCGCTTTAATACGCGTCAAAATGAAACATCTTCTGCAATGCTCTTAATTTTTGGTGATCTAAACTGCCATGAACGAGGAGAGGAAATTTACAATCAAGCTTATGCTAGTGGTAAAATGCCTAAGGAAGTGCGGGACCAACAATTAGCAGCCATTATTCCCCATTATGAAAGTTTAAGCAGAGAACAAATGAATGACATCGTAAAAATTGATGCGAGTTTAGCAGCTATGCAATTTATGTTAGTGGCCCGAGCTCACGGATATGAAACAAATCCAATCGGTGGTTTTGAAGCGGAAAAATTAGCCGAAACATTTGGTTTAGATCAAGAGCGCTATGTCCCAGTAATGATTTTATCTGTGGGTAAGGGCATGGAAACTGGTTATGAATCTGTTCGTTTAGCACCAGAAAAAATCACGACATTTGAATAGGCAATAAAAAATGACGGCGTACGCTTACATCAATCAACATTCTTAAAGAAAGTTGGCTAATGCAACAGCGATGCCGTCATTGTCGTTGGATAAAGTGACTTCCGTTGCGATGCTTTTAAGCTCGTCAACGGCGTTTTCCATAGCAATTCCCGTGCCGGCCCATTCCAACATAGTATAGTCGTTGTGACCATCACCAAAAGCAATTACTTCTTCAGCAGTTATGCCTAACTGTAGGGTTAGTTTTTCTAAAGAACGCGCTTTATCAATATTTTTAGCGGTAAATTCAAAATAGAAAGGAGCGGAAAAAGCAGCGGTGACGGTTTCTTTGAAAGGCGCGTAGATGGCCTCATGATATTTTTGTAAATAGGCGGGTTCACCAGCAATTAAAATTTTGTTCAAGGGAAAGTTTAGTCTGGCGGCTAAATCATGCCACTCACATAATTGAAAGTTGCCGCCCCGTGATTCATATTCAATAATATTAAAATCACCAGTCTCTAAATGTAAGGTGTTATGAAAAACATCATTGACATACATAAATGTTTCATCATTAATCATTGGAATTACGTCAAATTGTTTCAAATGCTCTAAAATTTGTTGACTCAATGACTTTGAAATTGTCTGATTAAATAGTTGTTGCTGACTGCCGTGATGGGTGACACAAGCGCCGTTATAGGAAAGTAAGTGTCCATTATAATGAGCCATCTCCAATTCATCTGCTAAGGGCCGCATACCGTTAGTCGGGCGGCCAGAAGCCAAAATCAGTGAGAGGCCTTGTTTTTGTGCAGCTACTAATGCTTGTCGCGTTTTTGGTGAAATCTTTTTTTCTGAAGTTAACAAGGTACCATCAATATCCATTACAATTGCTTTGATTGCCATAATTGGCCTCCAATCCGAAGAGTTTCTTTCTTTTAGTATAAAAGTTTTTTCTATTAATGTAAACGGATTCTCTTGTGAGGTGTATAAAAGAATTATTTTACAAAAATCTATACTATTTTTTTGTGAAATTTCATATAATAGAAGTATTCTAATTATCTACATAGAGAGCGAGGGACAAGGAATATGAAGGAAAAAGAAATGCATTCGCTCTTTTTTAAACATAAGTTTGTGAAAGTAACTCCCTATTTACGTCGTTTTGGTCATCGTTTGAGTGGGATGATTATGCCAAATTTGAGTATTTTTATTGCGTGGAGCTTATTGTCTTTGGTGGCTGGCTATACGACCGGGAATCTACGGCTAGCTCTTTCTGAAGTCGAAACGATAATGATTCGAGTTGTTTTACCGATTTTAATTGGTTTTACAGGCGGAAAAATGTTCGAGGAACAACGTGGCGGCGTTGTTGCTGCTATTGCGACAGTGGGCGTGATTGTTTCCACAGATGTTCCACAGTTGTTTGGTGCTATGTTTATTGGCCCTTTAGCAGGATATACTTTCGCCAAAATTGAACAAATTCTCTTACCGAAAGTTAAAGAAGGCTATGAGATGCTGACTAAAAACTTTTTAGCAGGAATTGTGGGAGGACTGCTTTGCTGTTTTGGTATTCTGGTTGTAGCTCCTGCTGTTGAAAGTGCTAGTTTTTGGCTGTATCAATTTTCTTCTTGGTTAATTGAAGCCAATCTTTTACCATTGGTTCACGTTTTCTTAGAGCCCTTAAAAGTGTTATTTTTTAATAATGCGATTAACCATGGTTTATTAACGCCTCTAGGTTTAGAAGGCGCTAGTCAAACAGGTCAGTCCATTTTATTTCTATTGGAAACAAATCCTGGACCAGGCGTTGGCGTTTTGGTTGCTTTTCTGCTGTTTGGGCCTGTAGGACAACGAAAAACAGCAGGAGGTGCCACCATGATTCAACTGATTGGGGGCATTCATGAAATTTATTTTCCGTTTGTTTTAATGGATCCGCGCTTATTTTTAGCAGTAATTGCTGGAGGAATAAGTGGTACGCTTGTTTTTCAAATATTTAATGTGGGGCTAAATGCTCCAGCTTCGCCAGGTTCATTGGTTGCGATTTTAGCCAATGCCCCGACTGATGCGAGGCTGGCGGTTTTTAGCGGAATTTTTGTTAGCTTTCTGTGCTCTTTTGCAATAGCAAGCTTGTTATTAAAACGTCAACGAGGAATTGAACCAGTTTCAATGATAAAGATGAAGGAGAAGGAGGAAGACCAAGTGGAAACAGTCACACCTAACTATCAGCAAATTTTATTTGTTTGTGATGCAGGAATGGGCTCAAGTGCCATGGGGGCTAGTTTGCTAAGCCGACAATTAAAAGCTGTGGACTTGGAGATACCTGTGACTTACCAGTCCGTTCATCAGATGAAGTGGCAGCCTAAGACATTAGTGGTCATTCAAGCAGAATTGAAACAGTTAGCACAAAAGTACGTCCCAGAAAAGGATATGGTGAGTGTTCAAAATTTTTTAGAAATTAAATCCTATTACCCGCAAGTTTTAGCCAAACTGACTGCTTCTTCTCAAGAGCAATCTTCACTTGGTTCAGAGTCTACTGAAACGAACTCGACAAAACAAATACAGAAGCTTGTTTTTTTATATGCCGAGAATGTTCGAGGATCGCAAACAATGGGAATGGAATTATTGCGGCAACAAGCAGCGAAACAAGGAGTCGCGATTGAAGTATCTAAAGAGCCACTGGAAACAGTCTTTTTTACCAAGGAGACAACCTACGTAGTGACTCGTGAACTGGCGCAAGCCTATCATTTAGATCTAACGCAACAAAATTTATACGTAGTTACTAGTTTTTTGAATAAGAAAGAGTATCAAGAATGGCTGGAAGGAGGAGCTGATAGATGTTTTTAACGACAAGAGAAACTGTACTATTAACGGAATTAGTGAATAGTCCTACCCCCGTTTCAGTAAACCGCATGATGAATTTGTTAAAGGTTAGCCGCCGGACGGTATATCGTGAATTAGAAAATTTAGAAACCTCGCTAGCATCGATGGGCGCGACGTTGGAAAAAGTAGCTCGTGGGCGCTTTTCGATTCAAGCAGATGAAGCAGCGATGACGGAAATTCAGGCTGCTATTTTAGGAGAAGAGACACAGGAACTTTCTACTTTGGCGCGG
This sequence comes from Enterococcus sp. AZ011, assembly GCF_050548355.1. Taxonomy (NCBI): domain Bacteria; kingdom Bacillati; phylum Bacillota; class Bacilli; order Lactobacillales; family Enterococcaceae; genus Enterococcus; species Enterococcus sp. AZ011. Next base: position 301,455 of record NZ_CP172959.1, read on the forward strand.
CAACATGCGATTTTATTGACATTACTTCAAACAAAAGAGCCAGTCTCTATGCATTATTTTCTGGAAACGTATTGTATTAGTAATACGACTTTTTATGCCGATATTAAACAATTAGAAACACGGATTGCTCGGATTCCGTTGACGATTTCTCGGAATCAAGGCTATGAAGTGACTGGTTCTGAAAAATATCGCCGTCTTCTAATGGCGAATATTCTAAGTATGGAAATTAATGAGTACCAATTTTTTCATTTTACCGAATTAACAACAAACGACCATTTTTTCTTTCAGTTTATTCATGCAGAACATTTAGCATTTGCACAAAAAATTGTTCAGCCAGAAGTAGAAACTTTATTTCCAGCATTAAGTGATCGCAAATTACAACATTTGATTTTAATGTTAACAATTGCGATGGATCGGGTCACTGCAGGTTTTTATTTAGCTGATGAGACCTATACTGGGCAGATGAATAAGGCCTTTCTAAATTGTTCTAAACGACTTTTTTCAAAAGTCGCTGCTGAAACAAAACAACTATACGCTGTCAGTGAGATTGTTTTTTTTGCTAGCTTATTAAGTGATTTTTCTAATTCTTTTGATGAAGATTTTTTTGATGAACATTTTGACACTCAGCTGGCTTATGCAGTGAAACAACTGATTGAAGCAGTAAGTCAAGAAACGGAAGTTAATTTTTTCGAAGATACCAATTTGTATAAAATGTTGTTGACGCATTTATCAGGTGTTTTTTCTCGGGCGGTTTTACAAGAAGAAGATTTAACGAATCCCATTTTAGAACGGATTATGAATCAATATCAAGAAATAGCTGCGGCTTTACGCCAAGCGTTGCCGCAAATTTTTCCGCAAAAGAATTTATCGGAAGAGGAAATTGCCTACATGGTACTTCATTTTGCCAATTCTTTAGAGCGGAGTCCCAAAATTATGGAAGTTGATATTGCTGGTTTTTCTCCTAGCGGTTTGGCTTCGACAAGTATGCTGGAAATGCGATTACGGCGCTACTTTCCTTTTATCAACCAGATTCATTTTTTTCGGATTGCGGATTTAGGTAAGGTGGATGTTGAGGAAAACTATGACTTAGTGATTTCCACTTCGTTATTACCAGGATACAATGGTAAATATAAATTGATCTCACCGTTACTTTTAGACGATGAAATCCGCCAATTGAAAGAAGAGTTTAAGCGGATCAGTCACGAAAAACGCTCGCTTAGGAAAGCGCCTGTGAAAAAAATAGGTGGCGAAGAAAGCTACGAAACGGTGGTCGCTTTCATGGAAGAAATTAGTAAACTATTAGAAACATTTTTCATAGCAGATTTAAATAATCAAGCGGATTTAGCAGAAACCGTTCAACAAGCTCTTGCGCAACTTTCCGCAGATTTAATCACCGATAGTGCAATCGTCTGTCAGCAATTGATGAAACGTTACGAGCAAGCGCCTATTGGGATTCCTCAGACGGAAATGGCCTTATTCCATACCTCAAGTACAGCAGTGACACAGCCTGTTTTTTGTATTTTTAATCTGGCCCAGCCACTTATGATTGAAGGTATGGATAAAAAGCCGATGCAGTTACAACGTATGTTACTCATGCTAGCGCCGATGCCGATTGATGAAACAATCGGGAAAATTTTAGGGAAAATCAGTGGTGCGATTATTATGAATGATTTAAATACAGAAATTTTTCATTCAGGAAATGAAGCCATTGTTTATCAGTTGCTTTCGTCATTATTAATTGAAGAAATGAAAGGCTAGGTGTTGAGAGATGTTTGAAATTACAGCGGAGCAAATAATGTTGAATCAATCGTATGCTAGTTGGGAGGAAGCACTTGCAGCTTCTGGTGAATTACTGCTAAAAAATCAGTTGGTCACGCCTGACTATGTCAAAGCAATGTATCAACGTCAACAAAAAGTCAGTGTGTATATCGGTAACTTTGTGGCATTGCCTCATGCGGAAGGACAAGATGAACAAGTTTTAAAAGAAGGGATTTGCTTTATTCAAGTGCCTGATGGGGTCAACTTTGGTACGGAAGCAGATCGAAAAATAGCTACTTTGTTATTTGTCGTTGCTCTAAAAAGTCAACGGCAACTAAGCATGCTTCAAGAATTAGCTTTTTTCTGTTCAGATCTCGAAAACATTCAGCGGCTCAGTGATTGTCGAACAATAGATGAAGCACAAAAAATTCTGGCTCAAGCCTAAAGCTACGTCTGAAAAAAATCAATTCATTCTGAAATGTTCAATAATTATTGAAATAATTTTATAATAAAAATTAAAATATTTTTATTTAAGAGATTAAACAAAAAAGATAAGAAGATTCCTTGACAAAAAATAGGCCCTATGATAAATTTAAGGTAACTTGTGACAAAGTCGTGCATGGATGCACTAAAAAGACACCCTATCAGTAGTAGGGTGTCTTTTTTTGCTGTTTAGACAGCAGCGGTTGAAAGCAACTTGTTTATTCCTCGTTCTGTTTTTCCAACCAAATGGTTACAAGTTTCAGGACAATCCCGACAAAAATAGGCACAAGAATTTTTGTGACAATCTCGTACATGTGATGCACCTCCTTTCGAGGCAAGTCGCCAATTTGAGTATAGCATAAAAAGTTGTTCATTTATTATTGAAATTATTAGAAATGGAATAAGCACGTGTTTTCTGGTTTTCGTAACTAGAGAACACGTGCTTTTTTCTTTCAACTTTTGGCACAATGGTTTGTGCCAAAGTACGACTTTTTCCAGATTCGGAAAGCGGATACAATTTAGTCAACAAGAAAAGTTACTTGAGAGAAGGGGAATAAACATGGAACAAGTACCAGAAAAAAATAAAGTATCAATTAAAGCAAAAGTCCAAAGACTTGGCAGTACCTTATCTAGCATGGTGATGCCCAATATCGGGGCGTTGATTGCGTGGGGCGTTTTGACAGCGCTATTTATCCCAGATGGATATCTGCCAAATAAAGCCTTTGCCACGATGGTTGGCCCAATGTTGACCTATTTAATTCCATTATTAATTGGCTACACTGGTGGGAAAGTAATTGCAGGTGATCGCGGTGCCGTAGTTGGCGCAATTGCGACAATGGGCGTGATTGTGGGAACCGATATTCCGATGATGCTAGGTGCCATGATTATGGGTCCACTTGGTGGCTTTACAATTAAGAAATTTGATCAGTATTTCCAACATCGGATTAAAGCTGGTTTTGAAATGTTAGTAAACAATTTTTCAGCTGGATTAATTGGTTTTGCGTTAGCTTTACTTGGTTTTTCAGCGATTGGCCCAATTGTCGATGCGCTGACTGCTGCAATGGCACGTGGTGTGGAAATCATTTTAAATGCTCATTTGATTCCATTAACGAGTATTTTTATTGAACCGGCAAAAGTGCTCTTTTTAAACAATGCGATTAATCATGGCATTTTAACACCCTTAGGGACAGAACAAGTCTTATCGGCTGGCAAATCAATTCTTTTCCTATTAGAAGCAAACCCTGGTCCTGGGTTAGGTGTCTTATTAGCATTTATGTTTTTTGGAAAAGGTGCGGCAAAATCTTCTGCGCCGGGAGCAATAATTATTCATTTCCTTGGTGGTATCCACGAAATTTACTTCCCATATGTAATGATGAAACCGTTATTATTCTTATCGGTTATTGCAGGTGGCGCGACAGGTAGTTTGGTTTTCCAAACGTTAGATGCTGGTTTACGTGCGCCCGCTTCCCCAGGCTCCATTATAGCTATTTTAGCAATGACACCAATGGGTTCTTACTTACCAGTTATTTTAGGTGTTTTGGCAGCAACTGCTGTTTCCTTTGCAGTATCCGCAGTCATTTTAAAAGCAGATGCGAAAGAAGAAAGTGATGAATTTGCCCAAAAAGTGAAAGAAACCCAAGCTGCTAAAGCAGCATCAAAAGGATTAACTGTCACAAATGGTAGTGCTTCATTGTCAGGAATTCAACAAATTATTTTTGCTTGTGATGCTGGGATGGGCTCTAGTGCAATGGGTGCGTCTATCTTACGGAAAAAGGTCCAAGAGGCTGGTTTAGTACAAACTGTGACGAATCGGGCTATTAATAATTTGACCGATGAGGGAAATACATTGATTGTCACACAAGCGGAATTGCAAGAACGGGCCAAACAGAAAGCACCTAATGCAACCTTTGTAGCAGTTGAAAATTTCTTGAACTCACCACGTTATGATGAAATTGTGGCTGAACTATCAGGTACCAAAGAAAAAAACGACGCACAACCAACAGCCTCCAAAGCAACACCTGCTTCTGAAATTGAGGGAGATTTAGCAAATGTCAATGAAATTCTTTTGGTTCACGATGACCGTGTCGGGTCAGCAACGATGGGAATGAAAGTCTTAGAAGAAATTTTAGATAAAGAGAAAATTTCAATGCCGATTCGAAAAATTAATATTAATGAATTAACTCAACAAACACAGGCTTTAATTGTCACAAAAGCTGAACTAACGGAACAAGCCCGTAAAAAAGCACCGAAAGCGACACACTTATCAGTAAAAAGTATGGTTAATCCCCAAAAATATGAAACAGTGGTTTCGCTCTTAAAAGAAAGTGCCTAGAGAGGAAGAAAACAATGGAAAATCTTACGAATATTTCAATTGAATTAAATCAACAGTTTAATACAAAAGAAGAAGCTATTCGCTTTTGCGGCGAAAAACTAGTCGAGGCAGGCTGTGTTGAGCCCGCTTATATCGAAGCAATGATTGAAAGAGACCAATTGCTATCTGTTTATATGGGGAATTTTATTGCCATTCCTCATGGAACAGAAGAAGCCAAAAAATTAGTGAAAAAATCAGGAATCTGTGTAGTGCAAGTCCCAGAGGGCGTTAATTTTGGCACCGAAGAAGATGAAAAAATTGCTACCGTATTATTTGGGATTGCCGGAGTCGGTGAAGAACATTTGCAATTAGTCCAACAAATTGCACTTTATTGTAGTGATATGGATAACGTAGTGCAACTTGCCGATGCATTAAGTAAAGAAGAAATAACAGAAAATTTAGCCATTGCTTAAAGGAGAGAATAAGAATGAACGCAGTACATTTTGGAGCAGGAAATATTGGACGCGGCTTTATCGGCGAAATTTTAGCTAAAAACGGGTTTCATATTACGTTTGTGGATGTTAATGAAACCATCATTCAAGCGTTAAAAGAACGTAAAAGTTATACAATTGAATTGGCCGATGCCTCACATCAACAAATTAACGTTGAAAATGTGACCGGATTAAATAACATGGCAGAACCAGAAAAAGTAGTAGAAGCAATTGCGGAAGCCGATTTAGTCACGACGGCGATTGGTCCCAATATTTTACCAAGAATTGCTGAATTAATTGCCCAAGGAATTGATGCACGTGCCGAAGCAAATTGTCAAAAGCCGCTGGATATTATCGCTTGTGAAAATATGATTGGTGGTTCAACCTTTTTAGCAGAAGAAGTGGCCAAATATTTGAAAAACCCAGCTTATGCTGAACAATGGATTGGTTTTCCTGATGCGGCGGTTGATCGGATTGTTCCATTACAAAAACATGAAGATCCACTTTTTGTTCAAGTTGAGCCTTTTTGTGAATGGGTCATTGATGATACCAACCGAAAAGCCAAAGAGATTCAGTTAGAAGGGGTTCATTACGTTGCTAATTTAGAGCCGTATATTGAACGAAAATTATTTAGTGTAAACACTGGCCATGCTACAGTTGCCTATACAGGGGCGTTGTTAGGCTATCAAACCATTGACGAAGCGATGCAGGACGCCTTAGTGGTAGCACAACTCAAATCAGTTTTGCAGGAAACTGGTAAACTTTTAGTGGCTAAATGGAATTTTGATGAACAAGAACATGCAGCCTATATTGAAAAAATTATTCAACGTTTCCAAAATAAATATATTTCAGATGCTATTACACGTGTAGCACGGACACCAATCAGAAAATTAGGTGCGCAAGAACGGTTTATTCGACCAATCCGTGAATTACAGGAACGCAATCTAGTGTCGCCGCATTTATTAGCAATGATTGGTATTGTCTTTAATTATCATGATCCAGAAGATGAACAAAGCCGTCAATTACAGGAAATGCTTGACCAAGAAAGTGTTGATACAGTGATCGCTGAAGTAACAGGCATTGAAGATCCAGAAACGGTTAAAAATATTAAACAAAACGTAGAACGCTATGCGCGACCACAAGTAGCATAATAACAAAATCCTTCTACCAAGATACTTCACATTTCTTAATTAAAGGGAAAAAAACAACCGCTCACTGATTAAAGTGAGGGTTTTTTTTTACATATTGACTAAGTGGTTTTTGATAAAGCTCTCCTTTGAAGGCACCTGTATTGAAGTATTCAGCTAATTGGTAACCAATGAATGGGCCAGTAGTGAGTCCTGATGAACCAAGTCCGCTAGCAACCACAAGGTGGGGCATTTCTGGCAAAGGACCAAAAAACGGAGCGAAATCAGATGTATAAGCACGTGTACCGACGCGGTAATGCATGGGTTGCTTAAAAAGCTGCTCTGCTTCTTTTAGAAATGGCGCAGTCCCAGAAGTTAGTTGTTGAAAAGCGCTAACAGTCTCTTCTAAATCCCAGGCTTGTTCATTTTCGTGGGTGGCACCTAATAAAATTTTTCCTTGATTAAAAGGAATTAAATCGGCTTCGCCATCTAACATAGCAACAGGCCATTGCTGACTGTTTGTAAAAGGGGTCTCGAAAACTAATAATTGTCCTTTTTGGGGACGAATGTCCACAGATAAATTTAAAGTAGCGAGTAATTCCTTTAAATGAGGACCAGGTGTTAAAGCGAGAAAATCAACGCTCTTTTTTTCTGAATTTGTGACAATTTCCCACCCTTGATTCAGTTGTCGAAAGTGCGCCCGTTGTGAGCAAAAAGTGACCCCTTTAGCTTCGGCGCGTTTCTGAAGATGGTTTAGATAAGCTGGTCCATCTAGGCGACCGCCGCCAGAAATAAAAAGTGAGGGAGTTTCCTTAAGTAGCGGTAAGAACTTCGCTGTTTGAACCGCTGACAACATCGTGATTTCTCCAATTTCGGGTGCAGTTTGCTTACGCTCTTCTGCCAAATGGGCTAAGTCTGCCAAAGCAGCTGCCGGACGCAAAATGACTGTCCCTGATTGACGATAAATATCCTCCGTCAGCTGAAAATCTTTGACTAGCTTTGGAAATAGGGCAGCGCCCTCTCGCGCTAATTGGTACCATTTCTTATTCCGACGTTTGGATAGCCAAGGGGAAATAATCCCAGCGCTCGCTTTAGTCGCTTGGCCGATCCCTTCATCATAAACGGTAATGTCAAATTTTTGTGGATCTAAATAATTAGCTAACGTCATTCCGATAATGCCGCCGCCAATAATGGCAATTTTTTTCATGCTTCTTCTCTCCTTCGAACAGTTGTATTGTAACACAAAAAAACCGCCTCTAGACAGAGACGATTGGGAGATAACTTGTTAACGGGTCCTTCTATGTGTGTAAATAGAATTGCCGCCTTCTAAAACGTGAACAATTTCTTGTGCCATTTCTGCCACAGGCACGGGATCATAGCCAATAAATAAGTTCTTTAAAAAGGGGATTTTCTTAAAAAAATAAATACATTTACTAAAAAGTATGGTGCCGGTACGTTCTTGACCTACGAGTAAACTAGGATAAAAAATCACTGCTTCGGCGACTTCTTGGTGGATTAGTTCCTCCGCTGCCAATTTGGCCTCCATATATTTTCTCAAAGGGAAAGGAACAGTATTGGCTGAAATAAATAAAAACTTAGCTGGCTTTTTTTGTTGTGCTAAAAAAGAGCTGATTTTTTTCACGGGCGTCAGAATTAGCCGTTGATAGGTTTTCTTTTTTCGTGGATTTTCAAATAAAATACCTACTGTATCAATGACCCAGTCAGCACGCTGGACTTGTTCTTGCCAATTCGTGTCACGAGTAACATCGGAGCATACCCACTGCACTTGGTGGCTCCAAGATGCGGAGAGCGTGGTAGGCTTTCCATGACGTGAAACACTGATGACTTGATGTTGGCGTTGGACTAAAATTTTCGCGATTTGTTGACCTAAAAAACCGCTACCGCCAAAAATAATGACTTTCATGGCAAGCCCTCACTTTCAATTGTTTCTTCTAGTGTACCTTAAATAAAAAAAGAAGCAAAAAATCTCGATTGCGCATAGTTTAGTTATAAATAACATAAAAATAACCTTTTTAGATTGTTGAAACACAAAGACCCAACAATGGTTATTTATTGTCGTGAAATAAATAAAAAAATGAACAAAAATGAAATAAATCAGACTAAAGGCCTAGAGAAATGCCCTTGTTTCTTGAATTCAAGCATGGTTAAATAGTTATAAGTGAACGACCGAGCAATTTAGTTTGTTGGGGAAAATAGACAGAATGAGGAGATGAAACGAAGAAAATGAAGAAGAAAACGATAATTATATTGGGGGCAGTTGCGGTAATTGCGGTTGGGGGCATCGTAACTGTGAATGCGTTAAATAAAAATGCACAACAAGTAGCTGTCAAGCAAGCGCCTAAAGATGACTGGGGAATTGACTATTTTGACGTTCCCGACTTGCAACAAATTTATATTAACGGTGTCATCCAACCGGAACAAATGGAAGCCTTTGCGCGTGATCAAAAAATAACAAAGGATCCAGAGATTAAGGTGAAAAACGGCGATGTCGTAGATGCAGGCACAGAATTATTTACTTATGAAGATGAGGCGGTAACAAAAGAAATTGAGGCACAACAAAATAGCTTAGCCAAATTAGAAACGAAGCGGGCGAATATCTATAATAAGTGGAATCGGGCCATTGATAAATTTAATAAAACTAAAGAAGAAGACCGCACGATGTCTGGTGATGATTTAAATGAACAATATCAAACAGAAGTCGATGCGGTAGATGAAGAGATTACCTTTACCAATGAAACCTTAGCGGATTTAGGAGCGAAGCAATATATTTCCACAAAGGCTAATTTCAAAGGTCGCGTATCAATTCCAGAAGTAAAAGATGCCAATTCACCGATTTTACGGTTAACTTCAGAAGATCTTTATTTAGCTGGAAAAGTGAATGAAAAGGACTTGACTAAAATTAGTGTTGGGCAAAAAGCTAAACTAACTTCTGTTTCCAACAATGTGGTTGTGGATGGCTCAATTTCTTACATCGATGATAATCCTCCTGAAGGCAACAGCGATGCCGCGAGTGGCAATCCAGAGGGCGGCACGACGATGTCTAGTTATAGCGTCAAAATTGCGTTGGCCAATTTAGACAAAGTCAAAAATGGCTATCATATGCAAGCAACCATTGATTTAGGCGATTTAGGGGCGATTGAGTTACCGAAAAAAGCAATTCAAAAAGAGGGTGAACAGGCCTACGTTTTAGTGAATGATTTTGGAACCATCATTCGTCGTGATGTCCAAGTCGGGCAAGAAAATGGCGACAAAATGGCGATTGAATCTGGCTTAGAATCAGCCGACCGAGTGGTTATTTCTTCAAAAAAACCAGTAAAAGTCGGTGATATTGTGGAATCAGATGCAGCGATTGCTTCTGATGAATCAGCAACCAACGAATCAATGACAGATGCGTCGAAATAGGAGGGCTTGATGGTGGAAGCAAACAATACAAATCAACCCCTCATTGAATTGCGGGACATTAACAAGTTCTATCCGGTAGGTAAGGAAAAACTACATGTTTTAAAAGAATTGAACTTGACCATCCATCAAGGAGAGTTCATTTTAATCATGGGGAAGTCCGGCAGCGGTAAGACAACGCTGATGAACATTATTGGTTTCTTGGATCGCTTAACAGACGGAAGCTATCATTTCTCAGGAACAGATGTTTCAAAATTGTCTGAAAATAAAAAATCAGCCTTTCGCAATGAATATCTAGGGTTTATTTTTCAACAATTTTTCTTGATTAATTCCTTAAATGTTAGTCAAAATGTTCAATTGCCCTGTGTTTATGAAGGGAAAAAAAGCCGTGCTGAGAAAAAAGCGATTGCTGAAAAATACCTAAAAATTGTCGGTTTGGAAACAAAAGCCAAATCAAAAGTTACTGAACTTTCTGGAGGACAGCAACAAAGAGTAGCCATTGCTCGTTCCTTGGTGAATGATCCATTATTGATTATGGCTGATGAACCGACTGGGGCATTGGATAGTGAAACGGGTACAGAAATCATGGAATTATTGAAAGAATTGAATGAACAGGGCAAAACAATTGTCATGGTGACACATGATGAAGATATGAAAAAATATGCCTCACGAGTGATTCATATGAAAGATGGTCGCTTTTTGGAAGAAGAGGTGATTAGATGATTGCTAATTTATTTGTTAGTACTTTTTTAAGCTTAAAGGCGCATAAGTTGCGGGTATTTTTAACGATGGTCGGGATTATTATTGGGATTACATCAGTCGTAACGATTTCTGCGCTAGGTGAAGGGATGAAGCGTCAAGTTGTGAAGGCATCCAGTGCAGTGAACGCGGATGTTTTGAAGATTCATTATACAATGTCGGATGGTAGCAGTGACAATTTTATGTCCTATGAAGAGCCAGATTATACGTTTAGCCGAGTGGACTTGAAAAAATTACAAGACATTCAAGGAATTGAAAGTATTTATCCTCAATATGGTGAATCAATGATGGGGGGCGGAGACAATTTGTTTGTACCAATGGATTATTTTGGGGCGCAAGCGAATTTATCCATTACGTCGACTAAAGGGCAGAATGATATTTTATATGGTCGTGATTTTCAACCGAGCGATGCAAATACAGATGCGATTGTCTTAAATCATGATATCTTTGAAACGCAAATTCGGCTTGATGATCCTAGCCAACTCATTGGAAAAGCTGTTTCAATTGGTGGTTATATGTACAAGGTGATTGGTATTTTAGCACCAAAAGATTTAGATAGTTTGGGTATGAACGATGATTGGGCAACTGCTATGAGTAGTTTTGTTTCTCGAGAATCATACAATAAATTAGCGAAAACAAAAGCAATTAGTGGCATCAATATTAAGGTTCGTGAGGGAGCGGACCGTGAAGCAATTTTAGGACAGGCAATCACTATTTTAAGTGAAAATCATCCTGAAGTGAAAGGAACGTTTAAAGAAAATGACCAAGACCAACAACTCCAACAACAAATGGAAGAAATGGTCACGGGTATGACAATGTTTCTGATGGCAATTACTGCAATCTCCCTATTAGTCGGGGGAATTGGCGTCATGAACATCATGTATGTGTCTGTCACGGAACGGAAACGAGAAATCGGGATTCGTCGGGCCATTGGTGCTAAACCACGAGTCATTTTATTCCAATTTTTAATGGAAGCAGCGTTTATCACATTGATTGGTGGTTTGATTGGTGTCGGCTGCGGCTATTTATTGGCAACTGTGGTCGGTGGGTATATTTCGATTACGCCAATTATTACGCCGTCCATCTTTGCTATTTCAACATTAGTTTCGGTCTTCACAGGTATCTTTTTCGGGATTATTCCAGCAATTGGTGCCTCGAGGATGGATCCGATTAAAGCGATTTATAATTAAAAAGATATATTTTTGGTTTTTTCTAAACAGTTCAAATAATCTGAAATTAGATTGTTTGTTAAAAGATTGAATGATATGCTTTTGTTGTGCATGGTCACAATGGAAGCATATTGTTTTAATAGGAGGAGAGAAAATGAAAAAAACGGTTAGACTGTTGTTGGTTGGTTATGTAGAATGGACTGTAGAAGAAAGGTATCAAAGCTGTCTAGGGAATAATATAGTGAGTATAAGACAATTGTTTAAAAAAGTTCAGGCGCCAATTACATATAGAAATACAACGAAAATATGAAAAAAATAGTAGTAGGATTTCTTAGTTTGATTAGTATTGGAATAATGTTATTTGTTGTAAAAGACAAATTGATAGAAGAAAAAAAGCAATCTTTTGTTGTGCAAGAAGAAACAGATTTTTATGTATTATCAACCCAAGCGATTTATTCATTCATGTTTTCTGAAAATGACATCAAAAAACATAAGCGAAGTCGTGTGGATCTACCAGAGATTGTCCCAACAGGGTTTTCAAAAGGAAGATTACAATCCCATTATTTACTATTTTCAACAGGTGATCTTTTGAGCAGCACTAAGGATGAATTTATAGTGAGTGTTGATTTTTTAAAAGGAGAACTTTTGAAAAGAAAGACAGAAAAATATCCTTATACTGGTACTGGTTATAGCTCCAACTATTTTTATACTGTTCAAGCAGAGCGTTTATATTCTTTCGATACTGAAGGGAATCCAGTTAGTTCATACATGTTTAATGAATCTACAACACCAGTTACGCAATTTTCAGGAACACAAAATAAGCTATATGTCGTCGCTAGTCAGGAAGCCAAAGAAAAACAACTTTATGAGAATACGTTGTTCATTTTTAAAGAAGGGGAAAATTTGACATTAACAGACGAAATATTTTTAGATACAAACCCAGAGTATGTTTATGGTTTTACTTCTTCTGTGATTGTAAATAATCAAATTTACTTGCCGATAACGGCTCATAGAAACCGAGTAAGTTATGAAAATGTGCCAGATAATCGAATTATGCAAATGGGTTTAGATGCTAAAAATCAACGTTTTATTCAATTGACAGAGAATTTTCCTAACCTAATTTACAAAAGTAGAACGTCCGAATATTTGATTATTGATCACGAGCCAAATGCATTAGGGAAAGTGGGGCTGTCAATTGTTAATCTTGCTACGGAAGAAAGTTATTTTTTAAATATTAATGGACAGTTAAAGACGGAAGAATTAGAAGAAGCTATGATCTATAGTGTAAATACAACGAAAGATAATCAGTTGTTGGTTTTAGCTGGTCAGACGCTTCTCAGATATGATTTAGTGACAGGAAATTTGCTTTCGGAAACAAAAGTTCTTGAAAAAGAAGAACAAGGTATTTATATTTGGGTTAATCATTAAAAAAGAAGGACCGCCTGATAAGTTTCTCAGGCAGTCCTTCTTTTTATTTCATATCACTAAGAATTTTCTGAATCAATTCTTGTTGAAACTCTTTGGTATATTGTTCGGTGAGTTTTGCTTGTTCTTCTTGGGACATTGATGGATTCGCCATCATAGCGGCCATCATTTTTTTGCCAACTGTTTCAGTCCCTTCTTTTTTGATATCAGCGGCATGTTGTTCCATATATTCGCCTAATTTTTTGGCTTGATCAGCACTTAAAACTAGCCAGTCACTAGCAACGTTGAAGGTGTTTTCTTGTTTTGCAAATTGGTTATCGTTGTCAGCAAGGCCAAATAGTGTTTTGGCCCAAGACTCTTGATAGGACCATTTCGTCGTTTTTTGGACTAATGTGGCTTTTTGAGCATCTTTTTGAACCGTGTTTGTGACGTTTTCCGTTCCTGTTTTTTGTAGTTTCTTTTTATCTGGTGTGTTATATAAATAAACTTTTTCGGAACCATCGCCCAACGGCTGGTACAATAACATGTTGGGGCCATCTTTGCTTGAACTACTGCTTTTTAGTTCAAACGTTTTGTCCTGAGTAACTTCGGTCATACCAAAATGATCTTTATCGTTTAAAACGATAAGACTTAACGAAGCTAAGAACCCTAAACCAAAAATAACCATACAGCATTTATGCCAAACTTTTCGGCCAAATACATTTGTGTAGGCAAAGCCTAACACGCAAAGGATTAAAAGGAAAATAATCATTATTTCATTGCACCTACTTCCTTAACAGGCATCGCTTCTTTTTTATTTAAGAAGAAAGTAATCGCCAAGCCGAGAACGCCAAAGATTGTTGCCACGAAGAAGGCTGCGTGATAACCGTTTAGTGTTGCGTTTGTTGCTTGGTCGCGATAAGTGAGTGGGGCTGTTTTTAATAAGTCCGATGCAGGTAAGCCGTCTTTGGTAACATTTGTTAAAACACTAATCAAAACAGCTGTTCCAATTGAGCTGGCTACTTGTCGGAAGGTGTTGTTTACAGCAGTTCCGTGACTTAATAAATTCATTGGTAAAGCATTCATGCCAGAAGTTGTCACAGGCATCATGACCATCGAAATACCAAACATCCGAATCGCATATAGGACAATGATATAAATAATAGGTGTTGCTTTTGTTAAGAAAGCAAACGGTAACGTTGCAGCTGTTAAAATAAACATCCCAGTAATCGCAAGACGACGGGCACCAATTTTATCAAAAATGCGACCAGTTACTGGCATCATAAGTCCCATGACTAACGCTCCTGGTAAAAGCATTAACCCTGAATGGAAGGCAGATTCGCCACGAATATTTTGGATATACAAAGGTAAAACCATTTCGGCACCAATCATTGCCATGTTGGTTACGCCAGATAAAATGGCTGCAACAGTAAAGACTTTTGATTTAAAAACGCGTAGTTCTAAGAAAGGTTGTTCTAAATGCAATTGTCGATATGTAAAAAGACATAAAACAATCGCACCAACAATTAAGAATCCATAGACTTGCGGGCTACCCCAACCTTTATCACCAACGCTTGAGAAACCGTAAAGTAAGCTACCAAAGCCGAGAGTAGAAAGAATGACCGATAAGACATCGATACTTGGATTAGATAATTGGATGACATTTTTCATTAAAAATGAAGCTAAAATTAGGACTAAAACGACAATTGGAATGACCATCCCAAAAAGGTCACGCCATGTATAAGAATCAATAATCCACCCAGATAATGTTGGACCTAAAGCGGGTGCTAATCCGATAACAATTCCCGTTGTGCCCATGGCAGCGCCACGTTTTTCAGGCGGGAAAATTGAAAGCATAATTGTTTGTAAAAGAGGCATAGATACGCCGACCCCTGCGGCTTGAACAAGACGTCCAGTCAATAACATGCCGAAGTCTTGCGCTACAAAACAGATGATGGTTCCGATTAAGAACGTTGACATCGCTGTTATGTATAATTTTTTTGAACTAAATTTGTTAATCAACCAAGCACTGATGGGAATCATAATGCCGTTCACAAGTAGGAATCCAGTGGTTAGCCACTGTACACTTGAAGCTGAGATATCAAATTCTTTCATTAATGTAGGTAAGGCCGTCGTTAAAAGTGTTTGGTTTAAAATCGTACAAAATGTTCCGATTAGTAAAACGCCGACTAGTAACGACCGGTTATAAGGTTTTCCGTGAATATCCACAGGTTGTTGTGAAGTCACATATATCGCTCCTTTTTCTGTAAGTTTCAAATTAAATTGCATTAACTACTTTACAACTAATTAGAATCTTTGTCAACTTACTTGACAAAGGTGTAAAAAAAACTACAATTAAGGAAAGGATAAGGGAAAGGAAGTTAAACTAATGTGGTCAAAAATGATTCAGCGTTTGTTAAATGAAGAAAATTTGTTGATAGGAATTAGTGAACTAAGTGAAATTGCTGAAGTTTCGCCACGTCAACTTCGTTATTGGGAAGAAAAAGGGTATATTTCTTCCATTGTGAAAGACGCAAACGGTCCACGGAAATATCGGTTACATACAGTCGTCAAAGTGCATTGGATCAAGCGTTTTTTAGATGAAGGATATACGTTACAAAGTGCGGTGGAAAAAGCAGAAGAGCAGCATCGTAATGTGGGGATGACGAAAAAAATCTTTAGTCAAATGTTTCATGGTATCTCAGAAGTTTGTCCCAATTACGTAGCGATTGATTTGGGCGATTTCGATGAAGAACAAAAATTATATGTCGTATTTAATGAAACCACAGAAGTCAGTGAGTATCTTTTAATCCCTAAGGATGCAGATGTTTCTGATGAGTTAAAGAAAAGAAAATAAGAATGAAATAGGACTGGGAGAAAGACCTGAAGTGAAAGTAAAACGTTACTGAATGAATCTTCGAGTTCTTTTTTTCTTGCAATTTCTTTATTTTTCTATATAATTTCTTATATGGAAAAGGAGGGTTTCGATGAAAGAAACAAAACCTTACGGAACAGTCTTGTTAAAAGCGGCTAAAATCATGGACTGTCTAAGTTTACAACCCGATCAAACCTTACAGGAAATTGCAAAGAATACCGAAATGACGGCATCAACGGCAATCAAAATTTTAGAAACCTTAACATTAATTGGCTATGTTCAAAAAGACACGAACAAAACGTACCGCTTAGGAACAAAATTGATTCGCTATGCGAATCAAAGTGTGGAGCAAATCGATTTAGCTGAAATTGCGGTACCTTATTTAGAAAACCTTCAAAATACGGTCGATGAAACCATTCATTTAGGGATTTTAAATAATAATGAAATTCTGTATATCAATAAATTAGAACCGAAAAATCAAACCATTCGCATGTCCTCGAAAGTGGGAATTACTCGACCTTTGTATAATTCGGCCATGGGTAAAGCCGTTTTAGCAGAATTTACGGAAGAACAAGTGCAACAATATTTAGACACGCAGACATTAATTCCCTATACCGAAAATACGATTACCAATCCCTTGCGTTTGAAAAAAGAATTAAAACAAGTGCAACAAACGGGGGTTGCTTACGATGATGAAGAAATTGAACAAGATATTTTCTGTAGCGGAGTATCTTTAATGAAAGATGGCGAAATTGCGGGTGCTTTTAGTGTAAGCATGCCGAAATATCGTTTGACAGAGGAAAATAAAACGACGATTAATCAAGCCCTTTTAGCGACAAAAGCAGCGATTGAAGCGAAATTATAGTAGAAAAAGAAAGACAAACAAAAGTCGATTGGGATTTTTGTTTGTCTTTCTTTTTTTATTTTTGTAAAAACGTTTGCATTTTCTTTTTTTATCTGTATAATGAAGTTGTGGATTTCTTTATAATAAATATATATTTCTAAATAAGAAATGAGGGAGTCTGTTGAAGCGAGTATCAATTTTACAAAAATTAGAAAATGCTGGCGTGATTGCTGTGGTTCGCGGAAAGACAAAAGAGGAAGCGCTAAAAGCTAGTCAAGCCATTGTAGCAGGCGGTATGCGGGGGATTGAGTTAACCTTTACTGTTCCTCAAGCAACAGAAGTGATTCAGGAATTAGTTGCGTTATACAAAGAGAATCCTGACGTAGTCATTGGTGCGGGGACAGTTTTGGATGCTACGACTGCTCGTTTAGCTATTGTAGCAGGGGCTGAATATATTGTGAGTCCAAGCTTCGATGAAGAAACCGCTAAAATTTGCAATTTATATCAAGTTCCTTACTTGCCAGGCTGTATGACCATCACAGAAATGAAAGAAGCACTGAAAAGCGGAGCAGATATTATTAAACTATTTCCGGGAAGTGTTTATGGACCGAGTGTTATTTCAGCATTTAAAGCGCCATTGCCTCAGTTAAATATTATGCCAACGGGTGGTGTCAGTTTGGAAAATATGGCCGAGTGGTTCGCTGCAGGTGTGACGGCCGTCGGTGTTGGCGGTAATCTGTTAGCGCCAGCAGCAACTGGGGATTTTGAAAAAGTTCGTGAGGTTGCCCAAGCCTATATGGAAAAATTCCAAGCAATCAAAGGGGTGTAGGCACATGGGGAAAGTCGTAACATTGGGAGAAATCATGTTGCGTTTGTCCACGCCTGTCGGAATACGCGTAGCACAAACAGAAAATTTCGCTGTACATTACGGCGGTGGTGAAGCGAATGTAGCGATTTCGTTAGCGAACTATGGCCACCAAGTGACTTTTGCTAGTAAAGTGCCCGATAATTCATTAGGAGAAGCCGCCAAAAAGCATTTAAGTCGTTATGGGGTTTCAACGGAATTTGTACGAACTGGCGGAACACGTCTAGGAACGTATTACTTGGAAACTGGTACAGGAGAACGAGCAGCCAGTGTTGTCTATGATCGCGCCTATTCAAGCTTTGCTCAAATCGAAGAAATGGAATGGGACTTACATGAGCTGTTTTCAGGAGTAGAGATCTTTCATATTTCAGGGATTACAGCGGCGTTATCAAAAACGTGGCAAAGTATGACGGTTGCGCTAGTTAAAGCAGCGAAGCAAGCAGGGTGCCAAGTAAGTTTTGACATTAATTATCGAGGGAAACTTTGGTCCCAGAAAGAAGCGAGCGTGGCATTGAAGGCCATTCTTCCATTTGTTGATATTTGTTCAGCTGGGGTATTAGATGCTCGTTATTTACTGGAGATTCCAGAACCAGAGGAAGAACTTGAAGACGCATTAACGTGGTACTACCGAAAAATGCAAGAACGTTATCCCAACATTCAAGTATTTTATTCAACCAAACGTCAAGTTCACTCAGCGACAGATAATGAATTAATCGGAACGCTATGGTACAAAGGTGCGTATTATACGTCCAAATGTCATCGATTACAACCGATTGTTGACCGTGTCGGTGCCGGTGATGCGTTTGCTGGTGGGGTTTTACATGGTTTATTAGATGCCTATGATCCACAAACCTGTATTGATTTTGCGACAGCGGCTAGTGCGTTAAAACATACTGTCCATGGTGATTGTAATCAATTTAGTCAAAAAGAAGTCCTTGCTTTTTTGGCAACGGGCTCAGGAAAAATAAATAGATAGGAGATTTTAGTTATGCAAAATATGGAAACACGTTATACACATAGTCCGGCGGATATCCGTCACTATTCAACAGAACAATTGAGAGATGAATTTTTAGTAGAGAAAGTTTTTATTCCAGGTGCAATCAGCTTAACCTACACACATAATGATCGGATGATTTTTGGTGGTGTGACACCGACCACAGAAGAATTAGAAATTATTTTGGACAAGGAATTAGGAGTTGATTATTTCTTAGAACGCCGTGAACTAGGGGTTATTAATATTGGGGGACCAGGCTTTATTGAAATTGATGGCGCCAAAGAAACAATGAAAAAACAAGATGGCTATTATATTGGGAAAGAAACAAAACATGTTCGTTTTTCTTCAGAAAACCCTGATAATCCAGCGAAATTTTACATTAGTTGTGTGCCAGCACATCATAAATATCCCAACGTAAAAATTAGTATTGATGAAATTACCCCAATGGAAACGGGTGATCCATTAACATTGAACCAACGTAAAATTTACCAATACATTCATCCGAACGTTTGTGAAAGTTGCCAGTTACAAATGGGTTACACCATTTTAGAACCAGGTAGCGCTTGGAATACAATGCCTTGTCATACACATGAACGTCGTATGGAAGCGTATGTTTATTTTGATATGGAAGAAGATACGCGGATTTTCCACATGATGGGTAAACCAGACGAAACGAAACATTTAGTAATGAGTAATGAACAAGCAGCCATTTCACCAAGCTGGTCAATTCATTCTGGGGTTGGTACAAGTAATTATTCCTTTATTTGGGCCATGTGCGGAGAAAATATTACGTACACAGACATGGATATGGTTGCAATGGATCAATTAAAATAAACCAAAGAAAGAGGAGAAAACATGGAATTTAAAATGAATGATTTTCAATTAGATGGAAAAGTAGCGTTAATTACAGGTGCTGTTTATGGGATTGGCTTTGAGATTGCGAAATCCCTAGCTGAAGCAGGAGCAACAATTGTTTTTAATAACTTATCTCCTGAATCAGTTGAACAAGGTTTGGAAAATTATCGGGCTGCAGGGATTGAAGCACGTGGTTATGTGTGTGATGTCACTGATGAAGAGCAAGTTCAAGCGATGGTTGCTCAGATTAAAGAAGAAGTCGGCTCTATTGATATTTTAGTCAATAATGCGGGAATTATTAAACGAATTCCAATGGTGGATATGTCAGCAGAAGAGTTCCGTCAAGTGATTGATGTTGACTTGAATGCGCCATTTATTATGGCAAAAGCGGTTATTCCAGATATGATTGAAAAGGGCCATGGCAAAATTATCAATATCTGTTCAATGATGAGTGAACTAGGTCGTGAAACAGTTAGTGCGTACGCAGCAGCAAAAGGCGGACTAAAAATGTTAACAAAAAATATTGCTTCTGAATATGGACAATATAATATTCAATGTAATGGGATTGGACCTGGCTACATTGAAACGCCGCAGACGGCACCATTAAGAGAACCAGGGCATCCATTTAACGAATTCATCTTGGGACGAACACCTGCTAATCGTTGGGGCACACCAGCAGACTTAGCTGGCCCAGCAGTTTTCTTAGCATCTAACGCTTCTGACTTTGTTAACGGACATATCTTATATGTCGATGGTGGAATTTTAGCTTATATTGGAAAACAACCATAATAAATAAGTAAAGGAGCGAGACTAGCAATCTCGCTCCTTTTACTTATGGCTAGCCTTCTACTAAAAACTCACATAAAAGAAAGAAGCAATCGCCACAGCAAATGAAATAATAGCAAACACTAAACTACTCCATAGTCCTAACAGAATAAATGGTGAGGTTCTTTTGCCGCCCTCTTTCTTTAAGTAGGAAAATGTCCGTCCAGTAACAATGAATTGCCAGATACTAATCAATAAAAAAATACCGCCAATTAAGTAACGCATGTCCTCGTCCTCCTTCTATTTAGTATACCACTTGATGAAAGCGTTATCAAAACGCTGTATAAAAAAGTTGCCTTTCAAAAAAGAGAAAGGCAACTTTTTGACGGTTTAACGGACGTCACCCATTAAGTTTTGGATTGGTTTTTTCACAATGAATAAGAGAATCCCAGCAACGACAGCTACAAGTCCGACAATTCCAAAATATGCTGACTCTGTTCCAGGTGTATAGAAACGAGCAATTTGAGCGTTAATGGCTTGTGAAGCGGCATCTGCTAATAACCAAATAGCAACGGTTTGAGCTTCGAAAGCTTTCGGTGCTAATTTTGTAGTAATCGATAAGCCAACGGGAGATAAACACATTTCTCCGACAATCATAATGAAGAAACTAAAGAATAACCAAAGTGGACTCACCCGTCCTTCGGTACCATAAAGTATACCTGGCAACATTAATAAGACGAAGGAAAGACCAGCAAAGACTAGCCCTAGTGAAAACTTCACAACTGTTGATGGTTGACGTTTGCCTAGTTTTGTCCATAATGTAACAAAAATAGGGGTCAAAATAACTACGAATACAGGATTTAATGATTGGAACCAGCTAGCGGCAATCGGGAAGCCAAACAAACTCGTTTGCGTCCGTTCATTTGCAAATAGAGCAAGAATAGACGAACCTTGTTCTTCCAATGACCAGAAAACAATTGCTGCTAAGAATAATGGCAAATAAGCCAGAACTTTTGGTTTTTCTTCAGCAGTGACATCTTTAGACGTTAACATTTTGCTGAAATAATAAACAGGTAACAGGATTCCTAACACGCTGATGGTATTAATAAAGAAATCAATTGTTAAATGTCCTGTGACATAGGCGCCACCAAAAATAAGTAAAGCAACGACAATTGCCAACATAAATGCTTTAGCAAATTTCTTTTGCTCTTCTTTAGACATTGGATTAGTTGGGGCCTGACCAATCCCAGCCAGAGATTTACGTCCTTGGAAATAATATTGTAGTAGCCCGAAGAACATCCCTACTGCGGCAACGGAAAAGCCTAAATGATAATTATATTCTTGTCCTAAAGTTCCGACAACAAGGGGAGCGATTAAGGCTCCGATATTAATCCCCATGTAAAAAATGGAGAAGCCTGCATCTCTACGTAAGTCAGTTTTTGAATAAAGATGGCCAACCATCCCTGAAACGTTTGGTTTTAACATCCCAGTCCCAAATACAATTAACATAATAGAAACGAATAAGGCGGGGACACCAAATGGGGTAGCTAGAACAATATGTCCAGCAATGATTAACAAACCACCAATAAAAACAGTTTTCCTTGAACCTAAGACACGGTCAGAGACCCAACCGCCAATGATACTGGACATGAAAACCATTGATCCATAAATGGACATGATGGCTAAGGCAGTTGCTTTGGGGAGACCTAAACCGCCATTGGCTACGGTATCGTAAATGTAATACATTAGAATAGCACGCATGCCGTAGTAACTGAAACGTTCCCACATTTCTGTGAAGAACAGTGTTGCTAGTCCTTTCGGTTGTCCCAGAAAGGATTTGTCTAATTTCTCAAGTTGTTCTTTGTCACTCATAGATAAAACTCCAATTCTTATAATATTCAGAATATTTGATAATAAAATGACTTAAATGTAGATTCATATATTTTATTACTCATAGATTGGAAAATAGAAAGAGAAAAAACTGATTATGTTTTTAAATAACAAGCGTTCGAGCGATTGTTTGTTTTTTATTCGTGAATTATGATAAAAATGAATATTTATTCTGCTTTATTTTCAATACTTTGTTTTCATAGTTGCTTTAGCTGTTCCTTTTTTGAATAAGATTAAAATGAATAAATAACAAGCAAAATATAAGATTTTTTTGTTTAACTCTTTTTGTTTCAATAGGAAGTGCTTAGTGTTTTTTCAGAATTGAAAAATGAATACGACAAAAAAATTATCTATATAATAGAAGGAAAAATAAAAATAGTGAATGATAAAAAAATTCAAAGAAAACACCTGTTCTTTTTAGGCGTGAGTTTTTGAAAAAAACATTCTCATGTCTAGTATATTTAACATTTTGTTACTTTTTGACTGAAACGAATGTAAAAAAACCGACATTTAAGGGCTAATCAAGGGTTAGAAAACGGTTTCTCGAAAATAAAATCCTGTTTTTTTAACTTTTTTTCGCAAAATATAAACAGGATAATATCAAGCTTCCAGCAGCTTTTTATTACAAAATGTAACAAAACCGACATTCTAGTAATAAATTGTCACGAGATATTCACCTACGGCCGGCCATTCGATGATAAAGTATGTGAAGTCGTTTCGATAAAGCGAAGCAGACGTGGTTGTTGCCGAGTGCTAAGAGCAACAATCAAATATTTTTAATTACAAAGGAGAAACATACATGAAATCAATCAAAACGATTTTACTTGGAACAACTTTGGCCGCAGGTTTAGGATTATTCTTAGGAACAGACGCAAACGCAGAAAGCTTATATACAGTTAAAGCAGGAGATACTTTATCAACAATTTCTCATCAATTTGCAGGAGACAATAGCTTAATTCAAAAAATTGCTTCTGATAACAAATTGCCAAACCTTGATTTAATTTTTGAAGGAGAACAATTAGTTATTCGTTCAGAAAAAGAAGTTGCTAATACTCCAGCACCAGCTGTAGAAGTTGCACCAGTTCAACAAGTAGTTGAACAACCTGTTGCACAACCAGTACAACAAGAAGTACAACAACCTGTTGCTCAAGAAGTAGCGCAACCAGCAGCACCTGCCGCAAGCAGTGATGCAAAAGAGTGGATCGCACAACGTGAATCTAGTGGTTCTTACGATGCAACAAACGGTCAGTATATCGGTCGTTACCAATTATCTGCCTCTTATTTAAATGGTGACTATTCACCTGCCAACCAAGAACGCGTGGCAGATCAGTACGTAGCAGGTCGCTATGGTTCATGGGATGCAGCTAAATCATTCTGGTTAGCAAATGGTTGGTACTAAAATTAAATAAACGAAGTAATCTAATTACTTATTAAAAACCATAAACAAAAAAACAGTAACCTGTAAAGATTACTGTTTTTTTTGTCGATTTGTTAAGGTACAACGCCCAACGCTCGTCAATTGGTGGTCTGCGTTATAAATTTTTGCTTCCCAAACTTGAAGGGTCTTTCCCGAGTGATCGGGCGTCGCAATCACGGTAAGGCTACCATCATGGACACTACGAAGATGATTTACTTGTAAGTCTATGCCGACAGCAAAAGTGTTTTCAGGAACGTTTTCGTTCGCACCTAAACTACAGGCAGTTTCAATTAAGACGCCGTTTAAGCCCCCGTGGACAAGGCCATAGGGTTGTTTATGCACGTCTTTTACCGTTAAAGTAAGCTGACATTTCTCAGCAGAAACCTGTTGAATCGTGATGCCTAAATACTCTAAAAGATGAATAGTAATCAGTCCTTTCTAATAAAAGAGAGAATAAAAGGTTTTTTATTTATTATACAGGAATGAAGAAAATTTGAAATAGCCATGTTTTTTCTTAAAATTCAAGCGACTTTTTCTCTAAAGTGCCGATTCTTGTGTATAATAGAAAAGATGAGATTAATGAAGGAGGTTTCCTAATGAGAAACTGGACAACAATTAAAGAATATGATGAAATTTTATTTGAGCAAGCAGGCAAAGTAGCAAAAATTACTATCAACCGCCCGCATGTTCACAACGCATTCACACCAAAAACAGTCATGGAAATGATTGATGCATTCAACATTAGTCGTGATAAAGAAGATGTCGGGGTTATTATTTTAACAGGCGCAGGTGACCAAGCATTCTGTTCTGGTGGCGATCAAAAAGTTCGAGGTAATGGTGGTTACGTTGGCGAAGACAACATTCCACGTTTAAATGTGTTAGATTTACAACGGTTAATCCGTGTCATTCCCAAACCAGTCATCGCAATGGTGAAAGGCTGGTCCATTGGTGGCGGCAATGTTTTACAATTAGTTTGTGATTTAACAATTGCGGCGGAAAATGCTAAGTTTGGGCAAACAGGACCAAATGTCGGTAGCTTTGATGGTGGATACGGCTCAGGTTACTTAGCGCGTGTTATCGGCCATAAAAAAGCAAAAGAAGTTTGGTTTATGTGTAAACAGTATTCTGCTCAAGAAGCTTTAGATATGGGCTGGATTAATACCGTTGTTCCATTGGATCAAGTAGAAGATGTGACAATGGAGTGGGCAGAAGAAATGTTAACCAAAAGCCCGATTGCTTTACGGATGATTAAAGCCTCTTTAAATGCCGATACAGATGGCTTGGCTGGTGTGCAACAATTAGCTGGTGATGCGACACTTCTTTACTATACAATGGCTGAAGCACAAGAAGGCCGAGATGCATTTAAAGAAAAACGGACACCAGATTTCGATCAATTCCCTAAATTCCCATAAACCAATGACTTGGTTAAATAAACAAGTACAAAAACGTCCCGATCATCCTGCTTTTTATTTTCAGGATGAATCTTGGACGTTTTTAGAAGTGCAACAAGAAGTCAGCCATTGGGTAACCACATATCAACAGGTGCTTGCACCAGAAGAAAAACGTGTGGCTTTATTCAGTAAGAACAGCAAAGAGTTGTATTTTTCAATTCTAGCCTTATGGGAATTGGGGAAAGAGTTATTATTTTTAAATACGCATTTGACACTTGCTGAACTGACTTTTCAGTTAAAAGATGCGCAAGTTAAAACGATTATTGGTGCGCCTGAAACGCAGGCTTTGTTAGAGGAGATTTCTTTTGTCGACGTTCAGCCAATGGTTAAAAAACAGCATAGTCTTTCACATCAGGAGTTTCAACAGCCAAGTGACTTAGAGTCGGTGGCTTCTATTATGTATACATCTGGAACTACAGGACAGCCTAAAGGGGTCTTGCAACGGTTTAAAAATCATTTGGCCAGTGCTAGAGGCACTCAAGAAAATATGGGGATTACTGCTGAAGATTGTTGGTTGTGTGCAGTCCCATTATTTCACATTAGCGGATTGTCGATTGTTGTTCGACAACTCGTCTTAGGTTGTAGTATTCGCCTTTACGATAAATTTGATGAACAGCAAGTGACACAAGATTTACAAGAAGGCCGTGGAACCGTCATTTCAGTGGTTGCGACAATGTTACAACAATTATTGTCTGTCTATCCTGGAGCTGGCTACAGCGCCAGCTTTAAAGGAATGCTATTAGGCGGCGGACCGATTGCTCCGGATAAATTAGCGCAGTGTGAGGAAAAAGGGATTCCAGTCATTCAATCTTACGGGATGACGGAAACGTGTTCGCAAGTTGTTGCCTTGAAATTTGAAGATGCGGCGCTGAAAATCGGCTCTGCTGGGCAACCGTTAAAAGATATGCAGATCAAAATTGTTGATGAACTAGGACAAGAACAGCCAGAAAAGCAAGTCGGGGAAATTTTACTTAAGGGACCAAACGTTGTTTCAGGTTACCTTAACCATCGTCAACCTGAAAAATGGACAGCAGATGGTTGGTTTAAAACAGGCGACATGGGCTATTTAGATGCACAAGGTTACCTGTATTTGGTTAGCCGTTTAAGTGAACTCATTATCTCTGGTGGTGAAAATATTTACCCCACTGAGGTTGAACAGGTGTTACAGGCGATAACAGGAATTAAAGCAGCGGCAGTGGTAGGAGAACCAGATGCGCAATGGGGAGCCGTTCCAGTTGCTTATGTGATTAGTGACCAAGAACTCACCTTAGCGCAAATTCAAGACCAGTGTTCACGAAAACTGGCAAAATATAAACGACCGAAACGCATTTATTTTTGTCATTCTTTCCCGCAAACAGCGAGTGGAAAGATTGCCAAACATCGTTTCATGACAGAAGAAAGAGAGGCGTTTTTAATCAGATGAAATTGCCTGATGAATTACGACAAGCCTATCAGAAGAATGCCCGTCAGTTCAGTTGGGTTTTTCCATTAGAAACAGAACAAACAGCCTTGGCAATTTTTGCCGCTGGTGAAAAGGCATACCGAGGAGAACGTTTTTTTTGGCAAACGCCGAAAAAAGATTTTGCTTTGGTTGGCTTCGGATATGAAACTATCTTAAAAGGCGCAGAAACAGAAACGCAGCAATTGAACAACTTTTTAAAAAAAGAGGCGGCAACTCGTTTTCAAAATATGTCTATTTCTGGTACGGGGGCTCTTCTGTTTGGCGGTTTGCCTTTTGATACAGAACAAACGCCTACTGAGGCCTGGGGAGAGTTAGGGGAAGGTTGGTTTTATCTACCAAGTATTCTATTTACTTTTTCAGGTTCACGTATTTATGGAACGCTGAACTTTTCAGGTTCTAGTGAACAAGAAGTCGAGGAACGTTGGTCGACTTTGGTGGCTCAGTTTGATCGCTTGTTAGCTACCTGTGAGGAGTTGCCAGCTGTAGCGGAAACAAAGATTGACAAGGAAGAAGTTGCCGTGACTGAATGGCTACAAGCTGTCAACGAAACAGTAGCAGTCTTAAGAGAAGATGGCCCTTTAAAAAAAGTGGTTTTGGCTCGACAACTTGCTGTGAGCAGTCCTGAAAAAATTCGAAGTAACCAAGTGCTCGTTAATTTAATGGCACAACAACAAAATACGTATTTGTTTGCTTTGGAAGCCAATGACACAAGTTTCATTGGTGCAACACCAGAACGACTTCTGTTGGGTACTAGAGAAACGTTTGCGACCGCTTGTATTGCAGGAACCATTAAAACGGGTCAAACATCAGAAGAAACGAAAGCTTTAGGAGCACAACTTTTACAAGACCGCAAAAATACCGGAGAACACCAAATTGTGGTGGAACGTTTAGCGAAAGAGTTGGCAAAGATGACGACTTCTGAAAACAGTATTCAAGCACCCATTATTTTGGAAAATCGAGATGTACAACATCTTTATGTGCCAATCTCGGGTCAACGTAAGCCGGGAATTTCGTTCTTGGAAAGTGTGATGCAGTTACACCCAACGCCAGCTTTAGGCGGTGAGCCCAAAGAGTTGGCAGTCGAATGGATTCGACAATATGAGCCAGGGAGTCGTGGGTTATATGGTGCGCCAATCGGTTGGATTTCAGGGAATGATGATAGTGGCGAGTTTGCTGTGGCCTTGCGTTCAGGTGTCTTTGCTGGTCAGCAAGGCGTTCTTTATGCAGGTTGTGGTATTGTTGCGGATTCCCAAGCAGAGCTAGAAAGAGAAGAAACGAAAATAAAATTTCAACCGATGTTACGAGGAATTGGAGGGCAGGTTTAATGAATCATCAAGAAACAATGACCGATTATTTAATGGCCTTTATTGAAGGCTTAAAAAATAGTGGGGTTGAACAAGCAGTCATTAGTCCAGGGTCCCGTTCCACACCACTGGCTTTATTACTTCATCGGGAAACCGCAATCCAAACTTTTGTCGATGTCGATGAACGTTCCGCTGCTTTTTTTGCTTTAGGATTAAGTAAAGCGAGTCAAAAACCAGTGGTCTTACTTTGTACCTCTGGAACAGCAGCTGCAAACTATTATCCAGCAATTTGTGAAGCCAATATTAGCCATGTGCCTTTAGTCGTTTTAACAACAGATCGGCCGCATGAGTTACGTCAAGTTGGCGCTCCTCAAGCCATGGAGCAATTACAAATGTATCAAAATCACGTGAAATTATTTGTTGAAATGGCTTTGCCAGAAGCAACAGAAGAGATGTTGAATTACGCCTATTGGCAAGGCGCTAAAGGAGCAGCATTCGCGCAACAAACGCCTGCAGCACCTGTTCATTTGAATTTTCCTTTGCGGGAACCATTATTACCTGACTTGGAGAGAAAAACAAAGAGTTCTCAACAAACGGCTTTATTCGCTGGTCAATCAATCCTTTCTACAGAACAAGTGCAACAGTTAGCGGATCAATGGTACCAGAAAAACGGCGTTTTGGTTGTCGGTGGCAGTCATACAGAGGAAGAAGCGGCGTTATTTATTCAATTAGCCGAAGCTTTGCAATGGCCGTTACTAGCGGATCCTTTAGCAAACATTGTGACACATGGGCAAAATAGTGAAGTTGTTATTGCACATAGTGATCTGTTTCTAAATGTGGCAACCTTGCCACAAGAACCAGAAGTGGTAGTGCGTTTTGGTTCGCTGCCAATTTCTAAAAATATCATGTTATGGTTGAAACGCTTAGCAACGACAGAGACTGCTTTTTATTTTGTGGACGAAAATGGGCAATGGCAAGAGCAATTGAAAAAATCACAAACCGTTATTCAGGCAAAGGAAACCACGTTTGTAGAACAACTACTAACGGTTGTCAAATCAACAGAAGCGACTTGGTTAGCACAATGGCTCCTGCTGGAAAAAACGGTCTCTGAAGTTCTTCTAGAAACGCTGAACGCGACAGAATTAAATGAAACAACAGCCAGCTTAGCTGTTCACCAAACGATGAAAGAGAACGGTCAGTTATTTGTATCTAATAGTATGGCTATCCGCTACTTAGATCGATTTATGGATAGTCGCCCTTATCGGATGTTTGGAAATCGCGGCATCAACGGGATTGATGGGATTGTTTCAACTGCTTTAGGAATGAGTGCCGTAGCACCGACACAGCAAAACGTTCTACTGATTGGTGATTTAGCGCTATATCATGATATGAATGGTTTATTTTTGGCTAAACGTTATCAGTTGCCGTTAACAATTGTTTTATTAAATAACAATGGTGGCGGGATTTTCTCTTTTCTATCTCAACGAACTTTACGTGAGGACGATTTCGAGCCTTTATTTGGAACACCGCTTGATTTAGATTTTTCGTTAGTTGCTGAACTTTACGGTGCTTCGTATCAAGAAGTCAAAACAATCGTGGAGCTCAAGCAAACTTTACAAGCAGCGGCTGAAGAACCACAATTTCAAGTGATCGAAGTCAAAGGAAATCGTCAAGAGAATGTTCATTTGTACGAATCAATTTTAGCTGAAATTGGTAGACGAGTAGAAAGACAGGGGATTTCATGGAACGGTTAATTCGGGGGATGCAGTACCATTATCAATGGTTAACACCTTTTGATGCAAAGCGAACGACAGTAGTCTGTTTACACGGTTTCACAGGAACGTTAGCCACGTTTGCAGCCGTTTTTCCCAGTCAAACACCTTATAACGTTTTAGGCATTGATTTACCTGGGCATGGCGCGACTGCTAGTTTGGTAGCACCAGAGCGTTATACCATGAAACAGGTTTGCCATGATCTTGCTGAACTAACCGAATCGCTAAATTTGCCTTGCTTTTGTTTATTAGGCTATTCAATGGGCGCTCGAACAGCTTTAGGTTTTGCATTACATTATCCACAAAAGGTACAGCATCTTTTATTGGAAAGTGGATCACCAGGTTTGGCCACCGCCGCAGAACGTCAGGCTCGTATCTGTCAAGATCATCGTTTGGCGGAACGTCTCTTAGAGGAACCGCTGGTGGATTTTATTGATTTTTGGCAAGAATTACCGTTATTTCAAACGCAAAAAGCCTTGTCTGTGGCACAGCAAATGGCCATTCGTCAGGAACGTTTGAGCCAATCGGCCTTTGGATTGGCTAGTAGTTTGTGGTATATGGGCACAGGAGCGCAAGAGAGTTACTGGGAACGTCTAGCAGAATTGCAGCCGATTCCTACCGATTTATTGGTAGGCGGCGAAGATCAAAAATTTATTGGGATTGCGAAAAAAATGCAGGCACGTCAACCGTTGTTGAGGCTGACAATTTTTCCTGAAGCAGGACATTGTATCCATTTGGAACAACCAACGATTTTCTATGAAAAGGTGACAGCGTTATTGGAAGGAGCCATCTGAATGAACATTCAATCAATTGAAACCTATCAGGTTCGTTTGCCTTTAAAAACGCCGTTTGTCACGAGCTATGGTCGCCTGGAAGAAAAAGCGTTTGATCTATTTGTAATAACGGATGAGCAAGGAAATCAAGGGTTTGGCGAATTAGTGGCTTTTGAGCAACCTGATTATGTGCAAGAAACGTTGGTAACCGAACGCTTCATCATCCAACAGCATTTAATTCCGTTACTTTTAACAGAAGCGCTTGAACAGCCGCAAGAGGTTTCAACAATTTTTGAAGAAGTTAAAGGACATTGGATGGGAAAAGCTGCGTTAGAAACTGCCATCTGGGATTTATATGCCAAACGGCAACAGAAGAGTTTAACTGAATTTTTTGGACCAACGCGGAGGAAAATTCCTGTAGGGATTAGTTTAGGGATTCAAGAAGACTTACCTCAATTACTTAAACAAGTTCAGTTAGCTGTAGAAAAAGGGTATCAACGAGTGAAGCTGAAAATTCGTCCCGGTTATGATGTGGAACCTGTTGCTTTGATTCGTCAGCATTTTCCTAACTTGCCTTTAATGGTCGATGCCAATTCAGCGTATACATTGGCTGATTTGCCTCAATTACAACGTTTAGATCACTATCAATTAGCGATGATTGAACAGCCTTTTGCTGCAGATGATTTTTTAGACCACGCACAATTACAAAGAGAACTGAAGACAAGAATTTGTTTGGATGAAAATATTCGTAGTCTCAAAGACTGCCAAGTGGCGTTAGCATTGGGCAGTTGCCGTAGTATCAATTTGAAGATTCCTCGTGTAGGTGGGATTCACGAGGCGTTGAAGATTGCCACATTTTGCCAAGAAAATGATTTATTGGTTTGGTTAGGTGGCATGTTTGAGTCTGGTGTTGGTCGCGCATTGAATTTGCAATTTGCGTCACAGCCTACCTTTTCCTTTCCAGGTGATATTTCAGCAACGGAACGCTATTTTTATGAAGATATCATCACGGAACCTTTTATTTTAGAGCAAGGGACAATGACCGTGCCTCAGGGACTTGGTATTGGTGTTACACTTTCCCAGACGAATTTGCTAAAATACAGTCAGTATCAAAAAATCATGTAATGATAACAAAATTGCGCCTATGACTATGCAGAGAAGCATAATCTAGGCGCAATTTTTTATTTTTCTAATTGACTCGCTGCGGCTTCATCCAAGAGAACCGTTAAATTTGGATGGAGTTGAAGAATAGAGGCAGGATACGTTTCTGTGACAGGTCCTTGGAGCACTTGTTTGACCATCTGAGCTTTTTGTTCACCATTTACAATTAGGACAAGATGCTTAACTTTCATGATGCTGGCTGGCCCCATCGTAACAAAGGTCATGCCTGGCTGCATCATTTCAGGAACAAACCAAGGCTCTGAACCAGTGACGGTCACTTGATAGGTTTCGTTTTTAAAATGAGTGGTAGTGGGCATGTTCCCACAAAAATGACCATCTGCTCCTAAGCCAATTAACATCAAATCTAAGCCGCCTGCGTCAGCAATCCGTTGTTCTTGTTGTTGAAAGTTTTCAACAGTTAATGGATGGATGTTTTGCTCGGATATTTCCGCAGGTGTCAAATACAGCGTCCGCAAATCTGTCAGAGTAATGCCTTCCTTTTGATGAGGAACAGGGATTTCATCAAAGTTATAATAATGAACATTATCAAAGTCAGATGAATTTTTCACAATCGAGGCTAATTTTTGGTAAACAAGTGCTGGTGTTTTGCCAGCGGTAATTGATAAATTCACTCGTTTATCTTGGCTCATCGTGCTTAGAAGTAACATTTTTGCCCATTCGCTCATCGTGTCGAAATCTTGTTTAATTAAAATTTTCATACTTGCTCACTCCATTCTTTGAATAAGCTAAGTATAATTTGTGGGAACCATCCCATGTCAAGCTCTTCACAAAAAGGATTTAATTAACGGTAGGCAAAAGAAAGAGGAGCAGCCGTCAAAACGATGGCTGCCCCTCTTTTTAAAACTTAAGATAACCTACAACGAGTTAACTTTTTAGCTTTCTGTTCCACTTGCTCCAACGCTGGTCTAAACGTTCTTTTGACCAACACTGTTTAACAAAGAATTTTATTTTATTGTTCTTTTAACCATTTTTCTAGTTGTAAACGTTGCACTTTCATAGTAGCTGTGTGAGGGATTTCATCAAAAGCCATAATGATAGGTTCGTTTAAATGTGGTAAATCGGCTACTTGTGTCCACCAAGCATCCCAATCCATTTCTTCCCCAGGGACAACCGCTAAAATTGGCTGAGGTTCATTTTCTTTGCCACGGACAATAATCACTTCTTCTAAGAAATCTAATGCATCCAATAAATGATCTTCAATAGCTAAATTACTGTCGATGTTTTCAATTAGATCTACTTGGCGATCTTTCAAGAATAAGTGGCCGCGTTCATCTAACATCCCGTAATCGCCGCTGTCCCACCATTCGCCGTAGACATTTTCTGCAAAGCGGGCATCTTCTTTGTAATATGTTAAGGCCCGTCCTTTTGATAAGAATTGGATATGGCCGTCCGTCATCGCAGGTAAAACTTGTCCTTTTTCATCGGTAATTCGAGCTTGTGTTAAATCCTCTAAACCAACGCCCATGTCACGAGCATCTGAATCTTTTAGGGATTCTAAAGTATGCGCTCGTAAGATCATTGGCCCGCATTCACTTTGTCCATAAACTTGTAGGAAAATTGGTTCATTGGCAGCAGATGCTTTTAAGAAAGCCACCATTGTAGCGTTGTTAATTGCATCAAAAGTAGAATGATAATAATGGACACTAGCGAAAGCTTCAGGTTTTTCTTTGGCCAAACGAACCCATTGAACGAAGTTATTGGGGTGTGTTTCTACAGCGATTGGTTGATAGGTGCTGAACATTTCAGCGACTTTTTCGCTCGAAGCATTTGCTAAAGGCATCATAGGGAAGCCCATGGCCATTAAAGAAGACACGCCAATGTTAAAACGAGAATGAACTGGCGAAATATGAAAGCCAACTAATTTCTTTTCAGCAATTTTTGTAAAAATGGTTTTTTGCCATTTTGTACGCCAACCCATAGAGTGATTGGAATGACAGATAAGTTTAGGAATACCTGTTGTTCCAGAGGTGTGAGTCATGTAGGCAATTTCGTCTTTAGTCAGTTCGTCTTGAGGAACTTCCGTGGCATCAGCTTCTAAAAGAGAAGCAACCGAAAGTTTTTTATTGGCAGAGCTGTTACGAACAGCTTGAACTTTTTCAGCAGTCACATCATCAAATAAAATATAAGGATCTTCTAAACGATCAACGAATACTTCAATTGTTTCAAAAGGTAAATGGTATGAAACCATTACAGGAACGGCTGCTAGATATGAGGCTGCAACAGCTAGTAAATACGTGTCGAATTTAGGACTTTTATAAATAATAATTTTGTCGCCTTTTTTTACACCTAAAGCGGCTAATTGATATGCCCGTTTCAAAATTTCTTGATGGCTTTCACCATAAGTTGTTTCTAAGCCAAGTGCAGGAAAAGCAGGCAAAGATTCATCAAAAATAATTGGAACAGTTGGTGTTTTTTCTGCGGCTTCTTGATAGTTTGTGTAGAGGTTTAATGGTTGATAATCAAGTAAGTGTGTCAAGGGAAAGTCTCCTTTGTAAAATAGTTTGTGTACAAATGTACAAGTTCACTTTATCCTATCATAGAATGGGTTCTTTTTCTACGTCAAAAATACAACGTTAAATGTTATTTTTTATTATTCACAAGCACAACGTTTGCTGTATCTGACAAAGTTTCCTACAATAATTATGTAAGTAACAAGTTCTCAGAAGTGTAAAACTTTACAAAGGAGAGGAATTTACATGAAAAAAATCTATGAAACAACTATCATTAATACGGGTGGACGTGCAGGAGAAGTTCACTCACCGGATAAATCATTTTCTTATGCGGTTGCTTCGCCAGGTGTCAAGAAAGAAAATACAACAAATCCAGAACAATTATTCGCAGCGGCTTACAGTGCTTGCTTTAACGGTGCATTAGAATTAGTGATGGATCAAGAAAAAGTCGAAGGTAAAAGTACAGTAACTGCACGTGTTTCCTTATTCCAAGGAGAAGATGGATTTAGCGTTGGTGCTGAATTAGAAGTTCATATTGATGGGGTAGATCAAGCTAAAGCAGAAGAACTTGTTAAAAAAGCCCACGAAATTTGCCCATATTCTAAAGCAACAAGAAATAATATAGATGTTAAATTAACAGTGATTTAATTAAAAAAGAAGCGCTTTGTCTATACGACAAAGCGCTTCTTTTTTAGATAACACTCCACAAATTATACATATTTAACAAAATAACTAAAAAAACAACTAAACTATAAATTTGGGCGACCCGTTGTTGGGATAATTTTTTACTGAAAAGACCGCCGACATAACCACCGAATAAAGCGGCAGGAATAATAGCCCAAAGCATTGTCAAATCAAAAACCGCAAACCCTGTGGTCAAGCCGATATTGCCAAGTTTGGCGAGTTGGGAGAAAAAAATAGTAATGATGGAATAGACAGTTGCTGATTTGATATCCATTCCAAAAAAGAGAATAAGGCAAGCTACATTAATGGGACCGCCACCGATGCCTAAAAAGGTTGATAGAATCCCTAAGCCTAATCCGACAATCAGAAAAATGCTCAATCCGTTGAGGTGTAAGTGCCAGTTGGAAAATTGATTGTAGAGAAGAACCAAAACCAAGGTCAGCAACATGATGATATATTGGATTAGTTGTACTTTTTCTTCATTTGGCGCTAGTGCAATCGCCTGATTAAGAAGTAAATCACCTAACATGCCGCCGACTAAGGAACCAAACGAAATACTCGCGGCTTTTTTCCATTCAATTTGGACACCATTTTGATACTGTTTATAAGTCGAAGAAATGGACATGACAAAAACAGCGACACTTGAATAGAACGCAATACTATTTAACGAATGGAACCCAAGAAAATCCAAAACAGGCTTAATAATGACGCCTCCACCCATCCCAGAGAGCGCCCCAACTGTATTGGATAGAAAAATAGTTATGAAATAAATCAGCAAAACCCGCACATAATCACTCCTAAACCGTTTTCTTTTAGTATAGCACAAAAATTATATAAGAAATGTAATTTCATTTAAAAATATTTTTAAAAAGAACTTGAAATGATATTTCTTTAATGGTATTCTACAAATACAAAAAAGAAAACGCATTCAAGGAGGATGAGAAAGCATGACAGTATCGATTGGTATTATTTTGATTTTATGTCTTTACACAGTTGTTGGTGTACTTGACCAAATTTCTATTCAGATTGGTCCATATACACCATTGTTTGCTGCAACTTTTACTGGCCTAGTCTTAGGAGATGTTCAAACAGGTTTGATGATTGGGGCAACGCTTCAATTGATGACATTAGGCGTAGCGACTTATGGAGGAGCAACAGTCCCAGACTTTCTTTCGGGGGCCATTATGGGAACGGCTTATGCAATCATTTCAGGGAAAGGGGCAGAGTATGGTATCGGAGTTGCGGTTCCGATTGGGTTATTATTGACACAACTAGATATTTTAGGCAGAATGGCTAATACGTTTTTCCAACACAAAGCAGATCGCTATGCGGAAGAAGGCAATTATAAAGGGGTCGAGCGTTGCAATGTTTTAGGAATTTTTCCTTGGACGATTTCTCGTGTCATCCCAGTTTTTATTGGCCTAGCTTTTGGTGAACAAGTTGTAAACGCTATCAATAATTGGATTCCTATTTGGGTGATGAATGGGTTAAAAGCAGCAGGTGCTATTTTACCAGCGATGGGGATTGCTATTTTAATGCGGTACTTGCCAATTAAAACATACTGGCCTTATTTTATTATTGGGTTCGTGTTACTTGCTTATGGGGCCCAATTCTTCTCAGTTTTAGGTGTCGCACTGGTTGGCTTGGCTTTAGCAGCGATTTATGTGATGAATCATAACAAAGGCGGCGCAGCTACAACAAGTGGCACGGTTATTTACGAAGATGATGAGGAGGTTGAGATTGATGACTAACAAATTAACAAAAAAGGATATTAATAAAGTTTACGTCCGTAATCTTTTTGGCTATCAGTGGGGCTGGAACTATGAAAAAATGCAAGGACTTGGTTACGCTTGGGTGATGATGCCTGCATTAAAGCGACTATACAGTGAAGATCCAGTAGCTATGAAGAAAGCCTTGAAGACACATCTTGGCTTTATGAATACAACGCCAGCCATGTCGCATTTAATTGTCGGAGCTGATATGGCTTTGGAAGAAGAAGTTGGCATTGAAGATGAAACGGCCATTACTGGCTTGAAAACAGGTCTAATGGGTCCGTTTGCTGGTGTTGGTGATACCATTTTTATCGCGATTTATCGTGCGATTGTTTTTTCGATTGCAGCTTACATGGCGCAAGGGGGCCAGGTTGTTGGGTTACTGATCCCGTTAATTGCCGGAGCAGTGGTCCTATGGGTTCGCTATAAATTCACTTGGATTGGTTACCATCAAGGGAAAAAAATTGCGACAGAATTTGCGGATAAAATGAAATTGTTTACGCAAGGTGCAGCTATTTTAGGGTTAACGGTGGTCGGCGGTTTGATTCCTTCGGTAATTACTTACAAATTAGATTTAACTTATAAAATGGGAGATGTAACATTATCTGTTCAAGAAATGTTGGATAAAATTTTACCCGCATTAATTCCTTTAGGGATTGTTCTTTTATCCTATTGGTTACTAGGGAAAAAGAAAATGAATTCAACACGGCTAATCTTTGTTTTAATTTTAATTGGCATGGTTTTAGGCAATTTACAACCAATGTTGGCTTGGGTTGGCGGTTTATTTTAAAAAAATAGTATATAATAGGAGAGATTTATTATGACAATTGTACATGCAAGAGTAGATGAGCGTTTAATTCACGGACAAGTTGCAACCGTTTGGACGAATACGGTTGGCGCACAAAGAATCATGGTAGTAAATGATGCCGCTGTCAAAGATCAATTACAAATTGGTGCCTTAAAAATGGCTAAGCCTGCAGGAGTTAAATTATCCATTTTATCGAAACGTAAAGCGATTGAAAAAATTTTAGCAGGCAATTATGATGAAGAAAAAGTCTTTTTAATTACGAAAGACATTGCAGACATGGCGGCTTTAATTGATGGCGGTGTCCCATTACAGAGCTTCAATGTCGGCAATATTTCTCAAAAAGAAGGCAGTCGAGCAATTAAAAAATCTGTTGCATTAACCGATGAAGATATTCAAACCGTTCGTCGTTTAACAGATAATGGGGTGACTATTACCGCACAGATGATCCCTTCTGAACCAAACGAAGCAATTTTAACTTTCATAAAATAGAAATGGAGATGAGAAGATGGAGCCAATCCGTTCAATCAGACAAAAATATAAGGACTTTTCCAAAGTAAATAAGAGAATCGCAGACTATATACTGAAGGATCCGACCCGTCTTCTCTCATTAACAGCAAACGAAATTGCTAGCAATAGCGAAACTTCTCCAGCGTCAGTTACCCGTTTTTCTAAACAATTAGGGTTTGACAGCTGGGAAGAGTTAAAACTATCCATTGCAGCGGTACAAGCTGCCAGTAACGGTAAAAAAGATATTGATCCAATTGTAGCGGCGGATGATTCGGTGGATACTATTTGTATGAAAGTGGAATCTTTATTAAATGCTACGATTGAGGATTTATTTTATACAGTAGATAAACAAGCCTTGGAACGAGCAATCGCGCATGTTAAAAAAGCGGAAAAAATTCATTTGGTTGGAATTGGTGCCTCTTCTTTAACGACTTATAATCTTTATCACAAGTTTAACCGCGCTGGTCGCCAAGCAATTTTTAATTATGATAGTCACATGATGTTGGAGTTTTTAAATTATGCAACGGCACAAGACATTTTGATCACGGTCTCCTATAGTGGTTTGACAAAAGAAGCCTTAATCGCCTGTGAAATTGCCAAAAATAGAGGTGCAACGGTTATTTTTATTACCAGTAACGATGGAGAAAACGTGCGATCATTGAGCGATGAAGTTCTTTTAGTCCCCAATAATGAGCACCTCATTCGAGTTGGGGCTATTTCATCGATTGCTTCGTCAATGGCAATTGGCGATGTTCTGTATTTAGGTTCAATTCAAGATGATTTAGACACAGAAATTGAACGCAATATGATTGAAACGAGTCAACTTGTCAGCCGTCTAAAAGAGAAGTAGGGGTGTGCAAGCAAATGAACTTAGAAGGATTAACGACAGAAGCCAGAAATGAAGCGACTAAAAAGATTGACCAAGTGTCAACATTAGAAATGGTAACTTTAATAAATCAAGAAGACCAAAAGGTAGCACAAGCAATTGAAAAGGTGCTTCCGCAGATCGCTGCAGCAATTGATGCAGCGGCAGAACGATTTAAAAAAGGGGGCCGTTTAATCTATTGTGGTGCAGGAACGTCTGGACGTTTAGGTGCTTTGGATGCGATTGAATTAACGCCCACATATAGTGTGTCGCCAGAACGCGCATTTGGTATTTTAGCTGGTGGTGAAAAAGCAATGTATCAAGCAATTGAAGGCGCTGAAGACTCGAAAGAATTAGCTATCGAAAATTTAACGCAACATCAATTGACTGCCCGAGATGTCGTAATTGCGATTGCTGCTAGTGGTCGGACACCATATGCTGTTTCCGCAATTGAATACGGAAAAAAAGTGGGCGCTCTAACCATTTCAGTTACCTGTAATAATCAAAGTCCGATGAATCAATTGGCGGAAATTGGGATTGCGCCAATTGTAGGACCGGAAGTCATTACAGGATCAACTAGAATGAAAGCGGGTTCAGCACAGAAAATGGTGTTAAATATGTTTTCAACAGGGATTATGGTTAAAGTAGGGAATATCTATCAAAATTTGATGGTCAACGTACAACCAACGAACGAAAAATTAATGCAACGTGCCACGAATATCATTAAAGAAGCAGCAGAAATCGAGGAATCGCAAGCCAAAGAATACTTGGAGGCAGCACAGCTAGAAGTGGCACCAGCCATTGTAATGGCGAAAGCCCACGTTGATTTTCAAAAAGCCAAACAACTATTAGCAGAACATGACGGACGGATTTCAGAAGTTTTAGCATAGAAGTGGTGAACAATGAATCAAATCGCAATTCAAGAAACAATTCAGAGACTGATTAATCAGCAAGTCGTTCCGGGTGTCGCTTGGGGGACGATCACAGAAGATAGCTTATCAGAACAGTATACGGGCTTTTTAGGTAATACTGGTCCATTTGCAAGACAAAAGGTTTCATCAGCTAGCCTGTATGATTTAGCGTCCTTAACGAAAGTTATTGGGACAACAAATCGAATGTTACAATTAATCGATACAAATCAGCTTACTTTTTCAACCACTGTGGGGGAAATCCTACCTGATTATCAAGGACTATCTTGTTCGATTGGGGAGCTTCTACTGCATCAGAGCGGACTGCCAGCTGATGTTGTCGATAAGAAAAATGTCACAAAAAAAAGCTTGCAAGAAATCATTTTAACGCATTCGTTATCTGAACGAGGGAAAACCACTTATTCTGATTTAGGGTATTACTTATTGGGAGAAATTATTCAAGTATTGGATCGCTGCTCATTAGAAGAGAGCTTTCAAACATACTTATTTCAACCAATGAACCTACAGCATACAAGTTTTACGGTCAGCGATTTTGCCCAGGCAGTGCCCACAGAGATTACAAAACAACGCGGCGTTATTCAGGGAGTGGTCCACGATTCGAAAGCCTATCAACTAAAAGCGCCAATCGGCAGTGCAGGGTTATTTGCAACTTTATCAGATTTACTCACTTTTGTTCAGTGTTTTATGAACAATCGCTACCCGTCTGGCAAACCATTATTTTCTGAAAAAATGTTCGATGCTCTCTGGTCTATGAACCAAGGGGGACGTACATTTGGTTGGGAATTGAAAAAGACGCAAGCAGGGGCAGGCTATTTGTATCATACTGGCTTTACTGGAACGGCGATTGGTATGAAAAAAGAGACCAAAGAAGCCCTAATTTTGCTGACGAATCGGATTCATCCCACTCGTGAAGAACGTGGCTTTCTGAAAGCACGAACAAAAATTTATCAGCAGTATTTTTAGGAGGATATGATGAAACCAAAATTAATTTTAATGAGCCATGGACGGATGGCAGAAGAAACCTTAGCTTCTACTCAAATGATTGTCGGGGAATTAGCAGATGCTGCGATTGTGTCAATGACCGCAGAAGATGGCTTGAGCGGCACGCAAGCAAAACTGGCAGCAATCTTAAAAGAAGCTGGCAATGTCCCGACGCTTGTATTAGCTGATTTAAAAGGAGGAACACCTTGTAATGTGGCTATGATGGCCATGGGCACTTATCCGCAATTGCGAGTAGTCGCTGGACTTAATTTAGCAATGGCAATTGAAGCAGCCGTCTCACCTGTGGAAAATGTGGATGAATTAGCTGCATATTTAACGCAAATTGGCCAATCTGCGGTGACCACGATTGACTTACCTGAATTAACAGATGAAGAAGAATTTGAAGAATAGCAAAAAGGTGTTGTCTCAAAGACAACACCTTTTTTTAAGAACCAGGGATATTCCGTGGTTCGTTTTTGGTTGTGACAAAGAAAAAGAACAGACTTAGTAAAATAACTAGGATGCCATCGTTAAACATCGGATTTACGAAATTTAAAATAGCACTTAAGATGACTGGCACGGTAGCACAATACGTAATAATTTTTAAACAATCAATCAAACGTAAAGAATAAAAACGTAATTTTGAATAGAGAGATGCACCGATAGCGGCAATCAGTAAGTCTAAAACTAAACCGATTAGAACAGGGTAGATAGCCACTAAAAAGACAATGAGTTTTGTCCACCAAGGGATTGCTGCTTCACTTAGCGCAGTCTTGATACTCTGAGCGTTAACGCCATCTAAGGTTCCTTTACTATAGGGGAAGATAAATTGGTCGGTGCCTAGAATTGATTCAGTTGCGCCTGAATTCGGTAAGGCGACTACAAATTCATCTTGTAAAAAAGCCAAACCAAACGCATTACCAATTAAATCCTTTTGGACATCAGCGGCTGTACGTTTTCCATCTGGATCAAACGTAAAAATAATCGAGTCGGTTTGATAAATAAAGCCAGATTCTTTGGCCTTTGTTTGCAACGTGCCATTTTCAATAGAAAAGTCAGGCAACTTTTCTGCAATTTTTTGGCCATCTTGTTGCACCTCTTGTAGCACAGAAAAGACTTGTTTGGTAATAGGTAGTGCTAAAATAGCACTTAAAAAAACAGCATAGAGAATTACTTTCCAAAACGCCATTTTTTTCGCATGCCGTAATTCTGAAACTGAAAAAAAGGCCTGCTTAAATAATTGCAATGTATTCATTTATTTACTCCTCACATCATTCTTCTACAGGTCATTCTAGCGAATTTATGAGGGAAACACAAGGTAATCTCCCTCTTTTGTAAAACTTTTCTTTTGGCAAGCAAACTATTTTGTAGAAAGCGGTTCACTCTGTTATCATAATAGTTGTATGAAAGACGTATGTTACATACTAAAAAATAGGGGGATTTAAAAAATGACTTACACATTACCAGAATTACCATATGCTTATGATGCATTAGAACCTTACATTGACGTGGAAACAATGCACTTACACCATGATAAACACCACAACACTTATGTGACTAACTTAAACGCAGCGATTGAAAAACATCCAGAATTAGGCGAAAAATCTGTAGAAGACTTAATTTCAGATATGAATGCTATTCCTGAAGATATCCGTACAGCCGTTCGTAACAATGGTGGCGGTCACGCAAACCATACATTCTTCTGGGAAATTATGGCACCAAATGCTGGTGGACAACCAACTGGCGCTATTAAAGAAGCAATCGATGAAACATTTGGTAGCTTTGATGAAATGAAAGCTGCTTTCAAAACAGCTGCAACTGGCCGCTTTGGTTCAGGTTGGGCTTGGTTAGTTGTGAATAACGGTAAATTAGAAATCACTTCAACACCAAACCAAGATTCACCATTAATGGATGGTCAAACACCTGTTTTAGGTCTTGACGTTTGGGAACATGCGTATTACTTAAAATATAAAAACGTTCGTCCAGATTACATTGAAGCATTCTGGAACGTTGTTAACTGGGATAAAGTAAACGAACTTTTTGCAGCAGCAAAATAAGTTTGCCAATTGTGAAGGAAAGAGTCAAATGACGGCTGTCATTTGACTCTTTCCTTTTACAAATCCAGGGTCGAAATAGTTGTTCGTTTATGGCATACTAAAGTAAGTAGGGAAAGATAACGGATACATAAAGAAGGAGCTAAAAAAATGAATGTTATGATGCAAAAAGTACACGGGTCAGAAAATGATTTCTTTTTATTGGATGAAACACAGTTTGAGCGTTCTTTAACCGCTGAGGAAATTGAGCAATTGCGCATCCAGTTATGTTCGCGGGAAACAGGATTATTGGCGGGAGCAGATGGGTTACTTTTGGTAGGAGAAGGGACTCACGGCACGTCCAATGCTAGAATGCGAGTGATTAACAGCGATGGTAGTGAAGCAAGCATGTGCGGGAACGGCTTGCGTACGGTTGCCCGTTATTTAGCTGAAAAAAACCAAGAAAAATCATTTACAGTTGAAACAATGTTTGCAGATTTGAAAGTACGTCAAGCCCCCAATTTAGCTGAAGAAGTAGCGACTTACCAAGTGGAAATTTCACCAGTAAGTTTTGAAGCAGTCACTATCCCAATGCATTTAGGGGTCCAAACATTAATTGATGAAATCGTACCAGCCTTATCTAACACCATTCGCTTTACAGCGGTAGCAGTGCCTAATCCGCACCTTGTAGCATTTGTGGATCATGAAACCTTAAATGGTCCAGAATTTGAACGAATCGCTACCTATGTAAATAATGAAAATCCATATTTTCCAGAAGGGATAAATGTGAGTTTTGTTGAAATTCTTGGCAAAAATCAACTATTTGTTCGAACGTATGAACGTGGTGTAGGTTTTACAAGTGCTTGTGGGACAGCTATGTGCGCAAGTAGTTTACTTTATACGTTATTGAAAGATGGTGTTTTTTATGAAGAAATAACCGTCAAAAATGCTGGAGGTATGGTGAAAACAGTCGTCCACGAAACGTCTGATGGCAGTTATTGGATGGAATTAATTGGGAATGCCACGATTACGCATTTGATTGAAGGATCACTGACTGATTTACTAAATGGTGCATTTGAGAAAATAACTATTACTGAAACGAATGAACAGAAACATTATCAAGAATTTCTGCAAACACTTTCTCAAAAATAACAATTGTTCCTTGATAAAGCACTCTTTTATTTTACAATTGTGTTAAGTTCTTGTTCCAAAAAATAAAAAATATTGCTTGAATAAGCAAACTATGAGAAAATAAAGGGCATGAATTAAGAATTATTCTTAGATAAACGAGGAAGTGTCTTATGAAACTATGGAAAAAAGTAGTACTGGGCTTCTTGAGCGTCTTGCTAGTGGTAGTAGCTGGGGTATGTGCTTACGGGATTAAGATGTATTCAGATGCCAATTCAACAATTAATGGGATCTATCAATCAGTTAACCGTAAGTCCAATAAAGGAGCCACGGCCAATATTGATGCGCAAGAACCATTCTCTGTTCTTTTAATGGGGATTGACACAGGCGATTTAGGTCGAACAGAACAAGGTCGTTCAGATACTACAATGGTTGTAACCATCAACCCGAAAGAAAACAAGTCCACAATGATCAGTTTGGATAGAGATATTTTAACAGATATTGTTGGAAATGACACACAAGACAAATTGAACCATGCCTATGCATTTGGTGGCGCCGAAATGGCGATTAATACAGTCCAAGAATTACTGGATATTCCCATCCATCACTATGTATCCATCAATATGAAAGGGTTAAAAGACCTGATTGATGCGGTAGGCGGTATTGAAGTAGATAATACGATTGGTGAATTTACGTTGGACGGTATTACTGTTCCAGCAGGTAAAATCAAGTTAGATGGCACGACAGGTTTGGCTTATGCGCGGATGCGTCACGAAGATCCTGAAGGAGATGTGGGTCGTCAACGCCGCCAACGAGAAGTTGTTGAGAAAATTGTGCGCAAAGTCATGAGTTTTGATGGTGTTTCAAAATATCGAAAAATTCTTGATGCTGTTGAAGCC
This sequence comes from Enterococcus sp. AZ011, assembly GCF_050548355.1. Classification (NCBI taxonomy): domain Bacteria; kingdom Bacillati; phylum Bacillota; class Bacilli; order Lactobacillales; family Enterococcaceae; genus Enterococcus; species Enterococcus sp. AZ011. The sequence continues at coordinate 345,882 of NZ_CP172959.1, forward strand.
AATGTAAAAACAGACTTAACTTGGGATGACATGATGGACATCCAATCAAAATATTTGTCTGCCTTTAAAACAATTGACTCTGAACAATTACAAGGATACAGTGCAACTATTGATGATATTTATTATCAAGTCCTAGATCCAAATAGTTTATACAAAACACAAACAACACTTAGAAAACAACTTGGTTTAAAAGAACATGCTTCTGAACGTGAAAAAGATTTAGCCTTTTATAATCAGTTTAGCTATGCTGTTACAGATACTGCACTGATTGGTGAATCTGGTGATTCAAGTGCCAATAGCTCTACTAGTTCGAGTAGCACAGCGGACACCACAGCCGGTCAAACAGAATACAACGGCAATACGCAACAAGCAGCAGAAGGAGCCTACGATCCGAATACGTACGTTGACCCAAATACGTACACAGATCCAAACGCTTATGCTGATCCAAATACGTATGTGGATCCCAACGCACCACAATATTAATCTGTTAAACAAGCTCGAAAACTTCTATTTCTGATGGAAATAGAAGTTTTTTTCTTTTATTCTAGAAATTTTTTTCAGAAGGTGTTATAATTGGACTATACCAAAATAAACCGTAAGGAGCGTGTCAAAATGCAAATTATCCGTGTAGCAAATGCAGAAGAAGGCGGCAAAAAAGCGTTTGAATTAATTAAAGAAGGTATGAACAATGGTGCGAAAGTTTTAGGCTTAGCAACAGGTAGTACACCAGAAACATTATATAAAGAAATGACAGCAAGTGATATCGACTTTACAGAAATGACTTCTGTAAACTTAGATGAATATGTTGGTTTAGGTGGCGAAGATGAGCAAAGTTACCGTTATTTCATGAACAAACACTTATTCGACAAAAAACCATTTAAAGAAACATTTGTACCAAATGGTAAAGCAGAAGATTTAGATGCTGCTTCCGCAGAATATGAAAAAATTATCGATGCACATCCAGTAGATATCCAAATCTTAGGTATTGGTCAAAATGGACACATTGGTTTCAACGAACCAGGCACACCTCTAGATAGCTTAACACATGTCGTTGAGTTGACTGAATCAACAATCAACGCAAACAAACGTTATTTTGACAAAGTAGAAGATGTCCCAACACGTGCTGTTTCTATGGGGATTGGCTCAATCATGAAAGGTAAAAAAATGATTTTAATGGCTTATGGCGAAGCAAAAGCAGAGGCCATTAAAGGAATGATTGACGGACCAGTAACAACAGACATGCCAGCAAGTGCATTACAAAACCATCAAGATGTTGTTGTAATCATTGATGATGCAGCTGCAAGTAAATTATAATCGTTGATGAAAAAGAACTTGAAACATAAGGATTTCCTTATGTTTCAAGTTCTTTTTTTGTTATACTGGAAGTAATAGAAGAAGAGGTGAAAAGGATGTTACAGCTAACAATTCCAGAAATTATTTTACGGTTAGTCCTAGCGATGGTGATGGGTGGCGCAATTGGTTTTGAAAGACAATATAAGAATCGCCCAGCAGGGATGCGCACTCACATTTTAGTTTGTATGGGCGCGGCTATTATTGCGTTAATTCAGTCGCAAATTGCAATCAATGCATTGAAAGATGCGTTAGCTAATCCGGCTTTGACGGGGGTCATTCGTTCAGATCAAGCAAGGTTGATTGCACAAGTTGTAAGTGGAATCGGCTTTTTAGGTGCTGGAACCATCATTGTAACGAAACAAAGTGTCACCGGATTGACGACAGCAGCGTCACTATGGACCGTTGCTGGTTTAGGGATCGCGGTGGGCATGGGCTACTATACGATTGCCTTAACAAGTTTTATCGGTGTATTATTTGCCTTAACCATTGTCAAACGAATTATTCACGTACCAACAATCAAAAAATTAGAAATTCGCTATCAACATAAACAAGAAACCAAAGAATTTATTAATCAGTATTTTGAAGAAAAACATATTGAAATTTATGATGTGAATTTCAATGTTTCTTGGGTGGATGATACAAAAATCTATACGAATATCTATACTATTGATTTACCTAAAGGCCTAACGTATGCCGATGTTATCGAAGATCTATCTGTTTCAAATAATGTAACAAAATTACGATTGATTAATGTGTAGAAACATCTATTTATAATTAATGACAACCGCTATAAGTTAAAATGCTTATGGCGGTTTTCTTCTAGGACCTAGGACTGATTTTTTAAGTTTAATATTTCAAAAAGATTACAAAAGAGTTATGATTGTATTACGAGTTAGAAAGAAAGGTGATAAGTAAGATGAATAAAAAAAATAAATTTCTTAGTATTATTGTTGTTGTCGTTGTGATTATTGGTGCATTTGTGATGAAAGCTTATAATCAATTGATTACTTTAGATAATAAAGTCGAAGCAGAATGGTCACAAGTAGAGAATGTAATGCAAAGACGTGCTGATTTAATTCCTAATCTTGTCAGTAGTGTTCAAGGCAGTATGACTCAAGAAAAAGAAGTTTTAAAAGAAATAACGGAAGCACGTAAAGCATACGCAGGAGCAAAATCTTCTTCTGAAAAAGGGCAAGCAAATGAGCAAATTGAAAAAGGATTAGGTAATTTTGTTACAGTATTGAATGAAGATTACCCAAAGTTAGCTTCTTCTGAAAATGTCAAAACCTTAATGACTCAATTAGAAGGATCTGAAAATCGAATTTCTGTTGAACGCCGTAACTATATACAAGCTGTTGAAACATATAACCAACAGATTTCAAAATTCCCTGATAAAATAATTGCAAAACTTTTAGGATTTGAGAAGAAAACTAACTATGTTGCGACAGAGCAGGGAAAAGAAGTGCCGCAAGTGGAATTTAAATAAAAAATTTGTAGAAAATTTGGGTTAAAAAGAAAGAAGTGAGGAAGGTTGGATAAAAAAGTCGAAAAAATTCAAGAAAAAGTTCGTTTGTTTTATAAAAAGCATCAGCGGAATACAACGATTGTTGTGGTAATTAGTTTGAGTATGATTTTAATATTAGGAATGGCTGCTTGGTATGAAGGAAAGGGAATCTCTTATGAAGCAAAACAAACTGCACTGAGAGAGAAGCAACATGCCTTACAAAAAAAGAGAGACGATATCTTAGCAGGGAAAATGACTGAAGCGTCAACCCAGACAACAATAAATAACTTTTCTAAACAAGAAATAACTGGTGAAAATGAATTAGTGACAATTACTGGAACGAATGGGCAGTTGAACATTAATGATGCTAATATCTATGTTTCAGATAATGCAGGTATTGTCTCAAATCAACTTAAACAGAAAATGTTTCAATTGAATCAACAATTGTTGGAAAATGCGAATGGCGCACAATTTATGCTTATTACCGTTCCTGCGTTACCTAGTGGGGAATCTGTTGAATCTTACAGCAATAAGATTGCTAATCAATTAGGTGTAGGGGATCGTGAAAAAAATAATGGTGTGGTTTTTCTAATGGCAATTGAGGATCGCGAGTCTCGCTTGGAAGTTGGATATGGCTTAGAGAGTATTTTAACGGATAGCTATGCGGATGATATTATTAATAATGAAGAAGTAAAAGAGGCTTTTAGAGACGAGGATTATAATACAGGTCTCAATAAAATTATTGATCAAGTATCGGCTGCAATCAATTCAAAAACCGCACAAGTGGATAATGAATTAACAAATATACAAACAGAGTTAAACACTAACACAACGAAAAGAAATGTTCTTTTAATGGCAAGTATTGCTGGGATGCTCATTTGTGCTGTTTATATTTTACAAATTTTAAGAACAAGAAAACTTGTTAAAAAAATGTATCAAGATTATTTGAATTGTTTACCAACAAAGGCTGTCCTAAATAACTCAGAACAGACAAAGAAAGTATTAAATAAGATGAAAAAGACTTCTTTTTATTGTTTATATCTTAATGGAGCAACGTTATTTGCCACGAAAGGGAAAATAAGACGTGCCACTAAGCGTGGTTCTTTACTAAGTATATATCCAAATGCAAAAAAACAATCTTTTGGGCGTTTATTAGTAGGAGATACTTTATATAGTTATGATGGTAGTGTTTTGACGTATGCTTATTTAAACTCACAATACAATCCGTCTAATCATAGTAGTTCTGGTAGCGGCAGTGGTGGTTCATTCGGTGGCGGCTCATTCGGCGGTGGCGGCGCCTCAGGAAGTTGGTAAAATAAAAAGCTAGAAACGTTGATCGTTTCTAGCTTTTTGCTATTTATCTAAACCGTAAAGATAGTCATCATCTTTCATGGCTTCAACTGTTCCTAGTAAATAGCCATTTCCTACTTGGGAGAAGAAGTCATGGTTGCTAGTTCCTGTCGAAATACCATTCATTACAATCGGGTTCACATCATTGGCTGTATCCGCAAATAAGGGATCCATACCTAAGTTCATTAAAGCTTTGTTGGCGTTGTAACGTAAAAAGGTTTTTACTTCTTCGGTCCAACCTAAGTCATCATATAATTCTTCTGTATAACGTTCTTCGTTTTCGTACAATTCGTAAAGTAAATTATACATCCAGTCTTTTAGTTTATCTTGCTCATCTTCTGGTAATTCATTAAATCCTAATTGGAATTTATAGCCAATATACGTGCCGTGCACTGATTCATCACGGATAATCAATTTAATAATTTCAGCGACGTTCGCTAGTTTATTGTTTCCTAAATAGTAAAGAGGAGTGTAAAACCCAGAATAGAATAAAAACGTTTCTAAAAATACACTAGCAATTTTTTTCTCTAACGGAGTACCGTTTTTATAAATTTCGTTAATCCGTTCTGCTTTATATTGCAGGTGTTTGTTGGTATTTGTCCACTCAAAAATATCATCAATCTCTTTTTTTGTATTTAATGTACTGAAGATAGAAGAATAACTTTTGGCATGGACAGATTCCATGAATTGGATGTTATTTAAGACGGCTTCTTCATGAGGCGTCCGCACATCATTTCTCAGTTGATCCATGCCGCTTTCTGATTGAACAGTATCTAATAAAGTTAAACCGCCGAAAACGTAGCCGACAGTAGTTTTTTCTAAATCGGAAAGAGTCCGCCAATCATCTAAGTCATTGGATAACGGAATCCGTGTATCTAACCAAAATTGTTCGGTTAATTTTTCCCAAGTGGATTTATCAATGACGTCTTCAATGGCGTTCCAGTTAATTGCTTCATAATACGTTGCCATGGTTATTCCTCCTGTATGCTGGGACAGCAGTCTGTTTGACTAGTTGTCTCGTTTCTTCGCTTAAAACGTTCTACAGAGTCCAAATAGGAGTGTGCAGCCGTTCTTCTTTGTCCAGTATATCTGAAAATGTCCTGTTTAAAAAGAGAACATTCCTAAAAAATAAGACGCTCAAGCAGAACGCCTTATTTAAGTGCTTTTCATTAAATCACGCAAGACTCACATTGATTGCTGCCAATTTCTTCAGCATCATCTGTAAATGTACGAATATAGTAAATTGATTTAATCCCTTTGTTGAACGCATAATGACGTAAAATGTTCAAGTCACGGGTTGTTTGTTTTGGTGTTTCTTTCCATTCATACAAGCCTTCAGGGATTTCTGAACGCATAAACAAGGTTAAACTCATTCCTTGATCAACGTGTTGTTGCGCTGTTGCGTAGACATCAATCACTTTGCGCATATCCATGTCGTAAGCAGAAGTATAGTAAGGGATTGTATCATTAGCTAAATAAGGCGCTGGATAGTAAATCTTACCAATTTTCTTCTCTTGACGTTCTTCAATCATACGAGTAATTGGATGAATGCTGGCACTAGTATCATTAATATATGAAATTGAACCATTTGGCGCTACGGCTAAACGATTTTGATGATAAAGACCATCTTTTTTCACAGCATCGCGTAACGCAGCCCAATCTTCAGCCGTTGGAATCTGAATGTCTTTGAAAATTTCTTTCACTTTATCAAATTTTGGTGTAAAGTTGCCTTCAATATATTTATCGAAGTAAGCACCAGAAGCATAATCTGATTTTTCAAAATTATGGAAGACTTGGTTACGTTCTTTCGCAATTTGGTTACTTTCCATTAAAGTCCAGTAATTTAATAACATGAAATAAATGTCTGTAAAGTCTAATGATTCTTCAGAGCCGTATTCCATATGATTTTTAGCGAAGAAGGTGTGTAAGCCCATTGCGCCTAGTCCGATTGTATGGCTTAAACGATTTCCATTTTGGATAGTTGGCACGACATCAATTTCAGAAGCATCTGTTACAAAAGTTAACGCACGCGTCATAGCGCGGACAGATTTTCCAAAGTCAGGACTTTCCATTAAATTAACAATGTTAGTTGAACCTAAGTTACAACTAATATCTGTTCCTAAAACTTCATATTCTTGTTTCCCATTAATAACAGAAGGCGTTTGAACTTGAAGAATTTCAGAACATAAGTTACTCATGATAATCTTGCCATCAATCGGATTGTTTTTGTTAGCTGTATCAATATTGATGATATAAGGATAGCCAGATTCTTGTTGTAATTTAGAAATTTCATTTTCTAAGTCACGGGCTTTAATTTTACGTTTACGTATGTTTGGATTGGCCACTAGGTTATCATATTCTTTGGTAATATCTACATAGGAATAAGGCACACCATATTCACGTTCCACACTATAAGGACTAAATAAATACATATCTTCGTTGTTACGTGTTAATTCGTAAAATTTATCTGGAACAATAACACCAAGAGACAACGTTTTTACACGGATTTTTTCATCAGCGTTTTCTTTTTTAGCAGATAAGAACATTTCAATATCTGGATGGAAGACATTTAGATAAACCACACCAGCACCTTGACGTTGACCTAGTTGGTTAGAGTAGCTAAAGCTATCTTCAAATAATTTCATAACAGGGACAACACCACTTGCTGCGCCATCATAACCTTTGATTGGTGCGCCCGCTTCACGTAAGTTGGAAAGAGTAATTCCTACGCCGCCGCCGATTCGTGATAATTGAAGGGCAGAATTAATTGAACGCCCAATGCTGTTCATATCATCTGTTACTTGAACTAAGAAACAAGAAACCAATTCACCTCGACGTTTACGCCCAGCGTTTAAGAAAGAAGGTGTGGCTGGTTGATACCGTTGATGGATCATTTCATCCGCCAATGTTAAAGCCAACTCTTCATCGCCATCCGCAAAATACAAGGCATTAAAGGCAACCCGATCTTCATATGTTTCTAAATACTCTGTTCCGGCGTTGTTCTTTAAAGCGTATTGAGAATAAAATTTATAAGCCGCCATGAAAGACTTGAATTGGAAATGTTGTTCATCTAAGAAAGCATATAATTTTTCAATAAAGTCCATTGAATATTTTTCGATGAATTCAGTTTCAATAAAATCTTCTTTCATTAAAAAGTTGATTTTTTCTTCAGCAGAGCTGAATTTACGTGTATTCGGTTCTACATTTTCTTTAAAGAAGGCTGCGAGTGCTTCTTTATCTTTATTTAAAGGGATTTGACCATCAACAGGACGGTTAATCTCGTTATTCAGTTTGAAATAGCTGACATCTTTAATTTCTTTTAGACTCAATTTCTTCCACTACTTTCTTAAAGGTCTCCACGTCTTCGTCTGTTCCGCTAAACTCAAAGGAGTATAGAAGCGGAACGTGATAATCGCGGGCAATATCTTTGGCGGTATAGACAAATAATTCAGCAAAATTACGGTTGCCCCCACCAGCTACACCAACTAACAGTTCTTGGTTACTTTTATAATCAAGAAAGTCATTCACTACCTCTGTAATTTCTGCATCATAGGTAGGAATGACAAGAATAAAAGGCTCATTTATTTCAAAAAAAGGATTCGCTGGCTCAAGTTCATAAGCAGGCAAATCCAATTTTTTAATAAAGCGCCTTGTTTGACCGGTGACTGAAAAATAAACAAGTTTCATCTTAGCTAGCCAATTGTTTTAATTGGTCTGGACGGAAGCCAACAACGGTTGTTGCTTCAGATGTGATTACCGGTACGCTTTGGAACCCTTGTTCTTTTAACCAGTCGATAGCATCTGGTTGTGCGTCGATATTGATTTCTTCAAAAGCGATGTTATTTTCACTTAGGAAACGTTTCGCCATTTTACATTGGATACAGTTATTTTTTGAAAAGATTTTTACGTTCATTGAAAGTTCCTCCTCTTTTTTTCTACATAGACTAGTATAAATCTATGTAGAAAAAAGTCAACACTTTAACACTATATATTGTGGTGCGTTTTTCTCATAATACTAGTTTTTGTGTTTTTGAAAGAAAAATGAAAACACGTGAATCCTCGTTTTTAGGAGAAAAAACACATTGGTCAGTGTTTGACAAACAAAAAAATTAAAATTTTGAAAGAGAACATTTAGTGAAAAAACACTAAATGTTGTGTTGACATTTGAGTTAGGCACAAGAAGAAAAAATAAGCGGATTTGTTATTGAATGAGTGGGATTTTACAGTAGCTAGTAACATAAAAAACAAGTGCTGACTTTTTTTCAAAAATAGTAACCTGAAAAAAGTGTCTCTATATAGAAGGAAAATAGAAGAAAACAGGAGATACATCCAGAAATTCATTGACTTTCCGTGTAAGCAAGCGTATTCTTTTAATTGAGAACGATTCTCATTTTCGTTTGAAACTTTTTCACATGGAGGAAAGTAAATGATTACGTTAGCGCAGGCAGAAGTTGGGAAAGTCTATACAGTCGAAAGCGTCCAAGCAGATATTCAGACAAAGAAACATCTGAACAATTTAGGTGTCGTTGCAGGCCAAGCAGTTGTCCTTGTCAATTATCAGAATCAAAATGGTATTGTTTTATTACATAATAGTCGAATTGCGCTGACAGATACGATTTTACAAGCGATTCATGTGGAGGAGCGCTCGGCGAATGAGAAAGTTTGGGTCTCCTTGGATACCTTAAAAGTTGGAGAACGCGCTACAATAGTAGGGATCCACGGACAAGGAGCGGTGAAACGTCGGTTGATGGACATGGGCTTAACAAAAGGAACAGTAATTTTTATTCGCAAAGTAGCTCCTTTAGCTGATCCAATTGAAATCAATGTACGTGGCTACGAACTAACGTTACGAAAAAGTGAAGCGGAACTAATCTTGGTTGAAAAGGAGGAAAGCGAATGACTCAGCAAATTGCACTAGCCGGCAACCCTAATAGCGGTAAAACGACAACGTTCAATATGTTAACAGGAGCCAACCAATATGTTGGAAACTGGCCAGGGGTGACTGTGGAACGCAAAGAGGGGGTGGCAAAGAAAGATAAGACACTCATTATTCAAGATTTGCCAGGGATTTACTCTCTTTCTCCTTATACGCCTGAAGAAATTGTGGCACGAGATTATCTTTTGGAGGACCAACCTTCAGTGATTTTGAATATTCTCGATGTGACCAATTTGGAACGGAATCTTTATTTAACAACACAATTAATTGAAACTGGATTACCGGTTGTTTGTGCGTTAAATATGATGGATTTGTTGGAAAAAAACGGCCAAACATTGAATAGTGAAAAGTTAAGTTATGGCTTAGGCGTGCCTGTTGTTGAGATTAGTGCTTTGAAGAATCGTGGGTTGGATCATGCTTTAAAACAAAGTAAGCAGCGAGCGAATGCCATAGAGACAGAGGTTATTTATCCTTCTTATGATAATCGCTTAGAAGCAGCACTTGCTGAAATTGTTGATATTTTAGGGAATACTGTTCCTGAAACGCAACAGCGTTGGTATAGTTTAAAACTTTTTGAACGAGATGTTCGAACCAAAGAGCAATTATTATTGAGTTCTTTTCAAGAAAAAGAAATTGAAGAAGTCATTCAAATTACTGAAAAAATCTTTCAAGATGAAAGTGAAGCGATTATCATTAATGAACGCTATGCCTTTATTGCTCGATTAATTGCTTTGTGTGCGACGAAAAAAACAGAAATGACATTTACTCACAGTGATAAGATTGACCGAGTGGTAACCAATCGGTGGTTGGCGTTGCCAATCTTTGCGTTTGTGATGTGGTTGGTCTATTACTTATCTATTCAAACGGTTGGTACAATGGGGACAGACTGGTTAAATGATGTCTTTTTTGGGGAATGGGTTCCTCAATTTGTGGGAAATTGGTTGGCGCAATGGCAAGTAGCGCCATGGATGCAAAGTTTAATTTTAGATGGGATCATTGCAGGTGTTGGGGCGGTGTTAGGATTTTTACCACAACTGGCCGTCCTGTTTTTATGTTTAGGTTTTTTAGAAGATTGTGGCTATATGGCCCGGATTGCCTTTGTCATGGATCGCTTGTTTCGGAAATTCGGCCTATCTGGTAAGTCGTTTATTCCAATGTTAATTGCGACAGGTTGTGGGGTCCCAGGCGTGATGGCTAGTCGAACGATTGAAAACGAACGCGATCGGCGAATGACTATTATGGTCACGACTTTTATGCCATGTTCAGCGAAGTTGCCAATTATCGCTCTGATTGCAGGTGCATTTTTTCCTAACCAAAGTTGGGTCTCGCCCTCTGCTTATTTCTTAGGGGTTGCTTCCATTGTGTTATCAGGAATTGCTTTAAAAAAGACTAAGCATTTTTCGGGAGATCCAGCACCATTCATTATGGAACTTCCCGCCTATCATTTGCCACAGCTTAGAAGTGTGGTTCGGCATGCCTATGAACGATGTCGCTCATTTGTAAAAAAAGCAGGTACGATTATTTTTGTTTCCAGTATTCTCATTTGGTTCATGTCACATTATTCTGTGACGTTTCAACCCGTTCCAGAAAGTCAAAGTATTCTAGCATTTCTAGGTAAAGGGTTGGCGGTGCTATTTATCCCATTAGGCTGGGGTAATTGGCAAGGGGCAGTTGCCACAATTACAGGATTGATAGCGAAAGAAAATATTATTGGTACCTTAGGTATTTTATTTGGCAATGTGAAAGATGTTTCTGAAAACGGGGTAGAAGTCTGGGGCGCACTGCAACACACCTTTACGCCAGTCGCGGCCTATTCGTTCTTAACTTTTAACTTATTATGTGCACCTTGTTTTGCTGCAATTGGCGCAATTCGTCGTGAAATGGGAGACCTCAAATGGACATTAGGAGCCATTGGTTATCAATGCGGTTTGGCTTATATGGTTAGTTTTGTGATTTATCAATTAGGCCATGTGTTAGTCGAAAAAGGCACACTAACTCTGGGGACTTTTTTTGCGATGGGTGTTGTTTTAGCTGGATTTTATTTCCTTATAAGAAAACCAAAGCCAGGCAAAGAAAGTGTCCAAGCAATCACTTCTTTAGAAAGAGGGTAATAACGGATGGCAACAATTATTTTATCCATTTTAATTTTTGGAACAGCAGGAATCATCACCTATCGACGAATCAAAAAAGGGGAAAGTTGTGAAGATTGTCAAACAGCTTGTCCTGTAAAAAAAGAACAATCTTCACAAGAATAACAACTGAAAAAAATTCCCTCTTGTATAAATAATAGCGGAGTGCTACAATATTGAGGTAGCTGAAAAGCCATTTTATACAACGGGGGCATAGCTCAGTTGGTTAGAGCATCTGACTCTTAATCAGAGGGTCTAGGGTTCGAATCCCTATGCCCCCATTGGGTGCCAAACCCACGAGAACGGTATTCTGTCGGCGTCTTAGGACGTTTCGAAGACGGAGTACGCGTTCTCTTTTTTTGCTCTTTGTCAAATAATGTTGGTAAAGAGAAATTGTAGAATCCTGTCGAGTCCAGAGGAGAAAATCCTCTGGAATTTTTTGTATAGATTGAAAGAGGTCGGTACAGAAGTATTTAACTCCGCGAACCACGTAGGTACTGTTCAACACTCCTAAAGGCTCAAATACATCGAGTAATCGCAGATGTCATTTATTTGCTAAATAGTGTTTCTCAGCACTTAAGAAGGCTAAACTGCGACGAATGCTCACATGAGAAAGCCAATAAGAAGGAATTTCCGAAAATTGTCATAAAACACAACGAGGAACGAGTTGATGTTGCATGATACACTACATTCCGTTTCGTTCGTATCAATTTCTACGCATGGAACATGCTAGAATTGAAGGACCCGGTGTTCTATAATGTTTGGAGACCAGGTAGGTATTGTTCATCATCGAAACACTACGTTCTTCGTGATTTTCAACACTTGGAAGGATTAAGATACACCGAACGCTTGTGTGAGAAAGTCAATTTCGGCTTATTGTTTTCTCGCCAAAGGCTCGTCACAGTTTTATCCTTGTAAGTTCCGAAGGACCTTCACCAAGTAGGTACGATGATTTCATCTGTTCATGCTTCACAGTGAAACATCGCAACTCTTAGAGCTGTAGCTCTTTTGAAGGCTGTACTGTGACGAGACGTATGTCGAGAAAACACCTTAGAAGTTGTTGAGATCGAAGCAACGCGTAGTGTTGCTTCTGCTCCCGCCGTTTATCAATTTTTAAGCCTGGGACAAAAATCCAAAATGCTTTTTGTCCCAAGCTCTCAGGATAGCTTCTAGCGAGGGATTAAAAAGCCTTCCAAATTGTTAACATGTATGGATCATATTCATATGCTAGTATGCATTTCTCCGAAATTAAGTGTCTCTCAATTCATTGGGATTTAAAAGGAAAAGGTAGCTTAATTATATTTGATAGGCATAGTAAAATATCGTTATGGAAATAGAAAATTCTGGTGTCGCGGTTACTACGTGGATACAGTAGGAATAAATAAAAAGTAGATAGAAGAATATATTCGTAATCAACTTCGTGAAGATTACGTAGCTGCTCAGCTAACGGTGTTTGAAGAAGTAGATCCGTTCACAGGACAAAAAATTATAAAAAATGAAATAGCTCCATTAATGAGCTGTAAGTAAATGTGGTGCGGAAGGGAACTTTTTCGGTAAGCCTTTTAGGTTTAGGGCGGTAATAGTGGATTACAGCCGCAGAACAAACTACCCGTTCACACGGGTGGTTTTGATTATGGTTATTATGTTACTAGGCACTTACCCTGAAAGATGGAATGATCCCAACAAAACGGCTTATGTCATTATTTATGAATATCATTATCGGTTCCGTTAATTTCTAAATCCCAAAAGGCAAGTAGTTCTACTTTATGCTGCGTGCTTTCTTGTATTTGCTCAATTAAATAAGCTGGTAAAGTAAGTGAAATCCAATGTTGATCAGAAAAAAAAGATAGACATTTAAAGTTTTTGAAATGAACAAATTCAGAAACCCAAATATTTTTATGACAGGTAACGGACTTTACTGAAAAAAATGATAATGGCAGTGTTAAACCAGTTAGTACTGCTTTAGACAGACTTTCTTTTATTGTCCATAATAAAACACTATATTGTAATCTTTGGTTTTGCTTATCTAATTGGTCAACAATATTTTTTTCATGATTTTCTATGTTTGAGTAAAGGGTATTTTCTTTTTGTTTTGAAACCAGTTCTATATCTACACCGGCACAAATTGATGCTGGAAATGCCAGTGCGATTGTTGCATTTTTTGTATGGGACAGCGAGACTCCCTGCATGCTGAATTGTTCATACTGAATAATAGGCTGAGAGAAACAACCAACTAGAATTTCTAATTTTTGAAGATTTGATTCATTCAACAAGAGAGAAACAGCAGTTTTTGCTGCATATCTACCTATTTGATAGGTCATTTTTCTGTTGAGATTACGATAACTATTACAAATATGTTGTTCGCGCTCGCTAAGAAAAGCGATAGGAAATTTAAAATCATTTGATTCAAATTTCCCATAAGAAATAATAAGCTTTTTTGGAACTGGGTTGGACTTCAATTTTAGTAAAAGAATGTGTGAGTTAAGCAATACTTTTTTCTCCTTGCTATTTTATGAATAGGTGTATCTCTAGACAAAATGATTTAAAAAGATTGTAGGCATCCATATTACCTATCATTTTATTCTATAACATTTAAAGTGTAAACATTACTAAAAAATTATCTATGGATTCATAACAATTTTCCGCTTTTACTTATTTAATTTACATTCCTGTTCCTTTAAACTATATACATGGTATTTCATTATTTGTAAATTTAAAATGATTTTATGAAGCGAGTACTAAATGATTTTATGAAGCGAGTACTAATATATGAGGAGGAAAAGTATGCAGAATCAGGTATATTTAATAAATAGTGATCAAGAGCAATTTAATATTTTTTTCCATCCTGAAACTTCTCGAATGATGAGAGTTTCTAAAGAACTGTCCGTAGATCAGATGACTAACGAACAGATAGATGAACTACTTAAACAATTTAAAAAGGAAAATAGTTCGGATGTAGCTGTAGAAAAAGTTCCAGGTAGAGGGACTGTTGCGTTGACATTTATGTCTGCTAGAACATGTAATCTCGGTTGTACATATTGCTTTGCAGGTGAGGGAGAGTATGGATCTGTATCGGATAAACCTGCATTTTTTACTAAAGAAAACTATATGAATGCAGTTAGATTTGCACTTGAAAATTATTCAGATGGCATCAAAAGTATGTGCTTTTTTGGTGGAGAGCCGATGATTAATTTTAGAGAAATCAAGTCATTTGTTAAGGAAGCACAAGATTTCTTTAAAAAAAATGATATGGAATTTCCACCAACATCTATTTGTACTAATCTAGTTGGAATTTCAAGTAAAGCAATAGAATTTCTAAAAGATAACAACATATTTATTGTTACAAGCTTGGATGGACCTAAAAAATTGAATGATCTTGCAAGGATTTATCAGGGAGATGGAAAGCTGAGTGTATATGACAATGTGGTAAAAGGAATAAATAGAATGAAAGAGCAAGGTGTTTCATATGTCTTACAAGCAACGATAAATAGAAATCATCTAGAGAATTATCAACAAGGTGATGGAGTTAAGTGGGCAAAAGCAATGGATGAGTTAGGGTGGGAAAATCTTGCTATAGTACCTGTAGATACAGCTGTAGAATCATTAGCTATTACTGGTGAACGCTTGCTATCAAATCTAGAAAGCTTTACTAGAGAAATCACGCAGTATTATATAGGAAAACTCTACAAAGGAGAAACAGATCAAATCCCTTCTGGAATTATTGCTCCACTCATTCAAATTGCTAAAGATCGTTCTTTAAGGGACTGTAATGCAGGACACTCGCTGTTTTTTGATACAAATATGCATATCTATCCATGTCAAATGTTTGTAAATGAAGAAAAATTTAATATGGGAAATATAGAAGAAGGATTGAATTATGAAAAAGCACATGGCATCGCCAATGTTAGTAGACAAGATGCACCTGAATGCCAGGCATGTTTTGCAAGAAAAATCTGCTCTGTATTTTGTAAGGGAATTCAATTTCAATCTCATGGAGATATGTACGTAGTTAGTTCACCAAGATGTACTTTTTCTAGAACGACCATTGAAGAATCTATTAAGACTTTAGCTACTATGGATAAAAC
Organism: Enterococcus sp. AZ011; assembly: GCF_050548355.1. Taxonomy (NCBI): domain Bacteria; kingdom Bacillati; phylum Bacillota; class Bacilli; order Lactobacillales; family Enterococcaceae; genus Enterococcus; species Enterococcus sp. AZ011. Next base: position 361,239 of record NZ_CP172959.1, read on the forward strand.
ATCAGCTGAATATAAACTTTTTTGGGATAGTTTTAAAAAAGTTTCAAAAAGGACTGGTAATTTTGGATACACAAAAACTTGACTTAGATAAATCAAAAGGGCTAGTCGTTGATGATGTTACTCTTATTAAAGATAAATCTATGAAAGATACTAAATATTTTTTGATAAGTGAAAAAAGAAGTAAATATATAAAACTTTCAAAGGAACAATATACTTTTTTTGAAGGTTTGATTCCTTTGCTTAAGAAAGAAAAAATTGAAGAAGTAAAAGAATTTTTACATGAAAATAGTACGATTAGCTACGAAAAAATGAGAACCATATTAAGTAAGCATAATTTGTGTACGTACCCAAATACAAATAGTCAAAGTAATATCGAGTTTGAGTTGAATAGTCGGAAACTATTTGAAATTCCTTTATTTGCTATTCAAAAAAGAATTGAGAGAGTGACTAAAGGCATATATTATTTAAATTTATTGTTGATAGCTGTAATGTTAATTGGATTTCCAATTATTATTATTAAATTTCCAGTTCAACTAATAGATTCTTACATAAGCCAGATAAATTTTTCAATTCTAAATGTGACTAAAGTAGATATTATTGTTATTTTATTTGCTGGAAGCGGATCACTTGTTTTTCACGAATTAGGTCATTTATTATCATCTAATTACTATAATGTTGGATGGAAAAGCTTAAACATTCGTTTGAAATGGGGATTTTCTCCAGTGATATATATTCGTTATTCAGATATGTATACGATCGATAGTTGGAAACGAGTTAAGATATTAGGTTTTGGTATGATAAATAACTGTATACTGATATTTTTCTCATTATGCTTATTTATCATTACAAATAATTGGTGGTTTGGTTATATAGCTCTTCTTAATATAGGGTATCTTTTTAGTAGTTTATTACCGCTATCAACGAGTGATGGATACCATATTTTTACAATCATATATGGTAGTGAAGGGACAAGATGGCAGTTATTGTTGCTTCTTGCAGGAGTAATAAAAAAAGAGACCTCAATTTTAAAAAAATTTCAAAACAAAAAAATGATTGGATTGTTTCTTTATTTTATTCTTTCATATGTTATTGGTATTGCAGGGATTTTTTCTATTATACGTATAACATTGAATTATCTAAACGTATTTGGTTTTAGTTCAACAGTACTAAGCATTTTCGTCTATGTAATGGCATTTATAAGTCTAATACAAGTACTTCTTTCTTTTAAGAAAGCATTAAAATCTTTTTGAAGACATTATGAAGGATGTGAGAAATATGTGGATATATATTCGAGAAAATTTAAAAAAAAATAGTAGTAAGTTTCTTTTCATCATATTGATATTTTTTGTAACAATGCTGCTATTGACATTTTCTTTAGGAGTTATTTATACAATAAACTACAGAATTGAAAATGAGTTAGCAGACTATTTATTAAAAAAAGACTTTAAAAATATGAAATTATTTTTACAATTAGGGACGGGAGTTCTTGTAGGTTTTTCTTTATTTATTATTTATAATACATACTCGATTGTTATTCAAGGGAGAAAGAAAGAATTCCAACTGCTATATAAGTTAGGTATGAAATACAAAAAAATTCAGCAGATTTTAAGTATTGAAAGCTTTCTGCTAAGTTCTGTTACAGCCGTTATTGGACTTTTCACAGGCATAGTGTTTTCAAGAGTATTTTTGTCTAATTATCAAGACATGAAGGTCGAACATATTCCAATTTATATTTATCTACTAGTTATTGTTTCTGCAATTTTATTTTTTATATGGTGCGGTTCAAAAAATCTAAAAAGTATGAATATCGAAGTAGAAAGTAAACAGAAAGAAGGCAGCACGTTTAAGTCTCAATCTACTATTAAAGAAAAATTTTTATTTAGAATTAAGTTAGCTTTAGGTATTATCCTTTTGATTGTTTCAATTGTTAGTGGATACACAACTATGAAAATAATTTTACTATTTACAGGTTTAATCTTGATTTTTGATCCGTTAATAGCAGGGACCTTGGCGTCTCTTCGTTTTTTGTCGCTCCGTTTTAACCGACTTTCTTTGTTCGTTGCTGTGGAAGAAAATTGCTGGAATATTAAAAGAATCAGCTCATTAATATCTACATTGGCCTTTTCAGTTATGCTTCTAGTAGGAATGTTAACCTTTTTTCATTCTGTCAAGGAAGCTGTTGTACAAAAGGTAGATGAGACGGTTCTGTTGCAAAGTTTTAAATAAAGAATAAAATCCCTTACAGTATCTATGATTTAAGCTGGGATTCCCAATAATACCTTGATTTCAGTACAGACCGAAAACCCGAAGAGAGTACCTTCTTTTCGGGTTTTCTTATATAATCCTCGAATGGCTTCCATGCCTTTAATCGTGGTAGAGGCAGTGCGTAAACTTCGATAGAATTTATTGCGTCTCTTTACTGGACGATGGTCTTGTTCAATCAAATTATTCAGGTATTTAATGGTACGATGTTCTGTCCCTTGATAAAAGCCGTATTCTTTTAGTTTCTTAAAGGCACTTGTAATAGAGGGGGCTTTATCTGTGACTACAACCTTCGGTTCATCAAACTGCTTCACTAACCGCTTAAGAAAAGCATAGGCTGCTTGTGTGTCCCGTTTTTTACGTAACCAAATATCCAAGGTTAAACCATCTGCATCGATGGCTCGATACAAATAATGCCATTTTCCTTTAATTTTGATGTACGTTTCATCCATTTTCCATGAATAAAAGGATTGTTTATTTTTCTTTTTCCAAATTTGATAGAGTAGTTTGCCATATTCTTGCACCCAACGATGAATCGTCGTATGAGAAACGTTAATGCCACGATCATATAAGATTTCTTGAACTTCACGATAGCTAAGGTTATAACGAAGATAGTAGCCCACGGCTACAATAATCACATCCTGCTGAAATTGCTTTCCTTTAAAATGATTCACCGTCATTCCTCCTGCTATCTTTTTCTATTATTCTACCTTATTTGATAGTAGATTTAAAACTTTGCAACAGAACCATTTGATAAAAAAGAGTATTGGGTGTACTATTTTAGTGACTGAATTAGTATATAGGAGGAATTGATTATGTGTACAGCAATTACTTATGTATCAAAAGATCATTACTTTGGAAGGAATTTTGATTATGAAATTTCTTATAATGAGGTGGTTACTATTACGCCGAGAAATTATAAGTTTTCATTTCGAGAAGTTGGAAATTTAGATCATCATTTTGCAATAATTGGAATTGCTGCTGGGATTGCTGATTATCCGCTTTATTATGATGCAATAAATGAAAAAGGATTAGGAATGGCTGGATTAAACTTTTCAGGCTATGCAGATTATAAAAAAATTGAAGAAGGAAAAGAAAATGTTTCTCCATTTGAGTTTATTCCTTGGGTATTGGGCCAATGCTCTACTGTAGATGAAGCAAAAAAATTATTGAAGAATCTTAATTTAGTAAATATTAATTTTAGTGATGAACTTCCGTTATCCCCTCTCCATTGGCTGTTGGCTGATAAAGAGCAATCTATTGTGGTTGAAAGCACGAAAGAAGGCTTACGTGTATTTGATAATCCTGTAGGCGTATTAACAAATAACCCAACATTTGATTACCAATTATTTAATTTAAACAATTATCGTGTACTTTCAACTAGAACTCCAAAAAATAATTTTTCAGATCAAATAGAGTTAGATATTTATAGTAGAGGAATGGGTGGTATTGGGTTGCCAGGAGATTTATCATCAGTATCTAGATTTGTAAAAGCAACTTTTACTAAGTTAAATTCTGTATCAAGAAGTTCAGAATATGAAAGTATTAGCCAATTTTTTCATATTTTAAGTTCTGTCGAACAACAAAAAGGATTGTGTGATGTTGGTGATGAAAAATATGAGTATACGATTTATTCTTCATGTTGTAACCTGGAAAAGGGAATTTATTACTATCGTACGTATGACAATAGTCAAATTACTGCTGTGGATATGAATAAGGAAAATTTAGAGAAGGATAGCTTAATTGTTTATCCAATGGTGGAAACACAACAAATTAACTATGCTAATTAATTTGTTGTAATTCTTGTTTTTATAAGTATTTTCGAAATGAGTTTAAATAAACGGGAATAATAGAAGAGTAGATTTAAGTTATTGATAACTACTAGGTAATTGATGATAAATTAAACAAATTAGATGCTTTAAGGAAAGATGACAAAAAAAGTACAGTATTACATGAAAAAGTGGATTTTTGAGAAAAAAAGGGTTTAACAATTAATATCAAAAACAACTATTCTTATAAAACGAATAGTTGTTTTTTTGTATTCATATTTTCTATAAAAAAATGAATAGTAAACGCTTGTAATTTTTTAATAAGAAGAATAGCTTGTTATAAGAGTAACTACGATTGTCCGCATAATTTTTTTGAAGTGTAAAAAAAATATAGAGTTATAAATGTGATAGGTGTATTAGTATTTATTTAAAAGACTAAAAAATGTGAAGGAGTTTGAATCGAAATGAAAAAAGTATGTGCTATTTTAATGATTTCTGCGTCAGTTTTAGGAATGGTGCCCAGTAATGTACCAATTTTTACAGCAGAAATAAATTATGCGCATGAAAATGAATTACAAATGAATCCGTTTGTTATAGCGTTTGTCGATAAAGTGAAGGGTTCTGTTGCAAAGTTTGAAAATCAAACGCGCCCTCTCTGAACTCCAAATATCTTAGGCTGGTATTCCCATTAATACCTTGATTTCAGTAGACACCGAAAAGCCGAAGAGCGTTCCATTTCTTCGGTTCTTTTTATATATTCCTCGAATGGTCTCCATGCCCTTAATCGTGGAAGAGGTTGTACGGAGACTTTGATAAAATTTATTCCGTCGTTTAATAGGTCGATGGTCTTGTTCTATTAAATTGTTAAGATACTTCACAGTTCGGTGCTCTGTCTTAGTATATAAACCCACACTCTGTAACTTTCTAAAGGCGGAGCCAAGAGAAGGTGCTTTATCGGTCACAATTGCTTGCGTATCCCGTTTCTTTCGTAACCAGATATCTAAGGTTAAGCCGTCCGCATCAATTGCACGATAAAGATAATGCCAACGTCCCTTAATTTTGATATAGGTTTCGTCCATTTTCCATGAATAGAAGGATTGTCTATTTTTCTTCTTCCAAAGATCATAGAGGACTTTGCTGTACTCTTGCACCCAACGATAAATCGTAGTATGACAAACATTTATTCCACGATCATATAACAATTCCTGAACTTCACGATAGCTTAGATTGTAACGCAGGTAGTAACCAACAGCGACAATAATGACGTCTTTTTTGAATTGTTTGCCTTTAAAATGATTCATTACTCTGTCTTCTCTGTCTTTTTTCTCAATTTTACACTAAAATAGATTTTTTGGAAAACTTTGCAACAGAACCTTTTTTTGCAATAGAATTACTAATGGGAAAACAAATTAATGCGATAACCAGACCGATAGCAATTTCGTGAAAAATAATTGTTATTAAGAATAAAACTATACTAGATATGAATAAACTTAAAACATGTATTTTATCTTCTTTCATAGGATCCTCCCGTTATTGTCATACAATAGTTGTTTGATTTATATTTTAAATTATCAATAAAAGAAAAGCTAGGAAAAAAGCATTCAAACGAAAACCCAGTTAATACAGATACAGGCGTTGTGATTGTCGCAGTTGAAGATAGTAAACCGATTATTCAATTAGCAGACGGAACAACAAAGAAAGTTGAAGCTAAAGAAATTGGAGCAGACGTTCAAAAAGACGGAACAGTAACGGTTAAAGGTTCAGACGGAAGAATGAAAGTTTTACCAAAAACAGGAGAAACAGAAAATATTGCATTGTCTGTCCTAGGTTCATTAATGGTATTAGGATCAGCATTCATTTTTAAAAAGAGAATCTAATTAAGTATTTATAAAAGCATGGTCGCAAGTTTTACACTCTCCTACTTGAAGTTTCCGAATGAAAACTCTATAATGAGAAATGTGAAAATGTTCACTTATTATAAATTAAGTTTGGAGGCTTTTATTTATGAAAATTGCAATTGCAGGGGCCGGCGCGATGGGTTCCCGGTTCGGACTGATGTTGAAACAAGGTGGTAACGATGTTTTGCTAATCGACGGCTGGCAGGAGCATATCAATGCCATCAAAGAAAACGGATTGAAGGCTAATTATAATGGCGAAGAAATTACTGTTAAAGTCCCAATTGTTAATCAGAATGAGGTGCCCACTGGTGAGCAATTTGATTTGATTATCTTATTCACGAAGGCAATGCAGTTGGAAAAAATGCTGCAGGATGTTAAACCATTAATTGCTGATCACACAGAAGTTTTGTGTCTTTTAAACGGTATCGGTCATGAAGACGTAATCGAAAAATTCGTACCGATGGAAAAAATCTTTATCGGCAACACCATGTGGACTGCTGGTCTAGAAGGTCCCGGCAAGGCTAAATTATTTGGCAGCGGGTCTGTTGAATTGCAAAATCTAGGTATTGGCCAAGAAGAATCAGCGAAAAAATTGGCGGAAACTTTGTCCGCGTCTGGTTTAAATGCCAAATATTCCGACAACATTCATTATTCAATTTATCGTAAAGCTTGTGTCAATGGTACGATGAATGGCTTATGCACGATTTTAGACGTCAATATGGCGGGGCTTGGTGCAACCAAACCTGCTCATGACATGGTAGTGACTATTGTTAACGAATTTGCAGCTGTTGCTGCCAAAGAAAACGTCAACTTAGACATTCCCGAAGTAATCGAACATGTAGAAACTTGTTTTGACCCGACTACGATTGGTATGCATTTCCCATCGATGCACCAAGACTTGATAAAAAATAACCGTTTGACCGAGATTGACTACATCAACGGAGCCATTTCTCGTAAAGGTAAAAAATATGGAGTAGTAACTCCTTACTGTGATTTCTTAACGCAACTGGTTCATAGTAAAGAAGAAATTCTAGGAGCAAAATAGTAATCATTAGAAAGAGGATGAGAAAATGGAAGAAAAATTAACTCCAAAAATATTTTTAAATAAAGTATTAGCGGGTACCGCAACGGGGATCATCGTAGGGTTGATTCCTAACGCGGTATTGGCAGCAATTTTGAAATTATTTGGTGAAAATACCTTAGCAGTAACGATCACACAAATGGCAGTTATTTTCCAACTAGCTACTCCACTATTGATTGGCGCTTTGATTGCGGTGCAGTTTGGCTTCAAACCAATGCAAATGTTAGTAGTTGCCGGTGCAGCTTTCGTTGGCTCCGGTGTTGTGAAATTCAATCCTGACACAGCTACTTATATCGGTGCTGGTACCGGAGACATCATCAATACCATGATTACTGCATCAATCGCTGTCGGCATGATCTTGTTGATCGGCGAAAAATTTGGGTCCGTGGCAATTGTTGCAACACCAATCGTTGTTGGTATCGGCGCTGGTCTAATCGGCTATTATTTATATCCTTACGTAACCAAGATTACTGCCGCTATCGGTGACTTAATTAATACCTTTACTACTTTGCAACCAATTTTGATGTCAATCTTGATTGCATGTTCCTTTGCTTTCTTGATTATCTCACCGATCTCTACAGTTGCCATTGGTATGGCAATTCAATTGAACGGTGTTTCTGCTGGTGCAGCCGCTATGGGTGTTGCCGCAACAACAGTTGTCTTGGTAGTTAACTCTTGGAAAGTCAACAAACCAGGGGTTACTTTGGCCATCGCATTGGGTGCTATGAAAATGATGATGCCAAACTTGTTTAGGAAACCAATTATCTTGGTGCCATGTCTATTCACCGCTATCATCTCAGCAATTCCAGTAGCGTTATTCTCAGTCTCAGGGACTCCTGCTTCTGCTGGTTTCGGTTTGGTAGGGTTGGTAGGTCCGTTGGCTTCATTGGACGCCGGTTTGAGTATTATTCTAATATTAATCAGCTGGTTTGTTGTACCAATCGTAGCTGCTTTCGTAGGTCAAATCTTATTTGAAAAAATCTTGAAATTGTATGATCGTAAAGATGTTTTCGAATTTTTAGGATAGTCAACTAGAAAAAGTGTGAGCCTTGTGCTCACGCTTTTTTGTGCAATTGAAGTTGGTGAATCTCAGCGAAAAGAGAAAGGTACCTTAAATAGTGTGTTTCTGGTCAATAGCACAATGAAATATCTAAATACATTATGAACTGCTTTTCGTTTTATGAAGAGCAGTTTGTGCTATTTGAGAAATTGCTCAATTTAATCATTAAGTAGTTTCATCAATGGTGACTATGCTACTGCAATTCTTGTTGTACCAACCGGGAGCGTCAATAATTTTGTGTAAATAACTCGTCCTTCTGCAAAATAATGGGTTACTCAGTAAACATTGAAGCTAATGTATCCGTCACTTGTTGGAAGCCTTTATGGCTTCTATTTAAGAATTTTTGATTGTATGTATCAAAGATGGATACTAGGAAACGCTCTAGTGATTCTTCATTTTGAAACTGCTCTTTTCTGCGGCTGTATTTCTTGATTTGTTTATTGAAAGATTCGATTAAATTAGTTGAGTAAATGCTTCGGCGGATACCAGGCGGAAACTCATAAAAAGTCAATAAATCTTGATTTTTTATCAGTGACTGCGTCACTTTAGGATAAGTTTTCTGCCACTTCTCAATCATACTCCCTAAAAAGGTATTTGCCTCTTCCTTTGAGCTAGCTTGATAAACAGCCTTAAAATCATCACAGATTTCTTTTCGATCTTTGACACGTACTTTATGAGCAATATTACGGGAAACGTGAACACAGCAATGTTGGTATTTAGCTTTAGGATAAATCTGGTGAATCGTATCTTTCATGCCTTTTAAGCCATCGGTAATAAACAGTAAGACATCATGAACCCCTCTGGAGTAAATGTCCTGTAACAACTCATTCCAAACGTAGGTCGATTCAGTCGGAGCAATCGCATAACTTAGTACTTCTTTAGTGCCGTCTTCTCGTATACCAATGGCAATATAGATTGCTTCTTTGGAGACGGTTTGCCGTTTTAAAGGAATATAAGTAGCATCCATGAAAATAGCGACATACTTATCATTTAGAGTTCTAACTTTAAATGCATTTACTTCTTCAGTCTGCGATTTCCGACATGGTAATACCTTTTCGGAAGAGGTGAATGACGGTCTCCTCTAAGGTATCATTCGTCCGTCTATAAGCAGGAACAGTCTGTTGCTTGAACTCGCCGTTGCGGTCGCGCGGAATTCTGTGAATGTGTTGTGGTAACTCTATTCTACAGAAGGGACTTCCTTTTTTCTATTTACACAAAATATTTTACACTCTCTTAAAATATCCACATTTTTAAACTTTGTTATTTCAATTATGTAGTGTATTATTGATATATAAAACAGGAGGGAATGTTGTATAATGGCCAGAGCTACAAGAATTAGGATGAATGATTCAAAAGGTTTTTCAAATGATGTTACAGAAATTAAAGATATTTATTTGACTGGTGTCAAAAAACCCGCATATTACTCAAAAGAATCAATTTATGATTTTATAAAAGGCGGAAATACTGTTGATGTTAACATTCCTCCATATCCTAAATTAATCCTTGCAATGAGAAATGGACAGCGATATGTTCGATCTGAACCGAATGATACACCAAATGATAATTTGCTAAAATTGCCTAGAGATTAATTTTCATGACTACGGTTAATCACGTAGTCTTTTTTCATTTTAATGATTAATAGTACTAACCTAAGAAGATTTAAATACCTTTAAAAAGCAGAAACATTAGTGGGATGTCATTTATTCAAACAATAAATAATTTGAGTGCTAATATTTTTAAAGATTCTATTATAAAATATGAGATAGCTTAATTATAATAATTTAGTTTACATAAGAGCGCTTAGCCTAAGTAGTAGTTATACCCAGCGATAGAAGTACTTGATTTGTGAAAAGGCGTTGGTATAATTAGTAGCCTTAGTTGTAGCAACACTTTTGGTCTTTAATATATTGCGAAATAGAATCAATTAAATATCAAATGATTATATAATCATTTGATATTTAATTGATAATTATAGATAAGCGATATTTATTAACCAAAGGAGTTTTCTATGAATAGAAATAAAAATCTTTTCATTTATATAGGTATAATTTTTCTACTTGGAATTTTTGGTATCATATTATTCAGAGGGACTATGTTTTCTTATCAGAAAAATGTAAGTAATTTTTCTGTAATTCATCCAAATTCTATAAATAATTTGCGTGAAGGAAGCATTATTTATATTGGTAGAAAAACTTGCCCTACTTGTGTTTCGTTTGTCCCTAAATTAACTGATACCATAGGGAAAAAAAGAATATGGCTCCTATACTAGAAATACGGACAGATTGTTCGCTATAATCTAGTAAAGGAGCCCCTGAGACATATCTAAATAAACGGTAGGAACAGACGATTTCCCATGCTTCGAGGATCGGAGTTAAACACTTCTGTCCAATCCTCACTAATCGTATACTGTCCAAAACATTTAGGTAAATACAGGTTGAATGTACTATGTTGTACCCAATATTTCCTTGTAATAGGTGGAATGTAAGGGTTGACATTTAAAAATTTATATAGTAACATGGGTTCACAGATGCAGGAGTGTTACTGATCCATAGTCAGGCACCACCAAGTTAAAAAACGAAGTGATTCTTAAGTTATTCATGAAAGAAGCTTGGTTTTAGGATTTGGTGTTTTTTTTTGTCTTTCAGGAGGTGAGAATAATGATCGTAGTAAAAACACTGAATAATAATATTGTTTTAGTTCAAGATCAAATGGGAAATGAAAAAGTTTTATTTGGTACAGGAATAGGGTTTAAAAAGAGACAAGGGGATTCAATCGATGAAAGTTTAATTAGCAAGATTTTTACTCCGAATGCAGAGGAACAAACGGATCATAAAATTGACAATTTTCAACCTGAAATTCTAAGCGTTTCTGCTAGAATTATTGAATCAGGTGAACTAATTCTAAATCAAAAATTCGGTACAGGCCTACTATTTTCTTTAGCAGATCACCTGACATTTTCAATATATTCTATCCAAGAAAATGATAATCCTATCAAGTGGGAAGTTCCTCATTTATACTATAAGGAATATCAAATAGGTAAAAAAGCATTGGAAATTGTTCAAAACGAAATGGGCGTAACCTTACTGCCAGAAGAAGCTTCTTTTATTGCTCTGCATTTTGTCAATGCACAAATCGATCAGCCAAATATGGTCGATACCTTACAAATTACTGAGGTTATCAAAAAAATTGTTAAAAGTGTGCAGACAATCTTTGACACTATTCTGGATAAAACGACTGCCGATTATTCACGATTTATTACTCATATTCGTTATTTCATTATTCGACAAAAAAATAGTCAAGAATCTTTAAAAATGGATAAACAGATTAGAGAACTTATTCAAGAAAGGTATATGAAAAGTTATGCTTGCGGACTGATTATTAAAGAGATGCTAGAGAGGGACTATCAGTGGAAAATCTCAGAAGATGAATTGGTTTACTTAGTGATTCATATTGAAAGAATTACAACAAAATAACATAAAGGTGTGTTATCTGAACAGAGCATAAGCCTAAACGGAATTTTTTCGTTTGGGCTTTTTCTCGTTCTTAGGAGGGAAAGAATATGGAAAATCAACTGTTAGCGCAACAAATAATTACTCTCATAGGTGGGAGCGAAAATATTTCTCAAAATTGGCATTGTATTACACGTTTGAGATTTAATCTGTTGGATGATGCAAAGGTTAACATGAAAGAAATTAATCAATTAAATGGGGTGATAGGCAGTCAGTTTAGTGGAGGTCAATATCAAATAATCATCGGTGCTAAAGTAGCAGAGGTCTTTCAGGAAATTGATAAGCAATTAGCGAACTCAAATAAAGAAAAGACAACGGATAACAAGAAAAAAATGAATGTCTTAGATACTATTTTTGATGTCATTAGCGGTATTTTTACCCCTTTAATGCCCGCAATTATTGGTTCTGGTTTAATTAAAGGGTTGATGGCTCTGTTTGTCGTTTTTGGCTGGTTGTCTGTGGAAAGTTCATCATATGCAGTATTAAATGTATTATCTGATGGAGTCTTTTATTTCTTGCCATTTTTAGTAGCTATGACTGCAGCGCGTAAATTTAAGACCAAAGAATCATTAGCAGTGGCTTTAGCGGGAATGTTAATGTATCCAACATTAGTAAATGGTGCAGCAGATGGTGCAAGCCCACTATCAATGTTTGGACTATCGATTCCATTAAATAACTATTCTTCTACTGTACTGCCTATTATTTTAGGTGTTTTGTTATTGAGCGTTGTGAATAAATGGATGGATAAAATTGTTCCTAAAACGGTTAATATTGTATTTAGTCCAATGTTATCGTTATTGATTACAGCACCGATTTTATTAGCATTCGTTGCTCCGCTAGGTAATTTTTTAGGTAAATATTTGGAACAAATCTTTACAACTTTATTTAATGTCACAGGACCGTTAGCAGGACTGTTAATGGGAGGACTAATGCCTCTAATTGTTTTGACAGGAATGCACTATGCTTTTTTCCCTGGAACATTTGCCAGTCTTCAAAAGTTTGGGTATGACATTATGTTGCTACCGATGAATTTGGTCGCCAATAGTGCACAAGCTGGGGCTGTTTTAGGGGTCTCTCTCAAATCAAAAAGGGCAGAAACCAAGTCTTTGGCATTTTCAACGTTTATTCCAGCAGTCTTTGGCATTACTGAACCTGCAATTTATGGAGTTACTTTACGCTTGAAAAAACCTTTCTATGCTTCTTTAATTGGAGGCGGGGTCGGCGGAACAATTTTTGGTTTTTTCGCTGTAAAAGCAACCGCATTTTCAATTCCTGGTATTACAGCATTACCAACCTATATTATGAAAAACTCCAATAATTTTATTTATGCTGTGATCGGTTACATTGCAAGTTTTGTTGTTTCTTTCGTTTTGACTATGCTTTGGGGATTTGAAGAAGATGAAAAGGAGGAAACAACGGATAAAAAGACATCTAGTCTAAAGTCAATTCCACAAGAATCGAACCAACCTATTGAGATTTTTTCGCCTATGAAAGGGAGTTTAATTCCTTTAGAAGCTGTTTCTGATGAGACTTTTTCTAGTGGAATGATGGGAAAAGGGGTAGCAATTAAACCATTAGGGGATACGATCTATGCTCCTTTTGATGGTGAGATCACCATGACCACTCCAACAAATCATGCGATCGGGTTGCGTTCGGTTAAGGGGGCGGAAGTGTTGATTCATGTAGGAATCGATACGGTAAATTTACAAGGAAAATATTTTGAGCGATTTGTTTCAGAGGGAGAAACGATAAACAAAGGGCAACCTTTGCTTAGGTACAACCTGAAAGAAATTGTTGATAAAGGGTACGATGAAACAACAATGGTTATTGTCACTAATAGTGCAGAATTTCTAGATATTATTATTACAGGCGATGAAAATGTAGAATCAAAAACATCAAGATTAATGATGTGTATTCAATAAATAAAAAAGGAGAAATAAAGTATGAACGCAAATCAAGGATTTAAAAAGGGATTTTTATGGGGCGGCGCTACAGCGGCCAATCAAATTGAAGGAGCCTATTTAGAGGGAGGAAAAGGATTGTCTACTTCCGACTTTGCAGCATATAAAGATCCTTATGCTTCTGGGACGGTGAACAATTTTACGTTTAATGTTACGTCAAGTGAATTAGAAGAGTATACAAAGCATTCTGAGAAGTATCTATTTCCAAAACGTTGGGGGATTGATTTTTATCACCATTATAAAGAAGATATTGCGTTGTTTGCTGAGATGGGGTTTAAGTGTTTCAGACTATCGATTTCATGGGCGCGAATTTTTCCTACTGGTTTAGAAAATGAACCGAATGAAGAAGGATTAGCATTTTATGATGCGGTCTTTGATGAGTGCGCTAAGTATGGTATCGAACCTCTAGTAACAATGTCTCACTATGAAATGCCAATTGAGTTAACCAAAAAATATAATGGCTGGATTAGCCGAGAACTGGTCTCTTTATTTGAAAAATATGCAAAAGTTATTTTAGAAAGATACAAAAACAAAGTCCGTTATTGGATTACATTTAATGAAATGAATATGAATTTAAACAGTTTATACACTGGAGCTGGAGTTCTGGAAGATTTGGTGGAAAATTCGTTAGAAGCTGCTTACCAAGCATCTCATCATCAGTTTTTGGCTAGTGCATTAGCTGTAAAAGCGGCGAAAGCAATTGTCCCTAATGTTGAAATTGGCTGTATGATCAATCAAATCGAAGCATATGCTCATACGACGAAGCCAGAAGATCAGTTACAGGCAGTAAAATCTAATCAACTGAATATGTTCTATCCAGATGTTCAAGCGCGTGGCTATTATCCAAGTTATATTTACAGTTATTTTGCTGAAAATAATTTGACAATTGATATTGAACCAGAAGATGCTGAAATTTTAAAAAACGGTACAGTAGACTTTGTTGCGATCAGTTACTATATGTCTCACGTGGCTGAAGCAAGAGAGGATGCATCTAAGTTAGCGGGAACATTTGACAGTCCAATTAAAAATGAGTATTTAGAGTTATCACAGTGGGATTGGCCAATCGATCCAATTGGGTTGAGAATTTCTTTAATTAAGTTGTATGATCGTTTTCAAAAACCATTATTTGTATGTGAAAATGGATTGGGAGCAAAGGATGTATTAACCGAAGATAAGAAGATTCATGATGATTATCGAATTGACTACATGAGTAAGCATGTTCAGCAAATGCGTGAAGCAGTGAAAGAAGGCGTTGATTTGATGGGGTATACTCCTTGGGGGTGCATTGACTTAATTAGTTGTGGGACATCGCAAATGTCAAAACGATATGGGTTTATTTATGTCGATCAAGATGACACAGGAAAAGGCAGTTTAGAGCGTTATCGCAAAGATTCATTCTACTGGTATAAAGAAGTGATTGCTTCTAACGGAGAAAAAGTATAAGTCCTGAAAAGTAGCAAGAAGAAAAAGAAAAATGGCTTTGAAAAAATATAGGTAGGAAAATTTTTTATCTCATACGTAAAGCGATTGGGACAAACATCCATGAGAGCGATCGATCTCATGAGTGTTTGTCCCAAATCCTTTTTGCCTATGTTTTTGATAGAAAAAATTCGATTAGATCAAACGTTTTTTCCGCTCTTTTATTTATTTTGTTTGCTCTGCCTTTATCCGAACAAGCTCTATGATAAATCTAATCCCTGTGACTAAAAAGACAATCATTCCCGCAAAAAGGAAAAGAAATCCAATCGGTAAAAGGTAAAAATTTTCGTGTAAAATGCCAGCTGCATCAACATATTCTACTGAATTCATTTTGATGAAAAAACAGGCAAAACCAAAAAATAGTAGAAAACTCCCAATCAATGTGGTAATCATATTTAGTTTTGCTCGTCTTGTCTTACTGCCATCCTGGATTAACTTTTCAGTCATATTATTCACATTACTTCCTCCTAAAATCAATTCATCAAGCGAAGTGCGTCTTCTTTTTGTTAATGGATAAACGTATGATCTAATTTATATTCATTGATCCACCCCGTTCTCTCATTTTTCACTTTTAACAGCTATTTAGAATTTCTTTCGACTTTTTTGTTCGGAGTATTGACATAGGAGCCATTTGCCATTTAACAACAAATTATTTTGCCACTTAAAAAGAAAAGTGACAGATGCATTTTCAACTAAAAACAATTGAGGTCAGAAACTTAAAAGTTTTTGACTTTTTCTTTATATATTTAGAACAATCTTTTGTAAATTATGGGTATACTTTAATTTAGGGGATAATAGTGATATTCAAATAAATTACTACTATCTTAAAGTTATTATGTCTATTGCTCTTTATGTTGTTTTTTAAGGTAGTTTTTATAATTTGAAAAAATTTCTTAATTTGTGTATATTCTATGTAATTAGGGTTAAAAACAAAATAAAATATAATTTCAAGGAGGAAGAAATGATAAAAAAAATACTTTTCGGAGTAGTATGTATTTTTGCGTTTGGGGGAATGGCAATCACTGCATTTGCAGATGATACTCTGCCTATCTATGGTTCACGTATTTGGTTTGATTTAAATGGCAATGGAATACAAGACCAAAATGAACCGTCAGCACCTGCTATTCATTTTGATAAACTAGCCTTTACAAATAAGGATTTGACGGTAGGATTTGATTATCCAGGAAATAATCATTTGAATGCTGGATCTACTACAACCCCTATTAATTCTGCTACAGCTGTTATTGAGCCTAAGTCAGCATGGGTAAAGCAGAATTTAAATAAAGATTGGTCGGAAATAACAGATAAAGCTATGGAAACAGATGATTGGACGGAGTACGAAAGTGTTTCAAAGCAATTTTCTGATGCTAATCCGCTTATGGATAATGCAGAAGTACCATACAGAACAGGTTTTGGGAACCTAAATTTAGCTAACTGGATTGCTCAAAATGTACCCGAAGATAGCTCATACATTAATTACATTTACATTAATCCTAGTCAACTACCAAAATGGTTAACTATTACTGAATCCAATAAAGCAAGTATTGTTAATAGTTCACAATTTTCAGCAGATGGTTTCTATTACTTTGATAATAAAGCTCCTCTCCAAACAGTCAGTGGTTACTACAATTTAGATGGAACATTTACTGAAAGTAATGATACTCAAAATCCGTATGTTCACAGTTATGCAATAGCAAATCTAGGATTAATTCCTCATGCTTCTATAAAACTTGATATGACAACAGAACAAAAAATAAGTAATCCAAATAAAGAAATTACTGTAACCTACACAGTTAAAAATGACGGTACGAGTGATCTTGAAAACATAACTTTATCCGATATCGATTTTCCAGCATTTAATTTGAAAAGTGGAGAAGAAAAGACTTTTAGTGTGGCACAAATACCTAATCAGCAAGGAATTATAAATACAACTGTGCAAGGAGATCTTAATTATTACTATGATCAAGTTTACTTAAACCCCGATACAGGAGAGACTTCAACCACTCCACAAAAACCCATGCATCTATTGACAGTTACTGATGATAAACAGGTAACGGTGACTTACCCGACTACAAAACAGTCAACAATAACAATTCGTTATATGGATGAAGAGGGAAATCAATTAATTGATCCTATTACTAAGACAGATATTGTAGGTAAGGAGTATTCTACTGAGCAAAAAACATTTGACGGTTATCAATTTGAAAAGTTAACAGGAAATGCTTCTGGTGTATTTACAGAGAGTGATCAAGAGATCGTTTATGTATATAAGAAAATTGTAACTCCTCCTGTAAAACAATCAACGATAACAGTTCGTTATATGGATGAAGAGGGAAATCAATTAATTGATCCTATTACTAAGACAGACATTGTAGGTAAGGAGTATTCTACTGAGCAAAAAACATTTGACGGTTATCAATTTGAAAAGTTAACGGGAAATGCTTCTGGTGTATTTACAGAGAATGATCAAGAGATAGTTTACGTATATAAAAAAATTGATGTGTTAAAAGAAGAGAATAAAGCTCAAATTAACAAAACATCGAATACTGAATTTAAAGAAGAAAATAAGGTAAATGATAGCGTTAAAATGGACAATACTTCTACAGGAAAAAAGATTGATAAATCTTTGCCTAGAACAGGATTTAATAATAATTTAGTATTAAATACATTGGGTTCGGCTTTGCTTGTAGTTAGTTTTGTTGGTTTTACTGTTGTATTTGTTATTAAAAGGCTAAAGCAAGACAAATAAGGGATTAATAATTTTTTTAATTACAAACAACGTAATAGTGCCCCAAGTATTAGATACCATGTCTAATTATTTGGGGTATTTTTTTACGACTATACAAAAAAATCCAATACTAATTCTAGAACATTGAATATCAAGGTAGTGCTATACTCTTCAAAAAATTCGATTTTTTAAATTAGTTCTTATCTACTTAATTGACAATAGAGGTATGATTTTTAAAAAAAATTTCTAGTTCTGTTGCGTATTGGGACAAACCAGTAAGTGTTAAAACTTTGTAGATAGCTGTTAATTCTTCCATAGGAATCTGCTTATTTTGTCTGGCTAATAGCAATAAAGTAAAGTAGTGACCAAGAGTTTTTTGAAAAAAATTCTCTGGAAAAGAGGTTTCTCTATTGATGAATTCAAGATAGTTAGAAGCTAATTTATCTTGATTTGATTCAATACATATACTAATAAAGTTTAAGAGAATTGTTAAAATAATACATCGATTAGAAAGCGTATAAGAAGTAAGTTCTTTTTTTAAGATACTGTTAATGAATAATTGATTACTTTCAATAGTATAAACTCGGAGTGCATTTCCATAAACAGATAATTTTAATTTATTCCAAGTTGGTAGCGTGAATAAATAGTTTTGTAATAATTGTTTAGTATCAGGAGGCATAGAAATTAAACTATCGGAGAGCCCAGCAATTGATAAATCGAGGAGTGCTAAAAGTAATGCTTTTTGTTTTTTTGACATCACTTGATTATGATCAACCGATTTTTTTAAGCGGTGTAATTTAGGTATATCTTGTTTTAAGTGAGCCTCACTCCATGCTAAATGAATTAATTGTTCATAAGAGATGTCTGTGGCACCTTTTTTTTCAAGTGAAATAAAAAAATCTATTACATCGATTTTGTTTTGTTTCAAAATAGATAGTAAATCCTCAGCTGCAATCTTATGATACCCCTTTTCAACCTTGGCATAATAGGAAGTTGAAAGAATGGGTTGGCACATTTCACTTTGTGTTAGGCCCCGATTTTTTCGTTCGATTTTCAGTTGTTTTCCAATAGTGTTCATAAAGTTCCTCCTTTTTAGTCAAATACGACAATTTCCCTGTTGTTTTTTCCTTTTTTCTTATAATAACTGCTAGGAGGGGGAGAAATCAAATGAATGTTTTCAGAAAAAATAAAATTTTTCGTCAACTCTCGTTGGCAAATGTTTTATCTATTGCAGGAGATTCGTTATTTTATTTGGCACTAGTTACGTACGCTAGTCAGTTAAAACAATATTCTCTAATTATTTCAATTATTGCTTTATTAGAAACACTACCTAATTTACTAGAAAGTCTTTCAGGTTACTTTTCAGATCAGACAAAGTATCGTTTTCAATGGCTTATAGTGAGTGGGTTTATTCGTGGGATACTATATTGTTTTGTAGGTATTTTGTTTGCCAGTTCATGGCAAGCATGGCTTATTATCTGTGTGACAATTAGTATTAATTTTGTGTCTGATTGTTTTGGAACATTCAGCAACAGTTTAAGAATTCCGATTATTCGTAGAATTTGTACAAATGACGAGTTAGAGGAAGCGTTGGGCTTAACTAACAGTTTTGGTCAAATCATTCGTTTTATTGCACAATTTTTAGGGGCGGCACTGCTAGCACTTGTTTCATACTCTGGACTAGCGTATCTTAATGCAATAAGTTTTTTCTTAGTCAGTGTGATTTTTTTGTTTATTCAAAAATCTATGGATACCTCTTCTGTTGCAACAAATGAAGAAGATGGCGCAAGGAAGAAAATAGAAAGACAATCGTATTGGCATTCTTTGAAAAAGGCAATCAATCAAATCAGATATCAACCCAAGCTATTTCAAATGGTTTTTCAAGTGGGAATAATCAATGGCTTATTGGCTGCATTTTTACCGTTATTACAAATCATATTCGTAGAAAAAACAAAAATGATCATTGGTAACTATAGCTTTACCGTTGCGTTAACTGGAGCAGTACTAACACTTTCTTTAGCCATGGGAGTCTGTTTGGAGTACCTTTATTTAAAAAAGTTCAGTTAGCTACTGTTGTTTTATGCTTGAATCTTTTTATTATCATTTTTCTAATTAGTTGTTTTTATGAGAATTTTGTTGTTATTTTGAGTGGATTGGCCATTATTGGCTTTTTGGTTGGTGTAAGTACGCCCAAATTGTCTGGCTGGTTAATGACTTCTGTAGATTCCCAACAATTAGCTATTTCTGTTGGGTTAATTAATTCTATCTTGGTGATGATGGCGCCATTGGTTATGAGTATTTTTTCTTTGATTTCTAGTTTTCATAGAATACAGGCTTTGATTATTTATTTATTGTTATTAAGTGGTGGTTGTTTAATGCTATCTTATATAACTAACAGAAAATGAACTTTCTCGGCTAACCGTATACAAAATAAAAAAACGATTCGTTTTTATGTCCATATACCCCCTATTATTAAGACAAATAGTATAGTGAGCTTATTATATTGTAGGATATCTATCAAAATAATTTGAGGAATAATGCTAAATAAATAGAGGCAACAAGATACATATTACATATTGTTTATGTAGTATAATCTTGTTGCTTTTTTAATAACTAATTCTAAATTATCACTCAATTCTTTTATCAATAATTGAACGTAAGACTTTTTCTCTTAAATCCAATGAATTAATCTTGTTATTTTGTTCATATTCATGTACTAACAGATCACAAATATAAAGTTGTGAAATTTTTCCAGCTAAAGAACCACCATTTAAAAATTCTTCGATTGCTGTTTGTAAAACTAAATCTGCAGATTTTCCTATCGGTGAATGAATATAATTCGTTATAGCAAGTATTTTTGCTCCATTATTTTTTGCAATTTTTAATGAGTCATAAGTATCTTTTGTTTTTCCAGATAAAGAAAAGATAATAACTAAATCTCTATCTGTTAACAAAGAAGCAACTTGAGCTTGATAATGAGGATCTAATACAGCTTTAGCTTGTATTCCTACCCTCAAAAACATACTTTCCAAATCAAGACTAGTATTTCCACTAGATCCTACACCAAAAATATATAGGCTGCTTGCTTGATTAATAAGTTGGATTGCTTTTGTTAATTTTTCTTCATTAATTAAACAAGAAGTAGACTGAAGTACTTCAATCAAACTTTTAGCAACTTCATCGTGGTATTTACCACTAGATGGTTGTTCTTTTTTTTTGCTAAAATCTTCTTTAGCAATTTCAATTTTTAGATCAGAAAAACCAGAAAATCCAAGTTTTTGACAAAAGCGAATGATTGTTGCATCGCCAACATTCGCTTTTGTTTTAATATCATTCATAGTACTGTAAATAATAGATTCTCCAGAGTTAAGAATAAAATCAGCAACTTTTCGTTCAGATTTTGTTAATAAGGGATAATGTTCATTAATTAAATAAATGTAATTCATAAAATCTCCTCTAGAATGTAATTTTTGTTTATTATACACTATAAAAATTAAAAAACTCCAAAATTCTCCATTTTTCTTGACAACAATGTAAGCGGATGCTAAACTTTTTTTGGAGTAAAAATCCTAAAAAATATAAAAGTGGAGGTTTGTGGAGTTTGAACAAAGCAAAATTCTTAGAAGTAATTTCAGGCGGTTTAATTGTTTCGTGTCAGGCGCTACCTGGTGAACCATTTTATACAGAGGAAGGAGGTTTAATGCCATATTTTGCATTAGCAGCTAAAAATGCTGGAGCTGTTGGTATACGTGCAAATTCTGTTCGAGATATTAAGGAAATCAAAGAGAAAGTTTCTTTACCGATTATTGGCATAATAAAAAGAGATTATCCTCCTGAAGAGCCATTTATTACAGCAACTATGAGAGAAGTAGATGAATTAGTTGCAATTGGTGTGGAGGTAATTGCTTTGGACTGTACTTTACGTAAACGTCATGACGGATTATCTATTAATACTTTTATAGAAAAAGTAAAGAAAAAGTATCCTCAACAACTATTAATGGCTGATATTTCTACTTTTGAGGAAGGAAAGAATGCTTATCAAGCTGGTGTGGATTTTGTTGGTACAACCTTAAGTGGCTATACAAAGGAGAGCAAAAAACAAAATGGCCCAGATATGAAATTAATTAAACAATTAGTACAAGAAAATATTTGTGTTATTGCTGAAGGGAAAATTCATACACCTGAACAAGCAAGACAAATTAAAAAGCTGGGTGTTGCAGGAATTGTCGTTGGTGGTGCAATTACACGACCACAAGAAATTGCTAAAAGATTTGTCGATGCATTGAATAAGGAGGAAAAAGATGTTTAAGAAGTTTTCACAATTAGGTCGCGCATTTATGTTACCGATTGCAATCTTACCAGTAGCAGGTTTACTTTTAGGCCTTGGTGGTGCTTTAACAAATGAAAGTGCAATGAATGCGTATCCAATTTTAGAACAGCCATGGATCCATACAGTATTAAGTATTATGAGTTATGCAGGAAATGCTGTCTTTACTAATTTAGCATTGATTTTTGCTATAGGTATTGCTGTAGGGTTAGCAAACGGGGATAAAGGAACAGCAGGTCTAGCCGGTGGAGTATCTTACTTAGTGTATACAGCAACGATCAGCGGCTTTCTTGCGTTATTTTCTGCTAAAGATGCAACTCTTGATACTGGTGTTGTTGGATCTATTATAATTGGCGGAACTGTTGCATTTCTACACAATCGATATCGGAAAATTGAACTACCGCAATTTTTGGGCTTTTTTGGCGGATCGCGTTTTATTCCAATCATTTCTAGTTTAGCGGCAATTATTATCGGTTCTTTCTTTTATTTAATTTGGCCACCAATTCAAAATGGATTAGCAGTAGTTGGAGAACATATTGCACAAATGGGAAGTCTAGGTACTTTTTTGTATGGATTTTTACTTCGTTTGACTGGCGCAGTAGGATTACATCATACTATTTATCCACTTTTTTGGTATACGTCTTTAGGAGGTACAGAAAGTGTAGCTGGAGTTACTGTTTCTGGTGCACAAAATATTTTCTTTGCGCAACTAGCTGATCCAAACCATACAGGACTATTTACTTATGGTACTCGTTTCTTTGCAGGTAGATTCGCGACAATGATGTTTGGTTTACCAGCAGCTTGTTATGCTATGTATCGTGCTATACCTAAACAAAATCGTAAAAAGAATGGTGGACTTTATTTTAGTGGTGGCTTGACTTCATTTTTAACAGGGATTACTGAACCAGTTGAATATATGTTTTTATTTGTAGCCCCATGGTTATATATAATTCATGCATTCTTAGATGGTCTATCTTTTTATTTTGCTGATATTTTAAATATCCGAGTAGGAAATTCATTTTCTGGTGGATTAATTGATTTCTTATTATTTGGTGTACTCCAAGGAAACGATAAGACAAATTGGCTGAAATTAATTCCTTTCGGAATTGCTTGGGCAATTGTTTATTTCTGCGTATTTACTTTCTTCATTAAGAAATTTAAAGTAGCTATTCCTGGAATGGGAGAAGAGTTGCCAACGACTGCTGAAAATAAATTAAATAAAAAAACATCATTAAATGATGAAGCTCAAATAATCATTAAAGCTCTTGGTAGTAAAACCAATATTGAATCCGTTGAAGCTTGTGCTACTCGTTTACGTGTAGCTGTTGTAGATGGCCGAATGGTTGACAAAGAAACTATTAAACAACTAGGTGCTACTGCTGTTTTTGAAGTGAATGGTGGTATTCAGGCAGTTTTTGGCGGTAAAGCTGATTTACTTAGTCAAGAAATTAATCAAATTTTAGAAATTGAGAATTAGGAGATATCTTATGTTTAATCTATTTAAAAATAAAAAACAAGAAGGAATTTCCATTACTGCTCCTTGTTCAGGGAGGATTATTCCTATTTCAGAAGTAAATGATCCAATATTTTCAAAAAAAGTACTTGGAGAAGGATTTGCAGTTGTTCCCGAAGGTAACAAAATATATGCTCCTTTGACTGGAGGAATTGAAGCTGTTTTTCCAACAAAGCATGCAATTAGTATAAAAAGCGATGCAGATATTGAGTATTTAATTCATATTGGTATAGATACAGTTGAATTGGAGGGTAAACCTTTTTCAATTTTTGTTAATGCAGGAGAGAAGGTTACTACCGAAACATTATTAGCCGAAGTTGATTTTGATCAAATTAAACAAGCAGGAAAAGATCCATCTGTCATAGTTGTTTTTACTAAACCTGAACAAGTTAATGAAGTCATCTTAAATAGTTATACAACTATATATGGTGATTCATGTGGTAAAATTATACTTTGACGTAGAGTTAAGTATGTTATCGGATTAAATTTAAATGAATAAAAGGTGATTATAGACTGTGAGTTATAGAATTTAAGTAAATTATATTAACAAAACACCCTACTATTATATAAATCAGTAGGGTGCTTTCTACTTATCGGAACTTTAGTATATTCAAAAATATTAACATAAGAAAATCTTTTTTTGATTTTCTTGTGTTAGAATATGCAATTTTAACTTTTACGATTTTGTGATAATTTTGAATAAATCAATTAGGAATAGAAGTAAAAAATACAAATTAAGAATTATACTATTACAATAAAAGTTTAAACTTACTGTATCAGTATGCACAATTGATTTTTACTGAAAAGTCACAGTTAAGTTACTGTGACTTTTGTTGAGTATGTTACATAGAATAACAGATAAATTAGTTGTGGATTCTTTTATTTAAGTATTTGGAAAAGAGCGGACTGGATTAGAGGGTGTTTTTTCACACTAATCAAGACTTACATAACAAATGGATTTAATTATTTCAATCACCAATAAATCAAAAGGTTCTGTTGCAAAGTTTTAAATAAAGAATAAAATCCCTTACGGTATCTATGATTTAAGCTGGGATTCCCAATAATACCTTGATTTCAGTACAGACCGAAAACCCGAAGAGAGTACCTTCTTTTCGGGTTTTCTTATATAATCCTCGAATGGCTTCCATGCCTTTAATCGTGGTAGAGGCAGTGCGTAAACTTCGATAGAATTTATTGCGTCTCTTTACTGGACGATGGTCTTGTTCAATCAAATTATTCAGGTATTTAATGGTACGATGTTCTGTCCCTTGATAAAAGCCGTATTCTTTTAGTTTCTTAAAGGCACTTGTAATAGAGGGGGCTTTATCTGTGACTACAACCTTCGGTTCATCAAACTGCTTCACTAACCGCTTAAGAAAAGCATAGGCTGCTTGTGTGTCCCGTTTTTTACGTAACCAAATATCCAAGGTTAAACCATCTGCATCGATGGCTCGATACAAATAATGCCATTTTCCTTTAATTTTGATGTACGTTTCATCCATTTTCCATGAATAAAAGGATTGTTTATTTTTCTTTTTCCAAATTTGATAGAGTAGTTTGCCATATTCTTGCACCCAACGATAAATCGTCGTATGAGAAACGTTAATGCCACGATCATATAAGATTTCTTGAACTTCACGATAGCTAAGGTTATAACGAAGATAGTAGCCCACGGCTACAATAATCACATCCTGCTGAAATTGCTTTCCTTTAAAATGATTCACCGTCATTCCTCCTGCTATCTTTTTCTATTATTCTACCTTATTTGATAGTAGATTTAAAACTTTGCAACAGAACCGGCTGAATGGTTCATTTAAGATGTTGTCTTTACCAGGTCCAAACAGCGGTACGAAAGTTTGGGTCACTATTCCTTGTATGAAGGGAGAGCAATATGAAAATATTACTAGTTGATGACCATAAATTGATTGGGAAAAGTCTCGAGATGACTTTAAAAAACTATGCAGATGTTAAAGAGTTTAGATATATTTCAGATCCAATCACGGTTTTTGAAATGATTGAAACATATCGACCATCGATAATTTTGATGGATATTCACATGGGTATGTTCAATGGCTTGGAATTGGGAGAAGAAGTGTTGAGAAAAACAAAAACAAAATTAGTTTTTTTATCTGGATTTGATTTAGCAGAGTATAGAGATAAAGCAATTGGTATCGGAGCTAATGGCTTTTTAGACAAACATATAGCGGTTGACTCTTTGATTGAGAATTTGAAAAAAATAAGCTATGAAGACAAAAAAATATTTCCTCAAACAAGTAGACATGATTTAAAGCACAACCTAATTACTCCTCGAGAAAAAGAAGTATTAAGAATTTTATCGCAAGGAGTAAAACAATCAGCAATAGCTTCCAAAATGAATATCACTGACCGAACTCTTCGTAACTATGTTTATTCCATCAATGAAAAGTTAGAAACAAATTCTGCAATTGCTTCAGTTGTTAAAGCAATTGAACTGGGTATTATAAATGTACGCCTTCAATAATAAATTTTGTTGGAATAAACAGAATTTAGTGTGTTGTATTCTTATAACAAATTTATTATTGTAATTTCAGATTATCTGTTAGAAGTAGATATTCAGAGAATTACAACTTTAAATTGTACTAATGTAGTAACTTCTTTTTTTGGACATTAAAAGAAGCCTATGGCAAGTTCCTCGGAGTAAGGCTAGATTTTAGCTATATGAAAAATTAATCAATGGAACTTCATTGAAGCTACCAAAATCAGTTAGTAACTTTATTGCTGATACCTGAAAAACTAATAAAAAACTAGTATATTTTGTTTCTGGCAGTTCAGGTAATAAAAAAAGTTAAAAATTTTTCAGGCTAAAAAAGCGAATTTACCAAAAAGCGCACTTTTTGGTTCCTATGAAACGAAAAAGTACGTACTATACAGCATGTACGGCACGGTATATGATGATATCAGAAAACGTTAAAGGAGCGAATCAAATGATTACATCACTAGCAGATACAGTAACATTAAACAACGGCACTAAAATTCCAGGAATGGGTCTCGGGGTATTCCAAATACCAGATGAAGAGACAGCAAAAGTGGTCGAAGAAGGGATTATCAATGGTTATCGTTTAATCGATACAGCGCAAATCTATGGCAATGAATCTGGCACAGGAGCGGGAATTAAAGCAGGCTTAGCGGCAACTGGTTTGAACCGTGAGGACTTATTTGTTACCTCGAAAGTTTGGAACGCGCATATTTCCTATGATGAAACAATTCAAGCTTTCAATGATAGTTTGGAACGTTTAGGTTTAGATTATTTAGATTTGTATTTAATTCATTGGCCAGGAAATAATTCTTACAAAGAATCATGGCAAGCTTTAGAAACTTTATATGCTGAAGGAAAAGTGAAAGCAATTGGTGTCAGCAACTTCCAAGTTCATCATTTAGAAGATTTACTTTCTTATGCAAAAGTTGTTCCGGTAATTAACCAAGTGGAACTACATCCAAAATTGGATCAAAAAGAAGTGCGTGATTTCTGTGAAAAACATGATATCAAAGTCCAAGCTTGGTCACCATTGATGCAAGGCCAATTATTATCTAATGAAACCATTTTGGCGATTGCTGAGAACCATAATAAATCAGCAGCCCAAGTGATTTTACGTTGGGATATTCAACAAGATATCTTATTAGCGGTGAAATCTGTCCACAAAGAACGGATGATTAGCAATGCAGCGGTCTTTGATTTTGAACTAAGTGCAGATGAAATGGCACAAATTAACCAATTGAATGAATCGTTACGTGTGGGACCAGATCCAGACACGTTTGATTTCTAAAAATTAATTAGGAGGAGATACAATGAGTGAAGCAGTTAAAGGTTTTTCAGTAGTCAACCACGTGGGGATTACAGTCAGTAATTTGGATGAATCAGTAAAGTTTTATGAAGCATTAACAGGAACAAAAATCGCAAATCGTGATGAAATTGGTGGAAAACGGATGGCCCAAACACAAGGGTTAGATGATACATTAATCAAGTATGCCAATGTGCATCTAGAAAACATCAATATTGATTTATTAGAATATGTTAAACCAAAATCAGAAAAAGCTTCTTATTCCAACGAACAAATTAGTGCAATGCATATGTGTTTCGAAGTGGAAGATATTGATGCATCTGTTGCACGTTTAAGAGCGATTGGCGTAGAACCTGATGGAGAGCCGATTACATTCCAAGAAGAAGACGGCTTGAAGAGCGGTTTTGGTACAGGGGTTGCTTACTTTACCGATCCAGATGGTACAAATTTAGAATTGATTGCTCCTAAAGGTCCATTTACACGAAATTAAGTTAAAAGACTTTCAAACAAACATCAAAAAGACCCCCTCATTCTAGTATCACTAACTAGAATGGGGGCTCTTTTTATTTTTTGAGACAGAAGTCGCTAAAGAAAAGATATTCCAAATCCGTAATTGATGGTATACTAAAACGTAACAAATAAAGGAGGAAGACAATTGATTCTTAGCGTCTTAACAGTTATTTATTTTATTAATGCAATTATTGCGGGAATTACCATTTTGTTAAAACCTCGAGATGTAGCAGCAATTTGGGCATGGCTACTCGTACTGATTGCTCTACCCGTTTTTGGTTTTTTCTTATATTTATTCTTTGGTCGAGGTTTAACCGACAAAAAGAAATTTTATTTGCAACAAAGTGATTTACGGGAATTAGAGAATTTCCAGAATTTCCAAGAAGAAAGTTTTGAACTTTATAGTCAAAAGATGCCGACGGAGGAGCAACAACAGTTTACAGACTTTTTTTCCTCGTTAAATAGGATGCCTCTGACTAAGAAAAATGATGTTGAAATTTTTACGGATGGTACGGAAAAATTCAATGCGTTGATGGCGGATATAAAAAAAGCTCAGCACTCCATTCATATTGAATATTATGCCTTTGTAACGGATCATATCGGCACCAAAATTTTGAACTTATTAGAAGAAAAGGCGGCTGAAGGGGTTGAAGTGCGGTTGCTTTACGATGCCTTTGGCTCAAAGGGCACCAAGGTTCATCATTTGAATGAATTGAAAAAAAACGGCGGTTTTGTCCAAACATTTATTACTTCTCAAAAAGCACTTTTGAAGTTTCGTTTGAATTATCATGATCACCGGAAAATTGTTGTTATTGACGGAAAAGTAGGCTACATTGGCGGCTTTAATGTTGCCGATCAATATGCTGGAACGACTAAAAAGTTTGGCTATTGGCGGGATACGCATTTACGGATTCAAGGGCCAGCAGCCTCATTACTGCAAATGCGTTTTTTAATGGATTGGAACGTCTCTTCCCCCGAGAAAAATCGTGTGGCGTATCAATTGGATTATTTCTTTAAACTTGAAGCATTGGTGCCAGAGGCAAATACATCCATTCAGATGATTGCCAGTGGTCCTAACAGTGACCGTGAACAAATTAAATTGGCCTTTATTAAATTGATTACTTCTGCCAAGAAAAGAGTCTGGATTCAAACGCCGTATTTAGTTCCTGATGATAGTGTCTTGGCTGCTTTAAAGGTTGCTGCGGCTTCAGGAGTAGATGTTAAAATTATGATTCCAGATAAGCCCGACCATCCGTTTATTTATCGAGCAACACAGTATTACGGCCGCTTATTGATGAAAGAAAATATTGAAATTTTAATTTATAACGGTGGTTTCTTACATGCGAAAACAATGATTATGGATGATGAAGTCTGTACAGTTGGTTCAGCCAATCAAGATATCCGAAGTTACAAATTAAACTTTGAAGCAAATGCTGTGTTATATGATAAAAAAATCATTGATCAATTAGAAGCAATTTTCTTAGAAGATCGAAAAAAATGTACAACAATGACTCCAGAAGTTGTTCGCGACATGTCAAAATGGTTGATTTTTAAACAACAAATTTCACGATTATTTTCACCAATTCTTTAAAACTGTTTTTCACAAAATGACGAACTTCTGATCCGAAGTTCGTCATTTTTCTTCGGGAATTTTATAAAAGTATAGAAAATCACAAAAAAAGTCAAAAAAATTTTAAAGAATATTTTTTAATTTTTTTCGTTATTTTTTTATCTGTAGTTGCTGTTAAAACAAATAAATATTATTTTTAATTTGTTATTTTATTTTTGTGAAAAAGGGACATCTTTTGTAAAAGTAAAAAAAATTAAGCAAAGAGTGTTGACAAAAAAAACGAAAAGGAATATGCTACATGTACAAGTTAAATACAAAGCAATGACAGAAAAGCAGTAGAGAAATAACCACTGTTACAGAAAGCTAGTGGCGATGGAAACTAGTACACGTTATTTATCGAATTACATTCTTGAGCTTCTGCCTACAGGGCACGGGTAACAGCGTTATTTGTTAAGAGGTATATAGTATTTTAAATAAACTAAACTATGTATAAATTTGGGTGGTACCACGAGAAATTCGTCCCTAAGTCGTTTTTACGACTTAGGGATTTTTTGTATTCTTTTTTTGAATACGTGGCAGACCAAAGAAAATTTCGTGAACCCGTGTATACATAGAAATAAACACGGGATATCGTGTAAAAACAAGTGTGTTAATCGTTTATTTCGTTAAATGAACGATTTCCTATAAAGAGATAATTATAAATATGGAGGGTGATAACATGAATATCATTGACGAGCTAGCATGGCGTGATGCAATCAATCAACAAACAAACGAAGAAGGACTAAGAGAACTTACAGAAAATACGAGCATTTCGCTATATTGCGGTGTCGATCCAACTGGAGATAGCATGCATATTGGACATTTAATTCCTTTTATGATGATGAAACGATTCCAATTAGCAGGTCATCACCCATACATTTTAATTGGTGGCGGAACTGGAACAATTGGTGACCCAAGTGGACGAACAACCGAACGTGTCTTACAAACGATGGAAGCTGTGCAACATAATGTGGACAGTCTTTCAAACCAAATGAAAAAATTATTTGGTAAAGATGCTGAGGTAACAATGGTGAACAACTACGATTGGTTATCAGAACTATCTTTATTAGATTTTTTAAGAGATTACGGGAAAAACTTTAATGTCAACACGATGTTGGCAAAAGACATTGTCGCTAGTCGTTTAGAAAGTGGCATTTCCTTTACAGAATTCACATACCAAATTCTTCAATCAATTGACTTTTACACATTGCATAAAAAACATAATATTCAATTGCAAATTGGTGGCGCTGATCAATGGGGCAATATCACTGCAGGATTAGATTTGATTCGTAAAAAAGAAGGACCAGAAGCCAAAGTATTCGGGTTAACCATTCCTTTAATGCTAAAAGCAGATGGTACAAAATTTGGGAAAACAGCGGGTGGCGCTATCTGGTTAGATCCTAAGAAAACCTCACCATTTGAATTCTACCAATTCTGGTTAAACCAAGATGATCGTGATGTCATCAAATACTTGAAATTCTTTACTTTCTTAGATAAAGAAGAAATCGATGCGTTAGCTGAAAAAGTTGAAAAAGAACCAGGTAAACGTGAAGCACAAAGACGCTTAGCTGAAGAAGTGACACGATTTGTTCACGATGATGCAGCATTAGAAGAAGCGCAAAAAATTTCAGAAGCTCTTTTCTCAGGCAATATTAAAGACTTAACGATTGAGGAAATCGAGCAAGGGTTAGAACATGTGCCAACTGTTGAAATTACCAAAGATGCTAAAAACATCGTAGATTGGTTAGTTGACACAGAAATCGAACCATCAAAACGTCAAGCTCGCGAAGATGTGAGCGGAGGAGCTATAAGTATTAACGGTGACCGAGTTACCGATTTAGATTTTGCAGTCGATCCAACACAACATTTCGATGGAAAATTCGTTGTTGTACGGAAAGGGAAGAAAAATTACTTTTTAGCAAAAGTAATGGATTAGAAATTGATAATAATTTCACGAAGAGAAGACGTGTGATTATTTGATCAAAGTTAAAATTCTATTTCTCCTTACAGGTAGTGGTGAAACCGTTAATACACCTAATAAGAGTGGGATTGTACACACAATCCCACTCTTATTTTTTTATATAATGGTTCTGACAAGACACCTTGTGAAAAAATTATAAAATTAAAGAGCTATGATAACCATTGTTATTTTTCTTCTTTACACTTTAGCCGTTTGGGTGTAAGTTGTGAATGCAAAATCTAATTCATTAAAATTTGTAAGGAGGAATTTTCGTATGAAAAACGAAAAATTAGCAAAAGGCGAAATGAACCTTAATGCACTATTCATTGGGGACAAAGCCGAAAACGGACAATTATATAAAGACTTGTTGATCGACTTAGTAGATGAACATTTAGGATGGCGTCAAAACTACATGCCACAAGACATGCCAGTTATCTCTTCTCAAGAACGCACATCTGAAAGCTACGAAAAAACTGTCAACCATATGAAAGATGTATTGAATGAAATTTCTTCTCGCATGCGTACACATTCAGTTCCATGGCATACAGCAGGTAGATATTGGGGACATATGAACTCAGAAACATTAATGCCTTCTCTATTAGCTTACAACTTTGCAATGCTATGGAACGGGAACAACGTTGCCTATGAATCTTCTCCAGCAACTTCTCAAATGGAAGAAGAAGTAGGACATGAATTTGCTCACTTAATGAGCTACAAAAATGGTTGGGGACACATCGTTGCTGATGGTTCTTTAGCTAACTTAGAAGGCTTATGGTATGCCCGTAACATTAAATCATTACCATTTGCTATGAAAGAAGTAAAACCAGAATTAGTTGCTGGCAAATCAGATTGGGAACTATTGAACATGCCAACAAAAGAAATTATGGACTTATTAGAATCAGCTGAAGATGAAATTGATGAAATCAAAGCTCATTCAGCTCGTTCAGGTAAACATTTACAAGCAATCGGTAAATGGTTAGTTCCACAAACTAAACACTATTCTTGGTTAAAAGCTGCTGATATTATCGGTATCGGTTTAGATCAAGTTATCCCAGTACCAGTTGACCATAACTACCGTATGGATATCAACGAATTAGAAAAAATCGTTCGTGGCTTAGCAGAAGAACAAATTCCAGTGCTAGGTGTTGTCGGTGTAGTTGGTTCTACTGAAGAAGGTGCCGTTGACTCAATCGATAAAATTATTGCTTTACGCGATGAATTAATGAAAGACGGTATTTACTATTATGTACACGTTGATGCTGCTTATGGTGGTTATGGACGTGCCATCTTCTTAGACGAAGACAACAACTTCATCCCTTACGAAGATTTACAAGATGTTCACGAAGAATACGGTGTCTTCAAAGAGAAAAAAGAACACATTTCAAGAGAAGTGTATGATGCATATAAAGCAATCGAATTAGCAGAATCAGTAACAATTGACCCTCATAAAATGGGTTATATCCCTTATTCAGCTGGTGGTATCGTTATCCAAGATATCCGTATGCGCGACGTTATTTCTTACTTCGCAACTTACGTATTTGAAAAAGGTGCCGATATTCCTGCATTACTAGGTGCTTATATCCTTGAAGGTTCAAAAGCTGGTGCAACAGCTGCTTCTGTATGGGCTGCACATCACGTTTTACCTTTAAACGTTGCAGGTTATGGTAAATTAATTGGTGCTTCAATTGAAGGATCACATCATTTCTATAACTTCTTGAATGATTTAACATTCAAAGTTGGCGACAAAGAAATCGAAGTCCACACATTAACTCATCCAGACTTCAACATGGTTGACTATGTGTTTAAAGAAAAAGGCAACGATGATTTAGTAGCAATGAACAAATTAAACCATGATGTATATGACTATGCATCATACGTTAAAGGAAATATTTACAACAACGAATTCATTACTTCACATACTGACTTTGCTATTCCAGATTATGGCAACAGCCCATTAAAATTTGTAAACAGCTTAGGATTTAGTGACGAAGAATGGAACCGTGCAGGTAAAGTAACTGTGTTACGTGCTGCTGTAATGACTCCATACATGAACGATAAAGAAGAATTTGATGTTTACGCTCCTAAGATTCAAGCTGCTTTACAAGAAAAATTAGAACAAATTTACGACGTAAAATAATTGAATCTTAAACGGAAAAAAGAAATGGTAACCGAACGAGGGAACGTTCGTCTGGTTGATTTATTCAAGAGATAAATCAACCAGACGGCTAACCTCTTAACCAATTCTTTGTCTGGGTAAGAGGCAGTCGAATGACTGTTTTACTCAGCGTATAACAGTCATTCATGCTCCTTATCCAAAATCTTATAAGGAGTGTACAAAATTGGATAAACAACAAGTTAAAAAAATTGAATTAGGTACTTTTATCGGTTTAACAATGGCATTGTGTGCAACTGTACGTAGTATCCCAACACTTGCTGCTGTTGGTTGGACATTAATTTCTTACACAATTTTCGCGGTCTTATTCTTTGCTGGTCCAATCGCATTGATATCTGGTGAATTATCTACGATGCTTCCTCAAGAAGGTGGCCCTCAACTTTGGGTTAAAACTGCCTTAGGTAGCAAATGGGGTTTTGTTGTCGCTTGGTTACTATGGGTGCAAATGTTCCCAGGAATGGTAATGGTTGCTTCTACATTAGGCCCTTTGCTAGGTAATACATTTGGTAATGTTCATTTAGGTGAAAATCATTGGTTCGTATTAGGTTGTATCTTAGTGATTTACTGGATTATTACAATCTTGAACTTGAAATTTGACATGGCGAAAGTTGGCGGAAATATTGGTGTTTGGCTAGGTGTTTACATCCCAGTATTAGTTATGTTTGTTTTAGGTCTTCTTTCAATGATTAAAGTAGGCTTAACACCTGGCGGCTATTTAGGTGCCTTCTCTTGGTCAAAAGTTTTACCAAACTTAGAAAATATGGACACATTTAAATATCTAGCAGGGATTGCGTTTATCTTTGTTGGGATTGAAATGTCTTCTGTTTATATTCCTCGTTTGAAAGATGCAACAAAAAATTATACAAAAGGCGTTTTCATTTCATTAATTGGTTTAGTTTTATTAAACGTTATTAATGCAATGTTTGTTGCTAATATTGTTCCAAATGGCAAAATGGAATTGTCTAACATTACACAACCAATTTTGCTTTATTGTGACGTTTTAGGTTTACCAACAATTATTGGTAATATCTTTAGTTTCATGGTCTTCTTAGGTGTGTTATTACAATTATCTGCTTGGGTTACTGGACCATCAAAAACAATTATTCAAGTTGCTCGTGATGGCTTATTGCCACCAAAATTTGGTTTCCATCGCGAAAATAAATATGGCGTTTCTCGTAACGTTGTGTTAACACAATCTGTAGTTATCTCATTATTCGCTTTACTTTATGGGGTAATGGATGATGTCAACGCTGTATTCTTAACTTTAACAAATGCAACAACAATTATTTATAGTATTGTGTATGTATTGATTGCGATTTCCCTAATTAAATTACGTAAATCTCAACCAGATACACTACGTCCTTACCGAATTGGTAAAAAAGGTAATGGCTTAGCTTATTTAGTGGCAGCAATGTTAATTTTTAGTGTTATCATTGTTATTTTCGCCACATTAGGTACAACAACCGTGACTGATGCAGTCTTAGTTGCATTAATCACTATTGTTATGTTTGTGATTCCGTTAATCATTAATCGCTTTAAAAAAGCAAGTTGGGCAACGGAAGTAAAAGAAGATTTAGGTGAATAAAAAGGCTAGCAATTATTTTGCTGAGTGCCTCTTCACCTGATGACTATAGTAAATTGTCGTTTGGAAACTGAAGCAAGTTCGATTATTGCTTCAGTTTTCGCTTTCCATAAAAGGAGGTTTTCATATGAAATCAACGAAACCCACTGTTTCGTTCGCTGAAAGTTTAGGCATTTTGATTGCCTTGTTAGCGATTCTCGGGTACTTAATTATTGGTCAAAAATTAACCCCTCACATACCGATTCTTTTTGTATTCATGTTGTTGTTGCTTTATGGCAAATGGAAAGGATTTTCTTGGGATGAAATCCACGAAGGCATTGTGGAAGGGATTAAACCAGGAATCATTCCGATTATTATTTTCTTGTTGATAGGTGTCTTAGTTGCTACTTGGATCTTGTCTGGGACGATTCCAACAATTATGGTCTATGGTTTTAAAATTATCTCAGTGAAGTTCTTCTTACCAACCGTTTTTGTGGTCTGTGCACTAGTTGGTGTGACAGTAGGGAGCTCCTTTACAACTGTTTCAACTATGGGGATTGCCTTTCTAGGTATTGGACATATTCTTGGATTCGACAATGCGATGACAGCTGGCGCAGTTGTTTCAGGTGCCTTTTTAGGGAACAACATTTCACCGTTATCTGATACAACAAACTTAGCTGCTGGAATTGGTGGCGTGAACCTTTTTGAACATATACTAAACATGATGTACACTGTTATTCCGGCGTTTATTATTTCGATTGTCGGCTATATCTTCTTGGGGCATCAATCTGATTCAGCGGATTTACAATCGGTTGATGCAATGGTCCAAACGTTACATCAAGGATTCTGGATTTCACCGATTACATTGTTGCCAGTAGCGGTTTTATTCTTATTCGCCTGGAAAAAGGTACCGGCTATTCCAACGTTACTAGTCGGCTCTACAGTGGCGGTCATCTTAGCTTTTATAAATGATCATCACCTAAGTTTAGCGAAAGTTTCTACCATCTTAATGAGTGGTTATGTGGCAGATACAGGGGACCAAAGTATTGATACACTTTTATCTCGTGGTGGGATTGAAAGCATGTTAGGTTCTGCTGCGTTGATTATTTTGGCATTAGGTTTGGGCGGCTTGTTGATTAAGTTTAACATCGTGGCTACTTTAATTGATAAAATTAAAGGCTATGTGAATAATCCAGCTAAACTAATCGCTTTAACTGCTTTAAGTTCTGTGGGAATTAACTTACTAGTTGGCGAACAATATTTGTCAATTATTTTACCAGGGGAAACATTTAAATCCTCATTTACTCGTTTAGGTATTGATAAAAAATATTTAACTCGTACTTTGGCAGATGCTGGGGCGGCAGTCAACTCGTTAATTCCTTGGGGGGTTAGTGGTACCTTCATTATGGGAACGTTAAAAGTTGGTGCACTAGAATACTTACCATATGCCTTTTTCCCATTGCTTTGTCCCATTATCACCGTCATTTTGGGGATATTCTTAAAAAAACAACAAGGGGAAAACAAAAAAGCACCAGGGACTAACGTTGAATTGTGAGTTTTTTCAGATAATTAAATAATTGGTTACGATTGAACCTCAGTGTATCTACTGATTGGTTCAATCGTTTTTTCGTCACAGATTTTTTACAATTCTTCATATAATCTTTGAAGCTCCTTAAAGGCAATTTAATTATTCTAAGTTATGATACAAAGGATCAATCAAATAGGTGGATGAACGTGGTGTTAAACTCATAGAGACTAACAGTAGTTTATTCTTGCTCAATGTTGAGGTGTAGGTTCGAATCCTACCGTCCACTTTCTGTTATTTAAACCAACTAGAACGAAACACAAACAAGTGACGGATACACATGATTAAGGTACAATAAGGGTAGGGAAAACAAGGAGGAATTCTTATGAAAAAGATAGGGCTTATTTCTAGTGCTTTTCTTTTAACCCTTGCTTTAGCAGCATGCGGCGGCGGAAAAAGTACAGAAAATACGGATAGTCGTTCCAGTGCTGCGGAAAGTACCACAGTCGAGAGTACAAAAGCATCTGCTACAAAAGAATCAAGTAGCAAAGCAGCAACAAAATCTAGTGATGCGAAACCGTCAGGAACAACAACAGCTGATTCGAAAGCAACAGCTTCTTCTACGAAGGAAGCGGCAAATAATGGCTCAGCAGAAAAACAATCACCAGCGAAAAATGCGAATCCAGATGACCAAGCCAAGCAAGTGCTTAACCAGCTAGCAAACATGTTTCCTAGTCAAGGCTTACCGCAGGAAATTTTAACGAGTCAAACGAATAACTTTTTAACTGCAGCGACAACATCACAAGCGGATCAAAACAATTTCCGTGTTTTATATTATGCAGAAAAAGAAGCGATTCCAGTGAATGATGCACGTGTTAATCAGTTAACGCCAATTAGTTCTTTTGAGAAAAAAACATATGGCTCTGATGCTGAAGCAAAAAATGCAGTGAACCAAATCATTGACAATGGCGGTCAACCAGTAGATTTAGGTTACAATATTACTGGGTATAAACAAGGGGCGGCAGGTTCTAGTTACTTATCTTGGCAAGAAGGCAATTGGAGTTTAGTCGTACGGGCCTCAAATATCAATGGGGAATCGCCTGATGATTTAGCGAAAAATGTTGTCAACATTTTGGAACAAGAAACATTACCAGCACCGAATACCGTTGGTCAAATCACACTGAACGTGGCAGGAACCACTGACTATAATCGCAACTCAGTAGTTTGGCAAGCCGGTACAGTCGTTTACTCTATCCACCATTTTGACCCAATTCAAGCAGTGAAGATGGCAACATCGATTTAAATAATAAAAAGAAAGCGTGCGACAATGGACATTGGCGCACGCTTTCTTTTTATTATTTTTGTTCTGTATAACCTTGTGACTCCACCAATTCTTGGCTTTTCTTCATGCTGATTCCCTTAGAAGAATCTCCATCAATCTGGATACCATCCACTTTTTTGGCTTTATCATAATCAAGTTTTTCATAATTAATCGTCAATTTTTCGATGGCTTGTTTGTCCTCATAGGTCAGTTTGTAATCAAGCCCTTTGATGTCCTCATATTGTTTAGAAACGGGTTCCAACGCTGTTTTTGCCTCTTCTTTTGTAATCCCCAATTTGTCATAAGAAACAATGTTTTTAGCCGTTTGCGTTAAGACTTTATCTCCTTGGT
The DNA here is from genome assembly GCF_050548355.1 of Enterococcus sp. AZ011. NCBI lineage: Bacteria > Bacillati > Bacillota > Bacilli > Lactobacillales > Enterococcaceae > Enterococcus > Enterococcus sp. AZ011. The sequence continues at coordinate 399,654 of NZ_CP172959.1, forward strand.
ACGTATAGGTTAAGGTGGAATCAATCCCATCTTGTGGCGAACCTACAAAGGTTTTTGTCTCTATTTTTGAACCGCAACTTGCAAGAAAGAATACCCCAATAAAAATTAAAAATACGCGTAAAAATTTTTTCATTTCTAGATAACCTCCTTTAGCTGTTTATTCTTGACTGTAACATAACATGGCAAATAATTACTGTTAAGTAGAAAGCTTGTGAGAAGTCCAGCAAATAAAAAACTTGCCTCTTCTCATAAAAATGAAGAGGCAAGTTTTTTATTTAGTAATATCACTTAAATCTGGTTGTGAGTGAGCCAACCGACTGGCAGCTGCAGCCGCAATTGCGCCCACGATATCATCCAAGAATGTGTGGACATGTTCGCCATCATGCGCATTTAACTCTTTTAAAATGCCTGGTTTTACCTTGTCGATATACCCATAGTTCGTAAAACCGATAGATCCATAAACATTTACAATGGAGAGCGCCATAATTTCATCAATGCCATAAAGCCCTTCATCTTCCGTTAAAATTTCTTGTAACGGTGAAAGTAGCTTGTTTTCTTCCGCCAGAATATCCAGTTGGACACCTGTAATAATCGCGTTGTGTACTTCACGCTTTGTTAACACGGCATCAACACTTTCTAAACAAGTATCTAATGTTAAATTGTCAATATAATCTTTTTGTAAAAATAACACAAGTTCAGCTAAATCATTCATTGTTACGCCACGTTCTTGCAATAAACGACGTGCGCTATTTTCTAACGTATCTCCTTGGATTACCATTTTTTGTCCTCCTAATTTCTGCTTTAGTTGAAGTTCTTCTTTCATGGTACCAAAAAGAACGATAAAGGGGAATTAGAATCTATTTTGGTAGAGAATAATTTAGTTGAAGTGTTATTTTTAGTTAAAAATTACTAAGCGTTCGGTTGTAACGATGCCATCACTTGTTTTAATTGTGTCACTGATTTTTGGAAGAGTTCTTTTTCAGCGGCATTCAGATTCAATTCAATAATGTCAGTCACACCTTGATTGCCAACGACTGCAGGAATCCCTGTAAATACATCTTGTTGCCCATATTGCCCATCTAAGTAAGCTGAGACAGGTAAAATAGCTTGTTCATTATTTAAAATGGCTTTAACAATGCGTGCAGTACTCATACCAATCCCATAATAGGTCGCTTGTTTGCGATCGATAATTTCATAAGCTGTATTTTTCACTTTATCAGAAATGATTGGTAAATCGTCACTAGTTAAGCGCTCTGTCGTATCCACAATTTCTAAAATAGGTTTGGTACCAATCATGGTATGAGACCAGACAGCCACTTCAGAATCCCCGTGTTCGCCAATAATATAGCCGTGAACATTGCGTGGATCAATCGCTAAACGTTGAGACAGTTCTTTGCGGAAACGAGTTGTGTCCAAAGTTGTACCAGTTCCAATTACTCTTGAAACAGGTAAACCAGAAGCTTGCCAAGCCACATAAGTCAGTACATCGACAGGATTTGAGGCAATCACTAAAATTCCATCAAAACCAGATTTCATGATATTGTTAACAATTGTTTTCATAATTTCTGCATTGATTGAAACCAAATCTAGACGACTTTGCCCAGGTTTTTGATTAGCACCAGCTGTAATCACGACGATATCGGCATCTTGGCAGTCTTGATAGTCGCCAGCCCAGACGTTTACATTTTCTTGACCCCAAGACACACCATCTAATAAGTCAATTGCTTCGCCTTCAGATTTGGCTTTGTCAATATCAACTAAGATTAATTCATTCGCAATCCCTTGGTTGATCATGGAATAGGCGATACTTGTGCCAACAAAACCAGTACCAATAATTGCGACTTTTTTGTTAAATACTTTCATCGTTCATCTCTTCTTTCTGTAATATTTCTTTCTTAGTGAATTATATCACGAACTTTTTAGGTGTGGTTATACCAATCTGTAATAGTCTTTATTAACAATTTAAATAAGGGAAGCGTGCTTTTTTTGTTATGATAAGAGTAGGAAAATAGAGGAGATAAGGAGGCAAAATGACAACGACAACAGTGTATTATGCAAGCAATAATGAAAAACAGCCGAACCGTTTTCAACTAGTTATCGGTAGCTGTAGCTATGAACTTCCAAAAATAGAAATCTACGAAATCCTGGAATGTGTCGCTTCAGCATATGGCTATCAAAAAGAACCATTCATTGAAGAACAAACAGAATGTTTTGTTAAAGGCAACCGTTGTATACATGTTTCCCAACAAGCGACGACGTTGACTTTTGTTGTGAATGATCTGCGTTTAGTAATGGAAAAACAATGCCGGAATCACGAAGAAGTCTTTCAAGAAGTAAATCATATTTTATTGAATATTTTTGAGGAGACCCCTTGTGTTTTTCTCGAAAAGTAGGAAAGAAGGATTAAGATGAAACAGGTGAAAATAACAACTACCTCAGACTTGATTAATGGCGGCTGCAATGCCTGTCCGAATGTGAAGTGTACGAATTATCTTGTTCATGTAGAAGATGAAACAATTGCGTTAGAAACGCTAACCGTTGCAGATTTAGTAACTTTATTAGCACTCAAAGAAGGGTTTCGTCAAAAATTAGTTATGGAAATGTTCGAAGAATATACGGTGTTTGAAAGGGAAACTCATCAAGTTGTATTTAAGGAAGAGGAAACGAGAATTCTTTTTCAATCAAAAAAACAGACCATTCAAAGCACTCTTTTGTGTAAAGAGCCACAACAAGTGTTCCAAGAAACCCAGCAAATTTTACACCAACTATTTGAGTTAGAACCTTTTGAATTTGAATTGGTAGAGGAAACTGATGAATAAAAAACAGGAAAACGATTTAGCGAAAGCTAAGTCGTTCTCCTGTTTTTTAGGTTTGTCGTTCACGAATTTTTTCAACGATTCGGTTATAAACTTCAGAGAAGGAAGTATTGGCATGGTGATCGGTCTGGACAATGAAAATTTTTCGAGAAGCAAAGGACTGATCAATTGGTTGCCAAGGGATCTCATCGGAAATAGATAATCGAGAAACAATTGATTGCCCAATGTTATTTTTTAGCAATTGTAACAGGACTTCGTTGTTGTTTAATTCGATAATTGGTAAGTTGATGCTGTGTTCGTTGAGATAAAGCTCATTGAAAAAACGTAAGCCAGAGTTCTTTTCTCTTAAGAGCCAAAATTTTGAAGCGGCATCTCCTGCTAGAACTAGTTGATCTTCATAAACAATTTCTTTGTGTAGATTTTTGGTTTCAATGGGTTTTTCAATTAGTCCAATGTGGGCATGATTATTTTGAACCATATCCACGACTTCGTTTGAATTCATCAGTTGAATCGAAAAGTTGATGAGTGGAAAAGCGGTAACCAAACTCTCCATAATATCTGGCAGTAAATAAATAGCAACTGTATTTGAAGAGGCTATAATGCAGTCTTCTTTAAAATTCTCTTTTTCTGCAGCTTGCGCAAAAGAAGTAGTTAAGCTTTCAATAATCGAGAGCATTTTTGGATATAAAAAATCAGCTTCTTTGGTAGGAATAACCGATTGTTTTCCATTACGATAGAACAGCTTGATCGAAAAGTGTTGCTCTAATTTCTTGATTTGCAAAGAAACAGTTGGCTGAGAAATATACAATTGTTTGGCCGCCGTACTAAAATTTTTGGTTTCATACACAGCAATAAATGTTTTGATCCATTCGAACATAAAATCGCCTCTTTCTATTTACTATCTTAATAGTTGGTATTGCAAATATTTATTTTACAAATATAAATATTTCATTTAGTATAATAACATACTTTTGATTAATATCAATAATAATAAATAAAGACGGAGTGTGACTACATAATGGTAGAAAGTGCGAAAAAATTCTTGCGGAAAGTCCCGATTCCCATTTGCGGACTAATTTTAGGGATGGTTTCTTTGGGGAATTTACTTTATTCCTTGGGATATGCAACAATTGGGACCATTTATTGTGTACTTGGCAGTCTCTTAATGATTTTAGTTATTTTAAAAATTATTTTTACAATGAAACATGCATTAAGCACCTTAGATGATCCAATTATTGCTTCGGTATCACCAACATTTACAATGGCTTTAATGGTTATCTGTGTTTTCTTAGATCGGATATTTACCAATGCTGCTTGGATTAACGTGTTGTGGATTGGCGCAGTGATTTTACATTTTATTTTAATGATTTATTTTGTAGCGGTGCATATTTTTCCAACAAAAATCGAACTGGAACATATTTATCCAAGCTGGTTTATTACGTTTGTCGGCATTGGCGTTATTCCTAATACTTCTCAATTGTTTATCAATGAGTTGGGAAAAATTGTTTTTTGGGTAGCGTTGTTCTTTTATTTACTCTTGTTACCAATTTTAATCAAGAGAATTACGAAGTCGAAAGAAATGCCTGAATCGACCATTCCTTTATTGACGATTATGACAGCGCCAGGTTCGTTATGTTTAGCTGGCTATATTTCAATGGGTGGTCATTTGTATATGCCATTAGTTGTTTTCTTGCTAATTTTATCTCAATGTATTTATGGGATTGTAGTAGTGAATCTATATAAAATTATGCAAGTGACATTCTATCCAAGTTATGCTGCCTTTACATTCCCATTAGTAATTTCTGCGACAGCATTAGTCAAAGTTAAACCTTTATTTGCAGAAAAGGTAGGCCTAACGAGTCTGTTAAATATTTTGTCTACTTTTGAACTCTTATTAGCTGTGGCTATTGTAAGTTATGTGTTCATTCGATATTGCATTTTTTTATTCCAAAGAGAAAATAACACGAAAAAAGTGGAATTAAATTAAAAAAAAAGAGAGGAAGCAAAGAGGTGAAGAAACTATTAATTACTGGAGGAGCTGGCTTTATTGGTTCTAATTTGGCTAATTTTTATAGTCAACAGTATCAAGTTTTTGTGATTGATGATTTGTCCATGGGGCGAGTGTCAAATTTGCAACAAACTGAGCAGTTGGTTTTTATTAAAGGAAGTGTGACGGATCAGCAATTATTGGACGAAGTACTTTCAAAGCATTCGTTTGAGTATATCTTTCATCTTGCGGCCGTGGCAAGCGTGGCAAGTTCTGTGGCACAGCCTCTAGAGACCCATGAGGTCAATTTTTTAAGTGTATTGAAAATACTGGAATCAATAAAAAAATATCAAAAAAAGCTCAAACGTTTTGTTTTTGCTTCGTCAGCAGCCGTTTACGGTGCAGAGCCAACGTTGCCTAAAAGAGAAACTTCGGTGATTTGCCCTTTGAGTCCCTATGCTATTGATAAGTTTGCTGCTGAACGTTATGTTCTCAATGAATACCATTTACACGGGGTACCCACGAGCGCAGTTCGCTTCTTTAACGTCTATGGTCCCAATCAAAATCCTGCTTCACCCTATTCTGGTGTCCTGTCCATTTTGATGGATCGTTATATCCAATTAGAGCAAGGGCAAGTGAGCCAATTTCAAATATTTGGAGATGGTCAGCAAACACGTGACTTTATCTACATTGAGGATGTCCTAACTGCATTAAATTTAGTAGCAACCAAAAGTGAAGCGTTGGGACATGTTTATAATGTGGGTACCGAAGTTGCCATTTCCCTTAATCAATTAATTGAAGAAATGAACCAATTAGTGGGACTTTCTTTGCCAGTTTCTTATCAAAAGGAACGAGATGGCGATATAAAATATTCTCTTTCAGATAGTTCTGCTTTGAAAGGCTTAGGTTTTTCGCCCGTTTATTCAATTCAAGAAGGACTTCAAAAATATCTTAAGTTTACCCATAATACCCAAAATAGATAAAAAAAGACGAGACTTATTTGTTAAGTCTCGCCTTTTTTTGTGCAAATGTTTCGCCCCAATGGCAAAGTGAAGAGAGGGCATCGTAAAGAGCATATCCTTCCGGAGTGAGCGTATATTCCACACGCGGGGGTAGTTCGTTAAAGGATTCTCGATGGACTAGGCCATCTTTTTCCATTTCTCTCAAGCGATCTGTCAGGACGCGCTGAGTGATTCCGTCGAGCGCACGCATCAATTCACCGTTGCGCTTGGTTCCTTGGAATAATTCATCCATTAATGATAATTTCCATTTGCCGTTAATGGTGGAAAGGGCTAAGTTGATACTGGTTTGTTTATCAGTTGTCATAGTTTCTCCTTGTGACACGTAATGGTTACTTTTTTCTTCCTAGGTGAATAAAAAGTGCGTACTTTTTTTCTCCATCATAGTGAGTAATAATAACTATGTCAAGTAAGGCAAGAGGAAGGAAGAAGAAATATGATGTATCAAGATGTTGTTCGCAGCCGCCGCTCAGTTCGGGATTTTATGCCAGATGTTGAGATTCCTAAAGAGGAATTAATGGCCATAATTGAGGAAGCGATGTTCGCGCCAAATAGTACCAATTTAAATTCATGGCGTTTTTTAATTGTCACAGAAAAAGAACAAAAAGAGGCCCTTTACGAAGTTTCGATGCAACAACCAGCAGTTAAAGGGGCAGCGGCGGTGATTATTTTATTAGGTGATTTGACTGCTTATACAGTGGCCAATGCAGATGAAATCAGTGCTAAAGCTGTCGCACAAGGAACGATGACGGAAGAAATTCGTCAAGGAATTAATGAAAATGTTTCTTGGTACTATGATGTTAGCGAAGAACAAAAAAGAGAGTGGCTAATGTTAGACCAAGGCTTAGTTGCGATGCAGCTGATGCTTTCTGCAAAAGATCGAGGCTATGATACTGTGGCGATGTCTGGTTTTGAAACAGAAGCTGTTCGCAAGTTATTTAATATTGAGGATCATTTAGTGAACGGACTGATTATTCCGATTGGCAAAGCTCAAACACCCGGCTTTGAAACAGTCCGACGAGATGTTTCAGAAGTAGTAACTTGGTTAGATTAAAAAGCTAAACAGTTCTGCAATTGCTGTTTATTAGATTTTGAGCGTGGAACAAACATCCAAAGTGATTGTTGTCCCACGTTCGTTTTTTTGTTGATCATCCGCTTTTGAGAATGGCCAGAGAAGACGTTTAGTGAACCAATTTTGAAAGAAAGTGATACACTAGAAGAAAAAGAAGTGGGGCGACCTTATGCGTTATGTCATAATGCAGTCACGAGATATTCGTGAAAATTTAGCAACGGAAGATTATCTATTAAACACTCTCTCTTTTGAAGAGCCCTTAGTGTTGTTTTATATTCAGGAACCCTGTGTTATTTTAGGCCGAAATCAAAATGCTTATGAAGAAATTGACTTAGCTTATGCTAGAGAGAAGGGAATCGTTATTACTCGCCGTTTATCGGGCGGTGGTGCTGTTTATGATGATCTCGGGAATGTCAGCTTTAGTTTTGTTGTTCAGGAAGGACATCAAGCTTTTGGGGATTTTAAAGCGTTCACTAAACCAATTATTGAAGCATTACATAAAATGGGCGCAACGGGGGCCGAGATTAGCGGTCGCAATGATTTATTAATTGATGGGAAAAAATTTTCTGGCAATGCCATGTATACAAAAAAGGGGAAGATGTATACTCATGGTACCTTGATGTATGATGTTGATTTGGCAGAAGTTCAACGTGTTTTAACTGTTTCTAAGAAAAAAATTGAATCAAAAGGGACAAAATCTGTTCGGGGACGCGTAACCAATTTACGGCCGTACTTAGACGAAAAATATCAACAATTAACCATTGAGGAATTTCGCAATCGTTTACTGATGGAGCTCTTTGATGTCGAATCTCTAACTGAAATTGCGGAGAAAGAATATGTCCTAACCAAAGCAGATCAACAGGAAATTAGGAAATTGGTCGCTGAAGTGTATGGCAATGAAGCTTGGATTTTTGGTGAAGCGCCTAAATTTACGATCAAAAAAGAAGAAAAGTTTAAAGGCGGCATCGTGGATGCACGTTTGACTGTTGAAAAAGGTAAAATAATTGAGTTAACGATTTATGGTGATTATTTTGCCAAAAAAGAAACAACGGAAATCGTTGCAGCTTTATTAGGTGTGGACTATCAGTATTCATCAATTTGGCAAGCATTAGCAGCGTTTAACTTTGAAGACTACTTTGTAAATATCACCAAAGAAGAATTTGTTCATTTATTTAATGATGGTTGGCTCTTGCTAGAAAAATTTCCCATGAACGTCCCAATTGCCAGTATCTTTGGCTTTTTTCAATGTTTGCATTCGACGGAAGCCAACAGGATGATCGGATAAGAAGTTACTCAATTTAAGCCAGATGGTATCATCATGTAAATCAATACTGTGAAAGTATTCTTCTAAATCCACACGACTGCCCATGTATTTTCCTGAAAATAAATAAATCATACTTAAAGCACCTTCTTCGGCGTAGTATAAACCTGCGCGATCAGCGGTATATTCTTGCGTTCTTGTAAAACTTTTATCTAACGCAACTGGTTTCAAAATAATGGATAACATTAGTCGCCATAAATTAGTGTGCCCACATTTATGGTGTCCTAGCTCGTGTGCCAAAATAAAGCGAATCAGCGAAAAATCGCCTGTATTGTACGCGATATCCAACAAATCACTGTGAATGACAACATAGCGTCTGTGTAAAGAGCATTTTGCCGCAAAAGCGTTTAAGACACCATTCCCGTTGATTAAATAAAGACGTGGCATCCTTAATTTTTTAGTGCCAAAGCCCATTTCTTTTGCCAAATCAATATACAAGGAATAAATTTCTGGTAACTGATTTTCTGTAATTTCCACTCCGTTAGAAGCAGTATCCATGTACATATAACGAATGGTAAAAAAAGCAATGACTGGCGCAATTGGTGCAATTAAGACAATTAATAACCAGTCAGGAATCGGCAAATCACTCAATATCAATAAGGCAACTAACCCCAATGCGAAAAACAATAAAACAAAACCAATGATAATCATTGGTACTTCAAAACGATAACGTAACTTAGCAACAGAAATTTCTTTCTTTTTTTCCTGCGGTTGACACATAAACATTCCTCCCCAAACATTTCCCAAACACTTTTTCAAATAAAATGACTTATCTGTTACTTCTAATATACCATTGGTTAATCGATAATGACAATGGTGGGAACTTGAATAAAGGTAATTATATCAAGTGATTAATGAAAGGGACTCGTTGTACGCGGGGAATTGGTCTATCTTGATTAAATAAAATTTTAATAATCTAACTGTTTTAGACGTAATAAAGTAGTTTCTGGAGTTAATTTTTTAATAACATACAAACGCAAAATCGCATGTTCAATTTTTTGTTCTTCTGGCGATAGCGCCGAATTTATATAGGATAACTTCTCGATTAAATAGGTTAAAAATGAGCCAGCACCTTGGCTGCCCACTAAAAAGCCCATTTCTTCCGTTTCGGTTAATTGTTGTTTTTTTAAGTGGTAAATTTCTTGTGCAAGTGCCCCCGAGATAATGATTTCATCTGTTTGCTTGTTCAAATTTGTTAGTAAGTCGCTTTTTGTTGCTACTGTAACAGTTTCCATTGCACTCATCCTTTGCTTTTATATGATACATCTAGTATAACATGGTCTCACTTTTTTTATTTTTCCTCTTGCTCTGGTACGCGTTTCATAAGGTAAGCTAGGTGTATCAAAATATTGGAGGGCATGAAAATGAATGTTATAGTGGAGATAAGCGATAGACTTGGTATGGATTACTATTTTGTCTCGGTGACTACGACGGCCAAAAGTCTGCAGTTAAATAGTCCCAAAAAATACTATAAGATTTGGCATCAAGAAATTCCGTACCATCAGATAACGGAGTGGCACTTGACACAGCAGGAGGATATTCAGGAAATTTCTTTTGCTTGGCAGGAGACCTTTTATCGTTTTGTTGATTACGGGACAGGGATTGTGCCTTATTTAACTCAATTTTGTAAAGTAATGAGGTGAAAGTATGACAACAATTCGAGAAATTGCGCGCCTTTCAGGATCTTCAGTTACGACTGTTTCGCGTGTGATTAATCATCATCCTTATGTTTCTGAAGAAAAACGACTGAAAATCCAAGCAATTATCGATGAGTTGGGCTATAAGCCCAATATATTAGCGAGAAATCTTAGCTTTGGGAAAAGTAATACATTAGGTGTCATGGTTCCTTATACGAATCAACCTTATTTTGATGCTATTTTAAGTGGGATTATCCACCAAGCATTTCAACAAGGGATGATGGTCAGTTTATTACCAACGGATTATGATAAAGAAGTTGAAAAAAGTTACTTGGAAAAAATGGCCACGGGTGCGTTTGATGGCATGATTGTTTTGTCAAAGGCAAATCCTTTAAGTGTGTTTGCTCCATATAAAGAGCAAGTTGTTTTTTGTGAAAAAATAGAAGACCCTAGTTATGCTAGTATCTATATCGATCGTTTAACCGTTTATCGGCGGGTCTTCCAAGCATTGAAACAACAAGGATGTAGTGAAGTGGCAATTACGATTAACCGTGCACCAGAAAAAAGTACAAGCGCACGCTATTTAGTTGACGCATATCAGGAAATTTATGGAGCGATTCCTGAAAATCGGTTATTTAAGGACTGTTTAACCTATGAAGATGGGTGTGAAGTAGGACGTCACTGTGGGCAAGATCCAACGCTCCAAGCGGTTGTGACCAACGGTGATGAAATTGCCGCAGGGATTCAAGCCGTTATTGAAAGACCACTCTTTTTAGTGGGACAGGAACAAACTTTATTAAGTGAAATTTTAAATTTTTCAACAATCTGTCATCCATTAATGGAATTAGGGGAAAAAGCCACACATTTATTTCAAGAAAAACGGCCGAAAACGATTCAATTGACTTCTACATTTATTAATCGACAACCAGATTTTTCTTTTTCTTAGAAAAAAGCTGGTTGTTTTTTCTTTGGTAGAATAAGGTTTTTCACTAAAAAATAAAAAAACTTACAAAAAGTAAGACAAAAAGCTTTACTTACTTTTAGTAAGGTAGTATAGTAAGCATGTAAACAAAATTAAATGAATTTACTGAGGAAATTCGAAAGGATGAACATATTATGTCAAAATTTACTGAAATGATGAAAAACCGTCGTTCAATCTATGCTTTAGGAGAAAACTTACCAATTTCAAAAGAAGAAGTAACTGCTTTAGTAAAAGAAGTTGTTAGAGAAAGTCCAACAGCTTTTAACTCTCAAACACAACGTGTTGTGTTCTTATTCGGCGATGCTCACAAAAAATTATGGGCAATGACTGAAGATGCCTTAAAACCATTAACTCCAGCAGAAGCATTTCCAAACACACAAGCTAAATTACAAGGTTTTGCAGCTGGTGCGGGCACAATTTTATTCTTTGAAGATACAGATATCGTGAAAAACTTACAAGATAGCTTCCCATTATATGCGGATAACTTCCCTGTTTGGTCTGAACAAGCAACTGGTTTAACACAAGCGAACGTTTGGACTGCCTTAGCGCAAGAAAATATCGGCGCAAACTTACAACACTACAACCCAGTCATTGACGAAGCGGTTGCTGCAGAATGGTCAATTCCTGCAAACTGGAATTTACGTGCACAAATGGTTATTGGTTCCATTGAAGCGCCAGCTGGCGAAAAAGAATACATGGAAGATAGTGCTCGTTTTAAAGAATTCAACTAAATCATTGCTTTAGTAAAATGAAGAGGAAAGGAGTGAAAGCAAATGGTTCAAGCATTACCAAGTAATATTGGGATTCAACAAGTCACTTTGAAAGTGGCTGATTTAGATAAAATGGTAAACTTTTATACGAAAACAATTGGCTTAAAACTTTTAAAACAAGGAGAGGGACGTGCTTGGCTAGCGCCACAAGGCACCAACGATGCAATTCTTGTCTTAAAAGAACTAACAGCTGGGGAAGAAAATCAGGGTACCACTGGCTTGTACCATATTGCTTTCCTGCTACCAACCCGCAAAGATTTAGGCAATATGTTGCTGTGGCTTTTGCAGGAAAATGTGCAAATTGGCGCAGCAGATCATGGCTATAGTGAAGCCCTTTACTTAAGTGATCCAGAAAATAATGGCATCGAAATTTATTGGGATAAACCAGAAGAAGTCTGGGATATTCGTCCAAATGGTGAAATTATCGGTGTGACAGAAGAATTAGACGGTGATAGTTTAGCTGCAGAAGCTGACGGTCACTGGCTAGGAATTTCCGAAGGTTCTAAAATTGGGCACATTCATTTGAAAGTGGCCGATTTAGATACCACTGAAACGTTCTATAAAAATTTAGGGTTTGGCTTAAAGTCTAACTTTGGTCAACAAGCGAAGTTTTTTGCAGCGGGTCAGTACCATCATCATATTGGGACAAATACATGGAGCGGCAAACAGCTGCCAACGATTCAAGAAAATCAATTTGGCTTAGAAAATTACACCTTCCGTTTACCAACTGCGGCAGATTTAGAGATTGTCCAAGCCAATGCGGAAGAAGCAAAGTTACATTTTATTGCCAAAGATCATTTACTTGCGTTAGAAGATCCTAGCGGCATGATTATTCAATTTACCTATTAAAACCACTCTCAAACTAGCCCTTCGTTAGAAAATGAAGGACTAGTTTTTTTGTCTTGTTTGCATTATTTTGCATTTGTTTGCAAAATAATGCAAAAGGTGCTATCTTTACTTAGAAGAGGTGAGGAAGCATGTTGATTGAAGAACGTTTAGCCAAGATTCAAAAAATAGTGAATGAACAAAAAAGTATTTCCATGGAAGCGTTAGCGGAGCAAGTCTCCGTTTCAAAAGATACTATTCGACGAGATTTAATTCGTTTAGAAAAGGAAGGACATTTAAAGAGAACGCATGGTGGCGCTATCTCAGTGCAGTCTGAAGCAACTATTTACGATTATGCTCAACGAATAATGAAGCATCCAGAGAAAAAACAAGCGATTGCCCAAAAAGTTTGGGCAAATATTCCCAAACAAGCGTCCATTTTTTTTGATTCATCAACCACGGTGGAAGCAGCTATTCGAGCGATGGAAAATAGTCCGATTCACGCGATCACGAACTCTCTCAGTCATGCGCTACTTCTAGCGCAAATGGATCAAACAAAAATTACAGTATTACCTGGGCAACTGCATAAACAACAACTCTTTTTGTTTGGGGCAGAAACAGTCGCTAAGGTTGGGGAATTTGCCCCCGACTATACATTATTAGGTGTGTTTGCGTTATCTGAACAAGGATTATTTATTCACACAGAAGAAGAAGGTCAAGTCAAACGGCGAATGATTCAACAAGGCAAACAAGTCATTGCCTTAGCAGACCAAACGAAATTAAACAAAACGGGTTTATTTAAAATTTGCGAATTAACAGAAATTGATTGTTTAGTGACAGATACACAACCTGATGAAAAATTCTGTGAGCAGTTAGCGCAAGCAGGCGTAACGTTGATTGTCGCAGATGAATAATGGAGGATAATAATGAAGCGAAAAATTAATTATACACATATTGCTGAACCTACTGTTTTTGAGAATGTTTTTCCAACGTATTTGACGAATGAAACGATGATGGCGCGTAAGCAGAAAGTATTACAACGAATGGAAACAGAAAAATTCGATCAATTGGTCTTCTATGCAGACAAAGAGCATGGCAGTAATTTTGAATACTTAACTGGCTTTATTCCGAGGTTTGAAGAAGGACTCCTTGTGTTAAATAAGGATGGTATGGCGACACTTATTTTAGGTAATGAAAATTTAAAACTGTGCCAACATGCCCGCATCTCAGCCGATTTAATTCATTATCCAGCTTTTTCGCTACCGAATCAACCAATGGCTGGGGAACAAAAGTTGGCGCAGATTTTTGAAACGCTTCTCGATGAAACAGCTCAAAAAATAGGTATTGTTGGTTGGAAAATGTTTACGACACAACAGCAAGAACCTGCTACTATGTTTGATGTGCCATATTTTATTGTCGAAGCACTGAAAAAAGCGCTGCCGAAAGAAGCTCGTTTACTAAATGGGACCCACTTATTGATTGGAGCAAAGGGGGCCCGCACAACAAATAATGCTAACGAATTGGCGCACTATGAATATGGGGCGAATTTGGCTTCTCGCAGTATGTTAAAGGCCTTAAATGCAATTGAAGTAGGACAGCGTGAAACGGACATTGGGGCTTTGTTAAATGATGAAGGTCAAACGCCGACGGTAGTAACCATTGCGGCAACTGGTCAACGTTTTGAATATGCAAACATGTATCCGACTGCCAAAGAAATTCAGTTAGGTGATGCCTTATCATTAACTACAGGCTACAAAGGCGGCTTGTCTAGCCGAACAGGTTTTGTTATTGAAAACGAGCAGCAATTGCCAGAAGCGCAACGTGATTATTTAGAGCGCGTAGCAAAACCCTATTTTCAAGCTGTCGTTCACTGGCTTGAAACCATTCGAATCGGACTGTTAGGGCGAGAAATGTACCAAGCGATTGAAGAACAGTTACCAAAAGAAATCTATCACTGGCATTTGAATCCTGGGCATTTAGTTTCGGATGATGAATGGATGTCGTCGCCTATTTATCCAGATTCAGCCATTCGCTTGGAAAGTGGCATGCTCTTTCAAGTGGATATTATTCCTTCTGTACCTGGTTATACAGGGGTGAGTGCAGAAGAATGTGTGGCTTTGGCTGATGAAACATTGCAAAAAGAGATTCAGCAAACTTATCCAGACATGTGGCAACGGATTGCGACACGCAGAGCCTATTTAAAAGAGACATTGAAGATTGACTTACCAACGGAGGTTTTACCAATGTCTAATTTAGTTTGTTACTTACGGCCTTTTTATCTAGCTAAAGACAAAGCTTTGTGTGTAGAAAAACCAGCTCCTAAATGAGTAGGCTCCTTTTTTGAGTTTCTTTTGGGCCTTATTTATAATCAATATAGCAAAGGAAGAACACCAGAAGAGAGGCGTGATGGTAAATGCACTATCCTGAACATCTGAAACAAGCAGTTTTAGCTAAAGCGAAAGACTTACCATTAGAAGGTTTTGTGGAAGGGCAAGGTCCGCAACAGCCAAAAGTGATGCTGATTGGGGAAGCCCCTGGAAAAGAAGAAATTAAAGAAAACGTACCATTTATAGGGCGTTCAGGTCAATTGTTGATGGAACAATTACAACAAGTTGGCTTAAGTCGTGAAACGGTGTATATCACCAGTGCGGTTAGGAGTCGACCTTTTTCTGTGAAAACGAAGCAGATTGCAAAAACGGGAGAAAGAGTAACCAAATTTCCTAATCGAACGCCAACCAAAGAAGAAATCAAAATTTTTGCGCCTTTGCTTGATTGGGAAATCGCTGTTTGCCAACCTGAACTAATTTTGACACTGGGGAATATTGGGTTGCAACGACTTTTAGGACCAAAGCCAACAATCACTGCAGTGCACGGAACGGTCATTCAGTCGCCCATTCAAACATTTGATGAGCAATCACAAAACTATCATTGGACGCAGAAAACCTATCAAATCATTCCACTCTTCCATCCAGCGGCTGTCTTTTATAATTATCGTTTAAAAGAAGTCGTGAAAGAAGATTGGCAAGTGGTTCAAAAACAACTGCAACTGCTTAAGAAAGTTTAAAATGAGAAAAATAGAAGGATGGTTGTTTTTTCGAAGAGAGAATGCTACCCTAGAAGTATCAATAAATAGACAGATTATTTAATCGCTGGGTTGAATAATTGAAGGATTCTGATTTTTGCGTAAGCCTTGAAGCAAAAAGAATGAGTCCTTTTTTTGTTAGAAGGAGATTTGGGTATGGAGCAAACACAGCAAAACCATTTTACTGCGTTGTTTTATAAAAATGTTCTGTTAGGAATTTTAAGTATGGCGGCGCAATCAATTTTTATTTTGGCGGACACATTTTTCATTGCAAATGGGATCGGCACCGAGGCGTTGGCGGGGCTTAACATTGTCTTACCACTCGTTAATATTATTAATGGATTAGGTTGGATGTTTGGCGTTGGCGGCGCTACGTTGTTTTCGACCACGGTTGCGCAAAAAGAAATCAAAAAAGCTAATCAGTATTTTAGTTTAACGATTGGGTTAGTTTTCGTTATAGGGAGTCTCTTTACTTTAGCGAGCTTGATTTTTTCCGATCAAATTATTCGGGGACTTCAGGGGACCGGTGTCTTGTTTGGTTTGGCAAAGGAATATTATATGATTTACCTTAGCTGTTCATTATTATTTATTTTAAACAATTGCCTGATTACTTTTTTAAGAAATGACCATAATCCTCGTTTGGCAACGATTGCTTTTGTCAGTGGGGGAATTGTCAATATTATTTTGGATTATGTCTTTATTTATCAATTTGGGTGGGGCATGGCAGGCGCGGCCATTGCAACGGTGATGTCACCGTTAACAAGCTTAATCCTGATTACGTTGCATAAGTGGTCGCCGCAACGAGTTTTACGTTTTGAAAAGTTTAAAGTGAAATTTCAGGATGTTCGAGAAATTATGTCGATTGGTTTTTCTTCCTTTTTAAATGAATTTTCTTCGGCCTTTGTCATGTTTTTATTTAATATTGTTTTGTTAAACTTAGTTGGTCATGTGGCGATTTCAGCTTATGCGATTGTTGCCAACCTCAATATTATTGTGATTGCCATTTTTACAGGGATTGGGCAAGGGGCGCAACCATTACTCAGCAGATATTATGGTTTAGGGGAAACGAAGGTGTTGCGTAAATTTGTTAAACTTAGCTTTATTACGTACTTGGTCGCCGGCTTCCTGTTCTTTTTAATCAGCCAAGTGTTTACGGGACAAATTATTGAGGTCTTTAATAGCGAAGGGAACGACCAGTTGGCGCAAATTGCTAGGACAACCATCCGCTTATATGCGATTTCCTTCTTGTTTACAGGATTGAATTTTATGGGGATTTATTACTTTTCGGCAGTTCGTAAACCGAAAATGGCGCTAATGATTTCCTCTTTGCGTGGATTCTTTTTAATTGTGCCAGTTTTATTTATTTTGGTGAAATTACTAGGATTAACCGGTGTTTGGCTAGCCATGCCCGTAGTTGAATTTGTTACGTTTGGACTAATGCTTGTGGGCTACCTTGCATATCGAAACTATTTGAAAAAAAGAGAAGCAGTAACCTGATGTTGGTTACTGCTTCTTTTTTGCTTAGTTTACATAGTTTTCAGTTAAAGTCATGAATTGTTCCACATCTTTTAGGACTTGATCAATGCCGGCTTGCCAGAAATCAGGTTTTGTTAAGTCAACATTTAAATGTTTTTTCGCTAATTCTTCGCTTGTCATCGAAGCAGTGTCTCTTAATAACGCAATGTATTGGTCTTCAAAAGAGCTGCCTTGTTGATTGGCATACGCATAGATACCCATGCTGAATAGATAGCCAAAAGTATATGGGAAATTATAGAAAGGCACATCATCAATAAAGAAGTGCAATTTGCTCGCCCAGAAATGAGGATGATAACTGCCAAGACTATCTTTGTAGCTTTCTTTTTGCGCCGCTAACATTAATTCAGTAATATCTTCTTCCGCTACTAAACCTTTTTGGCGCGCTTGATAAAAATTATTTTCAAAGATAAAACGCGCATGAATGTTCATAAACATGGCAATGGCATTTTGCATTTTTGTGTCTAAAAGGTTAATCTTTTCAACGTCTGATTTGGCCTCTTTTAAGGTGGCGTCAGCAACAATCAATTCTGCAAAGGTACTAGCCGTTTCTGCTACGTTCATGGCATACTCTCGATTCAATGAAGGTAAATCCCACATCACGCTACTATGGAAAGCGTGACCTAATTCATGGGCTAAAGTAGCTACTTCGTTGATTGAATTGCCAAAGGTCATGAAAATCCGCGACTCTTGTGTTTCAGGTAATTCTGTACAATAACCCCCAGGACGTTTGCCTGGACGATCTTCAGCTTCAATCCAACTTTTTTCAAAAGCCATCTGGGCAAAATCAGCCATTTTCGGACTGAATTTACGGAAATTTTCTAAAATAAAGGAAGCGGCTTGATCAAAGGAATACGTTTTTTCTTCTAAATCACCTAAAATAATTGGTGCATCTTGGTCTTGCCAATCCATTTTTTCTTTGCCGAATAATTGCGCTTTGCGCGTTAGAAAGTCGACGAATGGTTGTTTATTTTTTTGGATGGTTTCCCACATAACCGTTAATGTTTCTTGACTCATTCGATTATAGTTTAAGGGATTTTCTAAATAATCTGTAGTGCCATGCAATTTGTAATCAGATAAACGGAACCCATCTAAGTGATTTAGGGTGTCTGCTAAAATTGAAGCTTTGCCACTCCAAGCTTTCTCCCAGGCTGTAAACAAACGTTGACGAACCTCTTTGTCAGGATCTCCCATCATGCGGTTAAAGGCTTGGCCTGCAGATAGTTCTGTCACAGAGCCATCTTTTTCTTCAAAAGGAATCACAATGGAAGCAACAATCGTATCGTAATGTGTACTCCAAGCATTTAACCCATCTAGAGAAAGCGTATTGATGATATTTTCTTCTTGTTCGGAAAGCAGTTTTTTTCCATCGCGGCGTAATTCATTTAAGCGAAAAGCCATTGTTTTGAACGGTTCTTCGGCTAACAGGGCTTGCCAATGTTCTGCTGAAATCTCGGTGATTTTTTTAGTAAAAATGGTTTCAGCTAATTGAATCGCTGGCAACAGATTGTATAAATCGCCTGATAAAATTTTGGCCTTGGTATCATTAGTATTAGCAGAAATTAAAGCAGTTAAAAAACTATTACATTGTGAAAAGCCATTTGAGATTTTCCCTTGTAACGTTAAGATTTCAGCAAATTGTTCTTTGCCTTGGGCACTTTCTGGTGTCCATTCTGTGATTAATTGATGGTACTCTTTTGTTTGTTCGGTTAATTGAGTCATTCGTTGGCTAAGTTCTTTGGACTCGCTCCCATTGGGGAAAATACTGTCTAAATCCCATGTAATAGAATAGGTCATATCCAATCCTTCTTTCATTTTTTTCTTTTCAGTATATCATAAGACCTAAGAGAAGTTGTTTCTTTTTCCCTCGAAACCGACTATAATAAAAAAGAATTTTCCGTGGCAGGCACGGGGCAACTTGAAACCAAGAAAAGAGGATTATATGAAAAATTATTTGAAAGATAGTAATTTATATTTAGTCATTGCGTTTGTTATTATGGCCATTTTATTTTTCAGTTCATCACAGACGTATGAACAGCAATCACAAGTTGGTCTTTTAGATAAACTTCTGAGCAGTCATCCTTTTGAAGAACAATTAAAAAATATTTCTTTTCAATATGCTGGCAGTGAAGTGAGCATTCAAGCTAGTGGTTATAGTAAATTTGTTGAATTTTTTATTCGTAAGGGAGCCCATTTTGGTACGTATTTTCTATTAGGTGGTAGTTGGTTTATTGGATTAGTGCCAAGAATCAAAGGCCTATTTTTAACAGCTGTTGTTTCCTGGCTAGCTGCTACTGGCTATGCAGGTTTAGATGAATTTCATCAAATGATCACAGGCGGAAGAACCCCTCTTTTTCAAGATGTTATGTTGGATGCCATGGGTGCTTTGACAGCCATCGTTATTTGTTTGGTGGTTCATGGTTTGAAGAAAAATAAAAAAAGAAGACGCTAATTTAGAAGAGCTTCGTTTATTCGTCAGAAAGGTGGATAAGCGAGGGTCTTTTTTTGGTAGCGCTTGTTCCTAACTGAAAAGAAGAGTAGAATAAAGGAGAATAGTAACGAAAAGTCAGGAGGAATCAAGGATGTCAGGACACAGCAAATGGAGCAACATTCAAGGGCGTAAAAATGCGCAAGATGCCAAACGTGGGAAAATTTTCCAAAAAGTTTCAAGGGAAATCTATATGGCGGCAAAAGCAGGTGGCCCTGACCCCGCAATGAATCCTGCTTTACGTTTAGCAGTCGATAAAGCTAAGTCAGCCAATATGCCCAATGATAATATTGCGCGCGCCATAAAAAAAGCCAGTAGTGCTGGTGAAGGGGAACATTATGACGAGGTAACTTATGAAGGATACGGGCCAGGTGGCGTGGCAGTTTTAGTTCATGCACTAACAGATAACCGCAACCGAACGGCCACCAATGTTCGCGTCGCGTTTACTCGAAATGGTGGCTCTTTAGGTGAAACGGGTTCGGTGAATTATATGTTTGATCGTAAAGGCTATATTGTCATTAAGCGAGAAGATCATGCAATTGAGGAAGACGACATGCTAGAAGTCGTTTTGGAAGCAGGCGGCGAGGATTTAGAAACATCACCAGAAGTATTTGAAATTTACACAGCACCAGAAGATTTTACAGCGGTTCGCGATGCTTTAGAACAAGCAGGTTATTCATTAGCACAAGCTGAATTAACAATGGTTCCGCAAACCTTACTAACCTTGAACGATGAACAAAAAGCACAATTAGAGCGCTTGGTTGACAAGTTAGAAGACGATGATGATGTGTCAGAAGTATTTACCTCTGCAGAAAATCTATAAAATAAAGGGATGCTTGGCGTCCTTTTATTCATAAAATGAAAGCGGATACAGAATGGAGGGAATTTTGAAAAAGAGAATTTGTTTACAAGCAATCAGGGAAGAAGCGGAAGCCTATTATCGTAACGGTGATTTTTATTGCTCGGAAGCGATTGTGGCGACCATTCGGCAACACTTCGATGCGGAGATTCCCATTGAAGCTGTGGCCATGGCTTCTGGGTTTCCTGTAGGTGTTGGAGGAGCGAAGTGTATTCGTGGTGCTCTTTCAGGCGGAGTTATGTGTCTGGGCTACTTTTTTGGTCGGACAGAAGCCAAAGGAGAACAAGTAAATAAAACGATGGCTTTAGCCAACGAATTGCATCAAAGTTTTCGACAAAAGCATCGAGTGGTTTGCTGCAGTATTTTGACAAGTAAAATGACGATGGGTTCACCTGAACATATGGAACAATGCATTGGCTTTACTGGAGAAATCGCTGAAACAACCGCAAAAATTATTGCACGAGAACTTGCTTACGAATTAGTCTAGTAAAAAATGAGAGAGGAGCAACCAGATTCATTCACCTGAATCTGGTTGCTCCTCTCTCATTTAATGCGTAATCAATTAACCAAGTACTTTTTCATAAGCTTCCACTTGAGATAAGACACGTTGGAGCTGTAATTCATTTTCAATATAGTTGATTGAATTACCTAAATCTTCTTGGCGGTTTGTTTCTAAACGATCGACTTCTTTTTTTGCTTCGTTCAATAAGTGTAGAACTTCTTCCTTAGATAACATGTACTCACCTCCTTGCGCAGTTCATCTACTATTAGTGTACTCCTTTTTTTCAAAAAAGGGCAATAATAGGATATTAAAAAACAAAAATAGCGGTCCTAACCGCTATTTTTGTTTACTTATGGCGTTGTTGTGCTAAAATCGCTTCGATTCGTTCTCTTTGATCTGCCAAAAAGTGAGGCAAATAAAGGGAGATTTCATCAAAGTTTGAGCTTTGATTTTCATAGGCTTCGGCATCTAGCAGGCCTTTTTGTGTGGCTACTTCAAATAACAAGTGGTTCGGTTCTCTAAAATACAATGATTTGAAAAATTCGCGGTCTTTAATTCCTGAGTTTGTAAAATTCTTTTCCTCTAACAGGCTATCAACTTGCGTTAATTCTTGCGTATCTTCCACCCCAAAGGCGACGTGATGAACGCCACCAATTCCTTCAATGGCAAGCGGATTGGTACGGTCATCAATGATGTGCGCCTCTTGATAAAACTGTGGATGATGATTTTCCAGAACGGTTACTTCATGCGCAGTTTCAAAAAAAGGTACTGTTTCTTTTTCATGCCAATGTAAATAATCCATTAAAGGTTGTTTGGTAGCTACGGCATATTGGACGCGTAATTGAATTGCATCAATGCCTAAAATTGCATGTTCTACTGGAATTTCAGCATGCTCAGCTGGAAAATAATCTTCCGCATTTTCAAATTCACGTAACGGAACAAGCGCCATTTGTGTATTATCGGGCGCTTCAAAACGCAAAATTGGGTGTTGGTTAAATGTTTCCACACCATAGTGGCAGATACCCGCTTGCTCAAGACGTTCTGCCCAAAAATCCAAAGAGGCGCGCGTTGGTACTTTTAAAATAGTTCGTTCAATCGTATTTGTCCCAAAGGATTGATCTTGGCCATCATTCAATTCAAAAAAAGTTAATTCGGTACCTGTTCGTTGCTCATTATCTGAGAAAAACAAGTGATACATGGTGTGGTCATCTTGGTTGATCGTTTTCATTAGTAATTTTAATCCCAGTGTATTATGATAGAAGTCAAATGTAGGCTTTATCAATCGATTTAAAATAGAGATGTGATGAATTTGTGCATACATAGTAAAATTCCTTTCTTGGAGGTTTATTAAATGAAACAATTTTTTCAAAAAGGGTCGAAACCTAATCAATTAGTTGTCGCTTTTCATGGTACTGGTGGCAATGAATATCAATTATTAACGACCATCGCAACCCTTTACCCAGAAGCGAGTGTTCTAAGTTACTTAGGGACAGAAGGTGTAGGCGAACAGCGACGCTTTTTTGCGCCATTAGTCAATGGAGCATTACCTCGTGCTAACTTTGATGAGCGAGTGACGGCGTTTCTAGAAGAAGTTTGGCAACCGCAAAAGTTATACGATGAAGTTATTTTTATAGGGTACTCTAACGGTGCCAATTTTATTTTAGGCCTATTAGAAAAGAACCCGACTATTGCTAACACTGTTATTTTACTGCATCCAAGCAATTTAGGCTATCAATATGTATCTGGTGAGTTTGCGACAAAAGTGATTGTCACAACAGGGGCTCAGGATGAGTTGAGTATTCCGGGACAAGTTCTTTCTTTAGCTAATCAATTAAAGAAACATTTTCCAGTTGACTTTTTGCTCGTTGATGGCGGTCATGGCTTATCAGAAGAAGAAGTAACGAAAATAAAAGAAGTGCTTTAAAAAACAAGCTGCAACCACTTATCAGCAAAGGTTGCAGCTTGTTTTTTTATGTGTGTTTAAATAATTTAGTTCTTTTTATTAATGAAAGCTTCCGCAAGTGCAAAGTCTCCTGCGTAAGGTTCATCTACGCCGTTTACTTTTTGATAAAGGTCGGCGCCTTTACCAGCTAAGACAATCGCATCATCAGCCGTTGTGCTTAAAGATAATGCGTGAGCAATTGCTTCGCCACGATCTAAAACGGTGTAAACAGGCATTTCTTTGGTAATATGGGCTTGAATTTCTTGGCAAATTTTTGCTGGATCTTCACTGGCTGGGTCATCGGTTGTTAGGACTGCAACATCAGCCAATTCAGAAAGAACCGTACCAAAGTCTTTGCGGCGAGAAATCGCTTTGTCTCCCGTGCTACCGACAAGAACAATTAAGCGGCCATCAGGATGTTCTTCACGGACAAAGGTTAAAAGATTCTTCAAACTGTCATAGTTATGAGCGTAATCAACATAGACGGTTGCACCGTTGGTATTCGTTAAAGATTCCATCCGGCCAGGGACGGTGGTTGCTGTGATCCCTTGTTGGCACTCTTCTTTTGAAGCTCCCACAAGGACACTAGCAATCGCCGCACTTAACGCATTACCTTTGTTAAAATCACCACCTAAACGAAGGTGATAAGAGCCGGCCAATCCTAACGCATCTGCAGGACTTTCAACGATAAAACGTAAGGAATCCTCTGAAGAAACAGCGAATGAATAGTCAACTTCTGGAGCCGGCTGACTGCCATAGACAATGGCTGGGACTTTTTGCTGTTGTGCAGTTTCTTTAAGTAATGGAAAATAATCAGCTTCGTGATTCAACACAATGACTTTAGAATGTGTAATCAATTGACGTTTGCAATAAAAGTAATCGTCAAAGGTTGGATGTTCAATTGGACTGATATGGTCGGGGGTAATGTTTAAAAAAATGCCGACATCAAAAAATAGCTTGTAGACACGATTAGTTTTGTAGGCTTGGGAAGAAACTTCCATAATAAAATGAGTCATCCCGTTAGCAACAGCGGTTGCCATCATTCGATACAAGTCCAAAGATTCGGGTGTAGTCAAGGCAGATTTAAAGAATGTTTTGCCATCTAATGTCGAATTCATGGTAGAAAGCAAGGCTGTTTTTTGTTGTGTAGCAACATCTAAAATATATTTGGTGAAATAAGCCGCTGTTGTTTTACCCTTGGTTCCAGTAAAGCCAATCAGTTTTAATTTATTTTGTGGATAATCATAAAAAGCCATGCTTAACACAGCCATTGCTTTTTTAATGTCAGTCACGATAATTCCTAGTTGCGCCGGAACCTCATAAGGCACCTCAGAAACATAGATTTCTAGGCCGTCTTTTACAGCATTTTCTAAATAGATTTCTTTAAAGTTTAATCCTTTACAAAAAAAGAGTGTTTCTGCTGTTACGTCTCTCGAATCGTAAGAAAGAGCCGTTACTTCTCGTTGACCTAACGTGTCGGAAAGGGTCAAGTGCCAGCCTTCTGGTGAAATAAATTCTTTTAATAAATCTTCTTTTTCTAAGCAATCGCGAATTGCGAATAATGAAATCGTCACTTTTTTTGCCTCCAAACGTTTCAACGAAATTTCAAAACTGATGTCATTATAGCATTATTTTTCTTTTAAAAAAACCATCTCGTTAGCGTGAGAAAATCCATGAGAAATGTTAAAATAGGATAATTCTTCGAGAAAGTCGTTGCATATCCCAAGATGAACAATTAAAATAAAGAAAGCATACTCAAAGAATATTGGAGGACAAAATGATCAATCAACCAAATTCAGTTGATCAACCAATCCTGACGAACCAAGAAAAAATGGTCAAAGGCTCAGCTTGGATGACAGCTAGTAATATTATCTCCCGCATGTTAGGGGCGATTTACATCATCCCCTGGTACGCTTGGATGGGCGAGCACGGAAACGAAGCGAACAGTTTGTTTTCAATGGGGTATACGATTTATGCCTTATTCCTAATGATCTCTACCGCCGGAATTCCAGGTGCGATTGCCAAGCAGACCTCGCATTATAATTCATTGAACGAATATAAAATTAGTCGACAGCTCTTTTATCGTGCCTTACAACTAATGGGTGGCTTAGGTGTGGTTTTTGCTATTGTGATGTATTTGGCATCTCCGGCATTAGCAGCTTTGTCTGGCGGAGGACCTGAATTAGTTCCAACAATGCGTTCATTAAGTTTAGCCGTTTTAGTTTTCCCAAGCATGAGTGTCATTCGCGGTTATTTCCAAGGAAATCAAGAAATGATGCCCTTTGCTTTATCACAAATTGTTGAACAAGTAGCACGAGTTTTTTACATGTTATTAACTGCTTTTATTATCATGAAAGTCTTTGAAGGTAATTACGTTACAGCGGTGACCCAAGCCACTTTTGCGGCATTTATTGGGATGCTCGCAAGTTTTGCGGTTTTAGGTTATTACATGTACAAACAAAAACCATTATTTGATTATTTAGAAGAACACAGCGCCAATGAACATGAAATTGCTCCAAAAGAGTTATTGATTGAAACTTTTAAAGAGGCGATTCCTTTTATCGTAGTTGGCTCAGGAGTGACTGTCTTTAAACTTGTCGATCAGTTTACTTTCTCAAACTTTATGCGTTTGTTTACGGATTATTCAGATACCCAATTACGAGAGCTTTTCGGTATTTTTAATGCCAATCCGGACAAATTAACCATGATTGTCGTGGCTTTAGCGACTTCGATTTCGGCTACTGGATTACCGTTGATTACAGAAGCGGTCACCTTAAAAAATCACCGTGAGTTAGCGCGTTTGATTAGTAATAATTTACAACTTTTTGTGTTTGTAATGTTGCCAGCAACGTTCGGTATGATTGTTTTAGCGCAACCACTATACACTGTTTTTTACATGCCAGATGCTTTAGGTACTTCTTTATTAGTGCAAGCTTGTTACGCTAGTTTATTCTTGGGCTTGTATATGTTGGTGTCAAATATGTTGATGGGGATGTATGAAAATCGTGACGCAATGCGTTATTTAGGAATTGGTTTAGCAGTGAAATTAATCGTGCAATTCCCCGCAATCCGTTTATTTGAAGTTTACGGTCCGTTATTAGCAACGATGATTGGCTTTACGGTTTCTTGCGTATTGATTCTAAGAAGAATTCGTCAAGTGACACGTTTTAATTACAAATTAACCTTACGGCGAACATTGTTAATGTTCTGTATTACAGTCATCATGATGATTATCGCTTTGATTTTCCGTCAGTTCTTGTATCTATTTTTAGATCCAACTAGACGTTTCCAAGCCTTCATTATCGTTGTAATTGTGGCTGCTGCAGGAGGCGCTTTTTATGGCTATTCGGTCTTGAAGATTCGCTTAGCTGATCGTTTATTAGGGAAAAATGCCGCAAAATTACGTGCAAAATTCAATATTAAATAATAGCTGATTGAACTCCTTTCAGCAGATTCTCTTAAGAGACAAGGCTTGAGACATCGATCGATTCGATTTATGTCCCAAGCTATTTTTTTAAAGGAAAGAGGAATGACGATGCGTTTAGATAAATTTTTAGCCGATGTTGGTATCGGTAGTCGTAAAGAAATCAAACAATTGTTAAAGAAAAAAGTCGTTACGGTGAATGGTGACGTCGTAAAAGAAGCCAAAACACAAGTAAATGAAGAAACAGATCAAATTGCCTTGATGGGAGAAATTCTTACGTATCAGAAATTCTTTTATTACATGTTGCATAAACCACAAGGTGTCATTTCTGCGACGGAAGATCAGCGAGATGAAACGGTAATTGACTTGTTAACTGATCAGGATTACCGTGCCGACTTGTTCCCGGTTGGTCGCTTGGATAAAGATACCGAAGGCTTGCTTCTATTAACAAATGATGGCCAGTTAGCGCATCAATTATTATCACCCAAAAAGCATGTGGATAAAGAATATTTAGCTGAAGTTGAGGGACTTGTGACAGCGGAAGATTGTCAACTGTTTGCGCAAGGATTTGCCTTGAAAGATGGAGAAATGGTTAAACCAAGTCGTTTAGTCATTGAGACGATCAATGAGGAAGAAGGGACTTCCGTAGTCCGTTTAGTGATTCAAGAGGGAAAATTCCATCAAGTCAAACGGATGTTAGCCACTGTAGGCAAACCTGTGACGTATTTAAAACGATTACGAATGGGCGAACTATGGTTGGATGAAACGTTAGAACTAGGGGAATATCGGCCCTTAACAGAAGCCGAATTGCAACAACTACAACCTAAACAATCATACCTCAATTAAAATAAACAAAAACCCAGCCCTTTCTGCGGAAAAGATAAAAATTTTCTCGAAAAATAGTGTCGGGTTTCTTTCTTTTTCTGCATAAAATGGTATGATTGACTATGTAGAACTTTATGAATAGGAGTGACAACAAATGACAATTGATTGGACAAAAGAAGTCGAAGCACGTAAAGACGACTTATTAGAAGATTTACAAAACTTATTACGGATCAACAGTGAACGTGATGATGCACAAGCAACACCTGAAGCGCCCTTTGGACCTGGGCCAGTTGCTGGCTTAAAACACATGTTAGCGTATGGTGAACGTGATGGCTTTACGGTGAAAAATGTCGACAATTACGCTGGACACATTGAATATGGTGAAGGCGACGAAACGTTAGGGATTTTTGGTCATATGGACGTTGTTCCTGCTGGTGATGGTTGGGAAACAGATCCTTATGAACCAGTCATTAAAGATGGTAAAATTTATGCACGTGGCGCGAGCGATGATAAAGGCCCAAGTATGGCTGCTTATTACGCAATGAAAATTATCAAAGAATTAGGCTTACCCGTGTCTAAAAAAATCCGTTTCGTAGTAGGAAGTGACGAAGAAAGCGGCTGGGGCGATATGGATTACTATTTCCAACATGAAGAAGCGCCAGACTTCGGTTTCTCACCAGATGCTGAGTTCCCAATTATTAATGGGGAAAAAGGAAATGTGACTATTCGTTTAACTTTCCGAGGCGGTAACGGCGCTGATTATAAATTAGAAAGCTTCAAATCTGGCTTACGTGAAAACATGGTTCCGGGAACAGCAGATGCTGTTGTAACGGCTGCTTCAGCAGATGAAGCGGCTTCACTAGCTGCTAGCTTTGAAACATTCATCAAACAAGAAGCAAAAATTTCAGGTAACGCAGAACTTTCAGATAAAACAGTGACTTTCCATGTAGTTGGTAAAGGTGCTCACGGTGCTAGCCCACAATCTGGAATTAACGCAGCGACTTTCTTGGCAACTTTCTTAAATGATTACAGCTTTGCAGAAGGCGCATATAGCTTTATTAATACCATTGCTGAATTTATCCATGAAGATTTTTATGGTGAAAAATTAGGCGTGGCTTTTGAAGACGAAAAAATGGGTAAATTGACAATGAACGCTGGGATTGTTAACTTTGATCCAGAAAACCCTGAAAATAGCTTAGTAACATTAAACTTCCGCTATCCAAAAGGAACTTCAGCAGAAGAATTACAAGCAAAAGTTCAAACAACAGTCGGTGAAACGGTCACTGCAACACAAGGAGATCGCAACCAAGAACCGCATTATGTACCAGTTGATGATCCATTGGTGGCAACGTTACTACAAGTTTACGAAGACCATACAGGCGAAAAAGGCCAAGAACAAATCATTGGTGGCGGTACTTATGGCCGCTTATTGAAACGTGGTGTTGCCTATGGCGCAATGTTCCCTGGCTACACAGACACAATGCACCAAGCCAACGAATTTATGGAATTAGATGACTTATTCCGAGCAGCTGCTATTTATGCAGATGCGATTTATCGTTTAGCGAAGTAAAGTAAAAAAGCTGTTTTCGATTTTCGAAAACAGCTTTTTTTTGCAATTTTTGCCTTTTAAAAACCCAAAATCAGAACCGTCAATTTACTGAAAATTTCTTGCAAATCAAAGGATCCCACGATACGATAAATAGGAGAAAAGGCAATGAGTGAAACACTTATTGTTAACTATTTAATCAAAGGACGTGTGAAGATGAACGTAGAAGAATTAGTTCAAAAAGCAAAAGATTTAATTGGAGAAGGCAACGTGGAACATGCGCAACAATTCATTGAAGAACATAAAGATGAATTAGGCGAACACTATCATAAAATTACAGCGATGTTAGCTGATACAACGACCGATGGTTTGTTTGATAAAATTAAAGGATTGTTTCAATAGTTGAAAAAAATCTGAGATAAAAGTGTTTAGCTCCAAAAACCAAGTAGGTACGATGATTTCATCTGTTCATGCTTCACAGTGAAACATTGCAACTCTCGCCGTTTAACAGTTTTTGAGCGTGGAGCAAAAATCCAAAGTGATTTTTGTCCCACGCTCTTCTTTTTTTATTTAACTTTTAACCATTGTTTTGGCAACACATACGCAATTGGATTAAAAAGATAATCCGCTCCCCGTTTCACCACAGGCATATTCGTAATAGCTAAAATGAAGAGGGCTAAGAAGAAAAGTGCCAGGATTCGGAAAGTAAACCATTCTTTAAAGAGTGTGTCTAATTGCAAACCACTTTCCAACAGAATAATTAAGGGCATATGCAAGAGATAAGGGTAGAGGGTATCTTTTCCGAGGGCGCTTAAAGGTAACTTTCGTTTCGGCAATAATGCAAACCAAGAAAGAGACACCAATGCTGCAGCAACGTAAAAGAACAGCTGAATGAAACTACTGTATTCAAAGACCGGACTAATTTCAGCGTAGGAAGCCCAACCAGTTAAGAAGCCCCAAAATTTCGTTGCCAATGACCATTGACTATTTACAAATAAAAAGGAGCTTAAAATTACGCCTATCGCTGCCCATTTGACTTTGCGATGATCTAAAAAGGTTTGCAGCTTTTGAATATCCATTAAGTAGCCACAATAAAAGAAAGGGAAGAAGCCCAGAGTCCGTCCTAAAGACAAGAAACCTTCCACAGGCAAATAGCCTGAGGCGCAGCCGATAACAATGATGATTGGCAACATGATTTTCGGCTGGACGCGCTGAAGAAAGATGGTAATTAAGTAGAAACTTGCTAAGGAAAGTAAGTACCAAGGAACGCCCGTTTCATTCAGTAAATCAAAATTCATTTTATTTGCAAAGGCGAAATTAGCAAGTGTAATCAACAACTTCGCTAAGAGATAAAGCCAAACAAAGGAAAGTAAGCGGAGATATTTTCGTTGTTTAATGGCATGTTTACTAAAGAGTCCAGAGACAAAAATAAAGGCCGGCATATGGAATGAATAGATCCAAAAGTTGATCGTTTCCATGAGTCGTGAAGGAGAAGCTTCACGATCTAAAATATGCCCAAAAATCACTAAGAAAATTAAAAAAAGTTTCACGTTGTCCCATTTATAAATTCGCTTGTCGTTTTCCATAACGATCACTCCTTTTAGTAGAAAACAGTTCACTTTTGTTTAAGGCAGAAGAGGACAATTTTTCCATTCATTGAGTAGATAATTGTAGATACGAACCGGCAGCCGTTAAATGAGCCCCCACATACTTGCGCTTAAAACAAAAAATTAGGCAGGATGTTAGTCTTAAATTATACTGAAAGAGTGACGATCCTCCAAAGATTTTGTTTATTAAGAAGTGAAAGATGCGGTGAAAATAAATGATAAAATTTCAAAATGTTTCAAAAGTATATCAAGAAAATGCTGTTTTGTCCGATGTGAATTTAACAATCCAACAAGGCGAATTTTTTGTATTAGTAGGGCCGAGTGGTAGTGGAAAAACGACGACTTTGAAAATGATTAATCGGCTCATTGAGCCAACGACAGGTGAAGTGGCTCTCAATGAGCAAGCGGTAACCAATTATCCTTTACGTGAATTACGACTAAAAATTGGCTATGTTCTTCAGCAAATTGCCTTATTTCCTAACTTAACCGTGGCGGAAAATATTGAGTTGATTCCTGAAATGAAAAAATGGCCCAAAGAGCAACGCAGAGAGCGAACCATTGAACTATTGAAAAAAGTTCAGCTGGATCCTGAGGAATATCTGCATCGTAAGCCAGCAGCGCTTTCAGGAGGCGAACAACAACGTATCGGGATTTTACGCGCCATTGCAGCCGAACCAGAAGTGATTTTAATGGATGAACCTTTTAGCGCGCTAGATCCGATTTCAAGACATCATCTTCAACGTTTGGTGAAAGAACTTCATCAGGAATTAGCGAGTACCATTGTTTTTGTGACCCATGATATGACTGAAGCTTTACTGTTAGGAGAGCGCATCTGTATTATGGACGCTGGTAAAATTATTCAAGTCGATACGCCAGAAGCCATTCAAAAACATCCGAAAAATAATTTTGTCGGTCAATTTTTCAAACAATCTTCGCCAGAACTAGCGAACTATTGTGGCGCTGACTTGACTGCATTTTTAGAAGCCGCAGATGAGACGATTGAGCCAGTGCCGACTGTTTTCATGGAAACCAATTTAAAAGAGATTGTCCAACTCATTAATGCGCAAGAGAAAGCAAATTTAGTAGAAAAACAACAAGTTTTAGGGTGTATCACCTCAAAAACGATTACTCGTTTTATGGAACAGCTGTTGGAAAGCGAGGGACAGTAGATGCAAGCACTGATTGAAACTTTTTTCGCTCGAAAAGAAGAATATCTGCAAGCGTTAATCGAGCATATGCAATTGTCCTTTATCTCGTTATTATTCGCTGCGTTGATTGCAATTCCTTTAGCCATTTATTTAACGAGTCATCGTAAGTTAGCGGAAAGTCTGTTACAAGTGACTGGGATTTTCCAAACCATCCCTTCTTTAGCCTTGCTAGGCTTACTGATTCCGTTAATTGGTATTGGTCGACCACCGGCAATTGTTGCGCTAGTGATTTATGCCTTATTCCCAATTTTACAAAACACCTATACTGGTTTGACGGAAATTGATCCTTCGTTAGAAGAAGCTGCAGAAGCATTTGGGATGAGTAAAAAAGAAAAACTGTTTAAGTTTGAGTTACAAATGGCGTTACCATTTATTATTTCTGGGATTCGAACGGCTACCGTTTTAATTATTGGTACGGCCACGTTGGCGGCGTTAATTGGAGCAGGTGGTTTAGGGACCTTCATTTTATTAGGAATTGATCGAAATAATTTATCGTTGATTTTTATTGGAGCTCTTTCATCAGCTGCACTAGCAGTCTTATTTAATTATGGAATTCATTGGTTGGAAAAAGCGAATGGGCGGCGACTAATCATTGGCGGTACTCTTTTAGGCCTTTTGTTAGGTGGTTCATTTTTCTGGAATCAACAAACTTCTTCAAAGGAAAAACAGCTGACAATTGCTGGCAAATTAGGAGCGGAACCAGATATTATTATTAATATGTATAAAGCCTTAATTGAAGAAAATAGCGACATTCAGGTGACGTTAAAGCCAAACTTTGGCAAGACTACTTTTTTATATAATGCCTTGAAATCAGATGAAATCGATCTTTATCCGGAATTTACAGGAACAGTGATCGAAACCTTTTTAAAAAATCCTCCTCAGCTAGACAACCAACCTCAAGTAGTCTATGAAGCGGCACGCGCTGGCTTGAAAAAACAAGAAAACCTTACTTTGCTGAAACCGATGCGCTATGAAAATACGTATGCCGTCGCAGTTAAACGCTCATTTGCAAAAGCGCATCAATTAAAAACGATTAGTGATTTACAGAAAATTAGCAATCAGTTGAAAGCAGGTTTTACGTTAGAATTTATTGATCGGCAAGATGGTTATAAGGGATTACAAGAAAAATATCATTTAAATCTGAATGTCCAATCGATGGAACCGGCGTTACGCTATCAAGCGATTAATAATGGTGAGGTAAATGTGATTGATGCTTATTCAACGGATAGTGAATTGAGACAATACGATTTAGTAACGTTAGAAGATGATCAAGCGCTATTTCCGCCTTATCAAGGAGCACCACTTATTAAAACAGCAACGTTGGAAAAATATCCAGAATTAGCAGAAATATTGAATAAATTGGCAGGAAAAATTAGCGAAGAAGAAATGAGTGAAATGAATTATCAAGTCAATGTGGAAGGGCAAGATCCTAGCATAGTGGCGAAAGACTATTTAAAAGAAAAGAATCTTCTTAAATAAGTATTTTTTACTGAAAAAGACTGGTATATAAACATTTATCCAGTCTTTTTCAGATAAATAAAGAGTTTAATGTGAAAAGTACCTGTATTTTTACTCATTTTTGGATATAATAAAAGAAATGAATGGAGAGGAGTGGTCTATATGAAAAAAGCAGAACGTCAACGTTTGATTAAACAATTAATTATGCAACAAGAAATTGAAACACAAGATGAATTAATCACTCGTTTGGAAGAACTTGGCGTCCGAGCCACTCAAGCGACTGTTTCAAGAGATATCCGTGAAATGAGTATTGTTAAAACACATGGTGCAGATGGTCGTGTCAAATATGCAATTTTTTCTCAAGCACAAGGCACAAGCAGTGAAGAGAAATTACGAGAATCAGTAAAAGATTCAGTTGTTCGAATGGAGCGAGTACAATTTATTGTTATCTTGCATACAGAGATGGGAAATGCCGATGTGGTGAGTAACTTTTTAGATGAAGTAGCTTATCCGGAAGTGGCGGGTACAGTGGCTGGTGCGGATACGATTATTGTGATTACACGTTCAGAAGAGGATGCGGAACACTTTATCGAACGCATCGAAAATATGATTTTTTAAAATTGAAAGCATCAATAGAAGGGAGTTTTTTTCTTGGTAGAATTGAAAGCGCTACAAAATGGTTCGGATATTCGGGGAATTGCTTTGGATACGGAAGAGCAAACTGCAACATTAACCGCAACAGCAGTAGCCGAGATTGCGGTGGGCGTGGTTCGTTGGTTACAGGATAAAAAACAGCTGCCAGGAAAGGCACAACAGCGCCTGACAATTGCAATCGGACATGATAGTCGTCTAACGGCGGAGCCGATTAAGCAAGCATTAGTAGATACGTTTCTTTCATTAGGTATTCAGGTGATTGACGTTGGTTTAGCTACGACGCCTGCTATGTTTATGGCTACTCAATTTCCAACGCTTCAATGTGATGCAGCGATTATGATTACAGCTAGCCATTTGCCTTACTATTTTAATGGCTTGAAGTTCTTCACAGCAGAAGGTGGAGCAGAAAAAGAAGATATTCGGTATATTTTATCTCATACTGATCCGCTGACGGCCAATGAAAATGGCACACTGATGAAGCAAGAGTTACTGCCAATTTATGCGGAGCATTTGGTGGAAAAAATCCGCCAAGGAATTCATTCGCCAGAAGAGAAACCTTTACAGGGCTTTCGAATTATCGTTGATGCGGGTAATGGGGCTGGGGGCTTCTTTGCGGAGCAGGTTCTTCAAGTTTTGGGCGCTGATACGACGGGATCACAGTTTTTAGAACCAGATGGGCATTTTCCTAATCATGTACCTAATCCAGATAATTCTGAAGCAATGAAAAGTATTCAAACAGCTGTTTTAGCTAATCAGGCAGATTTGGGCATTATTTTTGATACAGATGTAGATCGTTCGGCCGTGGTGGACCAATCAGGTGAGGTACTAAACCGAAATAATTTAATTGCTGTTTTAGCGGCAATCGTTTTAAAAGAAGCGCCTGGTAGTTATATTGTGACAAATTCGCCAACATCAAGTCATTTAAAAACATTTATTGAAGAAAAAGGCGGCCAACAGATTCGTTATATTTCTGGTTACCGAAATGTCATTAATAAAATGATTGAATTGAATCATGGGGGCTTTCAGACACCGTTAGCCATTGAAACCAGTGGTCATGCAGCATTTCAAGAAAACTACAATCTGGATGATGGTGCATATGTCGTGGCGAAAATTTTAATGTTGTTACCAGAATTGAAACAAAACAATCAAACGTTAGGAGATCTGATTGCTACATTGAAGCAACCGGCAGAAACCAACGAATTTCGCTTCAAAATTACTGCGGAGGATGTTACTTGTTATGGGCAACAAGTCTTGCGAGACTTTGAATTGTTTGTAGAAAATCAAGCAGACTTTGCTGTGGACCGTGAAAACCAAGAAGGTGTTCGGGGAAACGTGTCTGGTCAATATGGCAGTGGTTGGTTTTTGCTACGCTTAAGTCTGCATGAACCGTTGCTTGTTCTTCAGGTAGAGAATGACCAAAGCGATAAAAATGCGTGTGTCATCGAAAAAATTGCCACTTTTTTACAAAAATACGAGGAAATAGATAGTCAACAAATAGAAAAATAATCTAGGAAATTAAAGGTGTTCTTATGGAAAATGTTTTAAAAGGAAAACACGTTGGCTTTTCTCATTTTAGAGAAGAATATATCGAACATATTGCAAAGCAGCAATGGGATAATGAATTGCTTCGGCATTTGAGCTGGGATGCTTTACATCCGTGGGGGCTTGAAGAATGGAAAGATTTCACAATTAATAAAGGAGAAGATGATCGATTTCTATTTGCTATTTTAGAAAATACGACAGAGGAATTTATTGGTTGGGTTTCGTTGTCTGATGTACAGTTGAAAAATAGAGGGGCCAATTTAGGGATTGCTATTTTACAAAAAGAGCAACGTGGTCAAGGATATGGCTTTGAGGCGGTGTCTTTGATTTGTAAATTTGCTTTTTATGAATTGGGCTTGCACAAAATCAGATTAGCTGTCAATAGTAACAATCAAAAAGCGATTCATGTTTATGAAAAAGTAGGCTTCAAAAAAGAAGGAATTGATAGAGAAGCGTTATTTCAAGATGGCCAATGGCTGGATATCTACAATTACGGAATTTTACAAAAAGAGTGGCTACAAATGATTAAGGCTGAGAGTTAGCTCAGGAACTGTTTAACACCAAGACACTGAGCAAACGCAGATATGCCGTTCTCAGCAGTGAATGTGCGGTAAAATAAAAAAGCAGAAGAAATCGGCGGTTACCGTTCGATTTCTTCTGTTTTTTTACCATAGGCCAGGCGCTGCAGTCACAACGATTTGTTTTTTTGTAAACGGATGGAGTAAATGAAGTTGTGAAGCATGGAGCATTAAACGAGCTGCCTGCGATTTTGGGTTGTATAACGGATCACCAATAATTGGATGCCCTTCGCTAGCTAAATGGACCCGAATTTGGTGCGTCCGACCTGTTTCTAAAACACAGGTAACTGCGGTTTGATTATTAGAAAGAGCTTTGACCACTTGGACATGTGTAATCGCTGAATCCCCTTTTTGAGGATCAATCCGTCGTTTCCGGCGATCATGTCGATCACGACCGATCGGCTGATTGATTGTCTGCTCTTTTTGGTTAAAGTGACCAGCTACAATCGCTTGATATTGGCGGTAAATTTGTTTTGTTTCTAATAAACGACCTAAAATAGGTAAGACAAAAGGATTTTTAGCAAAGACAATAGCACCACTGGTTTCTTTATCTAATCGATGAACGACATAAGGGACCTGATTTTTCTCGGCTAAATAGGCAGCAACATGATTTAACAAGGTGTCTGTTTCCTGTGGCTGATTTGGATGGGTTTTAATGCCATAAGGTTTATTTACAATCATTAAATGTTCGTCTTCATATAAAACCTTCACATGCGTTGCTTCCCCCAAATGAATAGTGGGACGCACATAATCGGTTTCTTCAAACGTTAAGGTGACATAATCGCCAGCTTGGACTGGAAAATGAAAAGCAGCTGTTTCTCCGTTGATTTTGACATTTTTTCGCGTGCGTAAAAAATGGCGCACTTTTCGAGGGACTAGCCACTCATTTTCTAATAGTTCTTTTACAGTCATTGTTGAAAAATTTTCAGGTAATCTCATTGAATATTCCACCAAATCCCACCTTTCACTGATTCGCTATTTAGTGTAACAAAGCTACTCAAAAGGTCAAGTCAGAACGGAAAAAAAGCTGAAATTTGTTATAAAGGCAGTTCCTTGAGAGATTCTTAAACAAATTTACATAAAAAACGAAGAAAAGCATGATAGAATAGAGGCTAAATAAAGACTCGTTTCTAATCGTAAGCAATTATTTACCTCTAGTGAAGGCCATATTTCCTTTGCTACAGCGAAAAGACCATTGAAATTGTTTTTCAAGAATTTTTCATGCTTTAGACCTAGGTCGTACCTGCAAGAATATGGTAGACTTAGCCAAGAAACGTAAACAGAGGGAGTACTATGGACAATCTTAAACAATTTTTTAGTAAAGTCGGTGTCGGATTACGTCATTTTTGGACGTGGATAAAGCCTTATTTAATACAATTCCATCAAGCCAGAAAGCGGATTTGGAAAAAGTATCAAATCAATAAAATTTTCTTGTTAATTGGTTTGGTAGTCGCTTTAGGTGCCAGTATTTATTTATTTTACTTAGCCAAGTCCGCAAACGTTGAGACCCTAAAATCGGGGCTAAGTGAATCAACACGCGTTTATGATGAGTCAGGAGAGGAAGTCGGAAAATTATTCGGGCAAAAAGGGACTTTTGTGGAACTGGATAATATTTCTCCTTATATTCAAGATGCGGTTATTTCAACTGAAGATCGAGGGTTTTATCAACATAAAGGGTATTCCATCAAAGGGATTGCCCGTGCGGTTGTTGGAAAATTGACCTTCGGGAAAATCGGTGGCGGTGGTGGCGGAAGTACAATTACGCAGCAATTAGCCAAAAATGCTTACTTAACGCAAGAGCAAACGTTAGATAGGAAAGCCAGAGAATTATTCTTAGCGATTGAAATCGAAAAGAAATATTCGAAAAAAGATATCTTGGCAATGTATTTAAATAATTCTTATTTTGGTAATGGTGTCTGGGGCGTGCAAGATGCAGCTCGTAAATACTTTGGCGTGGATGCGTCCCAAGTTACAGTGGGGGAAGCCGCAACGCTAGCGGGCATGTTAAAAGGGCCAGGAATCTATAACCCAATTGATTACATTGACAATGCCACAGCGCGACGGAATACCGTTTTACAACTTATGGTCGACAATAAAAAACTGTCTCAAGAAGAAGCCAATCAAGAAGCGAGTGTTAACTTAGCGAGTCTATTAAATGACACCTATGTTGGCGACGAAAATAGTTACAAATATCCATATTATTTTGATGCGGTAATTGATGAAGCGGTCAATCGTTATAAATTTAAAGAAGAAGATATTTTAAATAAGGGCTACAAGATTTATACTTCTTTAAATCAAAAATATCAAGATGCGATGGATGCAACTTATAAAAATGATGCACTATTTCCACCCAATGCAGAAGATGGTGCCATGGTTCAGAGTGGTTCTGTAGCCATTGATCCGAAAACCGGCGGCGTGCAAGCACTGGTGGGCGGTCGAGGGGAACACGTTTATCGAGGCTTTAACTTTGCAACGCAAACAAAACGTTCACCAGGCTCGTCCTTAAAACCAATTTCAGTCTATACACCAGCTTTAGAGGCTGGCTATAAACCAGACTCTATTTTAGAAGATAAACCACAAGATTATTATCCAGCACAAAACTATAGCCGCACGTACAGTGGAGAAGTTCCTATGTACCAAGCCTTAGGAGAAAGCTTAAATTTACCAGCGGTGTGGTTATTACATCAAATTGGTTTAGATAAAGGCTATGAAAAAACAGAGAAATTTGGCATTCCATTATCAGAAAAAGATCGGTACTATGGTTTAGCCCTTGGAGGATTACAAACGGGTGTTTCGCCACTAACCATGGCGGGAGCTTATAGTGCCTTTGCCAATGAAGGCTATAAAACTGAAACGCATTTAATTACAAAAATCGTCGACTCAACTGGCGCAATTGTAGTTGATAATACGAAAGTCAAGAAAGAGCAAGTCATTACCAAAGATGTTGCAGATGGGATTACAAGTATGCTACTAGGGGTCTTTAGTTCTGGGAGCGGGGTCAACGCACAACCAGCAGGCTACGTAATGGCTGGTAAAACAGGTACGACAGAAACCAACTTCGATAGTAGTAAAACGAACGATCAGTGGGTGATTGGTTATACACCAGAAGTTGTCATTGCTACTTGGCTAGGCTTCCAAGAAACCAGTAAAACCCATTATCTGGAAGGTAGTAGCGCCACATATGCCTCTCAGGTGTTCAACAGTCAAGCTAGTGGCATCTTGCCTGAAGTTAAACAAGCACAATTTCCTGTCGCGGATGCGTATGCCACAGGTGGGAAAGTTGTTGATAGCAACGATAGTTTAACCGGTGGTGCCAATTCTAATTGGCGGGATAACTTAAAAGACTTTGGAAACTCTGTTCAAGATGGCGCTAGCAATTTCGGAGATACATTGAATGAAGTTGGGGGACAAATTAAAGACGGCGCGAAAAAAGTCAAAGACAAGATTGAAGGAATTTTCGGAGGCTTATTAGGAAATTAGTTGGGAAAACCTAAGAGAAATGGTACAATAAAGATGAAACTATTGAGAAAAGAGGGATTCCATTGAGTAACATTTATGATACAGCCAATCAGATTGAACGTGAACTACGTGAGTTAGACGAATTTAAAGCATTACAAGCAGCGTATGAAGAAGTAAAAGCAGACGAAGCAGCTTACACATTGTTTAAAGAATTCCAAGGATTCCAACAAGGACTTCAAGAAAAACAAATGCGCGGCGAAGAATTCACGGATGAAGATGCTGAAAAAGCACAAAGCATTGCAACGAAAGTGCAAGAAACAGCAGTTATCAACGAATTAATGCAAAAAGAACAAGCGTTTAGCTTAGTTGTCAATGATTTAAACCGAATTATCATGACTCCTGTGCGTGATATGTATAACGATTAATTTACGTAATTGAACTCTGACAAGTTGTCTATAAGACAATTTGTCAGAGTTTTTCTTTTACTGAAAATAAAAAAACGAACAAATTTTCGTATGTTTTTACTGACCAAGCTGGCAGAAAATGATATGATAAAGGGAGGAGAAAAGGAGGGGAAACGATGAAACTATTGCATACAGCTGATTTACACATGGATCGGTCTTTTGAAGGGTTAACTGGGATCCCGACAGCCTTAGCGAAGCGCTTAAGAGAAGCTAATCAACAATTGTTAATGAATATCGTAACAGTTGCCATTCGAGAAGCGGTGGACTTGGTTATTTTTGCAGGAGATACGTTTCATCAAAGTCAGACCTCTATTTCAATGCAAGCCCAATTGATGGCTGCATTAGAACAGTTGAAACAAGCAGAAATCCCTGTGATTCTAACATTTGGGAATCATGATTACTATAAAAAAGACCGCTATTGGTTTTCTTTTCCAGACAATGTTTTTTTATTTGAAAAAGAAATGGTTGAGACACTGTATTTTGAAACGAAAGCGGGCGAACAAGTGGCTGTTTCAGGGTTTAGTTATGAGCATCCCTGGATTGATGAAAATAAAGCACTAGAATTTCCTATCAAACAAGCAGAATCTGATATTCATATTGGGATTTATCATGGAGACACCAGTCGGAAAGCGCAACAAAATTATGCTCCGTTTACATGGAAGGATTTAAAAGCCACTGGCTATAATTATTGGGCATTGGGCCACATTCATCAGCCGCAAATTGTTAGTGAACAACCGCTAATTGTTTATCCTGGAACACCTCAAGGACACACGAAAAAAGAACAGTCTTTACAAGGGGTTGCAGTGGTCACACTTTCCCAAAATCAAGCGACTGTTCAATTTGAAAAAGTCGCAGAAATAGATTGGACGAATGAAGAAGTATCTCTTGCGCAATGCCGTGACACCCAAAGCGTTTTGTCTTATCTTGAAACCAGTTTGCTGACGAAGTGGCAGGCGCATCAGCAACAGCAATTGATGGCGTTGACACTGAAAGAAACGCAACATTTGGATGTGACCGTGGTGCAAGCCATTGTCAATGGTGAACTATTAAGCTACTTACAGCAGCAGCTTTTACAAAAAACGCAAGGTGATTTTTTTGTTTATCGCCTAATATTGCAAGCAGAGGAACCAACGAAAGAACCGATCTATTTAGCCGCTAGTCCCAATTTATTAACGGCATTAGAAAAAACATACTTAGATCCAGTTATTTTTGAAGATACCACCAAGGAATTGTTACGTTATCCAGAATTTGCTGGAATTTTTTCAATGGATGAGCAGTGGCGATTAGAGAGCTTGCGCCTAGCACATGAGCAAATTAATGAAGACTTTACTATTCAGGAGGACCCACTATGAAATTACTTGCAGTAGAGATTGTGGGCTTTGGAAAATGGCAACAACAGAAAATTACATTTGAATCTGGTAATCAATTGCTGTACGGCGCAAATGAAGTTGGCAAGTCCACATTGTATCAATTCATTCAAGCAATGCTGTTTGGTTTTCCCACAAAGGGTAAAAGAAAGCGCGATTACGCGCCTAAAAATGGTGGTTCGTATGGTGGTCGTTTGTGGTTGGCACATCCTGTGTTTGGGGAAGTTCAGGTCGAGCGTTTTAAAGAAAAAAATAAAGGGCAAGCAATCATTTATTATCAACAACAAATGGGGGATGAAAAAACCTTACAGCAAATGTTACATCCGCTAACGAAAAAGTTATTTCAAGAGGTTTTTACTTTCCAACAAGAACAATTAATTACGAGTGACAAGTTGACAGAAGAGGAACTGCAAACATCCTTGTTAGCCATTGGTGTTTCTGGTAGTCAACAACTTTTGACTTACCGAAATGCGTACTTTAAAGAAGCACAAAAACTCTTTAAAGGCAAAGGGCAGCAGCCATTACTCAATCAGAAGTTGGCGGCTTATCAAGAACTAAAAGAGCAAATTCAAGAGAAAGAAGCGCAGCAACAAACTTTTCAACAATTAGAAGAAACGATTCGCGAAACAGAACAACAGCGAGTGACACTGCAACAGCAATTAAAAGAAACGCAACAGGACTTGTTACAGGTTGCGGAACAGCAACGTCACTTTCCCTTGTACGAAGAATGGCAGTCGCTACCTGAAGAAACAGAGAACGTTGTTTTAGGAAAAGAAGACCAAGTGCAATTAGAAGAAACCTTTCAAGAATATATGTACCTAGATAAAGAACGACAACGTTTGACCAAAGAGTTATCTCTTCAGTCAGAAGCGCTCGATGTTCCAGAAGGGTATGCTTTTTACCTAGAACAAGAAGCATTGATTCAACAATTGTTGAATCAACGCTATGATATGCAACAATTGATGACGGAATCGGAATGGATGACCCAAACCTTTGAGCAAAATCGTCAAGAAATGGTCCTTTTAGAGAACGAATGGTCATGGTCGCCTGAACGACCACCACAGCTTTTTTATGAC
The DNA here is from genome assembly GCF_050548355.1 of Enterococcus sp. AZ011. Classification (NCBI taxonomy): domain Bacteria; kingdom Bacillati; phylum Bacillota; class Bacilli; order Lactobacillales; family Enterococcaceae; genus Enterococcus; species Enterococcus sp. AZ011. Next base: position 441,697 of record NZ_CP172959.1, read on the forward strand.
AACGAAACCGTTCAAAAGTGGCGCCAACAACAAGTTGCGTATACGCAAGCTCTTCAAAAAGGACAAGAACAGAAAGCATTCTTGACTTCTCAAATTGAAAATCTGGAAGACCAGTTAACGGATTTTGAAAAAGCGCATGCCGCATTTTTTGGTGAAGCGACGCGTGCCCAAAAAGCGCAGAAAACAAGTCAACCACTTTGGTTATTGCTAGGAAGTATCCTTGCATTACTCGGTTTCTTTTTGCCAAGCCCTTTAAAATGGGGCCTAGTTCTCGTGGGAGTTAGTCTTATCGCGAAAGAAGTGCTTAGCTACGCCACTAGAAAAGAAGCTTCCTCTGATGAAGTGAAAGAAGAGTGGCAGACGAAACTTTCGCAACTAGATTATTTAAATGAACAGTTCCAACAAGCGCTGAATCAAGAACGTGAGGCACAACTGCAAGTGGAACAGCTTGAACAAGCAGTAGCGGAGCAAGCCCAAGTCCATCAATTAGGAAAAATGCAACAAATTGATACTTTAATGAATCAGCGGGAATTGATTACGCGCTATTTATTGCTTGTTCAAACAAATGAAGAACTCATGAGTCAATTGAAGGAAAATCAACAAAAACGCCAAGTATTTGAAGAACAAGTCTTCCCATTGATGACGCATTTACCCTTACAAGGAAAGAGCCTTTCCGAAAAGTTACACTTTTTAGAAGGGTTTGCTGAAGAAATGGAGAAAGTTCGCTTTGCTCAGGAGTATCAAGCAGATGGCTATCTCAAACAGCAGTTACGAGAGTTGAAAACTAAACAGCAAGAAGCGTTAACACGAATTCAGCCTTTACTAATTCGTTATCGGATTCTATCAATCGCTGATGTTCCAAGTAGGATTCAACAGCTGACCACTCAGCAAGCCCAAGTTGGTCGTGGACAAGAATTAGCGACACAATTAGGCAATCTGTTTCCAGAAGCAGTAACAGAAGCAACGTTAAAAGCCCGTTCTCTACAACTGGCGCAGCAACAAGCACTGGAAGAAAGCAAGTTAGATAAAATACAAGAACAGTATCAAGCGCTGATTTATGAAAAACAACAATTAATGACGGATGGTACCTTAGATGAGTTGTATCAACGACAAGCAATTTTAAAAGCGGAAATCAAAGAACTAGCTCAACGTTGGTCTGGGTATCAACTGGCGGGGCAACTGTTAATGGACCTATTAACAGAGCTTTCGGAACAACAATTGCCCAGCTTATTACAGTATGCATCAAGCTACTTTGCACTTTTAACAAATCAGCGTTATCAATCAATCCAAGTAGCCGAAGGTCAACTAGTTGCGGTGACGAAAGAACAAGAAATGTTTTATTTACATGAATTATCAACTGGCACTAAAGATCAATTGATGATGGCTGTTCGTTTTGCCTTTTTAGCAGTCCAAGGCGAGCAACTGATTTGTCCAATTATCATTGATGATGGCTGGTTACATTATGATCATCAAAGAAAAGCCCAATTAGCTGAATTATTTACTAAGTTTGGTCAAAAACAGCAAGTCATTTGTTTTTCTTCTGACCAAGAAATGGTAAGCTATTATCAGGACTTAAAACAAAGAGTAATTGCGTTAGAAGGAGGAAGCGTCAAGTGAAAAAATTACGTGAATTAACAGTAGAAGAACTTTTTGAATCATTTGTTCTAATTAAAAATGCCGATGTACGTGTAGCTAAAAATGGGAAAAAGTTTATTGCCTTTACCTTTCAAGACACATCTGGCACGATTGACGGAAAATATTGGGACGCCTCTGAGGATGAAATTACACGATTTACTGCGGGGAACGTTGTTTTACTGAATGGGAAACGAGAAGTTTATCAAAATAAACCCCAAGTAAAAATTTTACACATGCGTTTAGCGACAGCAGAGGAACCAAGCCAGCCAAGTTTATATATGGAACGAGCGCCTTTGAAAAAAGAAGAGATGGTCGAGGAAATCAATCAAGTAATTTTTGAAATTACCAATGCTCATTGGAATCGTATTGTGCGCTATCTCATGACGAAATACCAACAAGAATTTTATGAATTTCCTGCAGCCAAACGGAACCATCATGCTTTTGCGAATGGCTTAGCTTACCACACTGTCTCAATGTTACGCCTAGGCAAAGCAATTGCTAAGGAATATCCTGAAATTAACACGTCACTATTATACGCGGGGATTATTTTACATGACTTAGGAAAAGTTTTAGAATTATCTGGTGCTATTACGACAGAATATACGGTGGCAGGGAACTTAATTGGTCATTTAGTTTTGGTGGATGAGGAAATTACCAAGGCGTGTTTGGCTTTGAAAATTGATGATCGAGAAGAAGACGTTGTCGTTCTTCGGCACATGGTCTTAGCCCACCATGGATTGTTGGAATATGGCTCACCTGTGCGACCAAGAATTATGGAAGCGGAAATCTTACATCAAATTGATACCATGGATGCGTCCATTCAAATGATGCTAGGGGCAATTCGTCAAACACAGCTTGGGGAGTATACGGAACGAATCTTTGGTTTAGATAACCGCAGTTTCTATGTGCCAAAAGATAAATAAAAAAAGGGAGTGGTCAATCGACCACTCTCTTTTTTATGCTTATTTAGAAGAAGATTCTGTTGTTTTGCTTGAAGAATCTGTTGCTTTTTCAGAGTCGCTTGTTTTGGTATCGCTTGTTTTAGAATCACTTGATTTTGATTCTTTTTTCTCTGAAGAAGCGCTTGAAGATTCAGTTTGCATGTAGCCTGCTAAAGCATTCTTGAAGGCATCATCTTTAATTTTCACATTGGCCGCTTTTAATTCGTCACTAATAACTTTTGCTTGGAATGTTTGATCGGCTAATTTTGTATCTTCAGCAATTTTCTTGATCTCTTTTTCATAAGGTTTCATGTCATTGCCTTTTGCTTTGTTTTTCGTCATTTTCACTACATAGTAAGTTGTTTGGTACGTTTGTGCGTTTGTTGCAGCAATTGGTTCTGATACTTCGCCGTCTTTTAGTTTGAAGGCAGCTTCTTTAACTTCGGCAGGAACAGTTGTTGATTGTGAATCAAATTTAATTTTACCGCCGTCTTTTTTCGTTGCAGCATCGGTTGATTTGTCTTTGGCAATTTTTGCGAAATCGCCGCCGTCAGTGATTTCTTTCTTGACAGCTTTGGCATCATCTTCTGAAGCAACTTGGATAATTTGTGCTTCTACTTCTGGATGGAAGCTTGCCCAAGCTGTTTTTAAGTCTTCATCTGTAATTTTCAAATGATCTTTCAAACCTACTTGCATTGCTTCGGCTTGTTTTAATTGTTTCTTGAATGATTTTTCAGTTAAACCAGCTTGTGTTAGTGCATCAGAGAATTTTCCGCCTTGCGCTTCCACTTGTTTTTTAGCGTCATCAAATTTCTTTTGAATGGCTTTGTCAGTTACTTTGTCGCCATATTTTTCTTCAAAGACTTTATAAATAACCATTTGGCTAAACGCTTGTTGGCTAGTGCTTTGTTCTTTAATTTGGTTATAAAAATCATCAACAGTAATTGTTGAACCTTTCATTGTTGCGATATCTTTTGAACCGCTTGAACACGCTGCTAAACTAAAAACGGCCATTGCGCCCGCTGCAGCTAAGATTAGTTTTTTCTTCATTCTCTTATGCACTCCTGTTTTTTTTAGTTTTATTTCTGTTATAACTATACCATACCTCATTTTGAAAAAGAAAGAGTCTCAGGCATAGTTTCAAACAAAATTCGTATTTACGTCACACTTTTTATTTTTTTAATAACAAAAGAAATAATTAACATCAAAGACTTTACTTTTGCTTGTTGGTTTGTGTGTCAGGTAATTCAGCTGTAATTTTGGCAATTTGTTCTTTAATTTGAGCAATCCGAGGTTCCGCTTGGAATTTGAAATCAGTGATTTCTTGTTGCAGGTCTTTTGAAAATTCAGTTGCCAGTGGAACGTTTTCTTCGACAACTCCCAAGTTTCGTTGCACCTGATCCCAGTCATTCGTGACTTGATTTTTCAGTGAACGATAGTCCTCTAGCTCATTGATTAAATGCTGACGTGTTTCTTTCCCGCTTCTTGGAGCAGCCAACAAACCGCCAATGGTACCGGCAGCTGCGCCAAAAAAGAGGCCTTTAATAAATTTTTTCATTTAGTTCACCTGCTTTGCAATGGTCTCAGCAATTTCTTGCATCGCTTCGGCGGAATAGTCCTCTTGATGGTTGCCAAAATGAATAGAGAAATCATCTTCTTTTGAATAACGGGGAATCAAATGAACGTGGGAATGGAAAACGGATTGATAAGCCACTTCCTTATTGTTATTTAAAATGTTTAATCCTTCCATTTCTGGAAAAGCTTTTTCTAATGCTCGTGCTACTTTAGGAATACGAGCAAAGACGTCACTTGCTAAAAGGTCATTATATTCAAAAATATCAGCAACGTGTTGTTTTGGAATCATTAAGGTATGTCCTTTGGTCACTTGTGTGATGTCTAAAAACGCGTAGACTTTCTCGTCTTCATAGACTTTATAACTTGGGATTTCGCCGTTGATAATTTTACAAAAAATACAATCATTCATGAAAAATTCCTCTTTTCTCTAGGTTCTTTCCTTTACTTTACCACAAGTTGATTTCTCTGTGGATGAAAAAGTACGTGAGTTCGCTAAAAAGTTCGTTTCATTTCGTGTATAATAAGAGAAAGAAAAAAATCCATTTAATTAAGGGAGTAATTTTTGAATTCTTGGTTCGCTTAGGGTTTAATAATGGTAGAGAGAAAAGGTTGGAGGCAAAAGAAATGAGCTTAACAATTGAACATTTAACAGGAGGTTACGGCCATATTCCTGTCTTAAAAGATATTAATTTTGACGTCAAGTCTGGTGAAATGGTTGGTTTAATCGGCTTGAATGGTGCGGGGAAAAGTACCACCATCAAAAATATTATTGGGTTACTTACGCCGCAAAAAGGCAAAATTATGATTGACGGGGAAACATTGCAACAAGCCCCTGAAGAATATCGTAAAAAAATCGGGTATATTCCGGAAACACCTTCTTTATATGAAGAATTAACATTGAAAGAGCATATCGAAGTAACGGCCTTGGCTTATGATATTCCATTAGAAGAAGCGTTCAAACGAGCAGAACCATTACTAAAAACGTTCCGTTTAGACAATAAATTGGAATGGTTTCCTGCTAATTTTTCAAAAGGCATGAAACAAAAAGTCATGGTACTTTGTGCATTCTTAATTGAACCGAGTTTATATATTATTGATGAACCTTTTCTAGGCTTAGATCCTTTAGCAATTCATGCTTTATTAGAATTAATGGATACGATGCGTAAGCAAGGGGCAGCGATTTTAATGTCCACGCATATTTTAGCAACAGCTGAAAAATATTGTGATCGCTTTGTGGTGCTACACGAAGGAAAATTACGGGCAAACGGTACAATGGCTGAATTACGTGCAGAATTTAATTTACCAGAGTCTTCTTTAGATGATATTTATCTTGCCTTGACGAAGGAAGAAAAGGTGGGGTAACATGGGCGAATTTTTTAGTCAACGTTTGTCACGGCATTTCAAAAAAATGTCCAAGTACTTGCGCTATATTTTAAATGATCATTTTGTTTTAGTCTGTATGTTTTTATTAGGCGGATTAGGTCTGTACTATTCCCAGTTGTTAAAAGAATTACCTCGTGATTTTGTTTGGGGCAGACCGTTAATTCTGTTGGGCTGGCTGCTACTCATTCAAGTTGGTAAGTTGGCTACTTTGACAGAAGAGCCAGACAAGGTTTTTTTATTACCAAAAGAAAAACAATTCGCTGCTTATCTGAAACGGGCGCTGCGCTACTCTTTAATTTTACCGATTGTGGTCAGCTTTCTAGGAAGTGGCCTATTGATGCCGTTGATTGTAGTTACAACGGGTTGGTCGTTTCAAACCTTCTTTTTATTTTTGGTCATGCTAGTTTGTATGATTTATACACATCTTAGTTTACAAAGCTATGGGCTCTATCATCTTTCGTCAACCACTTACCGTAGTTGGTGGTTCGTTTGGTTGATCAGTAGTCTCTTGATTATGACGGGAGCCATTTACTGGACGCCTTGGGTTGGTGTGGTTGGTGGCATCATTCTGGCCGTTGGTTTATCGAGTATTTGGCAAAATAAGATGAAACAGAGTTTCTTGGATTGGGAAAAAATGATCCAAAAAGAACAAAACAGAATGCATAGAATTTATAAATTCATTCAGCTGTTTACAGATATTCCTGAAGTGAGTAGTACAGTGAAACGCCGTAAATACTTAGATCCTCTCCTCGGAGTAGTCAAAAAAACATCTGAGAACACGTATGCTTACTTATTCATTCGGAGCTTTTTACGAGGTAGCGAATATAGCGGCTTATTGTTTCGTTTGATTTTGGTTGGTGGCGTGCTACTCTTCTTTTTACAAGAATTCTGGATTGCGTTGGTAGTTGCTTTATTGTTTGTCTATTTAATCGGGTTCCAGTTGATTCCCATGTACACGCAATTTGATTATATGGTGATGACACAGCTATATCCAATTTCAATAGAAAAAAAACAAGCAGCGATTCGCCGGTTAATTAGCGGCGCATTATCTGTTGCGGCCATTATTTTTGGTGGGATTGTCTGCCTTCGTTTAGGCAGTTTGCAAAATAGCTTGATCATTCTGGGTGCCTTAATTGTAGAAGTTGTGATTTTCACTAAAATGTATGTTCCAATGCGCTTGAATAAGTTATAAAGATGAGAAAACCCAGCAAAATTTACAAAAGAACCACATAGAAGCTTGACGAAGCAAGGTTTGGCGACTAAAATGGTAATTGCTGTAAAAATTGCAATAAAATTGTGTTGAGATAGGAGATAATTTCCATGGAATTTCAGTTGGATAAAGACTGGCGTCTGCAGCCGATAAAGGGCGCAACTGGTCAAACATACATGGGAATAAAAGAAACAGAGAAAGTGTTCATTAAACGAAACACTTCTCCACTTCTTGCAGCATTGTCTAAAGAAGGGTTAGCCCCGAAGATGATTTGGACAAAGCGGACAGCGAATGGCGACGTACTAACAGCCCAAGAATGGCTGGAAGGACGTTTATTACATGCGGACGAAATTGGCAAACGCAATGACGTGATTGACGTGTTATACCAATTGCATCATTCCAATTTGCTGAAAGACATGTTGAAAAAAATTGGTGGCGAAGTTTGTACCCCGCTAACAATGTTGAAAGAGTATAAGCGTCAACTACCTAAAGAATTAAAACGAAACAGTTATTTAAAAGAAGTAATCACTTATTTATACAATCATTTACCAGAATATCCAGAAACTAGCTATGTGGCTGTCCACGGCGATGTGAATCATCGGAATTGGTTAGTCTCGAATAATTATCTCTATTTAGTAGATTGGGATTCTGTGATGGTCGCGGACCCAGCGGTAGATTTAGGAATGATTTTGAGTCATTATGTGCCTCGTTCCGGTTGGAATCAATGGTTACTATCTTATGGTTTAATCCCGAATGAAAGTACGGTTCAACGAATTTATTGGTATGGTTTATTTAGCTTTTTACAAGAGATTGTTCGTCATCATCAAGAAGGCGAAAGAAGAGCAATGACTGCAGAAATTTTACAATTAAAACGAATGTTTAGTAGTTAAACTAATTCATTTAACATCCACACAGGCTGGCGAATTTCACCAGTCTGTTTTTAAAAGAAAGGAATTTTAAATATGCGTGTAAGAAATAGACCCGGAGCAGCAGAATATATGGCAAAATATCCACAATATGTGGTAGAAGGTCCTGAAAAATGGCAAGGGAAATGGCAAGAACGTTTTGGCAATAATCATCCCATCCACATTGAAATTGGTTCAGGTAAAGGTCGTTTTATTTATGAAATGGCTAAAGCACATCCTGAAATTAATTATATTGGTATCGATATGCAATTAAGTATTTTATCGATTGCATTAGATAAGCTAGTGGCCGAGCCGTTACCTAATCTACAGTTATTGCGAGTAGACGGCGAAGCATTAACAGAATATTTTGCTGAAAATGAAGTAGATTTAATCTATTTAAATTTTTCAGATCCTTGGCCAAAGAAAAAACATGAAAAACGTCGTTTAACGTATAAAAACTTTTTAGCGACAGATGAAATTATTTTAAAACCAAATGGAGAAATTCATTTTAAAACGGATAATCAAGGGCTCTTCGAATACTCATTAAGTAGCTTTTCTAAATATGGCATGATTATTGAACGTGTATGGCTAGATTTGCATAATAGCGAGTTTGAAGGCAACATTATGACAGAATACGAAGAAAAATTTTCTAGTCGTGGTCAACGAATTTATCGAGTAGAAGCACGTTTTGTTGCAAAATAAAAACAAGCATTCCTTTATTTTAAGTGAAGGAATGCTTGTTTTTTATTATTTAAGAAAGCTTAAGTTGTCGTTCTTAAAGCATAGGCATCCAATAAAATTCTTGCCAGAATGGATAATGGTAACCGTGAACGCACTTCATAATCGGGGAAAAAGGAGCCTTCTGATTTGAAGCCTACGAACGGAATTTCAATGTATTTCATTAAACTAGAGTGTTTGCTTGCAGTTAAAAGGATAGTCCCAATTTCTGAGTCGTAACAGTTTTTACCAGCGACAACTAATTCTTGGGTTTCTCCGTTTAAAGAAACAAAAAGAGCCACATCTTTTTTTGATAACTTTTTACTAATATTTTTAATAATTTCTGGGTCCGTATGCAGTTCACAGTATTTGCCAGCCAATTGAAACTTAACCATCATTTCCTGAGCAATTAATTCTGAAAAACCTCTAGCAAAGATAATAATCCGTCGAGAAGCCTTGATTTTTTGGATCGCATCTTCGATATTACCAATTTCAATCATGTTAATGGTGCGAGTTACTTCTTCTTCATTCTTTAAAATGGCCGTCCGAATTCCTCGGTCTACTTTTTCTAATGCTGAAAAATTTATATTTTGGTTTTCTTTATCTTTCAAGTGATGCTTGAAGGATGTGAAACCTTCATAGCCTTTCTTTTTCATGGTTCTTACAATCGTCGCAGTTGATACGTTGGCTCGTTCGCTTAATTTTACAATGGAATAATCAGGGATTTCTAAAATATGTGTTTCGATAAAATGCCAGAGATATTGCTCCGACTCACTCAATTTTTGTTCCATAATGGCCAGCCCTTCTTTCTTTCACTAAAAAAACATTTATAAGCCTATTTTTAATGAAAAAAAATAAAAAAGCTAGAGAAATTATGAAATTGTAAATGTTTTCTATATTTTTGCGAAAGAATGAAAACCTTTACATGGTATTTTGAGACATAATAAAGAGGAGAAAGGAGGAACTACAGTGACTATTTATACATGTACATTAAATTTAGCCATTGATTTATTTATCGAAACAGAAGAGCTAGTTCCTTTTGTCGTGAATCGCACGAAGGAAGATGATATTCAAGCAAACGGGAAAGGAGTCAATGTTTCCCTAATTTTAAAGATGTTAGGGATTGATAATACCGCTTTGGGAGTCAAAGCTGGTTTCACTGGGAACTATGTCGAGGATTATTTAAAAGAAAAAGAAATAACCACTGATTTTATCGAAGTCGCTGGTACAACGAGAATTAATGTGTTTACAAAAGTTACCCAAGATCAAAAGGAATACAAATTAGTCAATAAAGGACCAAAATTATCTGAAGAACATGTACAACGTTTTTTGAAAAAAATTTCAGAGTTACGTAAAGGGGATTATTTGTGCGTATCAGGAAGTTTACCACAAGGGGTTTCGCCAAGTATTTTGATTGAAATTAGCCGAATTTGTTTTGAAAAGCAGGTGTTCTTAATTTTAGACAGTAGTTATGAAGAAATTTTAGATTGTTTGCCTTATCAACCATTTTTATTGAAACCAAATGAAGAAGAACTTCAAGAGTGGTTTCATACAGAAGTGCAGACTAAGGACGATTACATTTTTTACGGACAAGAATTACTGAAGCGGGGAGCCAAAAATATTTTACTTTCTTTAGGTAGTGAAGGGGCTTTATTTATGAGTAATGAAAAGGTTCTTTCAGGTAATTCACCAACTGGAATGGTTGTGAATACAGCTTGTTCAGGGGATGCAATGTTAGGTACCTTTTTAGCTGGCTGGCATCAAGGACTTTCATTGGAAAAAAATTTAAAAAGAAGTATTGCAGCAGGTAGTTCAACAGCATTTCGCAAAGGATTGACAGATTTTTCAGATGTTCAGGAGTTAGAGCAACAAATAAAGATTCAAGAGGAGGAATAAACAGATGGCTACGTATCAATTAATAGCTGCTACAGGTTGTCCGACGGGAATAGCGCACACGTATATGGCACAGGAGGCATTGGAACAAGCGGCGAAACGTAAAGGTATTACGATTAAGGTTGAAACACATGGTCAGATTGGTATAGAAAACGAGTTAACACCTGCAGAAATCCAAGGAGCGGAGGCAGTCATTATTGCCGCCGACAAAGACGTTCAAGCAGAACGTTTTGCTGGGAAACGAATCATTGATGTCCCTGTCAGTGTGGGAATTAAAGAAGCAGATCGCTTAATTGAAGAAGCGCTCGCAGGCAAAGGATCGATTGCGGCCGAAAACCAAGCAGTGGATGAACTTGAACAGGAAACACAGATTTCTTCAGGAAATGTTGGACATAGTATTTATAAAAACTTAATGAATGGCGTCTCTCACATGTTGCCGTTTGTAGTAGCAGGCGGCGTTTTAATTGCTCTTTCTTTTGCTATTTGGGGCATTTATTCATTTGATCCAGAAAGTAGTCAGTATAATGCTACCGCTGCTATGTTAAAAAGTATTGGTGATGCCTCAATGGGCATGATGGTGCCAATCTTATCTGCGTATATCGCAGAGGGGATTGCCAAACGACCTGGTTTGGTTGTGGGCTTTGTCGGTGGTTTGATTGCTAACACTGGTGGTACTGGCTTTTTAGGAGGGATATTATCTGGTTTCCTTGCTGGGTATTTCATTCTTTTATTACAAAGAGTATTTAAAGGTTTGCCTAAATCATTAGATGGTTTAAAAGCAATTTTCCTTTATCCAGTCATTGGCGTTGCAGTTATTGGTATCACTATGTCTTTACTAGCAGATCCGATGAAAGCTGTTAACGAAGGAATGATGAGCTTTTTAGCTAGTTTCCAAAACTCCAGTCCGTTGGTTTTAGGAATTATTGTGGGTTGTATGTGTGCCTTTGATATGGGAGGTCCAGTTAATAAAGCGGCCTATGTTACTGGGACGGCACTCTTAGCTCAAGGAAATACTTCTTTTATGGCAGGAGTTTCTGCTGCCTGCATAGCGCCACCTTTAATTACAGGCTTTGCTACATTATTCTTTGGAAAATACTTTGACACAAATGAACGCAATGCGGGGCTAGTGAATTTTATTTTAGGCTCCACACATATTACAGAAGGCGCTATTCCGTTTGCGGCAAAAGACCCATTGAAGGTTTTACCAATTATGATGCTCGGATCTTCAATTGCGGCAGTCCTAACGTATATGTTTGGGGTACAAGTGCCAGCACCTCATGGAGGATTTCTTGTTTTACCAGTTGTTACTCACGCTGTTCAATGGGTTTTGGCAATTTTAGCTGGTTCATTGGTAGGCGGTTTATTGCTAGGTTTTGTACAAAAAAGTAGAATCGCCAAACAAGAGCAATCGTTATCAAAAAAATGAAATAACAGGAATTAGGAGTGAATGGAATGGCTTTTATTAAAGAAAATCATATTTTTTTAAATCAACAGTTACAAACGCAAGAGGATGTTTTTCACTTTTTAGCAAAAAAATCAACAGAATTGGAAGTTGCTCAGGACGCACAGGAAGTTTTCGATAAACTGAACGAGCGAGAACAAGAAGGAACAACGGGGATGATGAATGGATTTGCGATACCTCATGCAAAAGCAGCAACGATTCAACAAGCGGCCATTATCATCGTTACCTTGGACCAAGGTGTTGAGTGGCAGAGCCTTGACAACCAATTAACGGAGTTTGTGATTGCGCTGTTTATTCCAGATGCCGAAGCTGGCACGACACATTTGAAATTACTCTCTTCCGTTGCGCGCCTCCTATTAAGAGAAGAAGTTACTTCTGGACTGAAACAAGCAAGTTCGCCAGCTGAAATTGCTACGTTACTAAATAATCAATTAGGAGAGGAAACAGAATGAAAAAAATTAGTGAACAAAAACGTAAACATTTAGAAAATCTGGTAGATGATCAAGGGATTATTGGCGCACTAGCCATTGATCAACGTGGGGCCTTAAAACGCATGATGGGAAAATACAAAGAGGTGACTGCGCAAGAAATCAGTGACTTTAAAGTATTAGTATCTCGTTGCTTAACACCAGAGACTTCAGCAATTTTGTTGGATCCAGAATATGGCCTAGCTGCTGCTGAAAATCGAGCACAGACTTCAGGTTTGTTACTTGCGTATGAAAAAACGGGCTACGATGCTTCGACACCAGGACGGTTCCCCGATAGTCTTGATGTTTGGTCGGTTAAGCGTTTAAAAGAAGCGGGCGCAGACGCGTGTAAATTTTTACTTTACTACGATGTTGACGAAAGTGAAGCAATCAATGAACGAAAGAAAGCTTATATAGAACGGATTGGTTCAGAGTGTTTAGCCGAAGAAATTCCATTCTTTTTAGAAATTGTCTCTTATGATGCAAACAATTCGGATAGTGCTTCAAAAGAATACGCTAAAGTAAAACCGCACAAAGTAATTGAAGCGATGAAAGAATTTTCAAAGGATCGCTATAATGTTGATGTTTTAAAAGTAGAAGTCCCTGTGAATATGAATTTTGTAGAAGGTTTTGGCACTGAAAGTCTTTATAGCCAAGATGAAGCGCAGGCCTTTTTCAACATGCAAAGTGAAGTAACACAACTTCCATTTATTTTCTTGAGTGCAGGGGTTAGTGCTGCGATGTTTCAGGAAACATTGAAATTTGCAAAAAAAGCAGGTTCCTCGTTTAATGGAGTCTTATGTGGTCGCGCAACTTGGGCAGACGGCGTGCTTCCATTTGTTCAACAAGGTTCTGAAGCAGCCGTTGCATGGCTTGAAACAACTGGTAAAACAAATGTTGAAGAATTGAATCAGGTTTTAAGAGAGAGCGCAGTATCAGTCTTTGAAAAAATACAGTAATTAAGCTGAAAATATTTACTGAATTTAAACTATTTGGTCATCTGAATTAAATTTTTTCAGAAATCGTCTTCTTTAAGTGAACTCAATGTACGCAAACTCAAAAGATATGATATAATTATTTTGATATCGATGTATGAACACCCAAAAAGTAACAGTGCTTTACTTTATTTGGGGAAAGTTGGGGTATTATGGGAATTCCTAAAGAAGGCGAGTTTGTAACCATTCAGAGTTATAAACATGACGGACATTTACATCGAACGTGGCGTGATACGATGGTACTAAAAACGAGCGAGTATTCTTTAATTGGTGTGAACGATCACACGTTAGTAACGGAATCCGACGGACGTCGGTGGGTGACTCGTGAACCAGCCATTGTTTATTTTCACAAGAAATATTGGTTCAATATAATAGCAATGATTAGAGAAAAGGGGGTTTCGTATTACTGCAATCTGGCTTCGCCATATGTTTTAGATGACGAAGCGTTGAAGTATATTGATTATGATTTAGATATCAAGGTTTTTCCAGATGGTGAAAAACGTTTACTAGACGTTGATGAATATGAATTTCATAGCAAACTAATGGATTATCCAGAAGATATTGACTTCATTTTAAAAGAAAATGTCAAGACTTTAGTGGATTGGATTAATAACGAAAAAGGCCCCTTCTCGCCCGAATATGTAGATATCTGGTATCAACGTTATCAACAGCTATCAAAAAAATAGCCGATGTAAACAGCCCACAAAAGGAGCTTGGAGCATTAGCCAAAATGGCTAATGCTCCAAGCTCTAAATTTTCCGATTTAATTGGTGTTATAGTTCTTTATTCATTTCGTAGTGTTCAATGCCAGCATCCATAAAAGGTGCCCCTGTTTTTTGATAACCTAAACGTTCATAGAAGCCTACAGCGGTGACTTGTGCTCCTAGAGTAATCTTGTGGTAGCCTTGTTCTTTGGCAAAATTTTCCGCCGCTTCCATAATCACTCGTCCATAGTCGGCGCCACGGTAAGCTTTTTCAACGGCCATTCGTTGTAATTTCATAACGCCATTTTCTAGTGGAAGCAAGCGACAAGTTGCGACAGCTACATGATCCGTGTACAAAACAAAGTGAATACAACGTGCTTCATATTCATCGATTTCCATCTCTTCTGGTACCCCTTGTTCCGCTACGAATACGCGTTGACGAAGCCGGACAGCATCTAAATAAAGATCACTCATGGTATCTTTTGTTTGAGCTACATGCATAGAAAAACCCCCAAGTTCAGAATCTGTTTCTATTTTATTATACCACGAAAAAGTTCTAGAAATGAAGTATTCTCAATGACTGAGGGGGGAAGGTGTGATAAAATAAAACAGCAACAATTGAATAAAAATAAAGGAGGAGCTGCTGTGATTAATCGATTTAAAGAATCGAAATTATTTTTCTGGTCAGTTGAATTACTTGTCGTGGCCATGCTATTATTTATTGCTTCGAAAATTAATTTCTTATTTGCACCGATTGGGACATTCTTCTCAACGTTGTTTGCCCCAGTCTTAGTAGCAGGCTTTTTGTATTATTTACTAAATCCTGTGGTCAATCTACTAATGAAGACGAAAATGAAACGAATTTATGCCGTCTTACTGGTATTTTTATTACTAATCATCGCATTAGTTCTGATCTTATTAACAATTATCCCTAAGTTGGCAGATCAGCTAGCTAGTTTAGCATCAAGTATGCCGGATTTCTTTAAACAAGTGGAGACCTGGATTTATGAGATTGCGGAGTTACCTATTTTTAAACAAATTGATTTAACAAGCTATATTGAAAAAATGGATATTTCTTATGCCAATATTATCCAACAATTTTTAAGTAGTTTATCAAGTAGCTTAGGTTCAATCGTATCAACGGTGGCGTCAACCACCATTGTTTTGGTCACTGCGCCATTTATTTTATTTTATATGTTAAAAGATGGAGATAAGCTAGTACCAGCGATTCAACGTTTTTTACCCGAGAAAAGAAAAGATGATATTGTGGATCTTTTAGGACAATTGAACCAAACCTTATCCAGTTATATTAGTGGACAAGCGATTGAATGTTTATTTGTCGGTACATTTACGATTATTGGGTATTCATTGCTTGGCGTTCGTTATGCCTTTTTATTTGGTGTCATTGCCGGCTTTACGAATTTGATTCCCTATCTAGGCCCTTATTTAGGATTAGCGCCCGCTGTCTTAGTGACTATCTTTAATGAACCCGTCAAAGCAGCCTTATGTTGTTTAGTGGTGCTAGTGGTTCAACAATTGGACGGAAATATTATTTATCCAAACGTTATCGGAAAATCTCTAAAAATCCATCCATTAACGATTATTTTAATTTTATTGGTGGCAGGAAATTTAGCAGGTTTGCTAGGTATTTTCCTCGGTGTCCCATTTTACGCAATCTGCCGGACCATTATCTACTATGTTATTGATATGGTCAAAGCGGGTCGTAGTGAAAAAGTTACCAATGCTGTTCTTTTAGGGAATGAAACAAATACGAAAGAAAATAACGGTTAATGATTGAATCCGCTAATCTTTCGTGCTATGATTTTATGGATTAGGATAGAAAATAACCTGTCATAATACTGATTGTGTCTGTTTCTAAGCCTAACCATAAAAAGAGGAAGAACGTTAAAAGAGTACGAAAGTACAGCCTCGGAATTATCAACAATTAAGGAGAGAGAGAACATTATGAATAATGCTGACCCTGAGAGTCAGTCGCTAATTGCGCAACTTCTATTATTAGTCGTGTTGACGTTTATCAATGCCTTTTTGGCAGCGGCGGAAATTGCAGTCGTATCTGTTAACAAGAATCGTGTGGAACAAAAAGCGGAAGACGGCGACGCAAAAGCTCAAAAATTGCTTAAGGTATTGCAAGACCCCAATAACTTTTTATCCACAATCCAAGTAGGGATTACTTTGGTTAATATCCTATCTGGTGCTTCATTAGCAGAGACTTTATCTAGTCGTTTGGCCCCTGTATTAGGTGGCGGCGCCGCAGCTAAGAGTCTTGCCAGTATCATTATCTTAGCGTTGTTAACGTACGTTTCTATTGTATTTGGTGAATTATACCCTAAACGAATTGCTATGAATAAATCAGAAGAAGTCGCTCAATTGACTTCTGGTGCAGTCCGCTTTTTAGGAGTTATCGCGCGTCCCTTCGTTTGGTTGCTATCGGCTTCGACCGATTTATTATCCAAAATCACACCAATGACTTTCGATGATGCTGATTCGAAGATGACACGAGATGAAATGCGCTACATGCTTGAAACAGAAGGTGTTTTGGAAAACGAAGAACTAGAAATGCTACAAGGTGTCTTTTCATTAGATACAAAAGTGGCACGAGAAGTAATGGTTCCTCGGACAGACGCATTCATGGTTGACATCCAAGATGATGTCCAAGAAAACATCAATTTAATTTTAGGAGAAAATTATTCTCGGATTCCTGTTTATAGTGAAGACAAAGATAAAATTGTTGGTATTTTACATACCAAAACGTTACTAAAAGCTGCACGTAATTTAGGCTTTGAAAACATTGAATTAGGCGCGATTATCCAAGAACCATTATTTGTCCCAGAAACCATTTTTATTGATGATTTACTTTATGAGTTAAAACGAACACAAAACCAAATGGCGATTTTACTAGATGAATATGGCGGTGTTGTCGGTTTAGCAACACTGGAAGATTTACTAGAAGAAATCGTTGGTGAAATTGACGATGAAACTGATGAAGTAGAAAATTTATATACACAAGTGGCCGACAATGAATATTTGGTTCAAGGACGCATGTTAATTGACGAATTTAATGAAGTATTTGAAACAGATTTACACATGAGCGATGTTGATACAATGGCAGGTTACTTAATTACAGCATTAGGAACCATTCCTGATGAAGGGGAAAAACCTTCTTTTGAAGTGGGCAATATTAAGTTAACTGCTGAAGAAATGGAAGGCACACGTTTGCTAGTCTTACGCGTTCATTTCTACGATGAAGAAACTGTCGATGAAGAACCAGAAGAAAATCGTCGTTTTTTCCGTAAAGAAATGGAAGATGACGAACCAAGACGTTAAAAATAACCTGTGGCATCAGTCGTTTTGACTAATGTCGCAGGTTTTCCTTTTAAAAAACAGCCAACAGCAGCTCTTTATTCTCAAGGCTTGACATGATATACTAGCAAAGGTTAATCAAAAATTATGCTGAAGAAAATAAATAAATAAACATCACAAGTGATAAGGAGATTTTTATGACGATCAATCAAAAAGAAGCAGTCGATAGTCGCCGTACGTTTGCGATTATTTCCCATCCGGATGCTGGGAAAACAACGATTACTGAACAATTATTATTATTTGGGGGCGCCATCCGCCAAGCTGGAACCGTCAAAGGGAAAAAAACAGGGAACTTTGCCAAATCTGACTGGATGGAAATTGAAAAACAACGGGGAATTTCGGTAACGAGTTCTGTGATGCAATTTGACTATCAAGACAAACGGATTAATATCTTGGACACCCCAGGGCATGAGGATTTCTCAGAGGATACGTATCGGACCTTAATGGCCGTGGATAGTGCTGTGATGGTTATTGATAGTGCCAAAGGGATTGAAGCACAAACGAAAAAACTTTTCCAAGTTGTTAAAAAACGTGGTATTCCAATTTTTACTTTTATTAACAAATTGGACCGTGACGGACGGGAACCATTGGAACTTTTAGAAGAATTGGAAGAACTATTGGATATTGAATCTTATCCAATGAACTGGCCAATTGGTATGGGAAAAGGCCTAGAAGGTCTATACGATATTTATAATGAACGTGTGGAATTATATCGTCCAGAAAATAATGGCGGGGAGCGTTTTATTCCTTTAAAAGATGGCGATATCCCAAGCGATTTACCATTGCACAATAACAGCGTTTATCAACAAGTGTTGGAAGATGTTGAGTTATTGGTAGAAGCAGGCGATGAATTTAGCGAGGAAAAAATCGCTCGTGGTGATCAAACGCCAGTCTTCTTCGGTTCTGCTTTGACAAACTTTGGGGTTCAAACATTTTTAGAAACCTTCTTACAATTTGCGCCTGCGCCACATGCGCATAAAACAGAAGAGGGTGGCGAAGTAAGTCCTTACGAAAAAGAATTTTCAGGCTTTGTCTTTAAAATTCAAGCGAATATGAACCCAGCCCATCGTGATCGAATTGCCTTTGTTCGAATTTGTTCAGGTGTTTTTGAAAGAGGCATGGACGTGACTTTAGGTAGAACAGGTAAAAAAGTCAAATTAAGTAACGTGACACAATTTATGGCGGATGCCCGCGAAAACGTCACAGAAGCTGTTGCAGGCGATATTATCGGCGTGTATGACACAGGAAATTACCAAATTGGCGATACTTTGTATGAAGGGAAAATGAATGTTCAATATGAAGAGTTGCCGTCATTTACCCCTGAATTATTCATGAAAGTGACTGCCAAAAACGTAATGAAACAAAAATCTTTCCATAAAGGAATTTACCAACTGGTTCAAGAAGGAGCCATTCAATTATACAAAACATATTTAACGGAAGAATATATCATTGGCGCCGTAGGTCAATTGCAGTTTGAAGTTTTCCAATACCGAATGTCTAATGAATACAATGCTGAAGTAGTAATGACGCCAATGGGTTCTAAAATTGCCCGCTGGATTAATCCAGAAGATTTAGATGAACGCATGAGCTCTAGCCGAAACATTTTGGCACGGGACCGTTTCGATCAACCTTTGTTCTTATTTGAAAACCAATTTGCGGAACGCTGGTTTGCGGATAAATATCCAGATGTTGAACTGAAAAGTTTGATGTAAAATTAATTTGTAATCAATCAGTAGCTGAATCTTTAGAAGATTGAAGCTCGGCGCAATCATTCTCAAGATGATTGCGCTGAGCTTTTTCTTGTTATAAGGTATTAAAGCAGGCGTGATTGTTTTTTTTGAGATAGAATACTTATTATAACGAACCTATCAAGGAGTGGACAAGAACATGAATTTTTATGGCATCGAGTATTTAAAAAGCCAATCTAATTTAAATGATTACTTAAAGTATTTTTTTATTTTTGCTTTGTTAATCGGGCTAGTCATTGTGTTTAGTTTTTATGTGCGACATCAAATTCAAACGAAATATCGTGAATTAAGTATTATTATTTTTTTATCATTATTATTTGTTTTAGGGGTTCAATATTCCAATTATCAACTGAACCAAAATCAGCATTCACAATCTTCACAAATGGTACATTTTGTCGAACAAGTGGCACAGGAAAAAAAGGTTTCTCCAGAAAAAGTTTATGTCAATGGTACACAATTGGCTGACGGAACCATAGTTAAAATTGACGAAGTGTTTTATAAAATGAGTTTAAGTACGGATCAGCAGTCTTATACGTTACAAGAAACGTATTTATTAACACCAACGATTGAAATCATAAAGTAAAGTGAGGGAAAATTAATGCAGTTTTATAGTCCAATTATTATTAAATTTGCTTTAGGTATTATTTGTTTAATTGTCCAAATTAATTTGATGGGAAAAGGCAATTTGGCGCCCACATCGGCTATGGACCAAGTGCAAAACTATGTATTGGGGGGCATTATTGGTGGTGTTATTTATAATGATTCAATTACGGTGCTCCAATTTGTATTAGTGTTAATTTTGTGGACATTATTAGTCTTAATTTTAAAATTTGCAAAAGAACACAATCGCTATGTGAAGCAAATTGTGGATGGTAAACCCATTACTTTAATCAAGGATGGACAGGTTGTGGTGAAGGAATGTTTGAAAAATGGTATTTCTGCAAATGATCTAATGTTTAAATTACGAGCAAATGGTATTTATGAAGTCCAGCTTGTTAAACGGGCGGTTTTAGAACAAAATGGTCAATTAACAATCGTCGAATATGGCGATGAAAGTATTCGTTATCCGATTATTGTGGACGGTCAAGCCAACATGGATGTCCTAGAGTTAATCAAAAAAGATGAGCACTGGCTATTAACGCAAATCCAAGAACAAGGATTTCAAAGATTACAGGAAATCTATTTAGGTGAGTATTTATCTGGACAGTTAAGTTTATCGCCGTATGAAGAAAAAACGATTGCTTAGCTATACTTTTCATTCTACTTATATTAAAATTAAATGGTAATTCAATGAGTTTCAAAAGGAGGGAAAATGAAAACTAAAAAGATAGTTGTCGGGTTATTTTGTTCAATGATTATTTTAATGGGGTGCCAACCAGATCAACGAACTGAAAAAATGAAAGAAAGTACTGAAGCAGAAGCAGTCCAAGTAACGAGTGGTGTCTCGGAAGCCACTAATGCCACTTCTGTAAAGCAGGAGGAGCAGGCAAACACGAATAATCAACCAAAAGAGAGTGCTGCCAAAGTGAGTTATGAGCGTAATGGACATACCTTTGAAGTTGATGCTGTTTCTGGCGCTACAGTAGAAGCTAATAATGGACAATCAGGAATTAGTCCAGAAGAAAAAGCTCAGAAGATGTATTGGTCAGGTCGTCCAGAAATCGGGGAAGTTCAAGGGGATTATTATCATCATGAAGTCGTGTTTGATGGCGGCTATACGGCTTTAATTGATGTCGTTGTTAAGGATCAACAAATTCAGTTAGTGGAATTTGATGAACGTGGACCTAAAAACTATTATTCTGAAGAATGGGCAGGAGTGACAAAACGTTTATCCGGCTATGCAAATTTTCAAGCGAACAACGCCCGAACTGATCAATCGTTAGTGACCGTTGTTAATACGATGACTTTTCTAGAAAATCAAATGGTTGCTGAAAATCGTCTAGATGGCGCATTCCAGACAGCCAAAGGTCAATCCAATAGCGCTAATAATGGTTATCTTCCTGCTGCTAGGGCTTTAGCCAAGGAAATCAAAGAACCCTCAAAAGAACATTATACAAGTCTAACAGAAGATTTTGGAGAGGGGCTTTCTGGACGTTTAACTGTTATTACGTTAAAAGATTCAGGGAAAATAACCGATCTTCGTTATGATGAATATTTTGCAGATACAGAAGAAGAGATTAAAGATGCGAAACTGAAGGCTTATTCGCGCCAATCAAAATATTTTTCTAAAGATTATGCTCAAAAATCGGGAGAAAATTTCAAAAAAGAAGTGGATGACTTAAGAAAAAAAGCAATCGAGGAAAATAAATTAGTCAGTCCGACAAATGAGGAAGCCTGGTCGGAAAATTATCAAAGGCTTGTAAAAAAAATAACGTCACAATAAATTAAAAAAATGCCGAAGTGGGGAAACTTCGGCATTTTTTTAGTTTTCCATGAGGGAAACTTTTAATGGAACAGACACTTCGGTCACATGGTTTAACTCAATGATAGAAATTTTATCTGGATCATAAGCCTCTTTAGGTAATCGTTTTAACAGTTTTGCTAAAATTTCTTTTACTTCTGTCGGTCGAATGCGACGATTTTTATTCATAATCAGAACTTCCACATGATGAGCTGCTTCTGAATAGACAGCGGTCGTGTTTCCTGCTGAGTAGACTTTTACAAAGTAAGCATCCGTGTTTTCCAATTGTTTATTTACTAATTGTTTGTAGCTATTGGTCACATTCACTAATTTCATTTTATCACCTCATTATAGTTGTGTGCTGCAAAAGAGCGTTTCCAATTATGTACAGGAGTTCCAGATTGAATTTTTTCTATGAGGAACAAGTATACGAATATCTTTCTTCTATTATAGTTTTTTTTGATGAAAATAAAAAGTGAAAAGCATAAAAAAATCCGCACGCATTGTTATTAATGCGTGTGGATTTTTGATTATTCTGCTTGGTCAGATGTTGAAGTTTCTGTTTTAGTCACTTCTTGTGCGCCAGTTACGATAATTTTACCTTCGTTATCTAACGCTGCGACTAATTGATGATTTTCAGGATGATCTAGATAGTATTCAGCAATGCCGTCTTCAATTTGTTCTTGAATCGTTCGGCGTAAAGGACGAGCGCCCATTGCAGGATCATAACCTAAATCAACGAGTTTCTCTTTGACTTCTGTTGGAACCTCAATGTGTAATTTTTGTTTAGCTAATAAGCCATTTACTTCTTCTAACATCAAGCTGACAATGTTCATCAGGTTTTCTTTGCTTAATGCTTTGAATTCGATAATACCATCGAAACGGTTAAGGAATTCGGGGGTGAAGAAGTTGTTCAATTGACCTAAAACAGATTTAGTCACACCTTCACGGGCAGCGCCAAAGCCAACGTTGGCTTCCACAGCACCTGTTCCAGCATTACTTGTCATGATAATGATGGTGTCTTTAAAGCTGACCGTACGACCTTGTGCATCTGTTAAACGACCATCGTCGAGAATTTGTAAAAACATGTGTAAAACATCAGGATGTGCTTTTTCAATTTCATCCAATAAAATTAAACTATAAGGATTACGACGGACTTTTTCTGTGAGTTGTCCAGCTTCGTCATACCCAACATAGCCTGGAGGAGAACCAATCAGTTTAGAAACACTGTGTTTTTCCATATACTCACTCATATCAAAACGAACCATCGAATCTTCTGAACCGAATAGCTCAAAGGCTAATTGTTTTGCTAATTCTGTTTTACCAACGCCTGTTGGCCCTACAAATAAGAAGGAACCAATTGGGCGGTTTTGTTTGCCTAGGCCTACACGATTGCGACGAATCGCTTTAGCTACTTTATCGACGGCATCATCTTGTCCGACAACATGAGCTTTTAAGTCAACAGCTAAATTTTTCAATTGGGTTTGTTCTTTTTCTTTTAAGTCACCGACAGGAATGCCAGTTTTTTGTTCCACAATGGCTTCAATATCTTTTTCAGTGATGACGGGTGTTTCTTCATCGCTGATTTGTTTTTCTTTCATTGCTTGTAATTTATTGATTTGATCACGATAGTAAGCCGCTTTTTCAAAATCTTCTTCTGCGGAAGCTTGTTGTTTTTGTTGTTCCGCTTCTGCTAATTTTTTATCAATTGTTTTTGGATCGACGAGTTGAATAGTTAGATTCATTTTTGAACCAGATTCATCTAACAAGTCAATCGCTTTATCTGGTAAAAAGCGATCTTGAATGTAACGATTGGATAAGTTTGCTGCTGCGTTAATCGCTTCATCTGTATATTTAACATGATGATAATCTTCATAACGTTTTTGCAAACCATGTAAAATCGTTATGGTTTCGGCAACGGTTGGCTCATCTACTTGGACTGGTTGCATCCGACGTTCTAAGGCAGCATCTTTTTCAATAATACGGTACTCATTTAAAGTTGTGGCACCGACTAATTGTAATTCACCACGTGCTAAGGCTGGTTTTAAAATATTGCCAGCATCCATATTGCCATCACCAGCAGCACCAGCACCCACAATTTCATGGACTTCATCAATAAATAAAATGACATTTTCAGCTTCAGTGATTTCTTCAATCAATTTTTGCATCCGTTCTTCAAATTGTCCGCGAATACCAGTTCCTTGAACAAGTGAAACCACATCTAAACGAATGACTTCTTTGTCCAATAATTTTTGGGGCACATCGCCATCGACAATTTTTTGGGCTAAACCTTCGACAACGGCTGTTTTACCAACACCTGGTTCACCGATTAAAACGGGGTTGTTTTTTGTACGGCGATTTAAGATTTCAATGACACGCTTAATTTCTTGGTCACGTCCTACCACAGGATCGATATCTCCTTGGCGTGCCGCTTCGGTGATGTTAATCCCATACTCGCCTAGTAAACCTTGACCAGCGCCAGCGCCTCCGCGAGGGGGTTGACCTCCATTACCACCATCACCAAATTGAGTGGGTGGTGTTTGTTGTTCATAAGGATTACCTTGTTGCATTTGGCGAGAAAGAGAGCGATATAAATCGTCTAA
This sequence comes from Enterococcus sp. AZ011, assembly GCF_050548355.1. Lineage (NCBI taxonomy): Bacteria > Bacillati > Bacillota > Bacilli > Lactobacillales > Enterococcaceae > Enterococcus > Enterococcus sp. AZ011. The sequence continues at coordinate 465,717 of NZ_CP172959.1, forward strand.
ACTCCCAAAGCCAAAAGGGTCTTGTCCCATATTTTGAGGGGAATTATTTGCTTGATTTTTTAATTTTTGATAGCAGCTTTGGCAATAGTCCAGTTGTTTTCTTTGACCATTCACATTTGCATATAAATGAATTGTTGCTTCATTTTGTTGACAATTTTGACAAATCATTGAATGAAACACATCCTTTCAAAATAACTGAGGCCAGAAAAATAGTTGTTTGCTCTATTATTTCTAGTAAACAGACCATTTTTCCTAAAACCAGCCAAGTACTAGATAGCAGGAATAAATTCTGTCTATAAAACCACTTGACCATTTTTGACCTTTGAGGTTATTATAGCATTTTTTGTAAGAGAATCAAGTAAAAGACCTTGTTTAAAAAAAGGCAAAGATTCGATTTTTTTACAGACAATTGCGCCATTTTCAAGTAAACTATAAGAGTTGATATTTAAGAGAAAGAGTGGTGAAATCAATGGCTGAAAATCCTTTTGTAGAAAAAATTGCTTCATTAAAAGCTGGAGAAATCTCTGAATTAATCGTGGAGCAAAATGAATTTTTCCAATTTCGTGATGCTTGGATTTCTTTGCCTGACCGCACGGAAATTGTTGGAGAAGCGGGGTTAAATGGACGAATCATTTATCGTTACCAAAAAGAGGAAGAATAGTCAGTGCAAAACATCACGAAATTTAAGCAAAAAGTGTTGTGTAAGATAGAAAAAAATGGTAATCTTAGAAACTGAAAGGGTCTTTTTTCGAGTAGACGTTTGATTTTAGCGTATCAAGAAAGGAAAACCCTAACATAAAAATTTTTTATTTACGAAGGAGACCGATTTATATGGAAAAGAAAGAATTTCACATTGTAGCAGAAACAGGAATTCACGCACGTCCAGCTACTTTATTAGTACAAACTGCAAGCAAATTTAACTCAGATATTAACTTAGAATACAAAGGTAAATCTGTTAACTTAAAATCAATCATGGGCGTTATGTCTTTAGGCGTTGGTCAAGGTTCTGACGTAACAATCACTGTTGATGGTGCTGACGAAGCTGAAGGAATGGCAGCAATCGTTGAAACATTACAAAAAGAAGGATTGGCTGAATAATGTCTGAGATGCTAAAAGGGATTGCCGCAAGTGATGGCGTTGCTGTTGCTAAAGCTTACCTGCTAGTTCAACCTGACTTGTCTTTCAACAAAACTTCCGTAGAAGATACTGAAGCAGAAGCAACTCGCTTAGACGATGCTTTAGCAAAATCTACTGAAGAGTTGCAAGCAATTCGCGACAAAGCAGCTCAAAGCCTTGGTGAAGCAGAAGCGCAAGTTTTCGATGCTCATTTAATGGTTTTATCTGACCCAGAAATGGTTGGTCAAATCAAACAAAATATCCAAGACAACAAAGTCAATGCAGAAGCTGCCTTGAAAGAAGTTACGGATATGTATATTGGTATGTTTGAAGCAATGGACGATAATGCTTACATGCAAGAGCGTGCAGCAGATATTCGTGACGTTGCCAAACGTATCTTAGCACATTTATTAGGTGTGACTCTTCCAAATCCTTCAATGATTAACGAAGAAGTAATCGTGGTTGCCCATGACTTAACACCTAGTGATACTGCACAATTAGACCGTACGTATGTTAAAGCCTTTGTGACAGACATCGGCGGACGTACTTCTCACTCAGCAATCATGGCTCGTTCGTTAGAAATCCCTGCAATCGTTGGTACAAAAGAAATTACTGACAAAGTAAAAGCAGGCGATATTTTAGCAGTGAACGGAATCATTGGGGATGTTATTATTGACCCAACAGATGCTGAAAAATCTGAATTTGAAGCAGAAGCAAAAGCTTATGCAGATCAAAAAGCAGAATGGGATAAACTAAAAAATGCAGAAACAGTGACAGCTGACGGCAAACATGTTGAGTTAGCTGCAAACATTGGTACACCAAAAGATTTAGAAGGCGTACACAAAAACGGCGGCGAAGCTGTTGGTTTATATCGTACAGAATTCTTATACATGGATTCATCTGACTTTCCAACTGAAGAGGACCAATACCAAGCGTATAAAGCAGTTCTTGAAGGAATGGAAGGAAAACCCGTTGTGGTTCGTACAATGGATATTGGTGGGGACAAAGAGCTTCCTTACCTAACATTACCACACGAAATGAACCCATTCTTAGGTTACCGTGCATTACGTATTAGCTTATCAGAACTAGGTGACGGCATGTTCCGTACACAAATGCGTGCATTATTACGTGCGTCTGTTCATGGTAACTTACGTATCATGTTCCCAATGGTTGCTACTTTGAAAGAATTTAGAGCAGCGAAAGCAATCTTTGAAGACGAAAAACAAAAATTAGTCAACGAAGGTGTTGAAGTTTCAAACGATATCCAAGTAGGTATTATGATTGAAATTCCAGCAGCTGCCGTATTAGCTGATAAATTTGCCAAAGAAGTTGACTTCTTTAGTGTTGGAACTAACGACTTAATCCAATACACAATGGCGGCAGACCGTATGAACGAACGCGTTTCTTACTTATACCAACCATACAACCCATCAATCTTACGTTTAATTAAAAATGTAATTGATGCAGCACACGCTGAAGGTAAATGGGCTGGTATGTGTGGTGAAATGGCGGGCGATCAAACAGCTGTTCCATTACTATTGGGTATGGGCTTAGATGAGTTCTCAATGAGTGCTACATCTATCCTTAAAACACGTAGCTTGATGAAACGTCTAGACACAACTAAAATGGCTGAACTTGCTGACCGCGCATTAAAAGAATGCGACACGATGGAAGAAGTCGTTGCATTAGTTGAAGAATATACAAAATAATTAAGCGATTATGAAAGCACATCGACAATTGTCGATGTGCTTTTTTACTGTTGCGATTCACGTATTTTTTTCTTGAAATAATAAATCGTGCTTCCCAAAATGAATAGAAAAACCAGCGTGATGCTACTCACCAGTTTCCAAGGGAAATTGGTGTGTTTTTCAGGTGGGAGGTTGACGGCGGTAGCATTGTATTTTTTAGCTTCTTTTTCTTGGATGACTAAGTGTTTTTCCCACGAATAGTCTTGATAGCCATCGTTTGCTTTGATTTTTACAGTATAATTTCCAGGAACAAAAGGTTGTTCCTTTAAGTCAATCCGATAATTAAAATTTGTATTAGGAGCCATTGTTAACGACTCTTGGTGATTTTCGTAGCGAGGTTTGGTTTCTTTTTCATAATACAAAGAGGCATCGACTTGTAATTTTTTAATCATAGCCGCTTGTTTGTTTTGGAGATTCATTAATACGCGGTTACGACCGTTAGCTTGATCGGTTTTTACTTCATTTAAAGATAATTCTGGCTGAACAGGTTCATCTGTTTCACTAAGTAAGACGCCGACTACATAAGAAAAACGATTATTGATGGCCACACCGTTTTCTGAGTGAGCAGGTTGTTCATCTGACTTTTGTTCAAAGTAGAGTCCTCCTAAAACGTACCCATTAAATGGTTTTTCCGGTAAAGTAAGCTGACATTCAACAGTCTTGGTTGAGTGTTTAGGTAGGTGGATTTCTTTTGGTAATTGCGCAATCTCATTAAAAGTAAAAGGTGCAGATGGGTCTTTTTTTGTTTCAGCATGAGAATAATCTGCCAAGCCATTATCATTAGTAATCGCTGCATTAGCTGAAGCTAGCACGGTAATGTCGTTGGCTGTTTGATTCGTTAGTTCGATTTGTAGCTTTTGTGTTTGGTTTGGAGCGACACGTAGATCAAAATAACTTGTCTCTTTGGTTCGTTGATTGTCGGGTAAAATGGCTTTTACAGAAAAAGTCATTTCGCTTGCTTCTACAGAATAAGAGCCAATAAAAAATAAAAAAATGATGACGCTAATAGCATGGAGCCATTTAAAAAGCTGCTGATTCATAGTGTGCACTCCTTTTTGACAATTTTTTATAACAAGGTATTGCATGAAGTTGTTTCATGCAATACCTTGTTTGTTTTCTTTTAAAGTGGTGTATCATCCAAAATCCAAGTAAGCGTTGTTTTATATTGTTTAGCTGCAACTTTTTTCGTTGTCGCAGGAACAGTTAATTGAATGCCTTGAGCAGCGGTCGCTCCGCTACCAAAAGCTAATGTCCAAGTGCCCATTCCTGTTGAAAGAGCGGCAGTCGCCACAGGAGAAGTGGCGGCACCAGTTGGATCCAAGGTTACTGGGACCGTTAATGGCGCCAAAGAAAGTAACTGTGTTGAATTGGGTGTTGCTGCTAAAAAGGTCAAGGACGCATTATCCAAAACAGCGGGTGTTGAATCACTTGTAGCAAATTGCGCACTCTGTTTAACTGATAATTTCCAGCCAAGATTTAGACCACGTTTGTCAGTTACTTGAACATAGTTTGGCACGCTAATTAAATCGCCAGTACTATTTTGCACTTGGTCCAGTTGTGCCGAATAGATTGCTGTTCCGGCTTGAATTTGTTTTGATCCAAAATGGATATTTGAAACATAGTCAATACTAAGGGGTCCGGCTGTACCAGGTTGATGAGGATCAGCAGGATTAGGTGTCACAGGCTGAGAAGGGTTCGTCGGGTTGACAGGTGGCGTGACAGTATTATCAAGAGCAAACGTAATATCAGCGTTGGATTGAATAGAAGCGACTTGAGCTGCTTCAACTTTTGGACTATTTAAAAGCATAAGAGGCGTAGCAACGAACAAAATGCTTGAAATGCGCACGATCTTTTTCATTTTTTATTCCTTCTTTCTTGTTTATTTTTAACTTTTAAAAAAGCTAAATCCTAATTAGAGGGGTGTATCAGAAAGAATCCATTGTAATTCGGCAGTGTAAGATTCTTTGACCGTTAAATTAAGGTCAGGAGCAACGCTTAAAAAAAGTCCATTTTGTTGGTTCCAAGGAATTTCTACATTGTTATCGTCCGTTGCGGTGTATTGATAAACTTCGATTGCTAAAGAGGAGATAGGAAAATCACTACCATTTTTTCGATAAATGAAAGCTTGCTGGATCGTTTTATTTGTAGAAGTTGAATGCATGGGCTGACTCTCTCTTACCAACAAATGCCATGGTGTTTTTGCAACACGACCATCGGCAATGAGGAAAGGAGCGCTAATGGTCGATGGTGAGTAGAGGGTTCGTTTGCTGGGAAAAGGTAAATTTTTAAAGGAAACTGTAGTTGGCATCTGCACAAAACGGAGGGTACCGTTTTTGATAGGTAAAGACTGTTCCTTAGTGATTGGCGTAATTGGCGTTCCGCCACCATCATTGCCAGTAACCGTGCTAGAAAATAAAAGAAATTGGTTTATCCATTCTTCTGTAACCGTTGCTGTATATTGTAAGGTGAATTGTGTATTGGCTTCCGTAAAATTATCTGCTGGCAGCGAATTGTGATAACTCCAATACGGCAAACCAGTGGAACTATCAGTTAAAAGTTGAAGCCCAGCTATTGGCGTACTTAAACCTGCTGCTGATTGTTTTGTTAATGTAGCAGCTGAAAGTTGAGCCAGTCCTTTAGGCACCATTGCTCGTAATTGCTGATTCATCCACGTTGCTGGTTGATTGGTTAAACGTGTGATTAACGTGAAACGAATGATTTGACCACTTACGACAGAGTTTGCAGCTTCCCAGAGCCCTTGTGCATTTTTCCGCTCAATGATTTGCGTGACCGTTAGTTGAGGCACAGGATAAGCAACTGTTTGAGAAACAGTAGAACTGGTTAACAAAGGGAGGCCAGTGCGATTGCTGAGCCCTTGGACCCACAAGCTGACCGTTTCTCCCCCTTGGAAAGTGGGTAAATTAGCAAATTGAAAATGGCCATTGGAATCTAAGGACGTTGTGGAAATAGAACCACCATTTATTTGTACTTTAACTTGATAGGTTCCGTTAGATGCTTGAGAAGCTTTACCTGAAAGTTGAGTTGAGCCGGCATTGGCGACTACGTTTGTGACTGGTTGGATTGACCAATTGACACTTTGGTCAGCTGAGGGGCTGCTTTGAATATAGTCGGTTGACGTTTTGGAACGAGCAAAGACAATTGTAGAGAGCGTGTCGCCATATTCTAATGGTGAAGCTAACGATGTCGAGAAATTTCCGGCTGCATCGACAGAAATCCCTTTCACCACAATGGGGGTAGTGGTGCCATCATGGCGGTTCAAGGTTAATTGAACAGAGTAGTTATAGTTTGGGTCTTGTACTTGTTGAATGGTCCCTGTTACAGTAGTGTCCAGATGATTTGGTTGAGTTAGTTTGGCTGGTGTGACTTGAGGAACGGGGTAATTACCTAAACTAAGTTGAGCTTTGCTAATTACGCCTGTTTTTGTATTGTTCCCAATAATAATATTAATTGCACCTAATCCAGTGCCGACATCTGTAAAGGTTCCTCGAATCGGATAGTCTTTGCCGTTAAGAGCAGGAGGGATTGAAATTCCTCGTTTATAAAGTGCGCCCACATCAAACGAAATGGCGGCAGACCATTTGGTTCCGGGAAGTAACACCAAGGTGCTACTTGGAAAAGTCAGATAAACAGAATGATAAGTGCTACTATAAGAGAGGCTGACGCTGTTAGTTGAACTGTGAATATCTTGAGTGGCTGTTCCTGGATAACTGACAGTCCCTGTTAAAAGAGTCAGAAAATCTTGTTGCTTTAGAGTGTCGTTATCTAACTGGCTTGAAATTTCTGTAGGAAGTTGAATAGCAATAATCGGTCGATCATTAATTGCTAAGCCGATAAGTGTCACACTGTATTCATACGAAAGTGTGATAATATCTTGGTTATACGTTCCCGTGCTTAAGGTACTTTTTAAGGTGCTATTACCAACAGAAACACTAGCTGGCGTAGGTGCCATAGGTTCATCGTTTTCAGAGGAAGCATGGGTTTGCTCGGTTTCTTGTTCCACGATATCGGTTGCTTGAGTTGTTTGTTGTTCTGTTGAAACTGAAGTAAATGTTTCACTAAAAGTAGAGGCGTGAGTTGTAGGGTTCAGTGTTTCAGAATGAGCTATCAAAGGTTGAGTCAGCGATAAAAAAAGCCATGATATGATGCAAGAAAAGATTCCCCATACGAACTTATTCAAAACCATCCTCTCCTTTTTTTGATATTATATGTATAATGACGAAAATATATAATGTGTAAATATTGAGTACATACATTCTATAATGGGCCATTCATAAAGTAAAGCGATTACATCCGATGGTGAACAAGATATTTTGTTCACAATCTTTTAGTGTTTTAAGAAGGAAATTTCTCGAAATTCTATGCTTTTTTAATCCGAAAAAATTAAAAAACTGATAGTTTGCTAAAAATCGAGTCTTTCTTTCACTTCTTAGCACTTAAAATATTTACATTTTCCTAGGGATAGTGTACTATTTAAAGGTATGCATAAATAAAGTTTGATGTATAAAATTAAATGTTATTCGGAGGGAAACAAATGTCTGCGAAATGGGAAAAAAAAGGCACTAATGATGGTGTATTAACTTTTTCAATCGAACAAGCAGTAATCGAAAAAGGATTAACGCAAGCGTTCAATAAAGTGAAAAAAAACTTAAACGTATCTGGTTTCCGTAAAGGAAAAGTATCACGTACTGTTTTTAACCGTATGTATGGAGAAGAAGCGTTATACGAAGATGCGTTAAACGCTGTTTTACCAGAAGCATATGAAGCGGCTGTATTAGAAGCAGGAATTGAACCAGTAGCACAACCAAAAATTGATGTTGAAAGCATGAATAAAGGGGAAGACTGGGTTATCACTGCTGAAGTAACTGTAAAACCTGAAGTAAAATTAGGCGAATACAAAAACTTAACAGTGTCTAAACAAGACCGTGAAGTAACAGATGAAGACGTGGAAGCACGTTTGAAACGCGAACAAGAATCTCAAGCTGAATTAGTAATCAAAGAAGATGCCGCTGCTGAAAATGGCGACACTGTAGTTATCGACTTTGAAGGCTTCTTAGGCGACGAAGCATTTGAAGGCGGCAAAGGCGAAAATTACTCATTAGAATTAGGTTCTAATTCATTTATTCCAGGCTTTGAAGACCAATTAGTTGGCAAAAAAGCTGGCGAAGAAGTAGAAGTAAACGTTACTTTCCCTGAAGATTACCAAGCAGAAGATTTAGCTGGTAAAGAAGCAGTTTTCAAAGTAACTGTTCATGAAGTAAAAGCAAAAGAATTACCAGAATTGGATGATGAATTTGCAAAAGACGTTGACGATTCAGTAGAATCATTAGACGAATTAAAAGAAAAATTCCGTAAAGAATTGACAGAAGCAAAAGAAGCAGCAGCTGAAGAAGCAAAAGACGAAGAAGCAATTCGTTTAGCTGTTGAAAATGCTGAAATCGTTGAATTACCACACGTAATGGTTCACGACGAAGTTCACCGTTCAATGGATGAATTCTTAAACAACATGCAACGCCAAGGAATTTCTCCTGAAATGTACTACCAATTAACTGGTTCTACAGAAGAAGATTTACACAAACAATTTGAAGGCGAAGCAGAAACACGCACAAAAACAAACTTAGTGATTGAAGCAGTTGCCAAAGCTGAAAACATCGAAGTAACACAAGAAGACATCGATGCTGAAGTGAAAGATTTAGCAGAACAATACAACATGCCTGAAGCGCAAGTACGTAAAGTATTAAACAACGACATGTTAGAACACGATATTCGTATGAAACGTGCTGTTGAAACAATTACTGAAACAGCTGTTGAAAAATAAACATTTTTAATAAGCTCTTCATTCGATAGAGTTTTCTAAAACTGTAGATGGAAGGTGTCTTTCATCTACAGTTTTTTTCATATAAAATAACTTTTGAAAGGGTGTGTCAAAATGGATAAAAATTATTCGAAAATTAAATATGGATTAGTGGTGTTTGGCATCTTATGCTTAACGTACAATCTCTGGGAATTTTTTACGGCTAAGTATTCAACAAAACAAGGTGTGACGTTTGTTATCGAATGTTTACTTGGAATTGGGCTGATCTTTTTACCAGATCTTGTCAATAAATTTTTAAAAATTATTATGCCACCGACTATCGTTTATTTTTACTGGTTTTTCTTATTTATTTCAGTATTCCTAGGAACTTCGTTGCATATGATTTCAATCATTTCGTTCTGGGATAAAATTTTACATTTTGTTAGTCCGATGCTGTTAACTGCTGTGGGTTATGGTATTGCTGCTTTCCTATTGAAGAAAACGAAGTACGCCGATGTTTCCCCGTGGTTATTTTTATTATTTGGGTTTGCATTTGCAGGGCTTTGTGGCGTCTTCTGGGAATTCTGGGAATTTATCTGCGATTCATTAGGGAACATGAACTTACAACGCTATAATATGTCCAACGGCCAACCATTTATTGGGCGTGCTGCTTTAATGGATACGATGGGGGATTTATTTACCAATACCCTTGGGGCCTTTGTGATGGGCGTGTACACGTATATCAGAAGCAAAGGAAATCCTGAGTATTTAGAAAATTATGCGATAAAGAGAAAATAATAAAAAAGCGATTCAACCATGGTTGAATCGCTTTTTTGCTGTTTTTTTAAGCAGGTACTTCGACAGGTTTTTTCAAAAGTCCGTAGACAATTCCTGAAATAATCGCCCCAATTAAGATGAACAATAGATATAGTAATGGATTACTTAATAGGAAGACGACGAAGATTCCTCCATGTGGTGCCAATAATTTGATACCAAACGCACCAACCAACGCACCAGTAAAGGCAGAACCTACCACGAAACTTGGAATCACACGTAATGGGTCAGCTGCTGCAAAAGGAATTGCCCCTTCAGTGACAAAAGAAAGTCCCATTACAATATTGGTTAAGCCGGCATCTTGTTGATCTTTTGTAAATTTATTTTTAAATAAACGAGTTGCTACGAAAATTGCTAATGGAGGAACCATTCCGCCAGCCATTACAGAAGCCATGACCACGCTGCCACCTTCTGCAACAGTACTTGCTAGCGTAGCTGTACCGAAAACATAAGCAGCTTTGTTAACTGGTCCACCTAAGTCGATGGCCATCATACCAGCTAATAAGGCACCAAGTAAAGCTGCATTTGTGCCATCTAAGCCAAGTAGGAAATGATTTAACGCATCATTAATTGCTTTCATTGGGATGTTAATGACTAACATTAATAAGCCTGTAATAATCAAACCAAAAACTGGATAGAATAAAATGGTTTTAATTCCATCTAATGATTTTGGCAAGCCTTTGAAAACTTTACGTAAAAGAACCACTACATAACCAGCTAAGAAACCACCGATTAGGGCCCCAAGGAACCCAGCTCCTCCAGCATTTGCTAATGCACCAGCCGCGAAACCAGCAACTAAGCCTGGACGATCCCCAATACTAGAAGCAATAAAACCAGCTAAGACAGGTAACATAAAGCCAAATGCTGCGCCACCAATTTGGTTAAACCAGCTAGCTACGTCATTGTAATTCCCTAAATTGGCTAATTGATCTTGAGGAACCCCGATAAATTGATCAATCATAAAGGAAAGAGCAATGGCAATTCCGCCACCAATAACGAAAGGTAACATATGAGAAACACCATTCATTAAATCTTTATAGATACGAGAACCGATTGAACCTTCCGCTGAATCCTCTTGGTCGCTTGCAGCCGAGTCACTGCCATGGAAAGTAGGAGCTTCACCACTAATGGCTAAGTTAATTAGTTCTTCGGTTTTACGAATTCCATCACTAACGGGACGGTTGACTAATTTTTTACCGTCAAAACGATTCATTTCTACTTTTTTATCGGCTGCGACAATCACGCCATCAGCACGAGCAATATCTTCAGCAGTTAAACGATTTTTAATTCCTTCTGAACCGTTTGTTTCTACTTTAATGTCTACGCCCATTTCTTTTGCTTTTTTCTTCAGCGCATCTTCGGCCATGTAAGTATGAGCAATTCCTGTAGGACAAGCAGTCACAGCAATAATATATTTACGATTGCTTTCTGGTGCTGGCGTTGTTTGTTCTTGTTCTGCTTTTTCTTCCGCTTCTTTTTGATCTTCTGCTGCTTGGAAAAGAGCTTGTACTGCTTCTGGAGTTTCCGCTTCTTTCAATTTACCAACAAATTCTGGATCGATAAGTAATCGAGAAAGGGCCGCAAGCGCTTGGAGATGTGTATCATTGGCGCCTTCTGGAGCAGCAATCATGAAGAATAGATAAGTAGGTTGTCCATCTAGTGCTTCATAATCAACACCTTTTTTACTTTTAGCGAAAAGAACTGTCGGTTCTTTTACGGCACTGTTTTTTGCGTGAGGCATAGCGATGCCGTCGCCTAAACCAGTCGATGTTTGTGCTTCGCGTTTTAAAATTCCTTCTTTGTAAGTGTCAATGTCAGAGATGCGGCCACCATCGTATAATTTTTGGACCATTTCATCAATCGCGCCTTTTTTATCAGTAGCTTGTAAATCCATAATCATGACATCTTTTATTAATAAATCATTAATGTTCACTCTATTTTCCTCCCTTAGTGGATTTATTCTGAAATTTTTTCAATTGTTACTTCGTGAATAAGTTCTTGGATAAAATCTTCTGAGGCTAAATCATCAGAAAAAGCAGTCGCGCTACCGCAAGCGACACCCCATTTGAAAGCCTCTAAAGGATCTTGTGTTTTTGAAAAGTTGCCAATAAAACCAGCAATCATTGAGTCGCCAGCGCCGACAGAATTTTTCAGTGGACGTTTTAAAACGTTGGAACGATAAACACCTTCTGTTGTGAAAAGTAATGCACCATCACCAGCCATTGAGATAATTACGTGTTGCGCTCCTTCTTCTAGTAACCGATGTCCATAAGGTAAAATGTCTTCAACACTTGTAAAGGTTGTATGATATAATTCTGCCAACTCATGATTATTTGGCTTGACCAATAAAGGCTTTTGTGACAAAGCGTTCATTAAATCTTCACCTGTCGTATCAATAACAAATTCTGCGCCTTTTTCCTTCACAATTTGGATTAATTCTTCGTAAAATCCTTTGCGTAGAGAAGCAGGTGTACTTCCTGAAAGAACAACAATATCACCAGCCTGAACACGACTAACTGCTTGTTTTAGTTCTTGAATTTCTTCGTTTGTTAGAGCAGGTCCTAAGCCGTTAATTTCTGTTTCAGTATCTGATTTCAATTTAATGTTGATTCGTGTATCAGCAGACACGGGAGTGAAATTCGTTTGGATTTCTTCTTTTTTCAACCAATCGGCAATGAATGAGCCTGTAAAACCACCTAAAAAACCTAAGGCAGTGGATTCTGTTTCCATACGTTTTAAAATACGTGAAACGTTGATTCCTTTGCCGCCAGGTAATTTAAAATCATTCGTCATCCGATTTAAATCACCAATTTGTAGATGATCGACATGAACGATAAAGTCGATAGAAGGGTTTAAAGTCACTGTGTAAATCATTTGTTTGCCTCCATTAAAATAGTTTTTTGCTGGAATCCTTGAAGCGATTCAGCAGGGCAGTAGTCAGTTAGTAAAGTAACTGACTCTAATTCTTCCACTTTGGTAAACGTTACTTCATTAAATTTTGTATGATCCAGTAAAACATAGGCTGTTTCTGCTTGATGAATAGCCAAGGCTTTTAGCGCTGCTTCTTCGGGATCAGGCGTCGTTAAACCAAACTCTAAATGTGCGCCGTTAGTTCCTAAAAAAGCTTTGTTAAAACGAAAATGTTGTAGCTGTTCCATACTAGTGGCACCAATGATTGCTTTAGTGGAGAGCTTCAAAGTACCACCAAGCATAATAGTGGGAATTTCCATATCGCTAAGTTTTGCAGCGTGATGCACGGAATTCGTCACTACATGGATTTGTTTCCCAACTAAAAAAGGGATCATTTCTAACGTGGTTGAACCAGCATCTAAATAGATCATATCGCCATCTTGTACACAACTAGCGGCTAAAGAAGCAATCTTTTGCTTTTCGTGCGTGTTTTTGATTGATTTTTCCGTCATGTTTTGTTCAAAGCCTAAATTAAGAATACGCTTAGCGCCGCCGTGAATGCGTTCTAACAAATTGGCGTCTTCTAATTCTTGTAAATCGCGGCGGATTGTGGATTCTGAAGCATTGAACAAGCTAGCAAGTTCTTGCGATTTGACGACTGATTTTTGATCTAACAATTGTAAAATTTTTTGATGTCGTTCTTCCGTAAGCATTTTCATCCCTCATTTCATGGATATAATAGCACAAATGAAAACGCTAATCAATCTAAAACGGTCAAAAACATTCAAAAAAATTAAAAAACAGTCATAAGAAAAAAAGAAAGCTGCTGAACTCAGGTTCAGCAGCTTTCTTTAATTCACTAAATCATTCGGTAAAGTTTTTTGATAAATCTCTTTTTTGACTTGGTAAGCGAGTTTTTCATCGGTCAAAATAATGAGCACATCGCCAACATGCATAACAGTATCACCATGTGTTAAAATTTCCGATTCGCCACGGCGAATGGAAGTGAGCAACATTTGTTTAGGCCAGACAAAATCACGTACCATCGTATCATCTAAGGAACTTTCTGCAGTGATAGGTAATTCAATAATCGTTTTGTGGCCACGAATATTACTTACTTTAGAAGGAACCAAACGTTCTAATAAGCTTTCATAAATTGGCTTGCCGCCAAGACTATCGATGGTAATATAACTAACTAAAGCGACAACTCCTAAAGACATTAAATGAGAAAAATTGCCGACCATTTCTGTTACTAAAATAATCGCTGTTAACGGTGCTTTACCAATCGCAGTAAAATAACCAGCCATGGCAAAAATTAAAAAGTTTTTCACAAAAATTGGATCCATCCCTACGTATTGGACAAGTAGACTGCCATACAATGTTCCGATAATGGCACCTAAAGTTAGAATAGGCAAGAAAATACCACCAGGGAGATTCGAACCGTAAGAAACCATTGAAAAAACAAAACGTAAAACCAGTAAGCCGACTAAAGCCCAAATAGTGGCCGGTTGATTGCCTAAAGCTAAAACAATTTGATTCCCACCGCCAAGTAAATGTGGAAAGAAATAACCAATCGGTAAAATCAAAATAAAAGGAATAAAACCATAATAATTAGAAGAAAGGCCTTTGATTTTTCCATATACTTTTGGTAAGGACAACAATGTTTTTTGATATATCCAACCTAATAATCCTAGCAAAACGCCCAGCAGGACTAATGTCCAATAGTACTCTAAAGGCAAAGATTTAACCGGACCAATATAAAGAACTGGTTGCAATCCGAAGAAATGCAAAGAAACAAAGTTAGCGGAAATGGCCGCAGAAAAAGAGGTTAACCAAACTAAAGGTGAAAAGGAATGGTGAACCTCTTCTAGAACAAATAAAAGTCCTGCGATTGGTGCATTAAAAGCGGCGGCTAAACCAGCACTGGCACCACTACTGATTAAAATTTTTTCTTCAGACTTGGTGCTTTGCCGCCATTGACTATAGCCTTGTCCAACCACTGCACCTAGTTGAATTGAAGGACCTTCACGTCCCAAAAATAGCCCAGGACTAATCGCTAAGATCCCACCGATAAATTTTTTCCAAAGCACTGGAAACCAGTGAATTTCTAATTGACCTTGAAGTTGTCCTTCCACTTGGGGAATGCCACTGCCTTTAATTGCTGGTTCGCTTTTGATCAGTCGTCCTAATAAATAAGCAAGCACGAGAGAAAATAAGAACCAAGGAATCATCCAAAAGGGTTTTTCGTGAAACGTTTGATACAGATGCACGACTTGTTCGCCAATTTTTTCAATGCCTAAGCGAAATAAGCTGACAACAAAGCCGACCAGGATTCCGACGACGATGCCTTTAAGGATAAAGCCGATTCGGGTACCATCTAATTGTTTAATTTCATGTACATCATTATTCATTTCATTTTTAGCCTCCATCACTACTTACTAATGTACTGCGGTTTGACTTGATTTACAAGAAAATTTCATATAAAAAGAAAAAGATTTTTTGTTCTTTTCTAAAGAACTTCAAAGGGATTTTTGGTATACTGTATAAGATTGAAAAAAGAGAGAGGACGTTTAATATGACACAAAAACATGCCTTGGTTCAGGGAATGAATCCTCGACAAGAAGAAGCCGTTTTGCATACAGAAGGACCACTGTTAGTCATGGCTGGTGCTGGTAGTGGAAAAACGCGGGTTTTAACACACCGAATTGCCTATCTAATTGAGGAAAAAGAAGTAAATCCATGGAATATTTTGGCGATTACGTTTACCAATAAAGCTGCTAAAGAAATGAAAGAGCGTGTAAATAAATTACTGGAAACGGGTGGCGAAGATGTATGGGTCTCCACTTTTCACTCCATGTGTGTAAGAATTTTACGTCGTGATGTGGATCAGATTGGTTACAACCGTAATTTTACAATTATTGACCCATCGGAACAAAAAACATTAATGAAACGCATCTTAAACGACTTAAATATTGATTCAAAAAAATATGATCCTCGCTCAATTTTAGGTACGATTAGCAATGCCAAAAATGAATTACAAACGCCTGAAAAAGTTGCTGAAATGCAAGGTTCCTTATATGAAGAAATTGTCGCAAAATGCTATGAAGCCTATCAAAAAGAATTACGTAAAAACCAATGTATGGATTTTGATGATTTGATTATGAATACGATTCGTTTATTTAATGAACAACCAGATACGTTGGCGTTCTACCAAAATAAATTTCACTATATTCATGTGGATGAATACCAAGATACCAATCATGCACAATATACCTTAGTCAATTTATTGGCTGCACGTTTCAAAAATCTGTGTGTCGTAGGTGATGCCGACCAAAGTATCTATGGTTGGCGCGGGGCGGATATGCAAAATATCTTGGATTTTGAAAAAGATTATCCAGATGCCAGTGTAATTTTGCTAGAACAAAATTATCGATCCACCAAAAACATTTTGGCGGCTGCGAATGATGTCATCAAAAATAACCGTAACCGCCGCGAGAAAGAACTGTGGACAGAAAATATAGACGGTGAAAAAATTGTCTATTATCGCGGGGACACAGAACGGGATGAAACACAATTTATTGTGAGCCAAATCCAAAAAGAAATGCGGGAAAATGACCGAATTTATGGTGATTTTGCGGTATTATATCGGACCAATGCCCAATCCCGTGTAGTGGAAGAAATGCTCTTGAAATCTAATATTCCGTATACCATGGTGGGCGGACATAAATTCTACGACCGTAAAGAAATTAAAGATATTTTGGCTTATTTAAGTTTGATTGCCAATCCAGATGATTCGATTAGTTTTGAACGAATTGTCAATGAACCAAAACGAGGAATCGGTAAAAGTTCAATTGAAAAATTACGGCTATTTGCGGATACGCATGGTTGGGCTTTGCTGGAAGCTGCCCAAAATGTTGATTTGGCAAATATTTCAGGAAAAGCGGGTAAAGAGCTTGGTAATTTTGGCATGATGATTCAAGACTTAACGAAAACAGTGCCCTATTTAACGATTACAGAATTGGTGAAAGAAACTTTACAACGTAGTGGTTATCGGGAAGCTTTGATGGCGCAAAATAATTTAGAGTCTCAAGCTCGCTTAGAAAACTTGGACGAATTTTTATCTGTGACACAAGAATTTGATAAACGTTTTGAAGCGCAAAACAACGACGATTCAAATGGCGAAGAAACAAAATTGGCGGATTTTTTAACAGATTTAGCCTTGGTTTCTGATTTAGATAATTTAGAAGAGAGCTCTTCACAAGTAACCTTAATGACGTTGCATGCGGCCAAAGGGCTGGAATTTCCAGTGGTCTTTTTAATGGGCTTAGAAGAAGGGGTTTTCCCATTATCACGTGCCATGCTAGAAGAAAGTGAACTGGAGGAAGAACGGCGTTTGGCTTATGTTGGTATCACTCGAGCGGAAGAAGCCTTGTTCTTAACGAATGCTTATTCGAGAACATTATATGGTCGCACGCAATATAATCGACCAAGTCGCTTTTTAGAAGAAATTGAGGCGGAGCGTTTAATGAAACAAGGGGCGGCGGCCAATTTACAGAAAGCTCCAGCGCGCACCTTTGATCCTAAAGTATTCAAGCCCAACGCAAGTAAACCAGCTTATACACAGCCAGCTACAAAATCAGTTAGCAACAAAGTGGCAAGTGGTGGCGAAAAAGTTTCTTGGCAAGCAGGTGATAAGGTCCAACATAAAGCATGGGGCGTTGGTACAGTCGTTCGTGTAGGCGGTTCGGCCAAAGACTTAGAGTTGGACATTGCTTTCCCAGAAAAAGGCATTAAACGGTTGTTAGCGGCATTTGCACCAATTGAAAAAATTTAACATGCAAAATAGGTCAGCGATTTAATGAGAAATCATCATTAGATAAATTCTTTTTATTTTCTATCTTAGTGTAAATGTGTTAAAAAGACGATGAGAGCATTACACTTATGAGGAGGAGTTCTACGATGGAACAACAACCATTAACATTAACGGCGGCGACAACTCGTGCGCAAGAATTAAGAAAACAACTCAATCAATATTCCCATGAATATTATGTCAAAGATCAACCATCCGTAGAAGATTATGTTTACGATCGTTTGTATAAAGAGTTAGTAGATATTGAAACGGAGTTTCCTGATTTAATCACGCCAGATTCGCCGACACAACGTGTAGGTGGCAAAGTTTTATCTGGTTTTGAAAAAGCTCCGCATGACATTCCAATGTATAGTTTAAATGATGGATTTAGCAAGGAAGACATTTTTGCTTTTGATGAACGTGTTCATAAGGCGATTGGTAAACCCGTTGCTTACTGTTGCGAGTTGAAAATTGATGGGTTAGCAATTTCATTACGTTATGAAAACGGGGTGTTTGTACGCGGAGCAACACGAGGCGATGGAACGGTTGGTGAAAACATTACAGAGAACTTACGAACGGTTCGCTCTGTGCCAATGCGTTTAACGGAGCCCATTTCAGTGGAAGTTCGTGGCGAGTGCTACATGCCTAAACAATCCTTTGTCGCATTGAATGAAGAACGTGAAGAAAATGGCCAAGATATTTTTGCCAATCCTCGGAATGCAGCGGCGGGAAGCTTGCGCCAATTAGATACAAAAATTGTGGCGAAACGGAACTTAAATACGTTTTTATACACTGTTGCTGATTTTGGGCCAATGAAAGCGAAGACGCAGTTTGAGGCATTAGAAGAGCTTTCTGCAATTGGTTTTAGAACCAATCCCGAACGGCAATTATGTCAGTCAATCGATGAAGTTTGGGCCTATATTGAAGAATACCATGAAAAGCGGAGCACTTTGCCATACGAAATCGATGGAATTGTGATTAAAGTGAACGAATTTGCGTTGCAAGATGAATTAGGTTTCACTGTCAAAGCACCTCGCTGGGCGATTGCCTACAAATTTCCACCAGAAGAAGCAGAGACAGTAGTGGAAGATATTGAATGGACAATTGGGCGCACGGGAGTGGTCACTCCTACTGCGGTCATGGCTCCTGTACGAGTCGCGGGAACCACGGTTAGTCGGGCAAGTTTGCATAATGCAGATTTTATTCAAATGAAAGATATCCGTTTAAATGATCATGTTATTATTTACAAAGCCGGCGATATTATCCCAGAAGTAGCGCAAGTCCTAGTTGAAAAACGTGCAGCCGATAGTCAGCCTTATGAAATGCCGACACATTGTCCAATTTGTCATAGTGAGTTGGTGCATTTAGATGAGGAAGTGGCGTTACGTTGTATTAATCCAAAATGCCCTGCGCAAATTAAAGAAGGGCTGAATCACTTTGTCTCACGAAACGCAATGAACATTGATGGCTTGGGGCCAAGAGTGTTAGCACAAATGTATGACAAAGGATTAGTGAAAGACGTAGCGGATCTGTATTTCTTAACAGAAGAACAGTTAATGACTTTGGATAAAATCAAAGAAAAATCAGCAAACAACATTTATACTGCCATTCAAGGGAGTAAAGAAAACTCTGTCGAACGTTTGATTTTTGGCTTAGGGATTCGCCATGTGGGTGCGAAAGCGGCGAAAATTTTAGCGGAGCATTTTGGTGATTTATCAACCTTAAGTCGAGCAACTGCGGAAGAAATTGTGGCTTTGGATTCAATTGGCGAAACAATCGCAGACAGCGTTGTGACGTATTTTGAAAATGAGGAAGTTCATGAATTAATGGCTGAACTGGAAAAAGCCCAAGTGAACTTGACATATAAAGGTCTCCGGACAGAACAATTAGCAGAAGTGGAGTCACCTTTCAAAGACAAAACAGTTGTTTTAACAGGAAAATTAACGCAGTACACTCGCGAAGAAGCCAAAGAAAAAATTGAAAATCTTGGTGGAAAAGTTACAGGGAGTGTTTCGAAAAAAACTGACATTGTGGTTGCTGGCGAAGATGCTGGCAGTAAATTAACCAAAGCTGAAAGCTTAGGCGTGACCGTTTGGAATGAACAAGAAATGGTCGATGCGTTAGATGCAAGTCATTTTTAAGAAGACAAATTAACGTTGTCAGATTTTATGTAGTAATTTGATGGTATACTTATTTTAGTCATAAAAGTTATATGAACGAGGACTTTCTGAGTTGAGAAAGGAGGTTGATGCTTATGCGCAATTCTTCTTACTTTAACGAAAGGAGCAATATTTTTGTCCGTTGAAGCAGCGCTAGGACTGATGATTGGTTTTGCAACACTTGTTGTGACCATTATCTTCGGTATCTTAGCGCTTGTCTTAGACAACAAAAATAACCGTTCATAAGCTTTGAGGAGCTGAACGGTTAAGCGTTTGAAATAAAACCAATAACTCAGTAAGCCGCTAGTTCTTATAACTAGTAGTGGCTACTAGAGAGGTATGTTCCTGC
Organism: Enterococcus sp. AZ011; assembly: GCF_050548355.1. Classification (NCBI taxonomy): domain Bacteria; kingdom Bacillati; phylum Bacillota; class Bacilli; order Lactobacillales; family Enterococcaceae; genus Enterococcus; species Enterococcus sp. AZ011. Next base: position 485,494 of record NZ_CP172959.1, read on the forward strand.
ATATCTCTCTTTTCATTTTCATAATAACATGTTTCCATCATTTTTGCGAGCGACAAATTATCAATGAAATTCAAGGTTTCATCTAAAATATCCGACCATTTTATGGTAGAATAGGAACAGAGTGAACAGCTGTGCTAAGCTGTTTAAAGAAATACAATCCAATTGATTAATCTGAAAATGAAAATTTCAGTAAATGATAGAAAGAAGGGTATCTATGGCAATTACAGAAGAACAAGTCAAACATGTCGCTAAATTATCAAAATTATCTTTCTCCGAAGAAGAATTAGCGGACTTTACCAATCAACTAGATAAAATTATTGATATGGTGGAATTACTAGAAGAAGTAGATACAACAGGGGTTCCTTTTACTTCAAATGTGAATGAATCAATCAATGTCATGCGTGAAGACGTAGCGACACCAGGAATGGACCGTAAAGAATTAATGCGGAATGTTCCGGAATCAGAGAATGGTTACATTAAAGTGCCTGCAATTATGGATAACGGGGAGGCAGGAGCCTAATGGAAAAATTATACGACAAATCGTTAACAGAGTTACATGATTTATTGGTCTCAAAAGAAATCACTGCAGTTGATTTAACCGAAGAAACATTAAATCGTATTCAAGATACAGAAGAACAACTAGGTTCTTTTATCACAGTTAGTGAAGAAAAAGCAATGGCATTAGCCAAAGCGATTGACTTAAAAGGCATCACTGAAAGTAATCCATTAGCTGGGATTCCTATTGGGATTAAAGACAACATTGTCACAAAAGATATTTTAACAACAGCTGGCTCAAAAATGTTACACAATTTTGACCCAATTTATGATGCGACCGTGATGGATAAAGTCTATCAAGCAGATATGATTCCAGTCGGAAAATTGAACATGGATGAATTTGCCATGGGCGGAAGTACGGAAACGTCTTACTTCAAGAAAACAAAAAATGCTTGGGATCAAACCAAAGTTCCTGGCGGTTCTTCTGGTGGTTCAGCTTCTGCTGTCGCAGCCGGACAAGTCCCAGTTTCTTTAGGGAGCGATACAGGTGGCAGTATCCGCCAACCAGCCGCATTCAACGGTATTGTGGGCCTAAAACCAACTTATGGACGTGTGTCTCGTTTTGGTTTGATTGCTTTTGCTTCAAGTTTAGACCAAATTGGTCCATTGACACGAAATGTTAAAGACAATGCCTTAGCTTTAAACGCAATTAGTGGTTATGACGAAAAAGACGGCACTTCTGCAGGCGTTTCTGTTCCTGATTTTACGGCAGATTTAACTGGCGACATCAAAGGCATGAAAATTGCTTTGCCAAAAGAATACTTAGGTGAAGGGGTACAATCGGATGTTCGTGAAGCGGTATTAAAAGCAGCAGAAACATTTAAATCTTTAGGCGCAACGGTGGAAGAAGTTAGTTTGCCACATTCTAAGTACGGCGTAGCGGTTTATTATATTATTGCCTCTTCAGAAGCAAGTTCAAACTTACAACGCTTTGATGGCATTCGTTACGGGTACCGTTCAGACAATGTACAAAACTTAGAAGATGTCTATGTTAATTCACGTTCTGAAGGTTTCGGAACAGAAGTTAAACGTCGGATTATGTTAGGAACCTTCTCTTTAAGTGCTGGTTATTATGATGCGCACTTTAAAAAGGCTGGTCAAGTCCGTACACTAATCAAACAAGATTTTGAGAATGTCTTTGCGGATTATGACTTAATCATTGGCCCATCCACACCAACAGTTGCCTTTGGTCTAGGGGAAAACATCAATGATCCAATCACAATGTATATGAATGATATTTTAACCATTCCTGTCAACTTAGCAGGACTACCAGGCATGTCCATTCCAGCAGGCTTCTCAGAAGGCTTGCCAGTTGGTTTACAAATTATTGGGAAACATTTTGACGAGCATACAATGTATAAAGCAGCCTATGCTTTTGAACAAGCGACAGATTTCCATACGAAAAAACCAGTCATTTTAGGGGGGAACGATTAATGAACTTTGAAACTGTCATCGGATTAGAAGTCCACGTAGAATTGAAAACCAACTCTAAAATTTTCTCCTCTGCGCCAGCGCATTTCGGAGCAGAACCAAACAGCAACACAAATGTGGTTGACTGGAGTTACCCAGGTGTTTTGCCTGTCATGAATAAAGGTGCCTTAGAATTTGGCATGAAAGCAGCACTTGCCTTGAACTGTGAAATTTCAAAAGAAACACATTTTGACCGTAAAAACTATTTTTACCCAGATAACCCGAAAGCCTACCAAATTTCTCAATTTGATCAACCAATCGGACATGATGGTTGGATTGAAATTGAAGTCGAAGGCAAAAAGAAAAAAATTCGCATTGAACGGGTGCATTTAGAAGAAGATGCTGGGAAAAATATTCACGGCACAGATGGCTATTCTTATGTAGACTTGAATCGTCAAGGTACGCCTTTAATTGAAATCGTTTCTGAAGCAGACATGCGCTCACCAGAAGAAGCGTATGCTTATTTAGAAGCGTTGCGTTCAATTATCCAATTTACAGAAGTTTCTGATGTGAAAATGGAAGAAGGTTCTATGCGTTGTGATGCCAATATTTCTTTACGTCCGTATGGTCAAGAAGAATTTGGTACTAAAGCGGAATTAAAGAACTTGAACTCTATGAACTTTGTAAAAAAAGGTTTAGCTTATGAAGAAAAACGCCAGGCCAAAGTCCTATTATCTGGTGGCGAAATTCAACAAGAAACACGCCGCTTTGATGAAGCAACTAGTACAACGTTGCTTATGCGTGTTAAAGAAGGCTCAAGTGACTACCGTTACTTCCCAGAGCCAGATGTTCCTCGTTTTTCAATTGATGATGAATGGATTGAAAAAGTTCGCGCTAGTTTGCCAGAAATGCCAGCCTCACGTCGTGCCCGTTATATCAGTGAATTAGGGTTACCTGAATACGACGCAATGGTCTTGACTTTAACGAAAGAAATGTCAGATTTCTTTGAAGCAACTCTAGCAAACGGTGCAGATGCGAAACAAGCATCAAACTGGTTAATGGGCGAAGTTTCTGCTTACTTAAACAGTGAAAAAGTTGAATTAGCCGATACTAAACTAACACCAGAAAATCTAGCGGGTATGATTACTTTGATTAACGATGGCACAATCAGCTCGAAAATTGCGAAGAAAGTGTTCAAAGAGTTAATTGAAAACGGTGGAGATGCTAAAGAAGTTGTCGAAGCAAAAGGCCTTGTTCAATTATCTGATCCAGCGCAATTATTACCAATGATTAACGAAGTTTTAGACAACAACCAACAATCAATTGATGACTTTAAAAACGGAAAAGACCGTGCAGTTGGTTTCCTTGTTGGACAAATTATGAAAGCAACTCGTGGACAAGCAAACCCAGGTGTGGTTAACAAGTTATTGCAAGAAGAGCTTTCAAAACGATAAGAAAGTAGCAGGCAAACCATGAAAAAAGCTAGAGTGATTTATAATCCAACGTCAGGAAAAGAGTTAATCAAAAAGAACTTAGCCGATATTTTATCTATTTTAGAAGAATGTGGTTATGAAGCCAGTGCATTTGCGACCACACCAGAAGAAAATTCAGCACGCAATGAAGCACATCGTGCTGCGCGTGCAGGATTTGATTTACTAGTAGCAGCAGGTGGAGATGGGACCATTAATGAAGTCGTGAATGGGATTGCTCCGTTGAAGCGGCGCCCTAAAATGGCCATTATTCCTGCTGGAACGACGAATGACTATGCACGGGCCTTGAAGATTCCTCGTGATAATATCGTTAAGGCAGCAGAAGTGATTAAAAAAAATCAAACTGTCAAAATGGATATTGGCCAAGCCGGCAAAAATTACTTTATCAATATTGCGGCGGGTGGTCATTTAACGGAACTGACTTATGAAGTTCCGTCAGAGTTGAAAAGTATTTTTGGTTACTTAGCGTACTTAGCCAAAGGAGCCGAAATGTTGCCGCGAGTGAAGCCGATTAAAATGCGCATGACATATGATGAAGGTGTATACGAAGGCAACGCATCAATGTTTTTCCTAGGGCTGACTAACTCGGTGGGTGGTTTCGAGCAAATCGTACCAGACGCTAAATTAGATGATGGTAAGTTTTCATTAATCATTGTAAAAACAGCCAATATTTTTGAGATTCTTCATTTAGTTGCGTTAATGTTAAATGGTGGAAAGCATGTTGAAGATCATCGACTAATCTATACAAAGACCAGCTATTTACATGCAGAAACGTTAGAAAAGAACAATAAAATGATGATTAATTTAGATGGTGAATATGGAGGCGATGCTCCAATGACCTTTAAAAATATGCATCAACACATTGAAATTTTTGCAAATGGTGATGCACTGCCGTCCAATGCAATTATGGGTTCTGTCTTAACTGGTAGCGATGAGATTGTCGTAGAATCAGAAGACGAAGAGGAAGAAGCATATAACGAAGCCAGCAAAGAATTTGTCAAAGAAGTTGAACGACTAACAGACGAAGATATTGATGGCGATGGAAAGATTGCCGAAAAAGAAAAGCACTAGGTAGTCCGTGAATAGCTAATGAAAGATTTAGTTGATAAGATCTTTCATTGGCTATTTTTTGACTAAGGGAAAGGATCTCATTCTTTTATTTACCCAAAAAGCTCAAACGGAATTGCTAAATCGCCATGAAAATTCGTTGTTGCTTTTCTTAGGTATTTTCATTAGAATGAGTGAAGTGTATAAAAAGAAGGAGCGACTTATGAAAAATTATCCAGTAAAGAAAAATGACGTCATTGAAGTAGAAATCATTGACTTGACGCATGAAGGTTTAGGCGTGGCAAAAGTGGACCATTATCCATTGTTTATTGAAAATGCCTTACCAGGTGAAAAACTTGAAATCAAAGTCTTAAAAACAGGCAAAAGTTTTGGTTATGGGAAAGTATTGACTGTCCTAAAAAGCAGTGAACAGCGTGTGCCCGTGAAAGATGAAAACTTTACAAAAGTCGGGATTAGTCCGTTGCAACATTTAGCGTACGGCGCCCAACTATCATTTAAAACGCAACAAGTCGAAAATGTTATGCAACGTGTCGCTAAATTGCCAGAAGTCCCTGTTTTACCAACAATTGGGATGAACGATCCGTGGCATTACCGGAACAAAGCACAAATTCCCGTGCGTAAAATTGACAACCAACTACAAACAGGTTTTTTCCGGAAAAATAGCCATGATTTAATTCCGATGGAACATTTCTATATTCAAGACCCCGAAATTGATGCAGCAATTGTTAAAATCCGTGACATTATGCGTAAATATAGCGTAAAACCTTATAACGAATCTGATAATACAGGGAACTTACGCCATATTGTCGTTCGTCGTGGCTACCATACTGGGGAGATGATGGTTGTTCTAATTACGAGAACACCGAAATTATTCCCAATTAGTAAAATTGTGCCAGATATTTTGGAAGCTATTCCGGAAGTAGTCAGCATTGTACAAAATGTAAATCCAAAACGAACCAATGTCATTTTTGGCGACGAAACCATCTTATTACATGGGTCTGAAAAAATTACAGATACTATTTTTGATTTGAAATTTGAAATTTCCGCGCGTTCATTTTATCAAGTAAATCCACAACAAACAGAAGTGATGTATCAAAAAGTTAAAGAGTATGCGGCTTTAACAGGCAATGAAATTGTGGTGGATGCCTATTGCGGGATTGGGACGATTGGCTTAACTTTAGCCCAAGATGCAAAGCAAGTTTACGGTATTGAAGTAATTGAAGAAGCGGTCAAAGATGCAGAAAATAATGCTAAATTAAACAACATTGAGAATGCCACTTTCACGGCTGGTTTAGCGGAAGAATTATTGCCAAAATTAGTTGAAAATGGCTTGCAACCAGATGTTGTGGTGGTGGATCCACCACGGAAAGGGTTAGATGGTCAATTAGTAAACACATTAATTGAAACGCAACCTGAACGAATTGTTTATGTCAGCTGTAATCCAGCCACACTCGCTCGCGACATTGCATTATTAACAGAAGGTGGCTATGAAGCAAAAGAAATTCAACCAGTGGATAATTTCCCACAAACGACCCACATTGAATCTGTCACGTTATTAACAAAGGCGGTGGATTAAATGAATGAAAAAGAAAAAATGTTAGAATTAATTAAAAAGAAACAAGGTGGTGGCCGTTCTAAAAAAATGGAAACTCCCAAAAATGATCGTAAAAACATGCGCAAAGGGCCTAAAATTTTTAATAAATAAGCGGTTATCAGTAAAAAGTTGCCGCCCATTAATGAAATGGGCGACAACTTTTTTGTTAAAGCATTCCTAGCCAAACAAATAAGTTGTTATTTTGCTAGTAAATCTGTTATTTTAGACAAAAGACAAGGAGGAATATTCAGTGGAATATGTAACAACATTAGAAGAATTAGAAGAAAAAATTACAGACAATCGTCTACAAGCCGTCTTTTTGACAGCAAAAAATTGTAGTGTTTGTACAGTTGATAAACCGATTGTCGAAAAAATTGCAACAAAATATGAATTTCCTACATACATTGCAGAAGCTGATAAAAGTCCAGAAATAATTGGACAATTAAATGCTTTTTCTGCACCGACCATTATCTTATACTATGAAGGAAAAGAAATTCATCGCCAAGCTAAAATTATTAACTTTCAAGAAATTGAAAAGAGAGTTCGACAAGTACAAGAAAATAGTTAATCAAAAAGGAAGCCACCGATCACGGAGAGGCTTCCTTTTTAATTATCTCGCTAAATGTTCAGTTTGTTGTTGAGAAAAAAGTTGATAACTGACAAAAACTTCTGCTCTTTTGTTTACTTCTAATTTAACGAAAATATTGTGGATATGTGTTTTTACTGTCCCGATTGATAGGAATAGTTCGTTGGCTATATCTTGATTTGTTTTGCACTCTAAAAGTAACGAAAGCACTTCTCGTTCTCGCTGCGTTAATTGATAGGCATCACAAAAAGGCGCCAAAAGTACGGGTTCATCTGATTGATTTTCTTCCAATTTAGCAGCGTCTTTTTCAAGCACCGACAGAGGAAAATCACGATTACAGAAGTAGATAATGGCGATGGAGAGAATGATTGTATAAATATCTTCAGAAACGTTTCGGTTGTTAATTTTAAAGACAATATCAGAATATTGGTCAATGTTAAAAATAACGAAGGTATCTTCCAAAAGAATCGCCACACCGAAACCAATGCTTAGCCAACCAATAAAACGAAGATATTTTTTCGCAAGGGCTGATAAAGGATCTATTCGTAGTTGATAGAGCGCATAGCATCCAAGGTAAATTAAAAATAGCTGATTGGGTAAATAGTACAACCAAACTTTTAAGGCGGAATTTTGTGAAAATGGAATAGCTAGCATCCATAAACCAATTAAAAATAACCAGACAAATTGATAATTTTTAAAAGGACGCCCACTAATAGTATTGATAATAGCCAGATAGGCAAAATTACAACAAATAAAAATGATGGTCTTTAAAAAAGGTGCGGTCATAAAGGTCTGATTATATTCGGTTGCAAACGAATTAATGAACTCAGTCATATAAACAATCACATTGTCACAAATAAAAATAACCATTAAAAAGAGAAGCAATAAAAAAATCGGTTGTTTATTTTTCAAGTAAAGATTTAAGGTAAAGGTTGAAGTAAACGAATATAAAATAATCAACAAGATGTTATAAATAAAAACAAATGTCACGATTGGAAACCCCTTTCATCTTTTATTTTAAGTGAATGATTTTTCAAAATAATTATACCATTTTCAAATCTATGATTGGTCAGAAATTAGAGAGAAATCCGCCTAAACTTTTATAAACCCCTGGTGTACCAACGGTTTATAACCATAAATAAACTTTTTTTAATGAAAAATAACGCCGAAAAAGAAAGCGTTTTCTAACTTTTGGTGGATAGTAAACTCTTCGCTAAACTTGGTAAAGTCGATGTGTAAACAAAAACAACTTTTAGGAGGAACACATCATGAAAAGAGATTACGTTACAACAGAAACATATACGAAAGAGGAAATGCACTATTTAGTCGATTTATCATTAAAAATTAAAGAAGCGATTAAAAATGGGTATTATCCGCAACTGTTAAAAAACAAATCTTTAGGAATGATTTTCCAACAATCTTCAACTCGAACACGAGTATCTTTTGAAACTGCAATGGAACAATTAGGTGGACATGGCGAATATTTAGCACCTGGTCAAATTCAATTAGGGGGACATGAAACGATTGAAGATACCAGCCGTGTATTGTCACGTTTAGTAGATATTTTGATGGCTCGTGTGGAACGTCACCATAGTATTGTTGATTTAGCTAATTGTGCTACCATCCCAGTCATTAACGGTATGTCTGATTACAATCATCCAACCCAAGAATTAGGTGATTTGTGTACCATGGTTGAGCATTTACCAGAAGGCAAAAAATTAGAAGATTGTAAAGTTGTCTTTGTCGGAGATGCAACACAAGTTTGTTTTTCTTTAGGATTAATCACAACAAAAATGGGCATGAATTTTGTTCACTTCGGTCCAGAAGGCTTCCAATTAAATGAAGAGCATCAAGCGAAATTAGCAAAAAATTGTGAAGTTTCAGGCGGTAGCTTTTTGGTCACAGATGATGCAAGTTCTGTTGAAGGCGCTGATTTCTTGTACACGGATGTTTGGTATGGCTTGTACGAAGCGGAATTATCTGAAGAAGAACGTATGAAGGTTTTCTATCCAAAATATCAAGTGAATCAAGAAATGATGGATCGGGCAGGTGCCAATTGTAAATTCATGCACTGTTTACCAGCAACACGTGGGGAAGAAGTAACTGATGAAGTGATTGACGGTAAAAATTCTATTTGTTTCGATGAAGCAGAAAACCGTTTAACATCTATTCGTGGCTTATTAGTATATCTTATGAATGATTATGAAGCAAAAAATCCTTATGATTTAATCAAGCAAGCAGAAGCGAAAAAAGAACTAGAAGTTTTCTTAGACACTCAAAGCATTTAACGGCCAACTGTCCACTGATTGAAAAAATGAATCAGTGGACAGTTTATAAAGAGAGGAAGAGTCTTCATGGAGGGGAAAAAGAAATTTAGTTTAACGAGTGCCATTTTATCAGTCATCTGTGTGGTTTTCGTTGCTGAAGCAGCGGCGCCTGTTGCTGCAATTGGTAATTCTCAGTTTTTTTGGTGGATTTTCTTATTAATTGCATTCCTATTGCCATATGGGTTAATTTCATCAGAATTAGGAACAACTTATATTGGTGAAGGGGGCATCTATGATTGGGTGACCAAAGCATATGGTCATCGTTGGGGTGCCAGAGTTTCTTGGTATTATTGGATTAATTATCCATTGTGGCTAGCTTCATTAGCCGTTATGACGCCAGAACTATTAACGACAATTACAGGTATTAAGTTTTCAACACCGATGATGATTATTGTTGAATTAATTTTTACTTGGATTGTGGTTTGGATTAGTTTTTATCCAGTCAGCGACAGTATCTGGATTCTAAATGGAGCTGCCGTAATCAAGATGGTTTTAGCTGTCTTAATTGGTGGGCTAGGATTGTATGTAGCCTTGACGAAAGGTGTTGCCAATGAATTTACCTTGAAATCAATGCTGCCAACGTTTGACTTAAGGAGTTTATCTTTTATTTCTGTAATCATTTTTAATTTGTTAGGGTTTGAAGTCATCTGTACGTTTGCAGATGATATGGAAAATCCTAAGAAGCAAATTCCACAAGCTATTGTAGCAGCGGGGTTAGTCATTGCGGCCATTTATATTTTTTCAGCCTTTGGAATTGGGGTAGCGATTCCCACCGATCAAATTAGTACCGGCAGTGGTATGATGGATAGCTTTAAACTATTGACAGGCTCGACAGAAGGTTGGTTCATTATGTTGATGGCTTTCCTATTCCTTCTTACGTTGTTCGGAAACATGATTTCTTGGTCATTAGGAGTCAATAATACAGCTTGTTATGCTGCTGAAAATGGTGACATGCCTAAATTTTTTGAAAAACGTAGTAAGAAAAATGACATGCCAATTGGGGCTGCTTTGATGAATGGCATTGTGGCATCGGTGGTCATTGTATTAGCACCAATTTTACCTAATCAAGATTTATTCTGGGCCTTTTTCTCCTTGAATGTCGTCCTATTCTTGTTATCGTATATCCCAGTTTTCCCAGCTTTTTATAAGCTTAGAAAAATTGATCCCGATACACCACGTCCGTTTAAAGTTAACGGAAAACCAGGATTTTTAAAAGTTTTAGTGGTTTTACCAATGATTATGATTATTATTTCACTGATTTTCACAGCAGTGCCTTTAGATTTTAGTCCCGCAGCATTAAATGAAAAATTACCAATCACAATTGGGGCAATCATTTTTATTCTGTTTGGTGAAGTAATTATTTACGTGAAAAAAATTAAGAAGGGAACGAAAGAAAATGGCTAAACGAATTGTAGGAAGTACCCCTAAACAAGATGGCTTTAGAATGCCAGGAGAATTTGAACCACAAGAGAAAGTTTGGATGATTTGGCCAGAAAGACCGGATAATTGGCGTGATGGTGGTAAACCTGTCCAAGAAGCTTTTACTAATGTGGCCAAAGCAATTAGTCAGTTTACACCGATGAATGTGGTGGTTTCTCAACAACAATTTCAAAATTGCCGTCGCCAATTGCCGCCAGAAATTACGGTTTACGAAATGTCAAACAATGATGCCTGGGTCCGTGATTGTGGACCATCATTTGTCATTAACGACCATGGAGAAATCCGTGGTGTGGATTGGACATTCAATGCTTGGGGGGGATTAGTAGATGGTTTATATTTCCCTTGGGACCAAGACGATTTGGTTGCACAAAAAATTTGTGAAATTGAGCATGTAGATTCTTATCGTACAGATGATTTTGTTTTAGAAGGCGGTTCATTCCACGTAGATGGACAAGGAACAGTCTTGACTACAGAAATGTGCTTATTAAGTGAAGGTCGAAATCCACAACTTTCAAAAGAAGCAATCGAACAAAAATTATGCGACTATTTAAATGTTGAAAAAGTTCTTTGGCTAGGTGATGGAATTGACCCAGAAGAAACTAATGGTCATGTGGATGATGTAGCTTGTTTTATTGCACCTGGTGAAGTGGCTTGTATTTACACTGAAGATCAAAATAGCCCGTTTTATGAAGCGGCACAAGATGCGTATCAACGTTTGCTTAAAATGACTGATGCTAAAGGACGCCAATTAAAAGTCCACAAATTATGCTGTCCTGTCAAAAATGTAACCATTAAAGGCTCCTTCAAAATTGATTTCGTGGAAGGAACCATGCCACGAGAAGATGGCGATATTTGTATCGCATCCTATATGAACTTTTTAATTACAAATGATGGCGTGATTGTGCCACAGTATGGTGATGAAAATGATCGTTTGGCTTTAGAGCAAGTTCAAACGATGTTCCCAGATAAAAAAATTGTCGGCGTTAATACGGTAGAAGTTGTTTATGGGGGCGGCAATATTCACTGTATCACACAACAAGAACCAAAGCGCTAGGAGGGAAACAGATGTCAAAAATAGTGATTGCATTAGGTGGAAATGCGTTAGGAAATTCTTCGAAAGAACAATTGGCAAAAGCACAAACCGCTGCAAAATCCATTGTTGATTTAATTGAACAAGGCCATCAAGTGGTGATTGCTCATGGCAACGGGCCACAAGTTGGCAAAATTCGCTTAGCTTTTGAGGAAACGAGTCAATCTCCAGAAGATGTCGTGCCGTTTCCTGAATGCACAGCAATGAGCCAAGGCTATATTGGCTATCATTTACAACAAGCAATTGATGAAGAACTAGTAGCCAGAAATTTAGGGGAACAACCAGTTGTTACGTTAATTACACAAGTCGTGGTGGATCCAAAAGATCCAGCGTTTACAAAACCAACAAAACCAATTGGTGGTTATTATGACGAAGAAACAGCCAAACAGTTGATGGCAGAAACTGGGAACGTCTATCAAGAAGATGCGGGTCGAGGCTGGCGGCGGGTAGTTCCTTCACCAAAACCAGTTGATATTTACGAAAAAGTTAGCTTGCGAACACTTGTTGATGCAGGACAGATCGTAATTGCTTGTGGTGGCGGCGGGGTTCCTATTGCCTATGATGGTCCAGTCTATCATGGTGTAGATGCAGTCATTGATAAAGACTTTGCGGCAGCAAAAATGGCTGAACTCATTGAAGCAGATGTTTTTGTGGTATTAACTGCAGTAGAACATGTTTTTGTTAACTTTGGTCAAGCAAATCAACAAGCTTTGACCGATGTTACGGTTACGGCAATGCAACAATATATAGAAGAAAATCAATTTGCGCCAGGTAGTATGTTACCTAAGGTAGAAGCGGCCATCAGTTTTGCAGAAAGTAAACCAAACCGCCAGGCGATTATCGGACTTTTAGAATTAGCTTCGGAAGCAATCAAAGGAGAAAGTGGTACACGAATTACACAATAAATTCTCAGTATTTAACTTTCACAAAAGACTAAAACAAACGCATTTAGCGGACTATCTTAATCGTTAGAGAGTAGGACATCGGTCGTTTTGACGGATGTCCTACTCTCTATTTTGTCTTTTTAACGAACAAAACTGTTAGTTGTCATGCAAAAATAAACATAGTAAGATAATCTTTAAATGGTATAGGAGGATAAAAATGTCTAAATTTTTAAAAGTAATCGGAATAATTGCTGTTTTGTTAGTCATAATAGGCGCTGCAGCGTATTGGTTTATACTCAAAAAGTTCACTCCTGAGGCAGAAACCCCAGCAATGTACAATCAAGAGAGAATCGTTAAAACGATTGAAGACCAATTAAAAGAAACGGATGTACAAAAAGCTCGGACCAAAGCACCGTTGATTATTGAAAAAAATATCACTGAATTACAGCAAGCGATTGCCGACGGAGCATTGACCTATGAAGAACTTACGGCGTTTTATTTGGACCGTATTTTACAGTTCGATCAAATAGATAATGGCATGAACAGCATCTCTGAAATCAATCCGCAAGCAATTAAGGAAGCAAAGGCATTTGACCAGCAAGCCTCTCAAACACCGAAGAAGCCTTTGTATGGTATTCCTGTGACTTTGAAAGAAAATATAAATACGACCAACATGATTTCGAGTGCAGGAGCTTATGCCTTACGCACGTTCAAGCCTAAGGAAGATGCGGAAGTAGTTAAGAAGTTAACAGAGGCGCAAGCTTTGATTTTAGGAAAAGTAAACTTATCTGAACTAGCGAATTATATGTCAATGAAAGCACCAAGTGGCTATAGTTCCAAACATGGACAAACACTTAATCCTTATGGGCCGCTCAAAATAACACCTTCAGGTTCAAGTTCTGGGAGTGGGGCTAGTGTGACGATGAATATCGGCGCCTTCTCTTTAGGCACTGAGACGATGGGATCGATTGTTTCCCCCGCTTCTCATCAATCAGTGGTTGGTTTTAAACCGTCCCACAGTTCAGTAAGTGGCGAAGGTGTTTTACCATTGGCACCATCATTAGATACAGTTGGCCCGATTGCCCGAAGTGTCGTTGATGCTGCGCAAGGCTATAATGCGTTTAAGAAAGACACGGTTCCGAGCATTGATTCAACGAAATTTACTAAAAATAACTTACAAGGTCAACGCATTGGGTTGCTAGAAATGCCAAGTGCTGAAGAAGAATTTACGGCTGCTAAAAAGGCCCTCCAAAAAGCAGGAGCAGAAGTGATTCCGGTAACGCCAGACATGGAAGGGATTGATGGCGGGAAAGTTATTTCCAATGAATTTAAGTTTGCATTGGAAGAATTTGCGAAACGTTATGACTTACCATTTAAAACACTGGAGGAACTAATTGCGTATAATCAACAAGATAAAAAGGTTCGTGCCAAGTATGGGCAAGATTTATTAGAAGCAGATGTTAAAAAGAAACAACCAGATAAAGAAGTCATTCAAGCAACCATTAAAAAAGCACAGCAAACGTTTGATGCGTTGCTAAAAAAACAACAATTAGACGGATATGCTTTTATTGATTCTGAAGGTACGGGTTTAAGTGCTGTGGCAGGATATCCTGAATTGACGGTTCCTTTGGCGAAAAACAGTGAAGGACAACCTTATGGGCTGACTTTTACACAAACTGCCAATAAAGAGCAAACGTTATTTGAGCAAGCTTACAGCTTTGAACAAAGTACAAAAGGACGGATAGTACTTTCAGACAACGAGCTGTTGGCAAACAGTAAAAAAATAAGTAGAGATGAGCAGTAAAGGGAAACTAGGATTGGCGAAACATCCGTATCAAACCTAATAAAGATAATCGACCTACAAATGAAAGGAATTGTTTGTAGGTCGATTATTTAGGTTAGTCGTTTTTTTTGCTTTTTTAGGCGAATGTTTTCATGTAATAAGTTAATAAGTGGCCAGATTCGAGAAATAAGGCCATCAATTTTTAAGCATTTCAATAAAAAGAGTGAACGATGACTGTATTTGAAGCATAAATATGTGCGGTTGCTTCCGCTTTCGCAACATTAATTTGGAGCGCTGCCGTCGTAAAGGGTTCTGCTGCAGGAATTATTAGATGGAAACAAATCCATGAATACATAGAAGATTAAAGCAAGATGAAGAAAATATTGTGGCAATAAAGGATATCAGAAAGCTTACGTAATAACTATATGTAGTGTTTTGATATTTTTCGAATCAATATATAGTATTAAAATCTTCTTTTTATTCCGAAATCTGATTGACTTGTTTTTTAAAACGGAGTACTCTTATTGAGACGTCAACAGAGAAAAGTTTGGTTTTAGGAAGGTCGGAAATTTGTCGTGAATAAGAATTTTTTGGTGAATGATTTTAAAGGTTGGGAAACGAGAAGTTACTTGTTTTTAGCTTTGATGGTGGGGGTACAGTTGATTGCATTTGCTATCAATCCATCGAATTGGATTACGTTAGTAGGTGGTTTAGCCGGCATCATTTGTGTGAATTTAATTGCCCAAGGAAAAGTCAGCAATTACATTTTTGGGTTAATCAGTGCAGTGATTATTGGCTATTTTGGGTTAGTGACACGGGTATATGCCGAAGTTCTTTTACAAAGCTTCTATATTATTATGGACATTACAGGGCTTTATGCTTGGCTTCGGGCTAGCGAAGATGGCTCGGGTCAAGTAACCGAAGTAAAAGTTTTAAAAGGTATTCAGTGGTTGTATGCCTTTTTCACGTGGCTGCTCATTGGCGTAGCTGCATATATTTTGTTAGGTTTTGTAAATGATGCGCAACAAACATTAGATGCAATCACGTTCAGTGTTTCAGCGACAGGGATGTTATTGATGATTAAACGTTATCAATCGCAATTCGTGTTTTGGCTACTAGGAAATATTTTTTCAATTTTGTTATGGTTCCGAGCAGGGACGCACGCTGGTGGTGATTATGCGATATTTGTTATGTATTGTATGTATACTTTTAACTCAATTTTTGGTATGTTTAATTGGTTGAAGATAAAAAATAAAATGGAAAAAAATAGGTAGGGAGTTCGATGGCAGTGATTGTTTTAGCAGGTACGATTGGCGCTGGTAAATCTAGTTTAACAGCTTTAATTGCAAACCGTTTAGGTTCAGAAGCCTTTTACGAATCAGTTGATGATAATGAGGTATTACCTTTATTTTATGCAGAACCGGAAAAGTACGCATTTTTATTACAAATTTATTTTTTAAATAAACGTTTTGATAGTATTAAACAAGCATTAACACATGAAAATAATGTATTGGATCGCTCGATTTATGAAGATTCATTACTTTTTCATTTAAATGCAGATTTAGGTCGTGCCAACGAAACAGAGGTCAAAGTGTACGATGACTTATTACAAAACATGCTCCAAGAATTGCCGTATGCTGCGCATAAAAAAAGACCTGATTTGTTAGTTCACATTCGTATTTCATTTCCCAAAATGTTGGAACGCATCAAAAAACGTGGCCGTCCTTATGAACAAATTGAGACAGATCCAACGTTGTATGATTACTATCAAATGTTGAACGAGCGTTATGATCAATGGTATGAAGACTATGATGAAAGTCCTAAAATTCAAATTGATGGCGATAAATATGATTTTGTCGAAGATCCTGAAGCGTGTCAATATGTCTTGGCGTTAATTGAGAAGAAAATTGAAGAATTAGAAAGATAAATAAAAAGAAGCAAGTCCGGACTTGCTTCTTTTTGACTTAAAATGTGGATAGATAGGCTAAAGTTGCTACTAAATAAAGGAGTGTAGTGCTAAATTATAGAATCGGATTTTAACCTTCCCCTAAGTTAAAATCGGATAATCTATCCATCGACAGTTTAAGTTTGTATAAAATAGCGGTAGCTATTATCAACGAAGTCATTCATCGGTTGACCTGACTTCTCTAGAAGTATACCATCGAAAATAACCAACAGTTGTTCAAAATTTGGACTTAGTAAGTGTAAATTTTGATTGAAAGTTTCTGTAAATCAATCATTTATTCAAAAAATAATGCTCGAAAGAAGGAAGATAAATGGGCCAAATTTGGTTTGAACGCATTCTACGTTGGCGCAAAAAAGCGCAACGATTTTTACAAGGACGTTATGCCCGGTTCGATGAATTGAATCGCACGCTGTTGCTAACAAGTGTCGTGCTGGCGCTCATCAATATTTTTACTGGCTATCTTTGGGTTCGGTTATTGATTTTAATCACAGTCGCCTACGTGTATTATCGCTTTTTTTCAAAACATATTCACCCGCGATTGAATGAAAATCAACGGTTTATTCTTCGAAAACAACGCCTAATGCAAAAGGTTCATGCTTTTCGCAAGCGACACCTGACTCAGAAAGAGTATCGTTATTTTAAATGTCCAAAATGTCAGCAGTCATTACGTGCGCCGAAAGGACGAGGAACAATCAAAGTCACTTGTTCAAACTGCCAAAATCAATTTATCAAAAAAGTCTGACCTTCTGTGTTTTTTGGTCTAGGCAACTTTCGGACTTGTGGTATACTTGAGAAAAGAAACCATTGGATATTCTAAAAGGGGAATATCTTGTTAAAAAAGGAGAGAAAAAACAATGGAAATTAAACGCCAACAAGAAATTGTTGAAGCGTATCACTATGATATGCGAGTACCTGATTCAGAAGTAGAGACAGATTTACGTGTCAGCTTTTCACCAATTGAAGTAGAAGAAGAAAATTATCCAGAAAACAGCTCAGCACTTGTTGCTCGCTTAGAATTTCGAATTGTCTTTGACGAATTTGTTTTATCAGGGGCGATTAGCCAAATTAATCACATTATTGATCGTAAAATTGAAAAACAAGAAGATATTTCGCAAGAAGAAGTCGATGAACTTGTGCGTCCTTTATTTAGCATCGTCGAACGTTTATCTTATGAAGTAACTGAAATTGCTCTGGATCGTCCAGGTGTTCAATTGAATTTTCAACAATCAGAAGAAGCTTAAACTTTGAAAACAGCGTTTATAACGGATTCCGTTATAAACGCTGTTTTTATTCTTGTGAAGATTTAGCAACCAAAGCTTTTTTAAACTGTTCATAATTTTTTGTAGCGATATCCACATAAGCAATCGGCTGACCAACTTTGGTGATTTTTTCGGGAAGATAGGGAGCGAGCATTTCATTGTACAAAATGAACGCAGCTTCTGGTACTTCCTCTGAAAGAACATCATAACTGATAAAGTCAATTTCATAGGTTGGTTGAAAAAAGGCTTTGATGTTTTGCTGCTCTTTATTTGAAAAGAGCCAAGGACCCGCATTTGCAGGGCTTCCCACAAATAACGTCGCTCCATCACGGTTGACAGAAAGGATCCAACAAATTTTTTGCATACGCTTACACCTCCTAGAACTAAGTATACCACGTCAGCTTAAAAGAAAGAGGACAAAAAACAAATTATTTTTACAGTGACTAGTAAAACAACGCTTGGTGATAGTTTTAAACTATCGCAACGGTTATTTTCTATCAAAAAGTAAGCAAATTATCCCACTATTTGCTATAAAATAAGGTACAATAGAACTATCACTGGAAACAGTTTGCTGTTTTCAGGGTATTTACTGGAGAGTGAGTACCGGGAACCTTTACTTCCTTTGATGTACTTGTCATTAAAAACATAGGGAGGAACTAAAATGACAACATTCATCACTGTATTAGTGATCCTTGCATTTATTGCTGTGTTATTCGGTTTCTACCAAATGCAAAAGAAACATTTAAAATTCTCAACACGTGTCTTTTCAGCATTGGGCGTGGGGATTGTTTTAGGTGCAATTATTCAATTTGCTTTTGGTACAGACAGTAAAATTACTACGCAATCAATGGAATGGATCGGGATTGTAGGTAATGGTTATGTAGCGTTTCTACAAATGCTCGTAATTCCGTTAGTATTTGTATCTATCGTAGGTGCATTTACAAAAATGAAAGAATCCAATAAATTAGGAAAAATTAGCTTTAATGTGTTAGCCACCTTACTAGGAACAACAGCAGTAGCTGCCTTGGTGGGGATTGGAACAACCTTAGCGTTTGGCCTTCAAGGGGCAAAATTCACGCAAGGTGCTGCAGAAACGTCAAGAATTGCCGAGTTAGCGACGCGTCAAGATGCGATTCAAGATTTGACGATTCCCCAACAAATCGTTTCATTCATTCCTAAAAATGTCTTTGCTGACTTTGCGGGCACACGACCAATGAGTACCATTGGGGTGGTAATCTTTGCTGCGTTTGTTGGTGTCGCTTATTTAGGCGTTCGTCGTAAAGCGCCAAAAGAAGCTGAATTTTTTGCAAATTTAATTGATAGTTTATATAAAATTACCATGCGAATTGTTACCTTAGTTTTACGCTTGACCCCTTATGGCGTGTTAGCGTTAATGATTAATGTTGTAGCAACAAGTGATTTTGTTGCGATTATTAACTTAGGTAAATTTGTGTTGGCATCGTATGTGGCCTTAATTATTGTTTTTGCCATTCACATGTTGATTTTAATTACTTTAAAAGTCAACCCAGTTACGTATCTAAAAAAAGTTTTTCCAGTCTTGAGCTTTGCTTTTACTTCTCGTTCAAGTGCAGGCGCTTTACCATTAAATATTGAAACACAAACCAAAGCATTAGGTGTCGATGATGCCACAGCAAACTTTGCTGGTAGTTTCGGTTTATCTATTGGACAAAATGGTTGTGCCGGCGTTTATCCAGCTATGTTAGCAACCATCGTTGCACCAACTGTTGGAATTGATGTCTTTAGTTTACAATTTATTTTAATGTTAGTAGCAGTTGTCACAATCAGTTCATTTGGCGTAGCCGGTGTCGGCGGCGGAGCAACCTTTGCTTCTCTAATCGTTTTAGGCGCAATGAACTTACCAGTTGCAATTGTTGGTTTAGTAATTTCAGTTGAACCACTTATTGACATGGCGCGGACAGCTGTTAACGTTAACGATAGTATGGTTGCAGGCGTGTTAACAAGTGCTCGTATTCATGAATTAGATCGTGATGTCTTAAATGATCGCGACGTTGTCTTAGATGCAAATATCTAAATCAATAAAACGAAAAGTGTTTGAGCAATGTCTTGCTCAAACACTTTTTTTGAATTTTAAGCGAAAGTGCAGTAATTATTTAAAAGAACGTATATAATAAGTTGTTAACTAAATTCAAAAGGACGTGAAGGAATGTTTTCAAACCAAGTAAAGATTATGTTATATGTGAATAATGTTGAGGAATCTAGTCAATTTTGGCAAACGTTTGGCTTTGTTGAAAAGGAAAGAGAGGAAGTTGACGGCACATTGGTGGTAGAAATTGCGCCAAGTGAATCAGCAGAGACGATTATTGTTTTATATGATTTGGCCTTTATTCAAAAACATTCACCAGAAGTGGCGGGGAATACCCCTTCTTTAATGTTTGCTAGCGATGATATCATTGGTCTCTATAAAAAAATGCAAGAGGCTGGGGTTACTGTCGGTGAAATGGTTCAATTGCCAACAGGCTTAGTTTTTAATTTTGCAGATAACGATGATAATTACTTTGCTGTGATGGGGCAAGAAAGTAAATAAAAAACAGCTTGGCACCAGAATCAATCTAGATTCTGGTGCCAAGCTGTTTTTTATAAAAGTTGAAAGTTTTATAAATTTTACTAAAATCTGTAATTTTCATGAAAATATAGCGTATGATAATGCTGTTAATAGAATAGGCGGAGGTAAGCGGTATGCGTAAACGACATGCAAAGAAAAGACATGGAGGAGTGAATTGGCTTTTTATAGTATGTTTGTTGGTGGTGATTGGTGGTAGTGGTTATTTAATAAAAACGTTCTTTTTCACTAGAGATTCACAAGTTAGTCAAGAATCGAAAGTGGTCTTGGAAGAAGATCGCCGAAGTGATAATTATGCGAATTTAACGAAAGAAATAGTTGCACCAGATAGTGGCGAACTTGATCAAAAAATTCAAGAAACAAATTATATTGGTTCGGCTTTGATCATTAAAGATGATCAGGTTTTAGTAAATAAAGGATATGGCTTTGCCAATTTTGAAAAGCAACAAGCCAATACGCCAAACACAAGGTTTCAGATTGGCTCAATTCAAAAATCTTTTACCACAACCTTGATCTTAAAAGCGATTGAAGAAGGTAAACTTACATTAGATACAAAACTCGCTACGTTTTATCCGCAAGTACAAGGTGCTGAGGACATTACTATTAGCGATATGTTGAATATGACAAGCGGTTTAAAGTTATCAGCAATGCCTAATAATATCGTTACCGATGAAGAAATTATTCAATTTGTTAAACAAAATACCATTCAAGTCAATAAAGGAAAATACAATTATTCCCCAGTAAATTTTGTCCTTTTAGCAGGAATGTTAGAGAAAATGTATCAACGTACCTATCAAGAATTATTTAATAATCTTTATCACAAAACGGCTGGTTTAAAGAATTTTGGCTTCTATGAAACCTTATTGGAACAACCCAATAATTCAACAAGTTATAAATGGACAGAAGACAATTCATATAACCAAGTGCTCTCAATTCCCGCAGCTAGTTTTGCCCATGAATTTGGGACTGGGAATGTGGATATGACGACAGGTGATTTGTATTGGTACTTACATCAATTAATGAGTGGACACTTAGTTTCCACCGCACTTTTGCAAAAATTATGGACGTCTTCTCAGCAAAGTTCTTATCATGGCGGCATCTATGTTCATGATAATTATTTACGCTTACACGGTGTTGAAGCGGGTCAACAAGCCCTGGTTTTATTTTCAAAAGATATGAAAACCGGGGTCATATTGCTAACTAATTGTGTGAATCCAGCGAAATACAAAGAATTAATTGGTTCGTTGTTCCATGATGTAACCAATTTAACTGTTAAATTTTAAAGCAGAAGCAACAACGATCACTCCAAAGCCTTTTTAGGTTTCTTCTGAGAGACTTTATATTAAAATAAAGGGAAGAACGATCAAAGGGAGTGACGAAGATGAAGCAATCAAAAAATAAACAAGTTGTTATTGGTGAATCAACGGAAAAAAACATTTATCTTCAAGATATAGAACAGGAAACGCAAGCTTTTATTCTCCAAAACAATCCACAATTGACAGCTGAATCGATGATTACATTGGCGGAGTTACTTAATTATCGTTTGGATTACATGAAACAATTAGTCGCAAATGATTCTGAAAAAATCCAACAACTGAATGAATTAGTGGTTCAACACATCAAAGAAGATAAGCTGATTTCCAATAATATGAATGAAAAGATGGAAAAGAAATTAACCTTTGGCCAACGAGCAGCGGATACCATTGCTAAATTTGGCGGTAGCTGGGTGTTTATTGGCTTCTTTTGCTTCGTGTTGATTGCTTGGATCGTGATTAACTCTACCACTTTATTGGGACAACCATTTGACAAATATCCTTATATTTTGTTGAATCTTGCCTTATCTTGTTTAGCAGCTATCCAAGCACCGATTATTATGATGAGTCAAAACAGACAAGAAGCCCGTGATAGAGAACAAGCGAATAATGATTATAAAATTAACTTAAAAGCAGAGGTAGAAATTAATTTATTACATGAGAAAATGGATTATATTATCAATAATCAACTAGAAAATTTGGTAAAAATCCAAAATATTCAAATTGAACTTTTAGGTGAGTTGCAAGAACAACTCGCTACGACTTCTGAAAAGGAGTAGTATATAGAAGTAGCTCGTTGTTGCGTAATAATTATTACGCAACAACAAGCTACTTTTTTATTGTGTGTAAATACACAAGCAAAATAATCGCTTTCCCTTTTTCATTCACCGTATAATGGGATAGAATGACTTTATACAAAAGGGGAAAACAAGATGAAATACCAAGTATTACTTTATTACAAATATACAACAATTGAAGATCCAGAAGCTTTTGCGAAAGAGCATCTAGCCTTTTGCAAATCATTAAACTTAAAAGGCCGTATTTTAGTAGCGACAGAAGGGATTAACGGAACGTTATCTGGTACTGTCGAAGAAACAGAAAAGTATATGGAAGCAATGCAAGCAGATGAGCGCTTTAAGGATACATTCTTTAAAATTGATCCAGCAGAAGAAATGGCCTTCCGCAAAATGTTTGTTCGCCCACGTTCTGAATTAGTGGCGTTGAACTTAGAAGAAGACGTTGATCCATTGGAAACGACGGGGAAATATTTGGAACCTGCAGAATTTAAAGAAGCCTTATTAGACGAAGACACTGTTGTAATCGATGCTCGTAACGATTATGAATATGATTTAGGTCATTTCCGTGGTGCCGTGCGCCCAGATATCCGTAGCTTCCGTGAGTTACCACAATGGATTCGCGAGAACAAAGAACAATTTATGGATAAAAAAATTGTTACCTATTGTACTGGCGGGATTCGCTGTGAAAAATTTTCTGGCTGGTTATTAAAAGAAGGATTTGAAGATGTTGCTCAATTGCATGGTGGTATTGCCAACTATGGAAAAAATCCAGAAACACGTGGCGAACTTTGGGATGGCAAAATGTATGTCTTTGATGACCGAATCAGTGTCGAAATTAATCATGTTGATAAAAAAGTTATTGGGAAAGACTGGTTTGATGGGACACCTTGCGAACGCTACATTAACTGTGCAAACCCAGAATGTAATCGTCAAATCTTAACTTCAGAAGAAAATGAACATAAACATTTAGGTGGCTGCTCATTAGAATGTAGCCAGCATCCTGCCAACCGTTATGTAAAAAAACATAATTTAATAGAAGCAGAAGTTGCTGAACGTTTAGCTTTGTTAGAAGCGGTTGAAGTATAAAAATAATAAAAAAATAAACAAAAAAACTTCGAAAATTATTTTTCGAAGTTTTTTTGTTTATTTTTTTGTCTTTAAAAGTGTTGATTTTAAAGCTTTCTTAGCTAAAACCATTTTATTTTTTAAAAGCGTCTGAAAAAAATAAAAAAATCTAATAAATATTTCTTTTATATAATGTTTATTGGCTGGGCCAGTCAATGTTGAAAATGGGGAAGGAGGAATTCAGATGAAAATCATAAAAAGGTTTAGTTTGGTATGTTTAGGGCTATTGATCATTGGGTTGCAAACAAAAAGCGTTATGGCTGAAGAAAATAATTATGAATCAAATGGTCAAGCGAGCTTCTATGGCACCTACGTTTATGAGAATGAAAAAGAGTCAAATGACGTAGCGTATACTCAACAATCAGAAGAACAGGGAAGAAATAATTTAGCTGCTTCTGGACAAGCAGTTTTACCTAAAACAGGCGAGTCTGAAAATCCGCTGTATTCCTTGATAGGAGTTAGTTTGTTGGGAGTAGTCATTTATTTAATTAATAAAATGAAACGAGAGAAGGAGCTTATTTAATGAAAAAAACTGTTTTACTTACATCGGCAACCATACTTTTAGGCGTAGGGTTTCAAGCAATAAACGCATCAGCAGCAGAAACTTTTCCGAAAGAATACAATACGGAAGGCACAATTACTTTTGAAGCAGGCGATAACGAAATCACACCGCCTGTTGATCCAGAAAACCCCGATCCTACTGATCCAGTAGACCCAATTGATCCTCCAGGGCCAGGAACGGGTGGTGCCTTATCAATTGATTATGGGTCAAAATTTAAATTTGGCACACAAAAGATTTCTACGGCAGATCAAACGTATTATGCTGCGCCAGATGAAATGAAAGATGGTTCAAAAAAACCAACCTATGTACAAGTAACTGATAAAAGAGGAACGTTAGCAGGATGGAAACTAACGCTTTCCCAACCTGAACAATTTAAAACAGCTACTGGAGAGGAACTAGTCGGCGCTCAATTAACGTTTACAAAGGCAGAAGCTGCTTCAATGGTGGATGAAAAATATAAACCTACTGAAGTCAGTAGTACTATTTCCTTAACACCTGGTGTAAATAATAATCTAGCGATGAACGCTAAAAAAGAAACAGGGGTTGGGACTTGGGTTTATCGCTTTGGTTCAAATGAAGCAACAAATAAAGAAGCTGTCCAACTATTCGTTCCCGGAAAATCTGTAAAGCTTGCACAACAATATTCAACGAAGTTAGTTTGGGCATTAGAAGATACTCCCGCTAATAATTAAATAAAGGAGAAAAGCAATGAAAAAACAATTCACAGGAATCGTTCTATGCAGTACATTTGCAGTTGCTGGTTGGTCCTTACAAGCGAAGGCAGAAGAGCCAAAAGAGTATCGTTCGAATGGTTTAGTAGAATTTATTCCGAACGTAGATCCGACAGAACCGGTTGATCCAGAAAATCCCGATCCAGAAAAGCCAGTCAAACCAATTGATCCGACAGACCCAGAAGGTCCTAATCCAGGTACCCAAGGACCGTTGTCTATTGATTATGCTTCAAGTTTTGACTTTGGGAAAAATCGTATTTCGAATAAAGACCAAGTATATTTTGCAAGAGCACAGCAATATCAAGAAAATCAAAAAGAAACACCAAATTTTGTGCAAATTTCTGATAATAGAGGAACCAATAGTGGTTGGTCTTTAACGGTTACGCAAAAGGAGCAATTTAAAGCAACAAAGGCGACTTTAAATAGTCAGTTGACAGGTGCGCAAATTTCTTTAGCTAACCCGACTGTTAATAGTAATGCGCAAAATGTTGTGAAACCAGAGGCAACAAATAAGATTGCCCTTGTTCCAGGGACCGCATCGCTAGTGGCAGCTGCGAAGCAAGGAACCGGTGCAGGAACTTGGGCTACTTATTGGGGCAAAGTAGAAGTGGTTGCAGAACGCGATGAAACCAATACGGTACACAATGTTAATGTTACAAAAGATGTTGCGCTATCAGTACCAGGGTCAACCCCTAAAGATGCCGTGAAATATCAAACAAAATTATTGTGGACGTTGACGGATGTACCAGGAATTTAAAAAGTAGAGGTGAAGAGAGATGCGAAACAAACAAAGCCTAGTCTTTTTGGCAAGTAGTTTATTCTTACTAATCCTTGCGCCTATTACTAGCGAAGCGATTAGTAATCCTTCGACAAATATCAACGAAGTCAATCGGGAAATAGTGGAGGAATCGGCCAATGATCAGGCAACTAGCGCTCCTTCTCACTCGGAAACATTAGAGCAAGAACCTTCCCTAGAAACGACAACAACCGATAATCATACCGCAGAAACAGACCAATCAACGGCTACTTTAGAACCTAGCGAACAACAAAAGGATGACGATAACAGTGCAACGGAATCGGTGATAGTTGAACCACAGCCGCGCATGTTGGCTGCGTCATACGCTACTTCATTGCCGGATGATCCTAATATCATTCCAATCGACAAGGTGTTTCAAGAGCCAATTGGAAATGCAACAAGTATTTTAGAAGGTGGGAAGTTATTACAACTAAACCCAGCTGTTAAATCACAAAAAGGAGCTATTTGGTCAAAAAAACCAATCAGTTTATTGTCGGATTTTACCTTTAAAAGTTATTTGTATTTAGGAAACGAGTATGCAAATGCTGGTGATGGTATGACCTTTACCTTAACGAATGATCCTAGAATGTCCACAACGCCTCAAGAAGTCATTGGTTCACCTGGGATGGGAATCGGTGCATACTCCACGAAAGCTGGTCAACCTTATGTTAGAAATGCCTTATCGATTGAGTTTGATACCTATAAAAATACTGGTAGTTCCAACCGAATGGACCGAGAAATTTCACAAGATAAGGGAAATGGACATTTAGCTTTTGTCACTCCGAAAGCTAATAACAACAACTATACAGGGGAGCATTCAGGTGTCACCGTTGCGCCAACCTATCTATCTAATGGAACCTGGCGCATGTTGACTGTTCATTGGAATGCCGCAACCAAAGCATTAACATATGATTTAGAAGGTGTGGGCACGAATACGTATGTAGTTTCAGATTTAAATGCACAATTTGGCGCAACAACAGTTTATTGGGGCTTTACATCATCCACAGGTGGCAAATACCAAGAGAATGCTTTAGCAATGACACAAATTCCTACCAACGTTACGTCACAAGCAGCCCTTAGCGTGAATGGTCAGGAATTTAGCTCAGCTGTTGAAGCAGTGAAAAATGATCAGGTGAGACTACTGAATACGTTGAATATTGACAATGACTTTATCGAAGATCGTCAACCGCAAGTAAGCATTGACATACCTGATGAATTAGCATATGAAGAAAATTCATTAACGATTGATGGTAAAAAGGTAGCAGCCAAAGATCTGACACAAACAGGGAATCACTTAACAATTGCTTTAAATGACTACCTAGTTTTAAAGAAGGACATGATGATTGAATTAAAAACAACCCTTCAAGATAATACGCCCGAA
Source organism: Enterococcus sp. AZ011 (assembly GCF_050548355.1). NCBI lineage: Bacteria > Bacillati > Bacillota > Bacilli > Lactobacillales > Enterococcaceae > Enterococcus > Enterococcus sp. AZ011. The sequence continues at coordinate 512,253 of NZ_CP172959.1, forward strand.
AAAGTTTTAACTATGAACTTTGACTATTATGAAGAAGGAACCTTACTGCAAAAGTCAAATAATGTAACGATTACTATTCCTAAACCAACAGAAAAAACAGTAACCGTTTTTTATAAAGACGCGGAAGGTAAAGATATTGCTCCACCTAAAAGTGTAACAGGGAAAATTGGTGCACCCTATCAAGAAAAACCCCTAGATATTTCTGGCTATGTTTTTACAAAAGACTCGGGCAATGCGGAAGGAACAATGACAGAGGAAACAAAAGATATTTATTTTTACTATCGTTTAGGGGAACTATATTTTAAAGAGGCACCAAAACAGATTACTTTTGGTACGGAAAAGATACGTAATCAACCACTAATTAAACTTGGGCATCCCACCGAAGGACTAAAAGTCGTGGATGAACGTAACGCAAATAATTGGCGCCTGCAACTAAAGCAAACGCAACCGTTAACAAATGATTCAATTGTAATGCCAGATGTTTTTTCTTTCGTTTCAACTGCTGGAAGCTCTCAGATTACAAATGAGGCAATTACGCTTTTAGAAAGTAATCAGAAAGGTGAAACAGATTTAACAGCATTACTTGATGAATCAAAACAACAAGGAATTCAAATTAATGTTCCTGTAGCTTATCAAAGAGTTGGAACATTTAAAGCTCGTTTATCTTGGGCGTTAGAAGACGTACCAGGAAATTAAAGAAAAGAATGGAGAAAAGAAAATGAAAAAAGTAACAACAGTATGTTTATCCACATTTATTTTAGGGAGCTTAGGCATGACTTCTCAAGCCTTTGCAGAAGATGGCGGTAGTTATACATCTAATGGTATCGTAGAATTTACACCAAGTGAAGAGCCAACTAATCCGGTTGACCCAACGGATCCAACTAATCCAGTTGATCCTATTGACCCAACAGATCCTGAAGGTCCTAATCCAGGAACAAACGGTCCGTTGTCAATTGATTATGCGTCAAGTCTAGACTTCGGTGTTCAAAAAATCACGTCGAAGGATCAGACTTATTTTGCTGCTACCCAAAAATACAAGACAGTAGGCGCAACCGATGAAGTCAAAGAAGGGCCTAACTATGTCCAAGTAACAGATAACCGTGGAACCGAAGCTGGCTGGTCATTAAAAGTGAAACAAGAAGGACAATTTAAATCAACTTCTGGTAAAGAATTGACTGGGGCAGCTATCACGTTTAAAAACGGAAATGTAGTGACTGCTTCAGATTCAGGCAAACCAACAGGCCCAGCCACAATCACGCTAAATTCAGATGGTAGTCAATCAGATGTAATGAGTGCAGCGAAAGGAAACGGTGCAGGAACTTATTTATTTGATTGGGGAACAGATGCAACTACAGCTGCTAAAAGTATTGAGTTAACTGTTCCAGGTTCTACAACCAAATACGCTGAAAAATACGCCACAAAATTAACATGGACGTTGACAGACGCTCCAGGAAATTAAACGAGTTTTAAAAAGAAGAATAGCGGGGAACATGGTTACCTGCTATTCACTACATATAGAAAAGGAGTAAATAATTTGAACAGAAAAAAACAACGATTTCTTTTTTTTCCGATACTACTAATTCTTTTAGCGTTAGTACCTAGCAATGGTTTTGCCAGTGAATTTAATTTTGCGGTTACGCCTATTCCATCAGAAAAACAAGTAGATAAAGAAAAAACTTACTTTGATTTATTACTAGCACCAAATGAAGAAACTGAGTTGAAAGTGAACTTGCGCAATGATACAGATAAAGAAGTAAAGGTAGGTATTTCCATCAATAGTGCCATTACCAATTCAAATGTAATCGTGGAGTATGGTGAAAATAAGGGGAAAAAAGATCAAAGTTTAGCGTTTGATATAAAAGACTACGTTCAATACCCTAGCTCAGTTCGTTTAAAACCGAAAAGTGAACAAACGGTTTCTATTAACGTCAAAATGCCTAATACACCCTTTGATGGAGTGTTAGCTAGTGGTATCACTTTTAAAGAAGAAACGTCGGATGAAGGCAAACGCCAAGACGATAAGAGTCAGGGGTTATCCATTAAAAATGAATATTCGTATGTCGTTGCATTATTGATGCAACAAAACAAAAAAAAGGTTGAGCCGAATTTACTTTTGAAAAAAGTCTCACCAGGACAGATTAATGCTAGAAATGTGATTTTAGTCAATCTACAAAATGATCAAAAAACATATATTAACCAAGTTGCCTTTTCGGCAGAGATTACCAAAAAGGGACATGAAGAAGTTTTATATAAAGAGGAAAAAGCAAACATGCAAATTGCACCAAATACCAATTTTTCTGTTCCCATTGCGCTAAAAGGGCAACCACTTAAGCCAGGAGATTACCATTTGTCTATGACCGTTGTTGGGAATAAAGATGCTGCAGGCTCATTTAAAAAATCAATAAACAATGAATCGATATCTTTTAGAAATCAATGGCAATTTGAAAAAGACTTTACAATTAATGGTGAAGTTGCCAAAGAATTAAATGAAAAAGATGTCACCTTAAAAGAAAATCATTCGAATTTATATTTGATGATTGGCTTACTACTATTATTGATAGTGATTTTAATCATTGCCTGGTTGATTTGGCGAAAAAAGAAACAGGAAAAAAACGAAAGAGAAATATAAAGAGTAGTTAATTTTTGATTTGATCATCGGCAACGTTTTTGTTTGTTTTTGCTTATCAAACATGCAGTTTATTCAACAAACCTAACTCAAAAAAAGAAATAATAAGAAGGAGTATTGTTAAATATCGTCTGATACCACTTTACTAGTTATATTTTTTGTTTTGTTATGTAGCTAAAGTATTTGGCAATATATGTGAGAAAAATGGATAAATACAAACATTTACTATTATGGAGTACATTGTTACTCTCGTTTTTTCAAGTAACCAATGTGCAAGCAGCAGAAGAACGGAATCCAATTTATAATCCGACCAATCCAACAGAAGAAATTTATCCGATTGAGAATACTGGCACACCAGAAAAAATGGAAGAAACAAATGAAAGTACTATGACTAGCGAAACGCAAGCGGAAGAAAGTAGCGAAGACGTTAGTAAAAAAGAAGTGACAACCAATAATCCAAAAACAAATGAAGAAAGGCCTTCTTCCAAGAAAAGTCAGCATCAAGTATTTTTCACGGATGAATTATTTGATGCTAGCCATATCACCATTGTACCAAATAGCACAGGCGGTGCTGGAACGGAGGGGCAAAACACTTTTTACTTGAATTTCATACGGGAATTAGTAGGAACGGCTATTTATGGGAGAAAGAACTGATAAATGATGAATTATGAAATTTTTTTAAATAAAGAAGATCAACGAAGTTATTCCTTGCTAAGGCATTTAGAAGAAAGTCCCACGCTATCAGGTACTTTTATTGCACTTCGCGAAGAATTATCAATGTCGAATTTTTTAGTCAAAAAAACATTAGAAAAATTAAAAGCAGATATTGACAATCTAAAGTTAAGCGACAGCTTAACTTTAGTCGTTTCTGATGTAGATGTTACACTTGAAATTGATGGAAACTATTCAAGTAAACTTTTGCTCACGAAATACTTAACAGAATCGCTCTCTTTTAAATTAGTGTTGTCTTACTTTAGAGGAAATTATAGTTTGACAAAGTTTGCTGAATGTAATCATGTCAGCACCTCTGTGGCGTATAGTACCTTACAGCGGCTAAAAAAAGCCTTAAAGGAGTATCAGATCTATTTTAGTAAACGGGAAATTGTCGGCAATCAAAAAGCAATTTCATTTTTTTTGTATAAATTGTTCACGCTTTCCAATCAACCAATTTCCGAACTATATTCGGTAAAAGTTTATAATGAAGCGAAACGTGTATTACAGTCTGTTGAGTTAAACTATACTTTCACCACCTATGAGCGACGCAATTTTTTCCATTATTTAGCTATTATGATTAACAACGAAGGACGTGCGGTGGAAGGGATCGATACGCGTGCACTGAATACATTTTCAGAGGAACTAATAAAAAAATCGCAAGTGGCATGGGCATTGGCCTCAAAATCATTAACGTATACGATTGTTTTTTTCTTGTATTTGCATGGCAAACTAGAGAAAAAATATGTCATTCACGAAGATCCTACGATTGAAAGCCTAACTCGTGTTTTCATTGGAAGTTTTGAAAAAGCATTTAATTGTTTAGAGGAGTCAACAAGGAATACTCTAGAAGAAGGGTTAGCAATTATTCATTTCAATGTTATTTACTTTCCGATTAATATGTTTGACGATTTTGAAATGGATTTACAGTTTTTTAAGCAAACATATCCGGAATTTTATTTTTATTTAATTGAATATATTCGTTGGTTAACAGCAAAACATAAAAAAATTGCGAAAGCCAATCACTGTTTGTTTTTTAACTATCTATTGTTGCTAATTAATCATGTTCCGGTTCATTTAATTGCAGAGCCAGCCAAGGTCCTAATTGATTTTTCTTATGGAAAAGAGTATAACCAATTCATCAAAAAAAATTTATCCGTCTATGTGAATTTAAATGTAGAAATTATTGACCCGTTATCAGATACCTTACCAGATGTGGTGATTACCAATTTAAATAACTTGTATCAAGAAGAACAGAGTAAAGTTATGGTTTGGCTGGATCCACCTCGTTCGATTGATTGGGTCAATTTAACGCAATCATTATTGACTATTCAAGAAGAAAAATATCAACAACAAAAAGAATCGACAAAGACAAGCGGTGATCCTATCGAATAGAATCATCGCTTGTCTTTGTGTTTAAGTCTTTACAAAACCACCCAAGTGTTTTATAATATGAATATACATTCATATGAATAGAAAAACATTAATGAGGAGGCGCATAACAATGTCAAAACAAACAGGTGCACACACACATGAAGAAAAAGGTAAAAACGTTCCAGTTATTCTCTTTTTTACAGGATTGGCTCTTTTCTTTATCGGTTTATTTTTAGGGAACATGCTCTTAGTGAAAAATATTCTTTTCTCATTAGCTGCTATTTTAGCTGGTTATCATATTATTGGGGAAGGCTTTGGAGATACGTATCGGGATACGAAAAACAATCGAAAGTTTTCGCCTAATATTCATTTGTTAATGACCTTAGCTGCAGTTGGTTCAGCATTAATGGGAAGTTTTGAAGAATCAGCATTGTTGATTTTGATTTTTGCGGCGGCGCATTTCCTTGAAGATTACGCTCAAGGCAAAAGCCAACGTGAAATTACAAAACTATTAAATTTAAATCCAACAGAAGCTCGCTTGATAACAGACGATGGCTCAATTCAAACTGTGTCAGTTGAACAATTGAAGATTGGTGACCGCGTGCAAGTCCTCAATGGTGCGCAAATTCCGACAGATGGCGTCGTGATTGAAGGAAGTACCGCTGTGGATGAATCATCTATTAATGGGGAAAGTATTCCCAAAGAAAAAAATAGCGGGGACCCAGTTTTTGGTAGTACCATGAACGGTTCAGGCACAATTGTTGTTGAAGTAACGAAAGATAGTTCAGAAACAGTTTTTGCAAAAATCGTACAGCTCGTGAACCAATCACAAGAAAATCAATCAGAAATTGCAAGCAAAATTAAACGATTTGAACCAAAATATGTCACACTAGTTTTAGCAGTTTTTCCACTAATTGTTTTAGGTGGCGCATTACTTTTCCAATTGACTTGGGCTGAAAGTTTTTACAGAGGCTTGGTCTTCTTAATTGCTGCCTCACCTTGTGCTTTAGCAGCGAGTGCCGTTCCGGCAACTTTATCAGGAATTTCCAATTTAGCGAAACAAGGCGTTTTGTTTAAAGGTGGCTCATTCTTATCAAATTTAGCTGAAGTGAAAGCACTCGCTTTTGATAAAACAGGCACGCTAACAAAAGGCAAACCTGAGGTCACAGATTATCTTTTTGTTGATGGCTTAGAAGATCGCCAAGACGAATTAGTAGCTGTTTTAACAAATATGGAGAAAAAATCCAATCATCCATTGGCGACAGCGATTGTTAATCGCTTTGAAGCAGAAACAACGGCTTTAAATTTAGAAGTAGAAAATATTGTCGGGGTGGGTTTAGTAACGACCATTGCAGACACAACTTTTAGAATTGGTAAACCATCTAGTTTCGAACAAGTGCCAACAATCATTGAGAAACAAACAACGAAATTAGCGAGTGAAGGAAAAACGGTAGTGTACTTTGCCGAAAATGAACAAGTGATTGGTTTGGTGGCATTGATGGATGTTCCTAATGAAGAAGCAATGAACGCCATTCACTATTTCAAGTCACAAAATATTGAAACAACAATGATTACAGGAGATGCAAAACTTACGGGTGAAGCAGTTGGTCGCTTAGTAGGCGTGGACCAAGTTTTTGCTAATGTTTTACCTGAGGAAAAATCAGCGATTGTTGATCAATTAAAACGCGAAGTAGGAATGACAGGGATGGTTGGTGATGGCATTAACGATGCGCCCGCTTTAGTGAATGCTGACATCGGAGTGGCGATGGGGGATGGTACAGACATTGCTATCGATGTTGCAGACGTGGTAGTGATGAAAAATGATCTTTCTAAATTAGGCTATGCTCACCGTGTCTCAAAACGCTTGAATAAAATTGTGCAGCAAAATATTATTTTTTCAATGTTAGTGGTAGCAACGTTGATTATCTTGAACTTTTTAGGTATTGCGAATATCGCATTTAGCGTACTTATTCATGAAGGAAGTACCTTAGTGGTCATTTTTAATGGCTTGCGTTTATTAGTTAATACAAAATAAGTCAAATAGTCACTTGCAAGAAAGGAGAGAAAGCGATGAATTCTTTAAAAATGATTGAACTTTCTCTCACCGACGTTGTCATTCGGATGGCTCTAGCCGTGGTTTTTGGAGCATTGATTGGGTTAGAAAGAAGTATTAAAAGAAAAGGCTTCGGTATCAGTAGTAATGCCATTTTATGTTTGGCCTCTTGTACGATTTCCATTTTACAGATTCAATCGGTGGATATTTTAGTCGATGTGGTGAAACAAAATAGTGCCTTGGCATCCATTATTTCTATGGATATTACACGATATGGCGCCCAAGTGATTAGTGGTGTAGGCTTTCTCGGTGCGGGGATTATCGTTTTTAGAGAAAGGAAAGTTTCTGGGTTAACGACAGCAGTAATGATGTGGAATGTTACTATTATTGGTTTAGTCATTGGGATGGGCTTTTTAACCATTGCATTTATCAATCTCGTGGCAACTTTGCTAGTATTAGCTCTGGCCCATTTTAAACGAAAAACTCCTTTAAAACGATTGCAGCTTATCGTAAAAATGAAGGAACCCATGATTAAAGAAAGCCGACTGCATGAACAACTTCAAGCTTCTTTAGAAAAAGGGGAGCGCTTAGTAGAATTGACTTTGGAATCCGAACAAGAGGCAGTGACAGCAAAGATTTCTTATGTAGGCAAAGAAGATTTCTGGCATTCCAACTTGCACCATCTCTTAAAAGAAAAAGGGCACGTTCAATCTGTCTCTGTCACGGAAACAATTTAACCATAAAATAAAGCACTTGGGCGCTAGCGCGCGCCAAGTGCTTTTGTTTAAATATTTAATACTTTATCTAAGAAATCTTTTGTTCGAGGGTTTTGAGGATTTTCAAAGACTTGCTCTGGCGAACCATCTTCTAGGAAGTTACCGCCATCAATGAACATTACTCGATTAGCCACTTCTTTTGCAAAGCCCATTTCGTGAGTAACGATGACCATTGTCATTCCTTGTTTTGCTAAATCTTTCATTACACCAAGAACATCGCCAACCATTTCTGGATCAAGGGCTGATGTTGGCTCATCGAAAAGCATAATATCAGGATTCATCGCTAACGCACGTGCAATTGCGACACGTTGTTTTTGACCACCAGATAAAGAATCTGGATAGGCATCTTTTTTATCTGCCAACCCAACACGTTCTAAAAGTTCTAACGCTTTTTTCTCCGCTTCGTCTTTTGACAAGCGACCTAAATCGGTTGGTGCTAAAACAATATTTTCTAAAATAGATAAATGTGGGAACAAATTGAAATGTTGGAAAACCATGCCGATATGTTGACGGACTTGGTTGATGTCCGTATTTTTATCTGTCAAGTTCGCACCATCAATAATAATGTCTCCGCTAGAAGCTTCTTCTAATTGATTCAAGCAACGTAAAAAAGTACTTTTACCAGAACCAGAAGGACCGATGACGCAGACTACGTCGCCTTCGTTAATAGAAACATTAATGTCGTTTAAGACCGTGTTGTCACCATATTTTTTTACTAAATGTTCAACTAAGATTTTTTCAGTCATATTAGTTCACCTTCTTTTCAAGGTTTTTCGCTAATTTAGTTAAACTAGTAATTAAAATTAAGTAGATTAACGCAATAACGAAGTAAACCATTGTACTTTGTAATGTCCGAGCAACAATAATTTTTCCTGTTTGTAGTAGTTCGATTAAGCCAATTGCTGAAAGGATAGTTGTATCTTTCAATGAAATAACAAATTGGTTAATGAATGAAGGAATCATAATGCGAATCGCTTGTGGTAAAATAATTTTTTGCATTGTCCGATTATAGGAAAGACCTAAACTTCTTGAAGCTTCCATTTGGCCAACTGGAACAGCTTTGATTCCGCCGCGCACAATTTCAGAAATATAGGCACTGGCATTTAAAGTTAATGTGATAATCCCAGCAATGAAGACTGGGATATTAAAGCCAAGCACACCAGGTAATCCGAAATAGATGAAGAACGCTAAGACCATTAAAGGAATTCCACGAATTAAATCAACATAAATGGTTGAAAGTACACGTAATGCTTTGATTGGTGAAACGCTGAATAGCCCAAAAATAACGCCGACAATTAAAGCAAGTACGAAGGAAATCAACGTTAATAGAATCGTCATCCATAAACCGTGTAACAATTGTTTCCAGTTGTTTTGCATGAAGCCAACAAACGTAGATTCGTCAGCTGTTTCTTCTTTGGCTTCGTTGCCATCTTTCACGTAAGTGCCGATAATTTTATCGTATTCACCTGTACGTTTCATTTCTTTTAAGCCTTCGTTAAACATTTCAAGTAGTTCAGGATTTTGCCCTTTTTTGACAGCAAAACCGTAAGAACCACCTTTTTCACGAGGAATTGGTGTCGCTAGTGGTTGATTTTGCGCAACCCCATAGCCAATGACAGGATAATCATCCATCATGGCATCAACTTCGCCAATTTCTAATGCACTGTATAATGCATCAGTTGTGTCTAAATACTTAATTGAGTAATCATATTTCTTTTTATTTTTTTCTAAGAAATCAGCACTTTCAGTACCAATTTTTACGCCGACTTTTTTGCCTTTTAAATCATCATACGATTTAATTTTGTCATTGCCTTTTTTGACCGCAATTTGAATACCGCTATCAAAGTAAGGAACAGAGAAGTCGAAGGCTTTTTTACGATCATCCGTAATCGTCATGCCTGCAACCATCCCATCTGCTTGACCAGATTCAACAGCTTGGACAGCAGAACTAAAACCAATAAATTTAAATTCAACAGTAAAACCTTGCAATTCAGCTGCACGTTTGACTAAATCTACATCAATTCCGACATAATCACCTTGGGCATTTTGAAACTCAAACGGAGCAAACGTAGAATCACTAGCAATCACATATTTCTCTTTTTTAGGAGTGATTTTTTTCATCTGTTCGCCAGCGTCTTGTGTGTTTGTTTCATCACCTGTCGCTAAGTAGTTGTTTAAAATTTTATCATAAGTACCATTGTCTTTAAGATTTTTCAAACCAGCGTTGAACTTTTTGATTAATTCAGGGTTTTGCCCTTTTTTCACTGCGAAACCATAAGAACTGCCTGTTTCTTTATCGCCAACTAATTGTAATTTTTGACCATTTTTAACTGCGTAGCCCAATACAGGATAATCATCAACGATTGCATCCGCTTCACCGTTTTCTAAGGCTTTATAAAGACCCGTTGCATCGTCAAAATTTTTGATGGTGTAGTCATATTTCTCTTTATTTTTTTCAAGGAAATTGGCACTTTCAGTTCCAACTTTAGCCGCAACCGTTTTGCCTTTTAAATCATCATATGATTTAATTTTGTCGTTTCCTTTTTTAACCGCTAATTGTAAACCGCTATCGAAGTATGGATCTGAAAAATCAAAGGATTTTTTTCGCTCATCCGTAATACTCATTCCAGCAATCATGCCATCAATTTGTTTAGATTGAATCGCTTGGACTGCACTATCGAAGCCTAATGGTTTTAAATCCACTTCAAAACCTTGATCTTTGGCAATCGCATCTAATAAATCAACGTCAATACCAATGTATTTTCCTTTTGAGTCTTGGAATTCAAAAGGGGCGAATGTTAAATCCGTTCCAATTGTATATTTCTTTCCTTCTGCATGTGCTGAAGTGCCACTAATGAATGTTAGCAGAGTTACCATCATCACAAAGAAAGAAAGTAAAAAGTGTTTCCTTTTCATAAAATACCTCCTAGTTTTGCATATTGAACAATTATATAGTAAGAAATAGGAAGCTGACAAGTATTTGAACGCTAAAAAGAGAAAAAAACTCTAATTTCCTTACATTTCATGTTATAAAATGTAACATAGAAATTAAGAACAAAAGATTAAGATCAGTTGAAGTCCGAAACAGCAAAAGTGGCGAAAATATGTTCGGTATGTTAAACTAATAAGTGGACATTCTGCCAGAATGGGCCGATAATTTAAGAGAAATTAGACACTTTGAGGGGGAGTTATAAATGATCGAAAGAGAAACTTCCAATACCTTTCATTTGGCTTCTAAATATGAGCCTGCCGGAGATCAGCCAGCCGCTATTGCTGAACTAGTTGACGGTGTCAAAGGTGGAGAAAAAGCTCAAATTTTACTTGGAGCGACCGGAACAGGTAAAACATTTACAATCTCTAATGTGATTCAAGAAGTGAACAAACCAACATTAGTGATTGCACATAATAAAACACTAGCTGGACAATTATACGGGGAATTTAAAGAATTTTTCCCAGATAATGCGGTCGAGTATTTTGTCAGTTACTATGATTATTATCAACCAGAAGCATATGTACCCTCAAGTGATACATATATTGAAAAAGATTCCAGTATTAATGATGAAATTGATAAACTACGCCATTCAGCGACAAGTTCTTTATTGGAACGAAACGATGTCATCGTGGTAGCGTCAGTTTCTTGTATTTTTGGTTTAGGGGATCCGCGGGAATACAGTCAACAAGTTGTTTCATTACGTGTGGGAATGGAAATGGATCGTAATGAGTTACTAAAAAGCTTAGTCGATATTCAATTCGAACGAAATGATATTGATTTTCAACGGGGGCGTTTTCGTGTCCGCGGTGATGTGGTTGAGATATTCCCAGCTTCACGGGATGAGCATGCGCTACGTGTTGAATTTTTCGGAGACGAAATTGATCGAATTCGTGAAGTAGATGCGTTAACTGGTGAAATTGTCGGCGAAACAGAGCATGTAGCTATTTTTCCGGCAACACACTTTGTGACGAACGAAGAACATATGGAACATGCCATATCGCAGATCCAAGAAGAATTAGAGGCACGTTTGAAAGTGCTTCGCAGTGAAAACAAATTATTGGAAGCTCAACGTTTGGAACAGCGAACCAACTATGATATTGAGATGATGAGAGAGATGGGCTATACGTCAGGGATTGAGAATTACTCTCGACATATGGACGGTCGCCAAGAAGGAGAGCCGCCGTATACGCTGTTGGACTTTTTCCCAGATGACTTCTTACTTGTAATCGATGAGTCTCATGTAACAATGCCGCAAATTAGAGGAATGTATAATGGCGACCGAGCACGGAAACAAATGTTAGTGGACTATGGTTTCCGTTTACCAAGTGCACTTGATAACCGACCGCTTCGTTTAGAAGAATTTGAACAACATGTAAACCAAATTGTTTATGTATCGGCAACACCAGGCCCTTATGAAATGGAACAAACAGAGACTGTTGTTCAACAAATCATTCGACCAACAGGTTTACTAGATCCAGAAGTAGAAATCCGCCCAATTATGGGTCAAATTGATGACTTGGTGGGCGAAATTCATGAACGGATCGAAAAAGATCAGCGAGTGTTTGTCACAACCTTAACGAAGAAAATGGCCGAAGATTTAACCGACTATTTCAAAGAATTAGGCTTAAAAGTTAAATATTTGCATAGTGATATAAAAACACTGGAAAGAACGGAGATTATTCGCGATTTACGATTAGGCGAATTTGATATTTTAATTGGTATTAACTTATTACGTGAAGGAATCGATGTGCCAGAAGTTTCCTTAATTGCGATTCTAGATGCGGATAAAGAAGGCTTCTTACGTAGTGAACGCTCGTTAGTGCAAACGATGGGACGGGCTGCCCGGAACGCCGAAGGAAAAGTCATTATGTATGCAGATAAAATCACCGATTCGATGCAACGAGCTATGGATGAAACGGCACGACGTCGGGCAATCCAAGAAGCATATAATGAAGAACATGGCATTGAACCAAAAACAATTATTAAAGAAATTCGTGATTTGATTTCTATTTCCAAAACAGCTGATAAAGATGAAACAGTGGTTCAATTGGATAAATCATATGAAGATTTATCAAGACAAGAAAAAGCTGATTTATTAATGAAACTTGAAAGAGAAATGAAAGATGCGGCCAAAGCATTAGACTTCGAAACTGCAGCCACATTACGAGATACCATTCTTGAATTGAAAGCTGCCAAATAAGTCAACCAACGGATTAAGTAAAAGATACGATGAACCATCGTATCTTTTACTAATCTTTTCTCTATAGAATGACTTGAAATGATTTGACGTAAGAGATTTAGTAAAAGGAGAACATATATGGCAAATGATAAAATTGTGATTCATGGTGCACGCGCCCATAACTTAAAAAATATTGATGTCACGATTCCTCGTGACAAAATGGTTGTTGTAACTGGACTATCTGGTTCTGGCAAAAGTTCATTAGCGTTTGATACGCTTTACGCAGAAGGGCAACGACGTTATGTAGAGAGTCTCTCTGCTTATGCGCGACAATTTTTGGGACAGATGGATAAACCAGATGTTGACAGCATCGATGGTTTAAGTCCAGCTATTTCAATTGATCAAAAGACGACAAGTAAAAACCCACGCTCAACGGTGGGGACGGTCACAGAAATCAATGATTATTTACGATTGTTATTTGCTCGGGTAGGTCATCCAATTTGTCCTAACGATCATATTGAAATTACCAGTCAGTCTGTTGAACAGATGGTTGATAAAGTCTTAGAGCTACCAGAGCGAACAAAAATTCAAATTTTGGCGCCTGTTGTGGTCAAGAAAAAAGGCCAACATAAAAAAGTGTTTGAAATGATCCAACGTGAAGGGTATGTCAGAATGCGGGTGGATGGTGAAACCTATGATGTTAGTGAGGCACCAGAACTTGAAAAAAATAAAAAACATGATATTGCGATTGTGATTGACCGTATCGTTGTGAAAGAAGGCATTCGCTCTCGCTTGTTTGATTCGTTTGAAGCGGCTTTACGTTTAGCTGAAGGTTACGCAATTGTTGATGTGATTGGTCAAGAAGAGATGTTGTTTAGTGAACATTATGCTTGTCCTTATTGTGGGTTCACAGTCGGTGAATTGGAACCGCGCTTGTTTTCATTTAATGCACCATTTGGCGCTTGTCCCGATTGTGATGGTTTAGGTGTTAAATTAGAAGTGGACAAAGACTTAGTGATTCCAGATCCCACTAAAACCTTGAGAGAAGGAGCCATTGTTCCGTGGAACCCTATTAGTTCCCAATATTATCCACAAATGTTGGAGCAAGCAGCCACCAGTTTTGGGATTGATATGGATACGCCGTTTGAAGAATTACCTGCAGACCAACAAGAAATTATTTTAAATGGTTCTGGCGAGAAAAACTTTCATTTTCATTATGAAAATGACTTTGGTGGTGTTCGTGATGTGGAAGTACCATTTGAAGGGATTTTAAAAAATATTAAACGACGTTATCATGAAACAAATAGCGATTTTACACGAGATCAAATGCGGTTATACATGACAGAATTGACTTGTCGAAGCTGTCAAGGGTATCGTTTGAATCCGCAAGCTTTAGCTGTAAAAATCAATGGCACGCACATTGGTGAAGTCAGTGAATTAGCAATAAAAAATGCGGTCCAATTTTTTGAAGGTGTGTCTTTATCTGAACAAGAAACAACGATTGCTCGGCCAATTTTAAAAGAAGTCGAAGATCGGTTAACCTTCTTAAAAAATGTTGGGTTAGATTACTTAACCTTAAGTCGAGCTGCTGGTACACTTTCTGGCGGAGAAGCACAAAGAATTCGCTTAGCAACACAAATTGGATCAAACTTATCAGGCGTTCTTTACATTTTAGATGAACCATCAATTGGTTTGCATCAACGAGATAACGACCGCTTGATTGACTCATTGAAAAAAATGCGGGACTTAGGCAATACATTAATTGTGGTGGAACACGATGAAGATACAATGATGGCTTCGGATTACTTGATTGATGTGGGACCTGGCGCTGGACATCTGGGCGGTGAAATTGTAGCCGCTGGTACGCCGGAAGAGGTTGCTAAAAATCCGCATTCATTGACCGGACAATATCTTTCTGGGAAAAAAGTGATTCCTGTACCAAAAGAACGTCGCAAAGGTAATGGCAAAGCGATCAAAGTCACTGGTGCCAGTGAAAATAATTTAAAAAATGTCAGTGTTGAATTTCCGCTCGGTGAATTTGTTGCTGTCACAGGTGTTTCAGGTTCAGGGAAAAGTACTTTAGTCAATCAAATTTTGAAAAAAGCACTGGCCCAAAAATTAAATCGTAATTCCAATAAACCTGGGAAACACAAAAGTATCACTGGTTATGAAGCCATTGAAAAGATTGTTGACATTGATCAAAGTCCGATTGGTCGAACACCAAGAAGTAATCCAGCGACTTATACTAGTGTTTTTGATGACATTCGCGATTTGTTTGCCCAAACAAATGAAGCCAAGGTTCGTGGTTATAAAAAAGGCCGCTTTAGTTTTAACGTCAAAGGTGGCCGTTGTGAAGCTTGTCGCGGGGATGGTATCATCAAAATTGAAATGCACTTTTTACCTGATGTCTATGTGCCTTGCGAAGTTTGTCATGGCAAACGTTATAATTCTGAGACGTTAGAAGTTCATTATAAAGGCAAAAACATTTCTGATATTTTAGATATGACGGTGGAAGATGCCGTAGAATTTTTCAAACATATCCCTAAAATTCATCGTAAATTGCAAACAATTGTGGATGTAGGCTTAGGCTATGTGACATTGGGGCAGCCAGCAACTACTTTATCTGGTGGAGAAGCACAGCGGATGAAGCTAGCGAGTGAACTTCATAAAAATTCTAATGGGAAAAACTTTTATATTCTGGATGAACCAACAACAGGCTTGCATACCGATGATATTGCGCGGTTGCTTCTAGTATTAGAGCGTTTAGTGGAAGCGGGCAATACCGTTTTAGTGATTGAACATAACTTGGATGTCATCAAATCTGCGGATCATGTGATTGATCTAGGGCCAGAAGGTGGCGACGGTGGTGGGACAATCGTGGCGACAGGAACACCAGAAGAAGTTGCTAAAGTCAAAGACAGTTACACAGGATATTATTTAAAACGTGTTCTGAAATAAACATTAATGATTAGATAAAGAATCTTGTTTTTATGGGAAACAAGGTTCTTTTATTATAAAATAACAAATATTTTTTAACGAAAATTAAAAATAAATGTTGACTTAATGTGTAATTAAAAGATATACTATGTTTGTTAACAAAATAACAATGAACACGAAGGGAAGTCTTAAATGAAAAACAAAAAAATAACAACAGGTTTATTAACAGCAGGAATGGTCTTAGCTATCGGAATCACACCTTTTGTACATAGTAACACAATGGAAGCAGCGACCTTAATTTCACAATCAGACCATGAAAAAGTAATGGGCTTTACCAAGAAAGACTTAAAAGAAGCAACGGGCATTCAATTGGAGCCGGCGACAGTACAAGCCGTTCATCAGGAATTAAAGCAACAAATCACCTGGGAAACATTAGGCTATTCCACAATTGATGCGCAAAATATTGCGACACGTTTTACACAAAATACATATCAGGCTCTGGGGATTTTAACAGATATCGCCAACCATTCAGACCTTCAATTGAAAGTCATTACCATTAATAATCCCTATCTAGCAACAGCTAAAATTGGTACCTTTAAGTGGGAAACTGTAACTCCTGAAGTTGGTGGGGACCATGAAACAGCAGACAATGAACTAACCACACCGACACCAACTGTTGCCAGTCTTCAAGAGATTGATGTAGAAATCGAATACGACGAAAATGAAATTGAGTTCACCTATGAAATAAAATCGAACGGAACAATTGAAGCAACGTATGAAGATGAATCTGCTGATTTAGAATTAGAAGGTAAGGCAGCACAAGACAAAATCATGACTCTTTTAGATGGATTGTCAATCAAAACAGCTACAAATGAACAAATTAAAGAACACATTACGAAAAAGTTAGCCGTGAATGAACAAGTAAAACAATTTGAGTTTGAAGCTAATTTTACTGATAAAACAGAAATTGAGTTTGTATTAAAATAACACAGAGTTATATAGTATAATTCAGCAATTAAAACAGCATTGACAAAAATGTCAATGCTGTTTTTCTATGAAAGAATAGAAATCTTTATAAGAATGATTGAAAAGCTTTCTTTGATACGCCCGGGGTGTTATAATATAGTGATGCAAGTGAAGGGAGTGTTGAATATGCCAGAAAATTTACAACTGGTTATTATTACAGGAATGAGTGGCGCTGGAAAAACAGTCGCTGTTCAAAGCTTTGAAGACATGGGCTATTTCTGTATCGACAATTTACCACCAAGCTTAATCCCAAAATTTTGGGAATTAATTAAAGAATCTGGAAAAGTTACCAAGATTGCGTTAGTGATTGATTTACGTTCACGGACCTTCTTTAGAGAAATTCAGGATATGTTAGTCGAACTTGAAAATACTAATTTTATTGATACAACGATTTTATTTTTAGATGCCACCGATGAAGAGTTGGTTTCTCGTTATAAAGAGACACGGCGTGCGCATCCAATGGCGATGGATGGTTTAGTGACAGAAGGTATTCGTAAAGAACGTGCAATGCTGGAAGAAATCAAGGCGGATGCTCAGTTGGTTATTGATACCACGGACTTGTCCCCTCGTCAATTGCGGGAACGTTTGAATAAAGAACTAGCAACGAGAGAGACACACGAATTTCGAGTGGAAATGGTGTCCTTCGGCTTTAAATATGGTTTGCCGATTGATGCAGATATCGTTATGGATGTTCGCTTTTTACCTAATCCCCATTATATTGATGAACTACGGCCGTTAACTGGAATGGATCAACCTGTTTATGATTATGTGATGGGCTTCCCAGAAACAGATGAATTTTATACAAAATTTATCGATTTACTGCGAACAGTCTTACCTGGATATAAAAAAGAAGGTAAAAGTAGCGTTACCATTGCAATTGGCTGTACTGGCGGACAACATCGCTCTGTTGCATTGACAGAACGTGTTGGCGCTGAATTAAAAGAGGAAGATTACCATGTAAATATTACCCACCGCGACCGCTTAAAAAGAAAAGAAACGGTTAATCGCTCTTAATGAAAACCTATCGAATTCGTAAACCGAAGATCGTGGTTGTTGGTGGTGGAACAGGCTTACCAGTAATTTTGAAAAGTTTAAGAAATCAAAGTGTTGATATTACTGCCGTCGTAACGGTCGCTGATGATGGCGGTAGTAGTGGCGAGCTTCGTTCCTCTATTAATAACATGACACCTCCGGGAGATTTAAGAAATGTTTTAGTGGCATTGTCAGATATGCCACAATTATATGAAGATATTTTTCAATATCGTTTTGATAAATCAGATAGTCATTTTGCCAATCATGCAATCGGTAATTTAATCATTGCTGCTGTCTCAGAAATGAGAGGAAGTACGTATGAAGCGATTCAATTACTTTCAAAAATGATGCATGTTGATGGACGGATTTATCCATCATCAGAACGGCCATTAACGTTACATGCCGTATTTAAAGATGGCTCAGTGGCGGTGGGAGAATCAAAAATTGCACTGGATCGCAAGACGATTGACCATGTGTTTGTGACAAATACACACGGAGAAGAACAGCCAAGAGCTGCGCGCAAAGTCGTCAAAGCAATTGAAGAAGCAGACATGGTCGTGTTAGGACCAGGGAGTCTTTTTACAAGTATTTTACCTAATTTAGTTATTACAGAAATTGGTGAAGCCATCAAACAAACGGCAGCCGAAGTAGTCTATATTTGTAACATCATGACCCAAAAAGGGGAAACGGAACATTTTACGGATGCCGATCATGTTCGTGTCTTAAACGAACATCTACAAGCGCAGTTTGTTGATACAGTGCTGGTTAACACAGAAAAAGTACCAGAAAATTACATGGATCCTGAAATTTATGATGAATATTTAGTTCAAGTAAAGCATGATTTTCAAGGATTACGTGAAGAAGGATGCCGAGTCATTTCGACAGACTTTTTAGAATTAAGAGATGGCGGAGTTTTTCATGATGGGGAAAAAGTTGTTGAAGAACTTTTCCGTATCGTATTTGGAACGAAATATTAATTAATCAAAAGAATCAAGAGAGGAGGAGCTTAGATGTCTTTTGCCTCGGATGTCAAAAAAGAGTTAACTGGTTTAGAAGTCCATCGAGAACACGCGAAAGCAGAATTAGCAGCATTAATTCGGATGAACGGTTCACTTAGCTTAGTTAATCAACAGTTTGTCTTGAATGTACAAACGGAAAATGCTGCAATTGCTCGTCGAATGTATTCATTGCTGAAAGATCATTACCATGCACAAGCAGAATTATTAGTTCGTAAAAAAATGAAACTAAAGAAAAATAATGTTTACATTGTGCGTCTAAAACAAGATACACAAAAAATTCTAGCTGATTTGGATATTATGGATGGGGTCGTTTTTAATGGCAATGTGTCAAATGAAATCATGGGTAACGCGCAAAAAATGCGTTCCTATTTACGCGGGGCCTTTATGGCTTCTGGCTCAGTTAATAATCCGGAAACAAGTCGCTATCATTTAGAAATTTTTTCAATTTATGAAGAACACAATAATGATATTTGTAAGATGTTGAATTACTATGACTTAAACGCTCGAACATTGGGACGCCGAAATGGGTATATTTGTTATTTAAAAGGTGCTGAAAAAATTGCCGACTTTTTAACATTAATTGGTGCCACGAACTCTATGTTGAAATTTGAAGATGTCCGGATTGTCCGTGATATGCGGAATTCAGTAAATCGTTTAGTGAATTGCGAAACAGCGAATTTAAATAAAACCATTGATGCGGCTTCAAAACAAATTGAAAATATTCAATTTATTGAAAGTACAGTAGGGCTGACATCATTACCGGAGAAACTTCAGGAAATCGCAGAATTACGGTTAGAGTATCCGGAAGTTAGTCTCAAAGAACTAGGGGAAATGATTCCTTCAGGAGCTATTTCTAAGTCAGGTATTAATCATCGTATTCGAAAAATTAATGAATTTGCAGAAAAATTACGAGAAAAAAGTGCGTAATTGTTCTGCTCCAGAAGTGAAGAATAACATTTCCGTTTGAAGTGCTATCCTTCACTTTTTCTTTAAGCGTGTAAAAAAAATAAAGTGTGCAAAAAGTGTGTAGTACTGAAATGTAGTGTTTACCTGTGGTTTAAAGAAACGACGTTGGCACGAATGTTGCATGTAATAAAATGCAAGCGATTACTTATTGCTGTTTTTAACTAAAACATTAAAAACTATTGGAGGGGTCAAAATGGTTCAACGATTAATTAGTGCAAATGCATCAGAAATCAAACGGATGTCAAAAGAAGAGCTGTTTCAGAGTATTAAAGCGAGCGAAGGGCGCGTAATTTTATCGGAAAATGTGGTAGTTCATCCATCCGTAGCAGGTGATATCACTTGTGCGGAAATGTCAAAAGCATATGGCGCAGACATGATTTTATTGAATGTTTTCGATGTTAATAAACCGATTGTAGTAGCCGCTTATGAAGGGCAATATACTGCGGAAACATGTGTCCCTAATGATGAGGTTGTTCATCGTTTGAAAGAACTAGTCGGTTTACCGATTGGCATGAATGTCGAACCTGTTGATGAAAATTTAAACTTAGCTTCAACGAGAGTTTCGATCGAACCAGGTAGAAAAGCATCAGCAGCTACTTTCAAAAAAGCCAATGAACTGGGTTTGGATTTTATCTTATTGACAGGTAATCCAGGAACTGGCGTGACCAACGACTTGATTGCTAAGAACGTGGCCTTAGCCAAAAAACATTTTGATGGCATCATTATTGCCGGAAAAATGCACAGTTCAGGCGTAGATGAACCAGTGGTCAGTTTAAAATCAGCTGACCAATTTATTGAAGCGGGCGCTGATATTGTCTTAGTCCCAGCAGTCGGCACGGTTTGGGGCATCGATGATCAACAAGTCAAAGAAGTTGTGGATTTTGCACATTCAAAAGGAAAATTAGTTATGAGTGCCATTGGAACTTCACAAGAAAGTACTCAACCTGAAGTTATCCAAGCAATCGGCATTAGAAATAAAATTTTAGGCGTAGATATTCAACATATTGGCGATGCCAATATGGGCTTAGTTGGTATTGAAAATATTAAAGAGCTTTCTGATGCGATACGTGGGAAAAGACATACTGTTGCTAGAATGGCTCGTTCGATTAATCGTTAAAAAAGTGAACAGAGGCACGAATTCAGAAAATTTGAATTCGTGTCTTATGATTTTTTTATTGAAAAACGGTATACTAAAAGAGAAATAAAGGTTTGAAAGGATGAGGTTTTTATGGATATTTCAGTAATTGATGCAACAAAAGTTAACACAGAAACAGGGCTTCACATTGGTGAGAGCAATGCCCCTGTCAAAATGATAGAATTTATCAATGTTCGCTGTCCTTATTGCAGAAAATGGTTTGAAGAGTCTGAGGAACTGTTAGCACAATTTGTCAAAAGTGGTAAAGTTGAACGTATCATTAAGTTGTTTGATAAAGAAAAAGAAAGTTTACAACGCGGCAATGTGATGCATCACTACATTGACTATTCAGCGCCTGAACAAGCACTGTCAGCATTGCATAAAATGTTTGCTACGCAAGATGAATGGGGAAACTTAACCTTAGAAGAAGTAGCGACGTATGCTGAAAAAAATCTTGGCTTAAAAGAACAAAAAGATGCAACGCTTGTTTCCGCAGTGATTGCTGAAGCCAATGCGGCGCACATTCAATTTGTACCAACGATCATCATTGGTGAGCATATCTTTGACGAAAGTGTCACTGAAGAAGAATTACGTGGATACATTGAAAAATAAAAAAAATGGAAACAGCGACTGTCGCTGTTTCCATTTTTTTATTTTTAATTTAAGGCGCTACTATTTTCCATTACTTCATCGATTAAACCATATTCTTTTGCTTGTTCGGCAGTCATATAGTTATCACGATCGGTATCACGTTCAATCACTTCAATTGGTTGGCCAGTTCGTTCAGCTAAAATTGAATTTAAACGTTGACGAGTGTCTAAAATGTGACGAGCAGCAATTTCAATTTCTGTTGCTTGCCCTTGAGCGCCACCAAGTGGTTGGTGAATCATGATTTCCGCATTTGGTAAAGCGAAACGTTTGCCTTTTTGACCAGCTGTTAATAAGAAGCTACCCATTGAAGCCGCCATTCCTAATACGATCGTTTGGACATCCGCTTTAACGAAATTCATGGTATCGAAAATCGCTAAGCCTGCAGAAACGCTGCCACCAGGAGAGTTAATGTACAAGTAAATGTCTTTTTCTGAATCTTGGGCATCTAAGAATAATAACTGTGCAATCACTGAGTTTGCCACATTATCATCGATAGGGCCGCTTAGCATAATGATGCGGTCTTTTAATAAACGAGAGTAAATGTCATAAGCACGTTCACCGCGAGATGATTGTTCAATAACTGTTGGAATTAAATTCATAAGTAAATCCTCCTATATAAAGAAACTTTTAAAGTCATTCTATCACAAAGCACTTTGAATGCCTATGAAAAGTATACCTCTTTGGTCAATAAAGGTCAACGAAGTCGCTTGAAAAATTTTGTGTCATTTTTTATCCGAAACTTTTGGATTATGTTATACTAAAATGGAAAATTAGAAAAGAGCGAGGGGAAAAATATGTTTGTTTTTATCGCCGGAATGGTCGGTGTAATCGTCGGTGCGCTAATAGTCACAGCAAGTGCCGCCTTACATTCATCTTACAAAGAGCGAAAAGAAGTACGTTATCGTGAACTAGAACATTTGGTTAAAGAAATTGAATCATTGAATTTATTAAATAAAAAAGTCAAAGAAATTTTACAAAAGCGTGAATTATATATAGACAGATCAATTGAATACTTATCGATGGATGATTGTTTCATCAGCATCGATGATTTTATTTATTTGGAATCATTTTCTGCTCAAAATAATTTTTACTTACCGACGTACTTAATTGAAGAATTTTTCAAAAAAATTGCGCATCGTAAAGTCATTTTGACGGCCAGCGAAGTTGCTGAAATGGGTGGTCACACCTATAAAGGCGGCCGTGTTATTTTAGAAAATTTTTCAGACGAAATTTTAGCAATTATTGAAGATAAAAAACGTAAAATGCAGCGTTTGTCTAACGAACCACTTCATTATTTTAAAGCGATTAAATAAAAAAAGAACCAGCGTACCCGCTAATTTTTTGGGGTATCTGGTTCTTTTTCTTGTTGTTCCATATCGGTCATAGTGTCTTCAATTTCTTTATGTAAGAAATAAGAAATAACTGTACGAATGATCACCAAGGTTGCCAATTTCAAAATATCTTGAAAAGTTGGTTTGACAATGGATTCAATAATATCAGCAGCAATTAAAATTTCTAAACTTAACAGAATGTAGCTACCAAGGAAGTTTTTGATGAACGTATTCATTTTGGTTAAGGTAAAGCGGCTTTGATTTTGTCGTTCACTTTTAATGAAATCTTTTCCTGCTAAACAAACACCCCAAACTAAAACAATAATCGAAAAAACATTCAGTCCTAAAATACATAGCTCAAAAAGTGGGGTTAAAAGCGTCATTAACTGATGGGGCCACTCATTCATCGTATTCACTCCTACCAAAAAGCCTTTTCTTTAACTATAACGAAACGGCTGACTAACGTCAAATATTGTTGAAATAAACAGGCTAAACTATTCATCTTATAGAACAAAACTAAGAAAATTATGAATAGCATCTAACAATTAAGTAAAAGGACTGTAAAGGTTCTTTTACTTTTTTTGTGTAAAAAAAGAGTCTTAAAAGGAATCAAGTAGCAAAAAGTAAGTGAAAACCAACTTTGTCAGTGGATAGTCTTTTCATTAATTTTTAAAAGACAAATTTTACGTTTTCAAGAGCCGAATACTGCCAAGTTTTAGCCTATAAAGGTGATAGAATCAGAAATTGAGTAAGAGATGTGTCACAAAAACAAGGGGCCACATCGACTTGATGAAAGATTTAAGGAGCTGTAGTTGAAGTAAAGAGAAGCAAGTGTCCCAAACACTAGCGAAAGAAAATAGGGAGGATTAAAATGTTTAATAAAGCAACGAAATTATTATCGACAATGGTGATTGTCGCTGGAACAGTTGTGGGAAATTTCAGTCCCACATTGGCTTTAGCTGAAGAAGCGGTTAAAGCAGGAGATACAGAAGGAATGACCAATACGGTGAAAGTGAAAGACGACAGTCTGGCTGATTGTAAACGGATATTGGAAGGACAAGCTACTTTCCCAGTTCAAGCGGGTGAAACGGAACCAGTCGATTTAGTAGTTGTTGAAGATGCCAGTGGTAGTTTTTCAGATAATTTTCCACATGTAAGACAAGCGATTGATGAAGTGGTTCAAGGCTTATCTGATCAAGACCGCGTGATGCTGGCTTCATATCGCGGCGGAAAACAATTTATGTTTCCTGATGGAAAGACAAAAATTAATTCAGCTGATTATGATATGAATGTGCGCGTCAATACGCAATTGACTTATGATAAAAGCCAATTTGTCTCTGGTTTTGGAGACGTTCGGACGTATGGTGGTACGCCAACCGCCCCAGGATTGAAACTCGCTTTAGATACGTACAATCAAACACACGGAGATTTAACGAATCGAAAAACGTATTTCCTATTAGTGACAGATGGGGTCGCTAATACACGTTTAGATGGTTACTTGCATAAAACCAATACCAATGATTCAATCAATGAATATCCAGATCCAAGACATCCTCTTCAAGTCTCAGTGGAATATAGTAATGACTACCAAGGTGCAGCAGCAGAAGTTTTAGCGTTAAACCAAGAAATTACTAACCAAGGCTATGAAATGATTAATGCGTATTGGGAAAGTGTTGAATCTTTAAGTTCAGTGAATTCATACTTTGATAAATATAAAACAGAAGTGGGTCCTTTTGTAAAACAAGAGTTGCAACAAGGATCTAGCACACCAGAAGATTTTATTACAAGCCAATCTATTGATGATTTTACAACCCAATTAAAACAAATTGTCAAAGATCGTCTGGCTCAATCGACACCAGCAACAGCTTCATTAACAATTGCTGATCAATTTGACATTCAATCGGCGACCGCTACGGACGATGCTGGAAATGATGTGCCTGTTCAAATTAACGGACAAACCATTTCGGCAACTAGTACAGAAGGTTACGTAGGAAACATCACGATTCACTACGAAGTCAAAGAAAATACAGCGATTGATGCAGCAACCCTTGTAAGTAGTGGGACAATGAATCAAGGAACAATTGCTAAGGAATTTCCAGAAGCGATGATTCCTAAAAATGACAATGCGCATGCGTGTGACGTGACGCCAGAAGATCCAACGATTACAAAAGATATCGAAGGCCAAGAACATTTAGATTTAACAAACCGCGACCAAGCATTTAAATGGAACATCAAAACAGCTTTCGGTAACGAAACAAGCACGTGGACCCAAGCTAGCATGGTGGATGACATTAATAAAGTGCTAGATATCACTGATGTAAAAATCACAGATGAAAATGGCAAAGATGTTACAGCTAACGGCAAAGTAACACAAGGAAATAACAAAGTAACTTTTGAAATGAACAAACAAGCAGACAGCTACTCATACTTAGCTGGACATACGTACACAATGACTATTACCACTAAAATTAAAGACGGCGCAACGGATGAAGAATTAGCGCCTTATATTGAACAAGGTGGCATTCCCAACCAAGCCGACTTAAACTTTGGCAATGAAGGTGACGTGTTACATTCCAACAAACCAACAGTGACACCGCCTGCACCAACGCCAGAAGATCCAACGATTACAAAAGATATCGAAGGCCAAGAACATTTAGATTTAACCAACCGTGACCAAGAATTTAAATGGAATGTCAAAACAGCTTTCGGTAACGAAACAAGCACTTGGACCCAAGCCAGCATGGTAGATGACATTAATAAAGTGTTAGACATCACTGATGTGAAAGTCACTGATGAAAATGGTAAAGATGTTACAGCTAACGGCACAGTAACACAAGAAAATAACAAAGTAACTTTTGAAATGAACAAACAAGCAGACAGCTATGACTATTTAAGTGGTCATACGTATACACTGACTATCACCACTAAAATTAAAGCTGACGCAACGGACGAAGAATTAGCGCCTTATATTGAACAAGGCGGGATTCCCAACCAAGCGGACTTGAACTTTGGCAACGAAGGGGACGTGTTACATTCCAACAAGCCAAGCGTAACACCGCCTGCACTAACGCCAGAAGATCCAAAAAAACCTGAACCTAAACAACCGCTAAAACCGAAGAAACCGTTGACGCCTACAAATCATCAAGCGCCAACGAACCCAGTCAATTTTGGAAAATCAGCAAGTAAAGGAATTCATTTACCAATGACTAATACAACAGTAAATCCACTTTACATGATCGCAGGTTTAATTGTCCTTATAGTGGCTATTAGCTTTGGCATAACAAAAAATAAAAAAAGAAAAAATTAGACAAACTAAAAAGGAAGAAAAAACATGAATAAAAAAATTTCGTTCAGTCTGTTAATTTTGTTACTTAGTTTGTTGGTAGGTTTTACATTTATTCCGCATAAAAAGGAATTAAGTTTCAATGAGTATCAAGAAAAAAAACACTCTGGCGAAACATTTTATGTTGTTTTAAAAAAGAAAAACTGTTCAGATTGTCAGAATTTCGAGAAACTATTACAAGCACCTAAACAGGTTTACTATGTAGAATTAACCAACAAAGAGACCATGAAGGAATGGTCAACATTTATCCGAGAAAATAAAGTTTTACATGTGCCATCTATGTTTAAAATAGATAACGGCCATCTCAAGAAAATTGATGGAGAAGGAGATGCGAATCAATTATTCGTAAACTATCAAAAAATAACGAAGTAAAAAGAATAAAAAGACAAGCCAAGTTTCCTAAATAAAGGAAACTTGGCTTGTCTTTTTTCTAGTAATAGTCGTTTAGTAAATAACATGTGAAATGTTTTACAAATCCATTTTGGTTTGATAAAATAAACGCGAACATATGAATTTGTTTTCATTTGTTTTAGGAGGAGGAACGAATGATTGAATTGATTTTACTTTTGTCGGTGATTCTTTTAGGTTTATTGATTGGAAATAAAAGAGTTGATAAGTGGCTTTTTCTTAAGGCATTACTTTTGTTTTCTGTTATGCTAAGTGTGAGCATCTTAATTTCGGTAGCTATGTATTTATTATTAACAATAGGCGTTGCAAACGTAATAGGGCAGCGGTTAGAGTCGTTATTTCTTTTAGGGATAGTCGTTATCATCAGTACGAGTCTTTTGTTATATTTTTTATTGAATTTAACGACGAAAAAAATTGTTTTACCCATCGCTTTAATGAAAATAATTGAATATTATATTCAATGGGTATTGATTTATGTTACTATTTATCAAGTGATTTTTGATCAGTTTATTGTTTCTTCAGAAGTAAAAAATATGTTACAAGGGACTATTGATGAGCCAGTCGCAATCATTATTGTTATTTTGCCATCATTTATTTCAATTTGGATTGCCGTTGTTTTATTTAGGATTCGTATGGAAGAACTTTAATCAGATACTTTTAGAATGGAGGAGTTTGTATGTCTGCTTGGCAAACATTTAAAAATGGAACAAGGCAATTTTTTAAAGACATCTTGCAGTACTTATGGTTATTTTTTACTTTAAATGTCTTATTATTATTGGTGGGTGGGGCTTTTAGTTGGGCTACTTCCAACGCACTAAAAACTCAAGGTATTCCTTATCTTTCGTTTAATAACCTGAATTTATTGTTAGAAAAGCCGCTTGCTCTGGTGTTATTAATTCTCTTGTTGTTACTTTTTTTAGGTGCAGTTTTTTATCAGTTTACCTTTTTATTATTAGGGATTTTTCAAATACGGCAAGACCATCGCTTTCATTTTAAAGGAGTTACCAAGGCATCTTTTAAGGTTCTTAAAAAGCAAGGTGCCCGTTCGTGGTTATTCTTTTTCGGTTATTTTGTTGTCATTGTCCCTTTTGGTAACCTGATTTTCCAAAGTAATCTATTGACGAAATTTGTGATTCCAGATTTTATTGTTGAATTTTTGTCCCAACGAATTCCTTACTTGGTTGGGTTACTGGCCTTTGGGTTATTAGTCTGGTATTTAGCTATTCGTTTCATTTACACGCTTCCATTAATGATTCTGGAGAGAAAAAAAGCGGGCGAGGCAGTTAAGGCTAGTTGGTCAATGACAAACAAACGATTATGGTTCATTATTCGTAATATTGCATTTGTGACGATCGCGGTATTTGTTTCAACGTATGTTATTTATGTGTTACTTTATCTTCTACAGTTGAAGTTAGATACCTTGAGCGATACCATTAGCTTGCTAGGTGGTATTTTAAATTTAACGGTTGTCCAATTTTTACAGTTTGTCTCTAATGCTTGGCTTTCAGTATTACTGATTAATTTCTTATATACACAATTAAATGTTCAAGCAGAAACGACGACAAAAGTTGCCTTTGACAAAGAAACGAAACGTAATAAATTAGTGACTATCGGAATGGGCCTAGGACTATTCACCATTTTTGGCGGCTATATAATTTTCAACGCTGTTTACTTAACAGGGCTATTAGAATCAAAACCTTTGATTATTTCGCATCGAGGGGTCACCAATAGTAATGGCGTGCAAAATACTATTCCTGCTATGGAAAGAACCATTAAATTTAAACCAGATTATATTGAAATTGATGTTCAAGAAACCAAAGACCATCAATTTGTTGTGATGCATGATGCAAACCTTCAAGAACTCGCCGGCGTTGATGGCACGCCGCAAGAATTTACGTTGGCTGAATTAACAAAAATGACTGTTAAAGAAAATGGCCAAGAAGCACCAATTGCCAGTTTTGATGATTATTTAGCGAAAGCAAACCAAGCCAAACAAAAATTACTAGTAGAAATTAAAACGTCTAAACAAGATAGTCAAGGTGCGCTTTCTAACTTTATTGAAAAATATGAACGTCCTTTGATAAAGAATAACCATCAGGTTCAATCTCTCGACTACAATGTGATCAAAGCGTTTAAAAAAGCCAAATCAAAAGTAAAAGTTAGTTTTATTTTGCCCTATAATTTCACTTTTCCAGAAACACAAGCTGATTTGTATACAATGGAAGCTACCACGTTGAACGATACTTTCATTTTAAAAGCTGACCAACAGAAAAAAGCAGTTTATGCTTGGACAGTTAATGACTCAGAGGTATTGAGTAAAATGCTCTTTATGGACGTTGCTGGAGTGATTACCGATGATTTGGAGTTAGTCAATGAAGAAGTCAATGACTTTGAAAAAAATCCATCGTATGCGGATCGTATTTTGCATTATATTTTTATGCTGCCAAGTGTGGCTTCTCAATAAAAAATGAAGAAGAGGGTTAAACGAAATGAAAAAAGAATTTTCGCGAGTACTTCTTAAAAATCAATCAGATGAAATTCTTATTTTAAAAGATCGGCCAGACACTTGGAATTTCCCTGGCGGAAAACAAGAATTTGGTGAATCAGCGCTGGAATGTGCGATTCGTGAAATGAAAGAAGAATTAGCAGTGGAAATTACTGAACTTGAAGAAATTTTTACTGGACCACTTGTTTTTGATTCAATCGTTTGGCAAGGACATTTTTATTTTGCCAAACAAGCCCAAGGAAAAGTTACCCTGAACGAACCAAATAAAATTAAAGGCGTACAATTTATTAAGGGGTTTGAGGAAGTAAATTTTTCACCAGGATTAGCTCCGCTATTTGATTATTTGGCGCGTAGCGATTATTTAAAGTTAAACAAAACTAACTGGAAATAGAAAGAATAGGAGTGTCTTTTGCTAGGGATTTGTCAAGCGCATCTTTGATTATTTTAGAAAGTCCAAGGAAAAGTCGTGGGCATTGTTTATTCCTAATAAATATGTTATAGTAATTAAGTAATCAATTTTGATAAGTAATTTGAGTTATATATTTAAAAACTATACTTCTCCTTTTGCCACTCAACATTTTTTGCAATAACTTGCATATTTTTATGCACTAGGAGGAAATATATATGAACAACGGTACAGTAAAATGGTTTAACGCAGACAAAGGTTTTGGATTTATTACAGGTGAAGATGGCAATGATGTATTTGCACATTTTTCAGCTATTCAATCAGATGGATTTAAAACTTTAGACGAAGGCCAAGCAGTAACTTTTGATACTGAAGAAGGTCCACGCGGCTTACAAGCAACGAACATCGTAAAAGCTTAATAATGAATGAAAACGGACCACGTGTTGGTCCGTTTTTTTGATAGCTGTTGTCTGATCTCGCCATTAATTACATAGCAAAACAAAGCAGAGGCCATTTAAAGGAGGAGAATCTGAAGACGACCTTAACTGAGCTGTTACTTGTAAGTGGATTATTTTGGCTAGTAATCATAATTGGTATGATTGCTGGTAGCATATTTCTAATTAAGTATTTTAGAGGTCGGAGCTGAACAGTTCTGTTCCCGCCAATTATCAGGTTTTAAGCCTGGGACAAAAATCCAAAGTGATTTTTGCCCTAGGTTCTTTATTTAATTAGGGTATTAAGTTTTAGGTAAAATAATTAACAAATTAAAAGCAATTTACTATATAATCAGAAAGGGATCTTTAAGAGAGAAGCAGGTGTTTGCTTGTCGTAATACTTTGTTTAGCAGATAGAAAAAGGAAACGTTATGCGTTACAATAGGAACGGAGGAATTTTAACCTTATTGGATTTGTAGCTGAAGCAGAACAAATGTTGTCGCGTTAAGTGCGATTGAGCTTGCCACAAGCAACATTTGAAAAAAATACGGATAGAAAAATCATTCCTAAACAAGAAAAAAACACTCTTTAGATGAATAAAGAGTGTCCAGAAACGTTGATAAATCAACATATTTAAATAACGCGCCCTGAGGGAATCGAACCCCCGTCTCAAGAACCGGAATCTTACGTGATATCCACTACACTAAGGGCGCGGCACGAATACTAGTTTAGCTGATATTGACAAAAATTACAAGAGGGAGGACGAAAATAATGAAATTTGAGCAACGAATGTCCCAACAACAAAAACAAGTCCAGAAGTTGGCCATGACTCAACAGCTTCAACAATCCATTCAAATTTTACAATTTAATACGGAAGAACTCGCTGCCTTTGTTGAAGCGAAAGCACTAGAGAATCCATTAATTGATTTACAAGTAGACACGCAGTACACCACAGATTTTCCGATAACTAGTCGTTCTTACACCAACCAAGACGAAGAAAATAATTATATGAATCAAATTCCAGACTATCATTTATCATTATTTGAGTCTTTAATTGATCAAATTCATTTGAATTACCGCGATACATACTTGCGAACATTGGTATTGTTTTTAGTAGAATATATAGACGTGAATGGTTATTTAAAGATTTCGTTAGAAGAAGCGGCAGAGAAAACCGAAGCAAGCGCCATTCAAATGCTAGATGCATTAACTTTGTTACAACAGCTAGATCCAGCAGGTGTGGGGGCACGCAATTTACAAGAATGTTTGATGCTACAAACAGAACGAGACGATACCGCGCCTAACTTAGCGTATATTTTATTGGAGGAAGAGTTTGATGCCTTAGTGAGTCGTAAATGGGGCCCGTTAGCTAAAAAATTTGGGATTGAATTAGCAGAAATTCAATTGATTTTTGATTATATACAAACGTTATCGCCAGCGCCAGGGAATATTTTTGATGCGACCGAGGAATTGTATATTCGACCAGATTTAACTGTCCGAATCAAGGAAGATCGAATAGTGGTGATTTCCAACAAAGCCGGTCGACCGACATTAAATTTTCAAGAAAATTATTTCAAACGAATGCAAGAGACTGACGACAAAGAAGTCCAAGAATATATTAAGGATAAGAAAAACGAATTTGAATGGTTAGAGCGCGCAGTGAATCAGCGGGGGGATACAATTTTACGTGTAGGGCAAGAAATTGTGCGCCGCCAAGAAGCCTTCTTTTTAGAAGCAGATCGGCCATTAAAACCAATGACTTTAAAAGAAATTGCGGATGCTTTGTCTATTCATGAATCGACAGTTAGTCGTGCGGTCAATGGAAAATATCTAGAAACCACGTTTGGCGTCTTTGAATTGCGCTCATTCTTCTCCACAAGTATTCTTTCATCAGAAGAAGATGGCGAGGATGTCTCAACAACGATGGTTAAAAAGCAACTACAAAAATTAATTGATGAAGAAGTAAAAAGTAAACCGTTATCTGATCAAAAATTAGTCGAGCGATTAAAAGATTCAGGCATGGAAATATCCCGGCGAACGGTGGCAAAGTATCGTGAAGCCTTAGGGATTCCATCTTCATCTAAACGAAAACGATATGAGTAAACAACCAAAGCTTATGAGTGATTTTCATAAGCTTTGGTTGTTTTTTTACAATTTAAAAAATGTTGGTTTTTTGAATTGTAAAAAAAGCCTAAAGGAGGCAAAGTTTGCTTGCCATTTCCTAGGAAAAAACGTATATTAAAGTTACTTGCTTCTTTAAATAAAGGAAAAGAATAATTTTATAGAAAAGTTGGAAAGCACAAATGAATCAGACAGCAAATAGCAAGAAAAAACGCTATATTACAGGTTTTGATGGCATTCGGACGATCGCTGTAATTGGCGTGATTTTGTATCACCTTTTTCCCCAAGTCATGCGAGGTGGCTACTTAGGTGTTCCGATTTTCTTTGTTGTTTCAGGTTATCTTATTAACGACTTGTTGCGGCAAGAATGGGCAGAAAATCAGACCATTGATTTAAAAGGATTTTATGTGCGAAGGATGAAACGGCTGTATCCAGCATTAATTGTGATGCTTTTAAGTGCAGTTAGTTATATTACACTCTTTCAGCAGGATTTATTAAACAATATTCGCAGCGTTGTCGCTAGTAGTATTTTTTATTACAACAACTGGTGGCAAATTTTTAAAGGGTTTTCTTATTTTGATGGATTTGCGACACAATCGCCATTTGTACATATTTGGTCATTG
This sequence comes from Enterococcus sp. AZ011, assembly GCF_050548355.1. Lineage (NCBI taxonomy): Bacteria > Bacillati > Bacillota > Bacilli > Lactobacillales > Enterococcaceae > Enterococcus > Enterococcus sp. AZ011. Next base: position 544,902 of record NZ_CP172959.1, read on the forward strand.
GCAGTTGAAGCGCAAAATTATTTAATTTGGCCATTACTTTTTATTCTTCTGGAACGCTTTGTTCGTAAGCGCGGTCGAATTTTCAGTTTAGTTTTAATCGGCGCCTTAATTTCGGTGACGCTGATGGCCGTTTTATATGTTCCTGGCGCAGATCCTACACGTGTCTATTATGGAACAGACACACGTGTTTTTTCTATTTTACTAGGTAGTGCATTGGCGTATGTTTGGCCAAGCACACGTTTGAAAGAAGAAATTCCAGAAGCCTCTAAAAAAATCTTAAATGGCGCTGGTTTAAGTGCCTTAGTTCTTTTAGTGTTAGCCTTTTTAACATTATCAGATCATACAAATTTTGTTTATTACGGCGGCATGTTTTTAATTAGTTTGGCAGCCACTGTCTTAGTGGCTGTCACTGCACATCCAGGGGCAGATATGAATCGTTGGTTAACGAATCCAGTCTTTACGTGGATAGGTAAACGGAGTTATGGCATTTACTTGTATCAATTCCCAATCATGATTTTTTATGAGGCCAAAATTAAGACCTTATCGGACCATGTTTTTCTACATTCATTGGTTGAAATAGCATTAATTTTAGTAGTGAGCGAATTGTCATATCGTTTTATCGAACATCCACTGACACGATTGTCTTATAAGGATGTCTGGACTCAATTCACTGAGTTTTTACGGAAACCGTGGGACCTTCGTGAAAAAGGGACAATGGCCTTTATGACAGTGATTAGCGTGATTGCAGTATTCGGTTTAATTGTGGCTCCAGCAAACGCTAAAAGTGCGCAACAAGAGCAACTAGAAAAAAATATTGCGAAAAATCAGCAAAAAATTGAAGAACGTAAAAAAGAAGTCCAAGAAAGTGGCACGAAAAATAGTAGCACGTCCACAGAAAGTAGTACAAAACCGAGTGAAAGCCAAGATGTTCTACCCACACAACTCACACCAGAGCAAGTAAAAAAAGCGCAGAATTTAGAAATCACAACTATTGGTGATTCTGTTATTCTAGATGGTGCTAGCGGGTTACAAGATATTTTTCCTAAAATGATTATCGATGGGGAAGTGGGCCGTCAATTGTATAGTAGCATTTCACTAATTGGTGAACTAGACAAAAAGAAAATGCTCAAAGATACTGTTTTAGTGAGTTTAGGTACGAATGGTCCTTTTACAGAGGCACAATTTGATGAATTTATGAAAGCGTTAGGTAATCGAAAAGTTTATTGGATTAATGTTCGCGTCCCAACTAGAAGATGGCAAAATCAAGTGAATAGTTTACTTAGTCAAATGGACAAAAAATACGATAACTTAACGGTCATTGACTGGTTTAATTATAGTAACGCCCATGATGATTGGTTTTATGATGACCGAGTTCATCCAAATGTGGCAGGCGGCGAGCAATATACACACTTTATCGCGGAGAAAATTTTACAGTAGCAAGAAACTTCCAGCTCAGATGAAAGGGGCTGGAAGTTTTTTGTTGCAGATAAAGAAATCGTTTACAAAATATGGTGTTTACGTTACGATAAATAAATAATCATCGTTTTTATAGGAGGTAGATAATGAGAGAAAATCGGAGTGAAAACAGCGAAATTTATGCTGAAGATATTAGTTTTTTCTACAAAAAAAATTATTTTGTTTTGGAAGATATTAATTGGAAAATCGAAAAAGGACAATGTTGGGGGATTCTCGGGCACAACGGTGCGGGAAAAACGACACTAAGTTATTTAGTTTTAGGCTTGCTGAAGCCGAGCAAAGGTGTAGTACATAATTATATAAAAAAAGTAGAATATCTTCCGGAAATGGGTGGTTTCTATGAACGACTGACAGTCAGAGAAAATATACTTTTTAAATTGGAGCTGTCGAGGGAAAAACAAAAGTCAAAAAAATTGACACAAGTGTTAAAAGAATTTGGATTAATAGACTATGAGTTTAAACGTGTAGATAAATTGTCACAGGGATTAAAAAAAAGAGCTGCTTTAGCAATGCTTTTTTTAAGAGAGAGTGAAGCTTATTATTTTGACGAACCTACGAATGCTTTAGATCCAGAAATGAAAAAAAAGTTACGACAATTAATTATTCATTTAAAAGAAGCAGGAAAAATCATTTTAATTAATAGTCATGATTTAGCTTTCGTTGAAGAAATATGTACTAATTTTTTAATATTAAATAATGGAAAAGTCTGCTTCAATGAGCCAAATATAGGAGTCAATTTAGAAGAAATCTATTTGGAAAAAGTAGGTGAACGCCATGAATAAAGAATTTTTTTATGAAATCCAAGTAGTGATTAAACGTGAGTTTCTGGAATTAAAAAGTCATCTTTGGAAATATTTCGGTTTAATGCTTTATTTGATTTTTTTTACAGTTTTCATTAGTAAAAGCGGCGGTTCAGAAGGAATTGTTTTGCCAAATGAAGCTAACTTATTTTCCAGCTTTACTTTGGCCGGTAGTTTTGCTGCTATGTTTATCATGAGTACAATGCTTCAAGAAAAAAAGCAAATGACCTTACCTCTATTACTTCTGTCTTCTGTCAGTATAACTAGGGTAGTTGTTGGGAAAATAGTGGTTGCTGTAATGATTAGTGTACCTTTTCAAGTGTTTCAACTACTTATTAGTCTTGTTATTTTAAATAACCAAAAGAGTCCATATCTTTATCTATTGGCACCACAGAGCATAGTTACTTTACCTTTTATTACTTACCTGTTAGGAAGTTTAGTTCTATTGCTTTCAGTAATTATCAAAGATAAAAAGGTGGCAGAGTATCTTTCTGTTTTTTGTTCGCTGACTTTAGGTGGCATTCTCGCAAGTGCCTATATTTTATTCAATGTACAGTTTTCTTTAGTAAAGATTTTACTTTATTTTCTGTTTTTAATAAGTTGTAGTATTTTGCTAACTATGGCAACAAGTAAGATAGTTAAAAATTCGCTATTCTTTATTGAATAGTGTGATAGAAATTTATAATAGGTTAATGATTTTCTTGAAAACCTAAGCTTTTTTTTTAGATATCTGGTATACTGTTTTTGTTACAAGTTCCCGAAAGGATTTAGCAAGTAATTGTCGTTACTTACTAAAGATGCCTTGTAACCGAAACTATTTAGGGGGAATAACATTATGACAGAAAGACATTTATTTACATCAGAATCCGTTTCAGAAGGACATCCAGATAAGGTAGCTGACCAAGTCAGTGATGCAATTTTAGATGCGATTTTGGAGAAAGATCCGATGGCCCGCGTGGCATGTGAAACATCCGTAACAACTGGTTTAGTCCTAGTATTTGGAGAAATTTCTACAACAGCTTATGTAGATATCCAAAAAATTGTTCGTCAAACTGTGAAAGATATTGGTTATACACGAGCAAAATATGGATTTGATGGAGAGACTGTCGCAGTTCTTGTAGCAATCGATGAGCAATCACCTGATATCGCTCAAGGGGTTGACGCAGCCTTAGAAGTGCGTGATCAAGATGAAAAAGACGATATTGGCGCTGGTGACCAAGGCTTAATGTTTGGTTTTGCCGTTGACGAAACACCAGAATTAATGCCATTACCAATCGCGTTAAGTCATCGTTTGGTTCGCCGTTTAGCAGAATTGCGGAAGGAAAAAGTCTTACCTTACTTACGTCCTGATGCAAAATCTCAAGTAACAGTGGAATATGATGATCAAGGTCAACCACAACGTGTGGATACGATTGTCATCAGTACACAACATGATGATGAAACAACCTTAGAACAAATCGAAAAAGACATTAAAGAACAAGTAATCAATGAGGTGATTCCTCATGAACTTTTAGATGATGAAACAAAATACTTTATCAACCCAACTGGTCGCTTTGTAATCGGTGGCCCTCAAGGAGATGCCGGCTTAACTGGTCGTAAAATTATCGTTGATACTTATGGCGGTTATGCTCGTCATGGCGGCGGTGCTTTTTCTGGAAAAGATGCAACCAAAGTTGACCGCTCTGCTAGTTATGCTGCGCGTTATATCGCGAAAAACATTGTTGCTGCTGGTTTGGCGAAAAAAGTAGAAGTCCAATTAGCTTATGCAATTGGTGTGGCGCAACCAGTGTCTATTTCTATTAATACGTTTGGTACGAGTGATCTTCCAGAAAGTAAATTAATCGAAGCAGTTCGTAAAAACTTTGATTTACGTCCAGCAGGTATTATTGAAATGCTAGATTTACGTCGCCCAATTTATAAACAAACTGCGGCTTATGGTCATTTTGGTCGAACAGATATTGATTTACCGTGGGAACAAACAGATAAAGTTGAAGCGTTAAAAGCTAGTTTAGCTGAATAATTAAATAAAAAAAACAAGAAGGCAGCCAAGTACTGGCTGCCTTCTTGTTTTTTTTTGCAATAATTTTTTTATGAAAAAGCATTTTTTTAAGACATTTTGTTCTTTTTTGTATAGAATAGCTATGGAGCAATTTAGAAAATTGACAATTGAATAGAAAAGGATGTGAACAAATGGCAAAAGAAACAAATGTTAAGTTAGTCACGGTGAGTGTTTTTGTGGCAACATTTATGACAGCCATTGAAGGGACCATTGTGTCTACTGCGATGCCAACGATTGTCGGCTCGTTACATGGCATGGAAATTATGAACTGGGTATTTTCAATTTATTTATTAACGAATGCGATGTTAACACCGATTTATGGGAAACTTGCGGATAAAATTGGTCGTAAACCTGTCTTCATGATTGGCATTATCATTTTTATTTTGGGCTCCTCGTTGTGTGGCTTTGCTCAAGATATGTTGACCTTAATTATTGCCCGCGCAATTCAAGGTGTGGGGGCAGGCGCAATTTTACCAGTTGCGTTAACGATTATTGCCGATATGTATTCATTGGACAAGCGAGCGAAAATTTTAGGCTTAAACAGCGCCGCCTGGGGAATTGCCAGTATTTTTGGTCCGTTAGCAGGTGGTTTTATTGTAGATACAGTCGGTTGGCATTGGATTTTCTTCATTAATGTTCCTATTGGACTTGTTTTATTGGGCTTGATTAGTATTTTCTTAGTTGAACCAAAGCGGGAACGGACCAAGATGCCAATGGATATTTTGGGCAGCGTTACTTTGATGGCCGTGCTGCTAACGTTATTGCTAGGTTTTCAAATGATTAGCGATAATGGTTTTACATTAGTAACATTTGGTTGTTTGAGTTTGAGTGTGCTCTTTTTTGTAGCGTTTGTGATGATAGAAAAACGCGCGCAAGACCCAGTGATTGATTTGCATTTATTTAATCAACCAACGTTTGTTTTAGTAAATCTTATTGCGGCGCTTATTAGCGGTTTCTTAATGGGGATTGATGTCTACATTCCGATGTGGATGCAAGGCGTCTTAGGAAAAAGTGCAGGAATTGGTGGCTTAGTTTTAGCGCCTATGTCGTTACTTTGGATGGCTGGATCATTTATAGCAAGTAGCTTTATGGAAAAATATGCTATGAAAAAAGTCTTAACGATTGGGTTATCGATTCTATTAGTCGGGGCCATCTTTTTAGTGGTAATGCCAATGGCCGTTCCGTTTTGGCTTTTCTTTGTAGTGTCTTCTGTCTTAGGAGTTGGTTTTGGGATTACTATCACAACGACTACGGTGACAGCACAAAGTACAGTGGAGCCTGAAAAAATGGGGGTTGCAACATCGTTTAATACGTTGGTGCGTACAATTGGGCAGACTGTGATGGTGTCAATTTTTGGTGTGATTTTAAATGCAGGAATGTTTGCGAAATTGGAAGCGAGCGCGTTAAACGTCGATGCAGATGTCATGAATCAATTAGTGAATCCACATACTGCAAATTTAATTCCAGCTGCGTTGTTAAAACCATTACGCGGTATCCTCTATGCAGGTCTGCATAATGTTTACTTAGTCGGTGCGGGCTTAGTTATTGTCGCTCTTTTGTTAAATATTTTTGCAAAAGCGCAACGAGCGAAGGTTTAGTGGTACACTAATAGAAAGAGTATTGGAGGGAAAAGTAGATGGCCTTTTTACAAGCAAATATTTATTCAAATGTATTGGAAATGGAAGTGAATGTGAACGTCATTTTACCACAAGAAACGGTAAAAAAAGTGGGCACAAGTACCCAAGCAGCATTAACAGATATTCCCGTGTTGTATTTATTACATGGGATGGGAGGAAATCACAGCGTCTGGGCTCGCAGAACCTCTATTGAGCGGTATGTCGCTGATTTGGGGATTGCTGTCATTATGCCGTCCACGGATTTAGCTTGGTATACGGACACACAATACGATATGAACTATTGGACGTTTATCTCAGAAGAATTACCGAAAATTTGTCATCAACTCTTTCCACAGTTAAGTACAAAACGAGAAAAAACCTTTGCCGCTGGTTTGTCAATGGGTGGTTATGGCGCCTTGAAATTAGGATTAGCGAAACCAGAATCTTTTGCAGCCGTTGCTTCTTTGTCTGGGGCAGTCAGTTTATCATCCACTAGTTTTGGGGAATTATTAAAAGTCCGTAAGCGAAGCTATTGGGAAGGTATTTTTGGCCCGTTAGATCAAATTGAAGGTTCTATTCACGATCCGCTGTATTTACTACAACAATTAGTAGAAAGCCAAACAGAAATGCCCCAATTTTACCTTTGTTGTGGGGAGCAAGATATGTTACTTTCTGCTAATCAACAGATGGCTCAAGCGTTGGAACAGGCACAGGCAAGTTACACTTTTGAAACTGGACCAGGAGAACATGACTGGGTGTTCTGGGATGAATGGATTCAAAAAGCCTTGGCTTGGCTACCAATACCAAAATAGAGAAAGTAGTTTTCGCTATTTATTTTAAAGGTTAACCCTTGGTCCGTCAGTCGAAATGACTGACGGACCAAGGGCTTTTTTTATTTCGATGAAGATGTGTTGTCTGCTTGCAACCCATCTAAGTAGGTTTTAACGGCTTGAATAAAGGCGGATTTTTGGTGGATGGAGTGTCGAAATTGAATGCTTTCCTCCATGTACGTTAACTCATTGTCGGAGACATATTGTTTCATGTGCAGCACTTGTTCTTTTAAATAGTCATCTCCGTTCAATACTTGCGAAACGAGCTGTTTTTCCTCCGTTGCGTCCATAATCATCCCAAATAAAAGATGTTGTAAAGACGTTACTGCTAAATGAGTCATTTCTGGTGAAAAACCTGCTTCTCTTAAAATGCCCATCATTTGATTCAAATGGCGTAATCGTTGGGGATAGGCAGGGACGGTTTGGATTTCGATAGCTACGGCACAGGGAAATTGTTGATAGAGATCATAATAGTTTTCCATGAAGGCTAGTAAGTCAGAATACCATTCACCACATAATGCAGGTTCTTGAAAGTGCTCTTCAATCGCTTCAGCCATACTTTGAAGTAAGGCTTGCTTATTTTTAAAATACCAATAAATTGCGGGCGCCTGTACACCAAGCTGTTTGGCGACTTTACGCATAGAAAGTTGTTCTAAAGTGGGACTTTTTTCTAACAAAGAAAATGCGGCTGCAATAATCGTGTCTTTTGATAATTTCGGTTCCATGATTTTAGCTCCTATTAAACGTTATCTTCGTAAGTTTATCAAAAAGAAGGTACACTTTATGATAGGAAAAACTTGTGAAAAATTAACTTGTTCGCTTGTATTTTACCACTAAAAATGGTAAATTATGAATCGGCCTTATTTTACAGTGTTAAATTGGTGAAGTCAATGAGCAAATTGATTTTTTTGTAATGGGGAAGAATTCGCAGACCAACACTGAAGAAGCAGGGAACTATTTTAAGAAAGTAGGGATAAGATGGACCTTATTATTCAACACGCCAAAAAATACAAAGGCTCGGTAGTTATTGCCTTGTTGGCGGTGATCGTAATGGTTGTCTCAGCACTTTGGCAACCAAAATTGTTACAACAAGTGTTGGAAGCAATTATGAATGACGATAGCGACAAAATGAAAAACTTAGGGATTCAATTAATTGCCATTGCAGGATTAGGACTCGTTGCAGGGGTTATTAATACAATTTTTTCTGCCAAAGTTGCCCAAGGTGTCAGTGCTGACATTCGTGAAGCAACTTTCCGCAAAATCCAAACCTTTTCATTTGGCAATATCGAAAAATTTTCAGCAGGTAACTTAGTTGTTCGTTTAACAAATGACGTTACTCAAATTCAAAATGTCATTATGATTGCGTTGCAGACACTTTTTAGAATTCCTTTTTTATTTATCGGGAGTTTTATTTTAGCGATGCTAACCTTGCCACAACTATGGTGGGTGATTGTTGCACTTGTCATCGCAGTTATTTTGATTTCTATGCTGTCCTTTTCGCAAATGGGCAAGCATTTCATGATTATTCAAAACTTGATTGATAAGATTAATGGTATCGCAAAAGAAAATTTGTTAGGCATTCGTGTCGTCAAATCATTTGTTCAAGAAAAAAATCAATTGTCACGTTTTACAAAAGTGAGTGAAGAATTAACCACCCATAACTTAATCGTAGGTAGCTTATTTGCTGTGATGATTCCAGCGTTTATGTTGGTGGCGAACTTAGCCGTTGTAGGCTCGATTTTCTTTGTGAGTAACTTAGTCAAGGACGATCCAACTTTAATCGGTGGTGTCGCTTCCTTTATGAACTATTTAATGCAAATCATGATGGCGATTATTATCGGCGGAATGATGATGATGATGACTTCTCGTGCCGCTGTTTCCATTAAGCGGATTAAAGAAGTGATGGAAACAGAACCAGATGTTACCTACAAAAAAGTCCCAGAACAAGAGTTAATTGGTAGTGTTGAGTTTGATCACGTATCTTTCCGTTATCCTGGGGATGAAGAAGATACCTTGAAAGACATCTCTTTCTCTATTCAGCCAGGTGAAATGATTGGGATTGTGGGCGCAACTGGCGCTGGTAAATCTACATTGGCACAATTAATTCCACGTTTGTTTGATCCGACAGAAGGAAAGATTGAAGTTGGTGGTGTCGATTTACGAGAAGTGAACGAACACAGTTTACGAAAAACAGTTTCCTTTGTGTTGCAAAAAGCAATCCTGTTCTCTGGAACGATTGCGCAAAATCTACGCCATGGTAAACGTGACGCTTCTGAAGCGGACATGGAACGGGCTTCAGGCATCGCCCAAGCCAAGGAATTTATTGAAAAATTAGCAGAAGGTTATGATGCACCCGTCGAAGAACGGAGTAATAACTTTTCTGGTGGACAAAAACAACGGTTATCAATTACAAGAGGTGTGATTGGTGAGCCTAAAATTTTGATTTTAGATGATAGCACCAGCGCGTTGGATGCTCGTTCGGAGCGGTTAGTCCGAGAAGCGTTGGATAAAGAGTTAAAAGAGACTACCACGATCGTTATTGCCCAAAAAATTTCTTCTGTTGTCCATGCAGATCGTATTTTAGTATTGGATAATGGACGTTTAGTCGGGGAAGGCACGCATGAAGAATTAGCAGCTACGAACCCCGTGTATCAAGAAATTTACGAAACTCAAAAAGGAAAGGAGGAAGCTTAATGACTGATTTAATAAAAGCTAGTAAATTTTTCTATCATTATTTAAAACGTTACAAAGTTTCTTTCCTCTTTATTTTCTTAGCAATTTTCGCAGCGACTTATTTACAAGTCAAAGCGCCGCAATTCGTTGGGGAAGCTATTCAGGAATTAGCGAAATATGCGGTTAATGTGATGCAAGGAAAAGACGATAAAAGTGCGTTCGTTTCTGTCATTTGGAAACTACTCATTTTTTATGTCTTAACTAGTGCCGCTAGTTTCATTTATAGTATTCTCTTTACACAAGTCGTGGGAAAATCGACGAACCGCATGCGGATTGGTTTGTTTAACAAATTAGAAAAATTGACGATTCGTTTCTTTGATTCTCATCAAGATGGTGAAATTTTAAGTCGTTTTACTAGTGATTTAGACAACATCCAAAACAGTTTAAACCAAGCGTTGCTACAAGTATTAACCAATATTGCCTTATTGGTTGGTGTCTTAATCATGATGTTCCGTCAAAATGTGGAACTGGCATGGGCTACAATTGCTTCTACGCCGATTGCGATTTTAATTGCGGTCTTTGTGATTAGCAAGGCGCGCAAATATGTCGATTTACAGCAAGATGAAGTGGGTAAATTAAATGGCTATATGGATGAAAAAATTAGTGGGCAACGTGTGATTATTACCAATGGTTTACAAGAAGAAACCATTGACGGCTTTTTAGAGCAAAATGAAAAAGTCCGTGCCGCTACGTATAAAGGTCAAGTGTATTCAGGATTACTTTTCCCAATGATGCAAGGAATGTCATTAGTCAATACGGCGATTGTTATTTTCTTTGGTGGTTGGTTAGCAATCAATGGCTCTGTTGATCGTGCCGCTGCGTTAGGTTTAGTCGTTATGTTTGTCCAATATTCCCAACAATATTATCAACCATTAATGCAAATTTCTTCAGGTTATAGCATGATTCAATTAGCTGTTACAGGCGCTCGTCGTTTAAATGAGATGTTTGATGAACCAGATGAAATTCGTCCCGAAAATGGCGAAAAATTAGAAGAGATTAACAAAGCTGTGGCTTTAAATCATGTTGTTTTTGGCTATAATCCAGAAACGCCTGTGTTGAAAGATGTTTCTATTCATGTGGATAAAGGTGAAATGGTCGCTTTAGTCGGACCGACAGGCTCAGGAAAAACAACGATTATGAATTTAATGAATCGCTTTTATGATGTGAATGAAGGCGCCGTGACGTTTGATGGTGTGGACATTCGTGAAATGGATTTAGATAGCTTGCGTTCACATGTAGGCATTGTTTTGCAAGAGTCCGTTCTATTTTCAGGAACAATTCGTGAGAATATTGCTTTTGGTAAGCCAGAGGCCACGGATGAAGAAATTGTTCAAGCAGCGAAACAAGCGAATATCCATGAATTTATTGTAAATCTTGAGCAAGGCTACGATACTGAGATTACGGAAGAGAATAACCTTTTCAGTACGGGGCAAAAGCAATTAGTAAGTATTGCACGAACGATTATTACCAATCCAGAATTATTAATTTTGGATGAAGCAACAAGTAATGTTGATACAGTAACAGAAGCTAAAATCCAAAAAGCGATGGACGAAGCAATTAAAGGGCGCACCAGTTTTGTGATTGCCCATCGTTTGAAAACGATTCTAAATGCGGATCGGATTATTGTTTTACGAGACGGTGAAGTCATTGAAGAAGGCAACCACCATGAACTAGTTGAACAAGATGGATTCTATGCGGAACTTTATAAAAATCAATTTGTTTTTGAATAAGTTGAAAAAGAAGCAAAATGAGTCATTCTCATTTGCTTCTTTTTTTGCTATGCTAAATAGAAAAAGGAGATATATCAATGGGGAAAATGAGGAATGTACGGCAATTACGGCGCACGTTTTTGGTGCTAAATACTTTATTTGTACTGAGTGTATTCAGAGAGAATCGATGGACAAAATCGGCACTGCTTTTTTGGTTGTTGGCTAATAGTTTTTTATATGGACTGCAGTGGTTGATTTATCTTGGGGGCGAAAAAGGCTGGCTGATACATTTGCAGCGGTGGTATTATTGCGCGATTCTTCTCCAAATAGTAGGCACATTGATTGTATATTTTTCGTTTTTTGTATAAAGGTCTCTCGTTTCTTGCCGGAGAATATGCTAAAATAAAAAGCAGCAGGGGGCGAGAAAACCATGGAAAAGCCAAATAAACGCAAAGCTGATTTAGAACGTACACGGCAAATTATTTTGTCTGTCGCTTCTGAATTATTCATGACAAAGGGGTTCAAAAATACCTCCACTCGTGAAATTGCTTTAAAAGCGAACATTACCCAACCGAATCTCTATCACCATTTTAAAAATAAAAAAGAACTGTATTTAGCTGTGATTGAAGAATTAACGTCCCGTGTTCAGGAAGAATTAGTCCCAATTGTTTCTGGAAATGCATCAGTAGAAGAAAAACTTTATCAATTAATCAAAGTTTTGTTAGATGAACATCCGACCAATCTTTTCTTAATGTTGAACGACATGTTTCAAGAAATGGGCCCTGATTACAATCGTACGCTGTATCAAATTTTCAAAAAAACCTATATCAATAATATTGCGGCTATTTTTGAAAGTGAACCTGAAACCAATTGCTTACAAGAGGGCATCAGTGTAGATGATGCAACTCGGTTTATTTTATATAACGTTAGTGCATTATTAAGTATTGAAAAAACGTACCAGCGAAAAACAGTGGATGACGATGTCAAAAAATTTATTCAATTTATGCTACATGGCGTTCTGAAAAGTCACAAATAAAAAATAGAGAAGCCCTGTTGAAAAACAGACTTCTCTATTTTTTTGTAAAATTCACTTATCAATCGATAAATAATTATTGATTTATCGATTGATAAGTGATATAGTTTATTTCGAAAAGAAGAAAGAGGTGAACCATTCATGTTTTTAGGATTTAATGAAATGAAGTATTCAAAAGGACGGTACGTCCTTGTAGTCTTAGTAATGGTCTTGATTGCTTGGTTAATTTTTATTTTGTCAGGTTTAGCGAACGGTTTAGCTCAAGGAAATCGTTTAGCCGTAGATCAATGGCAAGCGAATCAAGTGGTTTTATCAAAAGAGGCCAATAGTAATTTAAATGTATCAGTGTTAGATGAAAACGTGAAAGAAACGATTTCAGGAGGCAAAATTGCACCGATTGGTCAACAATCTTTAGCCATCCGCCCAGCAGATGATAAAAAGGCTGAATTAACGAATGTTAGCTTATTTGGGATTGAAAAAGAAAGTTTTTTAATGCCAAAAGTGATTGAAGGAAACGCATTTACTGATAAAAATCAAGTGATTGCTTCAGAAACATTGAAAAATCAAGGATTTAAAATTGGCGACAAATTAACTGCAGGGAAATATGATGAGCAATTAGAAATTGTCGGCTTTATTTCTAAAAGTAGCTATAACATTGTGCCGGTTATTTACACTTCTCTGGATACTTGGCGGTCAATTAAATATGGTGACAATCCAGCAATGGCCAAAATGGTTAATGGTTTCATTGTTCGCAGCAAGGACAACGCGGAAGTTAAAACGACTAATAAAGACAGCCAAGTTCTTTCAATTTCAGATTTTATTGAAAAACTGCCAGGATACAGCGCTCAAAACTTGACCTTGGATGGCATGATTTATTTCTTGATTGTGATTGCAGCGTTCATTATCGGTATTTTTATCTTTGTGATGACTTTACAGAAAACAGCAATGTTCGGTGTCTTAAAAGTTCAAGGGGTGCCGACTAGTTTCTTAGCAAAGGCAGTCATGCTACAAACCGCTTTATTGGCTGTTCTAGGAGTGGCGATTGGTCTTGCTTTAACTGGAATTACCGTGCTCTTTTTACCAGAAGCGATGCCTTATGCAACTAATGGACCACGCATGATTTTGTTTAGTGTACTATTGATTTTATCTGCATTAATTGGCGGGGCATTTTCAATTCGAACGATTGCTAAAATTGATCCGTTAATCGCGATTGGAGGTTAAAGACATGGCAAATGTTTTAGAAATGAAAAATATTTATAAAAAATATGGTGAAAAACATACAGAAGTGATCGCGTTAAAAGAATTATCTTTTGCGGTTCAGCCAGGTGAATTTGTCGCAGTAATTGGTCCTTCTGGCTCTGGTAAAAGTACCTTTTTAACGATTGCAGCTGGTTTACAGGCACCGACAAGTGGTGAAGTCATTGTTGGCGGGCAATCACTAAATAAGTTAACGAAGAAGCAACGTTTGGCGCAACGTTTTCAAAAAATCGGCTTTATTTTACAAAGCTCTAATTTGGTGCCATTCTTAACAGTGGAAGATCAATTTCACTTAATTGAAAAAGTTGATAAGTCACGTAAAAATAGTGAATTAAAAGAGCAATTGTTAGAGACGTTGGGTTTAAAAGAATTACGAAATAGTTATCCTCGTGATCTCTCTGGTGGGGAAAGACAACGGGTAGCCATTGCGTGTGCATTGTATCATGAGCCAGACGTAATTTTGGCAGATGAACCAACGGCTAGTTTAGATACAGAAAAGGCATTTGATGTTGTCCAATTACTAGCGAAAGAGGCCAAAGAGAAAGATAAAGGGATTATCATGGTGACACATGATGAGCGTTTGTTGAAATACTGTGATCGAGTGGTTCGTATTCGTGATGGTGAATTGACAGAGTAACAAAACAAATAAAAGAGAACATGATCAGATTGCTGGAGACAATCCGACCATGTTCTCTTATTTCTTTTCAATACAGAAAAGAACAGGTGGCTGATTTTTTTGATTGATAAACTCATAACGTAAGACACTGTAAACATCTTGTGGTAAGGCTTGCGTGTAATTCGTGACCAAATCAAGTTCCTCTGAACCACCTTCGTGGCCATAATAAACGACTAAAATAATGCGACTTCCTTTTACCAAATGAGGCAGTAACCCATCTAACGCCTGTTTAGTCGTAGCGGGTTTTGTAATAATTTCCTTATTACTTTTAGGTAAATAGCCTAAGTTAAAAATAGCGGCAGTGATTTCTGTTTCTTCATCTAGGACAGCATGAAGATGTTCATGTCCTAATGGAAATAACGTAGTTTGTGGGAGTAAATTAAGTTCTGTTAACTTTTGTTCTGTATTGATCAACGCTTCTTTTTGGATATCAAAGGCGAAAACTTCACCAGAAGGGCCAACCAGCTCTGCTAAGAATGCTGTATCATGACCATTTCCCATTGTTGCATCAATGACGAAGTCGCCAGGTTCCACTACTTCTTTTAAAAGTTGGTGACTAAAATGTAGGGCTGTTTGTAGCATTAATTGAAAACTTCCTTTCCTGAAATGACAGTATATTTTCCTTGATAACTGTTGCGGCGTTTCATTTCCGCATCAATCGCATTGAGGACTTCCCATTTTTTCAAGCTCCACATCGGTCCGATAATTGTTTCAAAGGGGGCATCGCCTGTTAAGCGATGAATAACAATTTCGGGTGGAATCATTTCTAACTGATCACAAATCACTGAAACATAGGCTTCTTTGCTCATCAATTGTAAGCGTCCTTCATTATAATCTCGCATCATTTTGGTATTTGTCATTAAATGAAGTAAATGCAGTTTAATCCCTTGGATATCTGAATCCTGAATAGTTCGCCGCACATTTTCACGCATCATGGCAGGTGTTTCACCAGGTAGCCCGTTAATTAAATGTGTACAGACCCGAATCCCGTGTTTCCGTAATTTAGCCACACCATCTAGATATGTTTGATAATCATGAGCGCGATTAATGGCAGCGCTAGTTTCCTCAAACGTGGTTTGCAAACCCAACTCTACCCATAAATAAAAGCGTTCGTTTAATTCGGCTAAATAGTTCACCACCTCATCAGGCAAACAATCAGGACGGGTACCAATGGATAAACCAACGACGCCTTTTTCATTGACTACTTGTTCAAACCGATGACGAATAACGTCAACGGGCGCATGTGTATTGGTGAAATTTTGGAAGTAAACAATGTATTGATCGACAGTTGGCCATTTTTGATGCATCAATTGGATTTCTTTTTGAAATTGAAGCGGCAGGGGATCGCTAGGTGCAACAATCATGTCGCCTGATCCAGAAACACTACAGAACGTACAACCACCTTTGGCAACCGTCCCATCACGATTGGGGCAATCAAAGCCACCATCAATTGGCACTTTAAAAATCTTTTCACCAAACTGTTGACGAAGTGCATAGTTCCAAGTGTGATAGCGTTTATTTGGATCATCTGAATAAGGAAAAATTTGCATAATCAAGACTTCTTTCTAGCGTTGTTTGCTTTGAAATCGCCAAACAAAGCGTTTTTCTAAATAAATAGGGTAACTTAATAACAACCAAGCTAAACCAAGACAAAAACCACCTAAGATATCGCTAGGGAAATGGACACCTAAATAGATTCGACTAACCCCAATCATGAAAATCCCAATACCTAGTAAAATTTGCACACAAAGACGGACCGTTTTATTTTTAATGAAAATTGGCAGAATCAATAAAATAGTGCCGTAGAACAAGGTACTTCCTACAGCATGTCCGCTAGGAAAACTATACGTATGTTCAGTTACTAAATGCTCCAAAGTAGGACGTTGGCGCATAAAGAATAATTTTAATAAAGAATTACCTAAGCCAGCAATTAAGGCAGTATTAATAAAGAGCCATAATGCTTCAGCATAATATTTCCAAACAATAAACAGAGCAATGACAACGATTGCTAAGATGATAATCGTCAATGAATTGGCAAATTTGGTGTACCAAATAAAAAAGTTATTTAGCTGTGGAAAAGGACGACGAACAAAAGAAGTAATCGTTTGATCAAAGCCTTTGAGCCAGGTTGGATAAAAACGAACAACGTAGCCTAAAAACATAAATACTAAAAGAAAACAACTACCTGCAAATTGATAATAAAGTTTGTTTTTCATAAAAAATCCTTTCAAAATTTAATCGCAACAATCCGTATTATACCATCAAAAGGGTAAAAAATTAAAAGATAATTTCATTGCCTGATTTGGAGGGGATACAGATATTAAAAAAGTTCTGGCAGCACAATCTCTCATTGTGGTACCAGAACTTTTTTAAATGGCCATGTTTATTGATTATCGTCGTCAGGAGTATCAACGGTAATATCGCCGAATTCGCTAGAAAGGTTAAATTCTGTATCCGCACGACCATTCTTATAAGATGTTCGCTCTTTGTTTAAAAGTTGAACATCGCCTAATTTTGATTCCCCTTTGATTGAAATATTACGCAAAATTTCTCCAGAATTTACATAAATGTCTCCATGGACAAGAGCGACAGTTAATTTTTTAGGCACAGCAGGCATGTCTAAAGAAAAATCACCATTTTCACTTGAAAAGTTAGCTTCTCCTTTGAAATCATAGACGCTAATATCGCCATCTGTCGTTGTTGCTTGGATGTTTCCACGGGCATTTTGCACTCGAATATCACCAGAAGTAGTCGTATTTTTGATTTCATCGAAATAGGCTGAACCCAACGTTATATCGCCGTCAGTGGTTTCAACTGTTGCTGTTTTAGCGGAAGTATCCGCTGAAAGGTAGATACCATCTGAAGAGTTAAGTGTCATTTTTTTTGCTTTAACGCCTGATAGACTAACATAAGAATTTGGTAGATTAGTTGTTAATTCGTCTACGTTAAAAGCATTCAATGAAACTTGTGAATGGGTTGAGCCATCAATCACTAACTTTTTCACATTATTAGGAATCTGGACACTCACGTTCGGTGTGAAGTCACTAAAAATACCAATATTAAAAAATGACAACTCGGGTTGGTTTTGTGTACGAGTGGTATTGATGGTTGCTGTTATTTTATTTTTTTCTTCTTTGACATCTAAGGTGCCTTCAGCTTTTGAATAAAAGGCATTATTCGGTGATCGTAATCCCATTTTGTTACTATCAGTTTTATAAATGGTATAAGGGCCTTTGCCTTTTAAGGATAAGTGAAGTTCTTCGCCTGCTTGTTTATTTTTTAGTGTATAACTTTCTTTTAGCGGTGTGACTGATTTTTCCGCTTGCTTGTAATAATAGACGGCGCCAGATCCACCAATTAGCATCGCTAAGACAGCAATGGATAAGAGAATCCCTGTTGTTTTTTTCATTAGATATCACCTCGTAAAACAGCAATGTTCCATTGGAAATAACGCTTAAAGACATGTGCTGAAAATTTTAAAATTGGTAGAAACAGTAACCAACCAATGATTGATGCACCAAATAAAAAGAGACTCATAGATAATTGGAAAAAGGAAGCGGCATTTGCTTGGGTAATGACACTATAAATACCATAAATTGGTGAAAATAAAGTTGCAGCTCCGGCAATGCCACAACCTACGTACATTAAGGCAATCCCTAAAATAACCCAAAACATGAAGAAAAAATTTAAACAGAAAATACCAAGCACTTGGAAAAATCGGGTTAGTGGCCGATGCTGTGGTCGTTGATAGTATGGAGAATCATTATCATAGTAAAATTCAGATTCTTCTTCATAGGGATGATCATAAGCAGGTGTAGCCGCTGGAATTTCTTGCCAGCCATTATTTTCAATTTTTCGTTCCGTCAATTCGATGCCTTGTTCTTTTAAAATTTCTTCTGCGATAACCCGTGGTTTCCCCAATGATTTTGCCACTTGTTCTTCTGTTTCGCCTTCCGCAACACGAGCATCAAATAACGCCTTGTATTTCGCAAGAATAATAGCTTGATCTTTGGGATTTAATGCTTTTAAATAAATTTTCAGCTCAATAATAAAATGTTCTTTATTCATTCCGCTCCCTCTTTCTACACGATTCATTTCTCATCTTAAACTATAATTTCTTTTTGAGCGAATAACAAGAGGAATTAAAAAAATCAGACTAAGGTAAAGAAGCGTCTACAACTAAAGTCGCAGTTTTTTTCCGAGTAGTAACAAGAGAGGAAATCCATGTTAAAAAACATTACTTCTTTACAATCTAGTTACAGTAATATGAAATTTTGTTGAAGTGTTTTTAATTCGCCAGAAAAAAAGGTATACTTGTTATAATAACAAAACTAAAAAATTACATTTACATATAAGTTAAAAAAGGAAAGTTGGGGACGTATCAATGAAGAAAGAATCAATGTCACGTATCGAAAGAAGGAAAGCACAACAAAGAAAGAAAACGCCAGTACAATGGAAGAAGAGCACTACTTTATTCAGCTCGGCGTTAATTGTTTCATCTGTAGGAACCCCCGTTGCGTTACTACCAGTGACTGCTGAGGCAACAGAAGAGCAGCCAACAAATGCGGAAGTTGCCCAAGCACCTACTACGGAAACTGGCTTAGTAGAGACACCAACAACAGAAACTACGCCAGGAACTACGGAACAACCGACAACGGATTCGTCAACAACGACTGAATCGACAACTGAATCATCAAAAGAAACACCAACAACACCAAGTACCGAGCAACCAACAGTTGATTCAACTACACCTGTGGAATCAGGAACGACTGATTCTTCAGTAGCAGAAATCGCGCCAGTAGCTCCTTCAACAACCGAGTCTGAAGCAGCGCCTGCAGTTACACCCGATGATGAAGTAAAAGTACCAGAAGCTAGAGTAGCTTCTGCGCAAACTTTTTCAGCGTTATCACCGACGCAAAGTCCTTCAGAATTTATTGCCGAGTTAGCTCGTTGTGCACAACCTATTGCGCAAGCCAATGATTTATATGCATCAGTGATGATGGCTCAAGCAATCGTTGAAAGTGGTTGGGGAGCAAGTACGCTATCTAAGGCACCAAACTATAACTTATTTGGGATTAAAGGCAGCTACAATGGACAATCTGTCTATATGGATACATGGGAATATTTAAACGGCAAATGGTTAGTGAAAAAAGAACCTTTCCGTAAATATCCTTCTTACATGGAATCATTCCAAGATAATGCGCACGTGCTAAAAACAACTTCTTTCCAAGCGGGCGTTTACTATTATGCTGGGGCTTGGAAAAGCAATACAAGCTCGTACCGCGATGCAACTGCTTGGTTAACAGGTCGTTATGCGACAGATCCTAGCTACAATGCTAAATTAAATAATGTCATTACCGCATATAACTTAACTCAATATGATACACCATCTTCTGGTGGAAATACTGGGGGCGGAACAGTTAATCCAGGAACAGGCGGTTCTAACAATCAATCAGGAACGAACACGTACTATACTGTAAAATCAGGAGATACATTGAATAAAATTGCCGCGCAATATGGTGTGAGCGTTGCTAATTTACGCTCATGGAACGGCATCTCTGGCGATTTAATTTTCGTTGGTCAAAAACTCATCGTGAAAAAAGGTGCTTCAGGTAACACTGGTGGCTCAGGCAACGGTGGTTCTAACAATAATCAATCAGGAACGAACACGTACTATACTGTAAAATCAGGGGATACCTTGAATAAAATTGCCGCTCAATATGGCGTGAGCGTTGCTAATTTACGCTCATGGAATGGCATCTCTGGCGATTTAATTTTCGTTGGTCAAAAACTTATCGTGAAAAAAGGTGCTTCAGGTAACACTGGCGGCTCAAACAACGGTGGTTCTAACAATAATCAATCAGGAACGAATACGTACTACACAATTAAATCAGGCGATACCTTGAACAAAATTGCCGCCCAATATGGCGTGAGTGTTGCTAATTTACGCTCATGGAATGGCATTTCTGGCGATTTAATCTTCGCTGGTCAAAAAATCATTGTGAAAAAAGGTACTTCAGGTAATACCGGTGGCTCAAGCAATGGTGGTTCTAACAATAATCAATCAGGAACGAATACGTACTACACGATTAAATCAGGCGATACCTTGAACAAAATTTCTGCACAATTCGGTGTTAGTGTGGCTAACTTACAAGCCTGGAATAACATCAGCGGTAGTTTGATTTTTGCTGGTCAAAAGATTATCGTGAAAAAAGGCGCCAACTCAGGTTCAACGAATACGAACAAGCCTACGAATAATGGTGGCGGTGCGACAACATCCTACACGATTAAATCAGGCGATACGTTGAATAAAATTTCTGCACAGTTTGGCGTGAGTGTTGCTAATCTACGTTCATGGAACGGGATCAAAGGCGATTTAATTTTTGCTGGTCAAACAATTATCGTGAAAAAAGGCGCTTCTGCAGGTGGCAATGCTTCTTCAACAAATAGTGCATCAGGCAAACGCCATACAGTTAAAAGCGGTGATTCACTTTGGGGCTTATCAATGCAATACGGAATCAGCATCCAAAAAATCAAACAATTAAATGGCTTGAGCGGGGATACAATTTATATTGGTCAAACTTTAAAAGTTGGTTAATTTAAGATTGAAAAAAATAGCTATCTTTGGTAACATGAGTCTTATAATAGAAAAAAACAATGAGAAGGAATAGTAGAAAGAACCATGTGATAGAGAGCGTATGGCTGGTGGAAATACGTACAGAAGCTTTTGAACTCGCCTTTAAGTTACTTTTTTGAACAAACCAAGTAGGAAAAGTCGGTGACGATCGTTAAGACGTTTGAGGTTAAGGTGACGGTGACTGACCGTTTCTTTGACGAATTTAGGTGGTACCACGTTGCATTTGTATGTTCACGTCCTATAGGAATTTTTCCTATAGGACTTTTTTTTATCACTAAGTGGCTAGTTTAAGTCAGAATAGTGACGATGGCTGCAGGTGGCAAATTTTAAGAATGAAAAATTTTATATTACTAGGAGGAATAACATGAGCTACAATCACAAAGAGATTGAGAAGAAATGGCAAAAATATTGGGCTAAGAACAATTGTTTCAATACATTGGACGACCCAAATAAAGAAAAATTTTATGCACTAGATATGTTTCCCTATCCATCTGGACAAGGCTTACACGTAGGTCACCCGGAAGGCTATACAGCAACCGATATTCTTTCACGTATGAAACGTGCGCAAGGCTATAATGTGTTGCATCCAATGGGCTGGGATGCGTTTGGTTTGCCAGCAGAACAATATGCGTTAGACACAGGAAATGACCCAGCTGAATTTACTAAGAAAAATATCGAAACATTCCGTCGCCAAATTAATTCATTAGGATTCAGCTATGATTGGAATCGCGAAATTAATACCACTGATCCCGAATATTATAAATGGACACAATGGATATTTACAAAATTATATGAAAAAGGGTTAGCTTATGAAGCAGAAGTTGCGGTTAACTGGGTCCCTGAACTAGGAACTGTTATTTCAAATGAAGAAGTCATTGATGGAAAAAGTGAACGTGGCGGTTATGATGTGGTTCGCCGACCAATGCGTCAATGGATGCTGAAAATTACTGCTTATGCAGATCGCTTATTAGAAGATTTAGAGCTTGTTGATTGGCCAGAAAGTATTAAAGATATGCAACGAAATTGGATTGGACGTTCTGAAGGAGCCAATGTGACCTTTAAAGTCGCTGGCACAGAAGAAAGTTTCACGGTGTTTACAACCCGTCCTGATACCTTGTTCGGTGCAACCTATACTGTTCTAGCTCCTGAACTAGAACTAGTGAAAAAAATTACGACACCTGAACAAACAGCAGCTGTAGAAGCATATATTGAAGAAACCTCAAAAAAATCTGATTTAAATAGAACGGATTTAGCAAAAGAAAAAACAGGTGTTTTCACAGGTGCGTATGCTATAAATCCAGTCAATGGCCAAGAAATTCCAATTTGGATTGGCGATTATGTTTTAGCAAGCTATGGCACAGGCGCAATCATGGCAGTCCCAGCGCATGATGAACGGGATTACGAATTTGCGAAAACATTTGGCATTGATATCCTACCAGTAATCGCAGGTGGCGACATTACAACAGAAGCCTATACAGGGGATGGACCGCATATCAATTCTGATTTCTTAAATGGATTAAACAAAGCAGAAGCCATCGCTAAAATGAATGAGTGGCTAGAAGAAAATCACGTAGGGAAAAAAGAAGTATCTTATCGTTTACGTGACTGGTTATTCTCTCGTCAACGCTACTGGGGTGAACCAATTCCTGTGATCCATTGGGAAGATGGAACAACCACAACGGTTCCTGAATCTGAGTTACCTCTACGTTTACCAGTAACATCGGATATTCGCCCAAGTGGAACTGGGGAATCGCCATTAGCAAACATTGATGAATGGGTCAATGTCGTCGACCCTGAAACTGGCATGAAGGGAAAACGTGAAACGAATACTATGCCACAATGGGCTGGAAGCTCTTGGTATTACTTACGATTCATTGATCCTCATAATAAAAATGAAATTGCTGATTTTGAAAAATTAAAACGTTGGTTACCAGTTGATATCTATATTGGTGGTGCCGAACATGCGGTGCTGCATTTACTTTATGCTCGTTTTTGGCATAAATTCTTATATGATATTGGTGTGGTTCCTACCAAAGAACCTTTCCAAAAATTATACAACCAAGGTATGATTTTAGGAGAAAACAACGAAAAAATGTCTAAATCACGTGGCAATGTTGTAAATCCCGATGATGTGGTGGCTAAATATGGTGCGGATACGTTACGTCTTTATGAAATGTTCATGGGCCCATTAGATGCTTCCATTGCTTGGAATGAAAATGGATTAGAAGGAAGTCGTAAATTCTTAGATCGCGTTTGGCGTCTGATTGTTGATGAAGAAGGCAAAATGCGTGACCGAATTACCACAATTAATGATGGCCGTTTAACGAAAGTTTATCATCAAACGGTTAAAAAAGTGACAGAAGATATGGCAAACTTGCACTTTAATACAGCGATTTCTCAATTAATGGTTTTTGTGAATGAAGCCAATAAAGTGGATGCCTTACCTTATGAATATGTGGAAGGATTTGTCCAATTACTTGCGCCAATCGCGCCACATATTGGCGAAGAGCTATGGCAAATTTTAGGTAACGAGGAAAGTTTAACTTATGTCCCTTGGCCAACCTATGATGAAGCGGCTTTAGTAGAAGATGAAGTGGAAGTAGTTTTCCAAGTGAACGGAAAATTACGTGGCAAACAAAATGTCGCTCGTGGGTTAAGTAAAGAAGAATTAGAACAAATTGCAATGAACCATGAAGCTGTTAAAGAATTTATTGAAGGAAAAACAGTGCGCAAAGTGATTGCTGTTCCAGATAAATTAGTAAATATTGTTGCAAATTAAGTTTACATGTTTTTATTAAAAAAAGAGCCGGACGTGTCAAAACGTCAGGCTCTTTTTAAGGTTGTTTTGTTTTACCTTTTTGATTCATATGTTCTTTACATGTGATTGTTATAACTGAAAGCAAGGCAATGAAGAGAAAAAAGTAACCGAGCGGCGTACAGAAAAAGGCGGGTTCTTTTAAAAGTCCATCGCTAGATAATGTTGATCCAACTAAAATAGAGGTCATAAATAATAAAAGACTAATCAAGCCAAGAAATAAGCTAATACGATATTTTTTCAACTTCAGTTCCTCCTTTAATGAACTATCACTAAGATAAATCAAAAAGGTTAACTTTTTTTTAGGCAACTGTTAAAACTTAGATAAGAAATCTATTTTCTAAGTTTGTCGTTGTTGGTAATTGGTTAAGATCATACGTGAGAAGGGACCGACAATCAGCAATTGATAAGGAAGGGCAACAATAAAGTTCAGGCCCCAAGCTTGGAAATACGCACTTAGTGACAACGTCTGGCCTTCCATTAATAAGCCAAATAAAGACATACAAGTCACCATGCCGATAATCATGAGACTCGAAATGGTCAGAATAAGTAATAGCCGTTTTTCTTTATTAAAGGGTAAAGAAAAAGCGATTTTCTTAGCTAAGACACCAACGATGAAAACGTCTAAAATAAAAGCAACGATAAATCCAGGAAGCAAACCTTTTGATAAGGCGTACAATGAAAACTCTTCATGCAATAATAAATTATAGGTGCTCATTCCGAAAACCATCAGAAAGCACATTAACGTAGTAAAAAGCATTCCTTCTTTTTTATTAGTAGGCATTTTTTTCTCCTTTCATTTATTGAGAGTAATGATTGTTCTAGGCAGAAAAGGACAAATTCTCTCGACTTTTACTAGTGTAGCAAAAATAAAAGTTCTTCATAAGTTAGAATTTGCTAAATTTTCTATGTAAATTTAAAATTATAAAATAGTTGAATTTTGTAATTTTGAATGTTAAATTTAAGTGAAAGATATTCTAAATTACAAAAAAACGTTTTTTTGTAATTTAGAATAAGAAAAGAGGGGTATAATGACATATAAATTACTAAAAGTAGATTTTTATAAAAATAGAGATTCTTTTGAAAAGAAATATCAAGAACGTTTAAATTTTGACTCTACTTTACAAACTAAGTTATTTATCCACCCCTTTGACAAAGAAGAACGGAAAACAAAAGAAACCTATGAGTTATTCTACGTTCCTTTACTTCAACACAGCGTATTACAAGAAAAAATTATGAAAAATTCTCAAGAAATAATGAGATATATACATAAATTACCAAAAATTGTACAAAAAAATATCTTTTTTTATCAATTGATTGAAGAGATACAAAGTACGAATGAAATTGAAGGGGTTAAAAGTTCAAGAAAAGATATTAGCAAAGTTTTACACAAATTAAATGCTAATTCAACTGAAAGATTTCAGGGCATTGTAAACATGTATAAAGGTATCGTGACTGATAAAATGCTAAAAATAGAAACATTAGGTCAATTTAGAGAAATCTATGATGAACTCTTTAAAGCTGATATCCAAGAAGAAGACTATCCAGATGGTTTATTATTTAGGAAATCTGTTGTATATATCAGTGATAAAGACAAAGTTGTTCATCAGGGGAGTTCCAACGAAGAAAGTATTATAGCTGATCTAGAAAAACTTATCCTTTTTATGAATCAATCAGCACTACCAAGCTTACTTAAATGTTGTATCAGTCATTACTATTTTGAGTATATTCATCCCTTCTATGATGGGAATGGACGGATGGGCCGTTTTTTGATGTCTAACTATCTCTCTAGAAAATTGGATCCACTGACAGGATTGACTGTTTCCAATGCCGTAATCCATAATAAGAGAAAATATGAAAAAGCTTTTTCCGAAGTCACAAATCCAAGAAATAGAGGAGAAGTAACTCTTTTTGTTCAGACGATGTATGAATTTATCTTATTAGGACAAACGGAAATTTTAGAAGAGCTGAGAACATGGACTAATCAGTTGAAAAGAGCCACGCAATGGTTAAAACATTCAGAGTTACCTGAAGATGAATGCAGTGTTCTGTTTTTATTAATTCAAGCACATATGTTTAGAAATGGCACCGAAAGTGTGTCGATTAAAGAGATTCAAGAAAATCAAAACTGGTCCTACGGAAAAGTTAAGCGAATAACGGAAACATTAGAAAAACAAGCGTACATTCAAGTTCAAGGGAAGAAACCGAAAACGTATCGAATCACTCAACAATTTGAAGAAACAATTGGATAAAAAAATCCTGAATCTCTTGATTTTGAGAGTTTCAGGATTTTTTAGTGGTCAACTTTTAATGATTTGTAACATCCTCTCCAAACCATTTTTGAGAAATTTTACTAAGGGTGCCATCTTTTCGTAACGTTTCAAAGGCAGTATTGATTTTTTGGACTAATTGATTGTCTGATTTGCGGACGCCCACAGCAAAATCTTCATTGTCATAGCCGACATGAGAAATAGTATAGTTTTTTAAATTATCTTCGTGGGAAAGATAGTAGTTGGCGTAGACGCGATCAATTAGGAGCCCATCAATTCGGCCAGATTTTAAATCTAAGAAAGCTT
Organism: Enterococcus sp. AZ011; assembly: GCF_050548355.1. Classification (NCBI taxonomy): domain Bacteria; kingdom Bacillati; phylum Bacillota; class Bacilli; order Lactobacillales; family Enterococcaceae; genus Enterococcus; species Enterococcus sp. AZ011. The sequence goes on from NZ_CP172959.1 coordinate 571,119, forward strand.
CATTAAAGCCGTCATATAAAATAGGTGTTTGGTCTTTAACAAATTTTTTCAAAACGTCAGGCTGACTTTCGAAGCCATCATAGCCAGAAGAGCCATTTTGAACCCCTAAAATTTTGCCTTGCATGTCGCTCGCTGTTGCAATGTTTTTTTCTTTTAAAGAAACAAGTACTTGGTCGTTCGTCATGTAAGGTTGTGTGAATTGAACTTTTTCGGCCCGCTCGCTCGTTTTAGTGTAGCCGTTCCAAATAAGATCAATGGTTTGATTTTGTAATTCTGTTTCTTTCATAGACCAATCAATCGGTTGGAAGTCAACGGAAATGCCATAAAGTTTAAAAACCGCTTTGGCTAAGTCGACATCAAAGCCGACAATTTTGCCTGATTTATCTTGAAAACCCATGGGCACAAAGGAGTCATCTAAGCCAATAATAATCCGTTTTTCTTCGTTAATCCGTGTCCATTGATCTTCGTTGCTTTTTCTTTTACCACAACCTGCAAATAGGAGTAAACTACAACAGATAACCAGCAAGGCTAAAGAATATTTCTTTTTCATCATAAACTCCTTTCTATTGGACGGGGGCAACCGTCAAAAGATTGTCTGCAATTTTTTCAGCGAAAGCCATATCGTGGGTCACGACAATCTGTGTCATGCCTTGTTTCCGTAAATCTAAAATAACTTCTTCCACTTGTTGGCGTAAAGCTGGATCTAGCGCGCTCGTTGGTTCATCGTACCCAAGAACTTTTGGCTTCATTGCTAAGGCACGAGCAAGTGCAACTCGTTGTTTTTGTCCACCGGAAAGTTGGTACGGATAGAGTTTTTCTTTACCAGCCAAGCCCAATTTTTCCAGTAATTCTAAAGCTTCTTGCTGACTTTTTGCTTTTTCTTCTTTTAGTACTAATGTAGGTGCTAAGGTAATGTTTTCTAAAACTGATAAGTGAGGGAAAAGTTGGAAGTCCTGGAAAACGACCCCAACCACTTGATCGGCATTGTCCATTTCAGCAGGATTGAAAGGAACACCATCCAACAAAAGCTCACCAGAATCAATGGTTTCTAAACCAGCCAAACAACGAAGTAAAGTGGTTTTTCCGCCGCCTGAAGGACCAACAATCGTTAAAATTTTACCCTCTGGAATTTCTAAATTTAAGTGATCAATAATGGTCCGGTTATCAAAATGTTTGGTTAAATTTTTAATAGTTAACATGGTAGAGTCCTCCTATTTATAATATTGATAGAATTTTTCAATTTTCTTAGAAGCAACAGTCAAAATTGCCGTAAAGAATAAATAAATCACTCCCACTAAAGCTAATGGCACTAATGTAACATCGCGGCTCATCGCAATTTTACCAGCACGTAAAAGATCGCCTAAGCCAAGAACATAAATAAGAGAAGTATCCTTGACCAAATTGATAATTTCATTTCCTACGGAAGGCAGCACGATTTTAACAACTTGTGGCAAAATAATCCGCGTGACTGTTTGAAAACGTGTTAAACGTAAAACCTTAGCAGCTTCATATTGACCTTGGGGAATTGCTTGAATCCCCCCGCGAAAAATTTCAGCAAAGTACGCAGCATAATTTAAAATAAATGCGAATAAGGCTGCATCGTAACGTTCAAAGACAATACCAATTAATGGTAAGCCGTAAAAAACAAAAATTAATTGTAACAATAGCGGAGTGCCGCGCATTAACCAAATGTAGAGGTTAATTAAGTAACGTAAAGGTTTAAACGAACTTTGTAAAATAAAGGCAATGATAATCCCCAGTGGAATCGAGCCAAGGAGCGTAAAGAAAAAGACTTTCAGTGTCATGCCAGCTCCGCTAACTAAAGCAGGTAAAATTTCTAAAATATAATCCATCATTTTTTCCTCCAACAATTTTTATTAAAAAACAAAAAAGCCTCTTGGCTGTGAGCCAAGAGGACGAATCGCATTCGTGGTGCCACCTCAATTTACTTATCTTTCACAAGATAAGCCTTATGTAGTTGCGTTGACAACTACTCTCTGTTAACGATAGAGTCACCGGTTTTTCTTACTAAAGGATTCAGAAAAACATCTTTTAGGTGTGAGTAAAGAAGAATCCATCTTTTTCTTTCAGCCAATGAAAAAGTCTCTGTAAAGGAAGAGCTAAATTACTATGTCCTAAGCCTTGATTGTAAGTATGAAATTGTTCGAACGGAACAGAAAACCTGTTGCTTTTCTAGCTTATCCCATTAAGCATATAGAAAAGAGGACAACAGACTTGAGCAGTTGAGGCACTCTCTCAGGTTGAAAAGCGCATCTAAAAAAACAAAAAAGTCCTTTGGCTGAATAGCCAAAGGACGAATAATCAATTATCGTGGTTCCACCTTAGTTTATTCGTGTTTCGCAACACGAACCTTATGAAGTTCATAACTTCGCCTGCTAACGAGTGGTCCCGTACTTTCCTACTAAGGGTTCAAAAAGTCAACTCCCAGATGTGGTTCGCTGTTTCTTTACGTCTTTTTCCACCAACCAAAGACTCTCTTCACTAAAGGAAACAGTTACTCTTCTGTTCTCTGTTTTTCAATACTGTACCACCAGAAAAAATATCTGTCAACTCTTATTCTTAAAAAAATATTTTTCTTTCAAAAAGTAAGTGCTGAAAAAGGACAAATGTGTGGAAAATCATGTAAAATGTAGGTAAGTTGTTTGAACAGAAGGAGGAGTTTTGGTATGAAACAGAAAAAGTGGTTAATCGGACTTGTTGCATTGGGCTTGGTTTTAGCAGCATGTGGAAGTGGCGGTTCGAAAACGACCTCGAATGAAACAGCTACACAGAAAATTAACGTCGCATCTGGTGGTGAACTCTCGACATTAGACAGCGCTCATTATACAGATGTCTATAGTTCCGATATGATTGGTCAAGTAGTTGAAGGCTTGTATCGACAAGATAAAAACGGAGATCCTGAGCTAGCTATGGCGAAAGCAGAGCCACAAGTTAGTGAAGACGGGTTAGTCTATACATTCAAGTTACGAGAGGCAAAATGGACAAACGGGGATCCAGTTAAAGCAGGGGATTTTGTAGTTGCGTTTAGAAACGTGGTCGATCCAGCGTATGGTTCAAGTAGTAGTAATCAAATGGATATTTTTAAAAATGGGCGTGCGGTGCGGGAAGGACAAGCCACGATGGAAGAATTTGGTGTCAAAGCAATCGATGACCAGACACTAGAACTAACATTGGAAAATCCAATTCCTTATTTAGCCCAAGTCTTGGTTGGGACACCTTTTATGCCTAAAAATGAAGCCTTTGCCAAAGAAAAAGGTACTGCCTATGGGACTTCTGCAGATAATTTTGTTGGCAATGGGCCGTTTGTAATTTCAGGCTGGGATGGCAATTCCGAAACCTGGAAATTGAAGAAGAATGATCATTATTGGGATAAAGAACACGTAAAATTGAATGAAATTGATGTTCAAGTAGTGAAAGAAATTGGCACAGGAGCCAATCTTTTTGATAATGGCGACTTAGATTACACTGTTTTAGCAGATACTTATGCACTTCAGTATAAAGAGTCAAAACAAGCGCATTTTGTGCCTAAAGCCATGGTGGGTTATTTAAGCCCAAATCATCGCCGTGAAATTACCGGCAACGAGCATGTTCGAAAAGCTTTTTTACAAGCGATTGACAAAGAAACTTTTGCAAAAGAAATTTTAGGAGATGGCTCGACAGCTTTAAATGGTTTTGTACCAGCTAATTTTGCAAAAAATCCAGACACAGGTGAAGATTTCCGTAAAGAAAATGGTGATTTATTGCCATATAATATTAAAGAAGCCCAAGCTAACTGGAACAAAGCGAAAGAAGAGTTGGGCAAAGATAAAATTGAATTGGAACTAATCTCAGCGGACTCAGCGATTGCCAAGAAAACCATTGAATTTGTTCAAGGGCAATTGCAACAAAATTTACCAGGTTTAACAATCAAATTAAAATCACTGCCTTTGCAAAATCGTTTGGATTTACAAACAGCAAGTAATTACGATTTAGCCTTTGGAACATGGACACCTGACTATGCTGATCCCATTAATTTTTTAGAATTTTATGACTCAAAAAGTGGCTTAAATACTTCTGGTTATAACGATTCAGCGTATGATGCGGGTCTCCAAAAAGTTAGAAAAGATTACGCCAATGAACCTGAAAAACGCTGGAATGAATTACTAAGTTTAGAAAAAACATTAATTGAAAAAGATGCCGGTGTTTTACCCTTATTCCAAGGAGCCATTGGTTACTTGAAATCAGATCGCTTACAAGGTTTGCAAGTATTTTCTTTTGGTCGCACAGTATCCTATCGTTTAGCTTATGTAGAAGAATAAATTGACTTCTGAAAAGTCCTATCTTTTGAAAAAGTCTGCTTTCTGTTTTATCCTTAAAGTAGGAAAATTAACTAAAAAAATCAACTATGAAAGGTAGGTTTTTCAAATGTTTAGCTTTCTATGGGCATTAATTGTCGGAGGAATTATTGGCGCAATTGCTGGCGCAATTTTAGGAAAAGACGTGCCAGGTGGCATTATTGGAAATATTATCGTGGGCTTTTTAGGAAGTTGGGTAGCATCACTCTTGTTGCCTTCTTTAGGACCAGTCATCGGCGGTTTTCCAATTATCTCAGCGTTGCTAGGAGCGATTATCTGTATCGCTATTTACTCTTTTATTGTAAACCGCAAGGCGTAAAATTGTATCAAAATGATATCTTGAAAAGCATCATAAAACTTGTGAAGGTTGATCAAACCATTACTTTTGATGTCTTTTCTCTCATATTTTAAGTCTATGACAAAAATCTCTTTGGATTTTTGTCATAGACTCTTTTTTTTAAAAATATTTATTATGAGAATTTCCTGCGTTAGACTGCTTATTTTTCATTTATTATTCATTTTTGATAATGGAAGTTTTGTTGGATAAAGTGAATAGCTCAAGGTTCAACAAAAATAAAGAAAAAATTAATATGTTAAGTTTGGGGAAGGTGAAATGCTGCTCTCATAATACGCCGTTTTATTCATTAAACGATAGTTGAAAAAAATAAGTGCCCTTGTTATTCTTTGAATTAAACTAATGGGGGCGAAAAGCATGGAATCGTTAAAAAGTAATCTTTTTTTGACCAGAGAAGCATATTTGGAAGCTTTTGAAACAATCATGACACCTTTAAAAACGGCTATTTTAACATCAGAAAAACCTGGCGTAAATTTCGGGTCCAGTGGTGCTGTCTATGATCAGCAACATGCTGAAATGGAAGCGCTCATTCGACCATTATGGGGAATTGGACCGTATTGGGTTACTTGTAAAGATGATGTTTTAAGAGATGCTTATGTGGAAAAATTAATCGCAGGAACTGATCCGTCATCCCCAGACTATTGGGGCGATATTGTTGATTATGATCAATATATTGTGGAAGCAGCAGCATTATCTTTAACTTTATTGCTTCATAAGACATATTTTTGGTCCTGTTTTTCTGAGAAACAGCAAGAAAATATCATGGTTTGGTTAAATAAAGCACTTGGTTGTAAAATTCCTAAAAATAATTGGACGTTTTTCAAAGTGCTCATTCGTTTGGCACTCGAGGGATGTGGACAAGTGATTAACCAAGCGGAACTAGAGGAAGAATTGGCGTTGATTGAACGCATGTATTTAGGTGATGGTTGGTATATGGATGGTAAAACTACGCAAAGAGATTATTATATTTCGTTTGCTTTTCATTATTATAGTTTGATTTATGTCAAATTTATGCGAGAAAGAGATCCTGTTCGTGCGAAACGTTTTACAGAACGAGCCGTTATGTTCGCGCAGGACTATCTGTACTATTTTGATGAGGAGGGCGAAGCGTTACCTTACGGACGTAGTCAAACGTATCGGTTTGCTCAAGGAGCGTTTTTCGCAGCTTTGATATTTGCAGAAGTAGAGGCGTTACCTTGGGGACAAATAAAAACGCTGTTAGCAAAACATTTACACTGTTGGATGCAACAGACTATTTTCACTTATGATGGTCGGTTGTCCATTGGCTATCATTACGAAAATTTAGTAATGGCAGAAGGTTATAACGCACCAGGCTCTCCGTATTGGGCTTTTAAAACATTTTTGTTGCTCGCAGTGGATCAAGACCATCCGTTTTGGCGTGCTGAACCGCTGGCGATAAAACGAGAAGAAAAGCGTTTGATAGAAAAGGGAAACATGTTATTAATCCATCCTAAAATGAAAACGCATGTCCTCGGCTATCCTGCAGGACTATGGCTTGAAAATCAAGCACATGCTGCGGCTAAATATAGTAAATTTGTCTATTCTAGCCGCTTTGGTTTTAGCGTTCCCAAAGCTGGTGCGCGTTATGAGGAGGGGGCTTTTGATAACGTATTGGCTGTTTCTCGTGATGGTGAATATTTTCGTGTTAAAGGGAAAGTTCATGATTTTTATTTAACAGAGGAGCAAGTTTATTATAAATGGCTACCTTTTCAAGAAGTAGAAATTGAAACAACCATTTATCCTTTTGGAGAATGGCATGTTAGAGTACATGAAATAGTGACATCGGTTCCATTAAAAGTGCGAGAAGGAGGATTCAGTCTACCGTTACTTGGAAAATTTTCAGAAAAAGAACTTGGTAAAGAGTGGGCTAGAGTCGATTCAGGAGAATTGTGTTCGCAAATAGTTGCAATTGAAGGGTATGACCACGCAGGTATTCTTCAACCTGAACCCAATACATCGTTGTTTTTCACAAGAACAAGTTTACCTTATTTACAAAAAGAGCTACCAATAGGAACGCATCGCCTGATTTGTTTGGTAGGTGGTGTGACAAGGGAGGAATAAAAAATGATAAAAATCGAATTGAAAAATAAAGACAATCAGATTATTACTGGCCGCATCGATCACGAGAAGCCAGAAGCGCCATTCATGGCGGAGGGAGACACGTTATCGGTATTAGCAATTAAACAGTACCTTTATCAAGTTGGCGATAAAATTGTAGTGACTTATACAGGGGCTACCCCTTATTTGATGGTTCAATTAGATGAAACTTTGGCTCCTTCATTGATTTATTTGAAAGAAAAAGTTTGGGAATATCAAATTCCATTAGAAGAATCTGCTCGAAAAGCTTTTGTTGATACGGCCTTTCATTCAGCAAGGCACCAAATAATGGTTCGACAAGCGCACATGTTTGAAAAAGACAATTATCAAAATCTTTCTATGAATACACATGACCAAAAAGAATATTCAGGAGCCTATCCTCATGCGTATGCAAACGTTGAAACGAGAGACGATGCTGTTTTCTTTGCGAAAAATGCTATTGATTCTAAGTTTGGTAACCTTTCTCATGGCTCGTATCCATTTGCTTCTTGGGGAATTAACCAACAAAAGGAGGCACAGATAACGATTGACTTTGGCAGGCCTGTAGAAACGGACTGGATCCGCTTGCTATTTCGGGCGGATTACCCACATGATAGCTATTGGGAGGAAGTCACTTTAGCTTTTTCAGATGGAGAGGAACGAGTAGTTGCCACAACGAATACCGCCTGTTTTCAAGAAATAAAGTTCCCAATGAAAACAACACAAACTTTGACATTAAAATGCTTACGAAAAGCGCTGGATTCTTCTCCGTTTCCAGCGTTGACCCAAATTGAAGTATTCGGTCGGAATAAATAATAAGAGGTCGGGACAGAACCGTTTAGCTCTGAGAAATAAGAATAAATTTCCGAAAATTTCTCTTTGATTTTTGGAGACCAAGTAGGTATTGTTCATCATCGAATCACTACGTTCTTCGGGATTCTCAACAATTTCGGCTTATTTCCGAAGGACCTTCAACTCTTAGAGCTTTAGCTCTTAGAAGTTGTTGAGATCGGAGCAACGCGTAGTGTTGGTTCTGTTCCCGCCGTTTATCAGTTTTTGAGCGTGGAGCAAAAATCCAAAGTGATTTTTGTCCCACGCTCTTGTTTTTAAGAGAAATAATCAAGAAAGGTCGCTTTTTATTTTCTTTTACGTTATAATACAATAAGTTAATATGTTAACAAGTTAAGGGGTGGTGGAGATGTGTAGTCAAGAAAATAAACAAAGACTGATCTCTCTAGGAGAAAATGTCACAGATGAATGGATTCAAACGCAATTAAATGAATGCGTTTCAAAAATTGCTAAAAATATGCAGCGTTTCGGAACACAGTTTCCTTCAGCTTGTGCTACGAATGGTCGATATCGTCTCAAAGCTAACGATGATTGGACCAATGGCTTTTGGACAGGTATGCTTTGGCTGGCATATGAGTGGTCTCACCAAGAAAAATTTCGTTTACTGGCAATGGAAAATATTGACAGCTTTCAACAACGATTAGAGGAGCATTTTGTTTTGGACCACCATGACATTGGTTTTTTATATAGTCTATCGGCGGGTGCTGGGTATAAAATTACCGGTGATGAGCGCTGTAAACAAGAAGTGCTAGCTGCCGCTGAAGTATTGTCAGCACGATTCCAAGAAAATGGCTCCTTCATTCAAGCGTGGGGCCATTATGGTGATCCCAAAGAATATCGATTAATTATCGACTCATTAATGAATTTACCGCTTTTATTTGAAGCAACTAAATTATCTGGAAATAGGGTTTATGAGGAAATTGCCTCACGTCACTATCATACGTTAATGAAAACGGTGATTAAACTCGATGCGACAACTTATCATACCTATTATTTTGATCCAGAAACAGGCAAACCAAAACATGGAGCTACGCATCAAGGACATAGTGATACTTCCATTTGGGCACGAGGCCAAAGTTGGGCAATTTTAGGGATTCCCCTAAACGAAACATTTCTCCATTCCCAACCATTTCCGGAAATTTATCCACAAATAGTGGAGGTTTTTCTAGCTCATTTGCCAGCAGATTTAATTCCCTATTGGGATTTTGATTTTAATGACCAAATGCCATCTGACAAAGATAGCTCGGCACTGGCAATTGCGACATGTGGTTTATTGGAAGCAGACAAACTACAGGCTTTTCCTCAAGCAAAAGAGCTTGCCAAAGGAATGATTTATCAATTAGGAGAATATTATCGTACGAAAAATGATTCCGAAAATGAAGGACTGCTACTCCATGGTGTTTACGCACATGCAGAAGGAAAAGGGATTGATGAACCCAACTTATGGGGCGATTATTTTTACATGGAAGCCTTAATGCGTTTAGCAAAACCATCATGGCAAAGATACTGGTAAAGGGGAAAAATGATGCAAACGTTTGAGATTAAAGAAGACTTTTTATTAAATGGACAACCAATAAAAATTATTAGCGGGGCGATTCATTACTTTCGAATGACACCTAGACAATGGGAAGATAGCCTCTATAATCTGAAAGCTTTAGGAGCTAATACAGTAGAAACCTACATTCCTTGGAATATTCATGAACCAGAAGAAGGCGTATACGATTTTGAAGGAATGAAAAACATTGAAGCATTTGTCCGCTTGGCAGAAAAACTGAATTTACTAGTTATTCTGCGTCCTTCGGCTTATATTTGTGCAGAATGGGAGTTTGGTGGCTTACCAGCATGGCTTTTGAAAGAAAAAAGTGTGCGATTACGTTCGACAGATCCTATTTTTATGACTAAAGTTCGTAACTATTTTCAAGTATTATTGCCTAAACTAGCACCGCTGCAGATAACACAAGGTGGACCAGTGATCATGATGCAGGTTGAAAATGAATATGGGTCCTATGGCATGGAGAAAGCGTACTTGCGACAAACCAAGCAGATAATGGAAGAACTGGGGATTGAGGTTCCTCTTTTTACATCTGATGGCGCTTGGGAAGAGGTTTTGGATGCGGGGACGTTAATTGAAGAGGATGTTTTTGTGACAGGAAATTTTGGTAGTCATTCGAAAGAAAATGCTGCCGTTTTGAAAAAATTTATGACTCGTCATGGTAAAAAATGGCCGTTGATGTGCATGGAATACTGGGATGGGTGGTTCAATCGTTGGGGCGAACCAGTGATTCAGCGGGAAGGTACCGACTTGGCGAAAGAAGTAAAAGATATGCTGGCAGTGGGTTCTTTAAATCTCTATATGTTTCATGGAGGAACAAATTTCGGCTTTTATAACGGGTGTTCGGCGCGAGGTGCAAAAGATTTACCTCAAGTCACTAGCTATGATTATGATGCTTTATTAACAGAAGCAGGAGAACCAACAGAAAAATATTATGCCGTTCAAAAAGCAATTAAAGAAGTATGTCCAGAAGTTTGGCAAGCACAACCACGCACGAAAAAACTGGGGAATTTAGGAAGCTTTCCAGTAACTGCTAGCGTATCCTTATTCGCAGTAAAAGATCAAATGATGACACCGAAGACCACCGCGTATCCATTAAGTATGGAAGAAGCTGGCTCAGGCTATGGCTACTTGCTTTATTCGTTTGATTTAAAAAATTATCATCATGAAAATAAACTAAAAGTCGTCGAGGCCAGTGATCGTTTACACATTTATGTAGATGGAGATTTAGCTGCTACCCAATATCAAGAGACAGTGGGAGAAGAGCTACTGATTTCAGGACAAACTGAAAAAGACACACTTGCGTTAGATATCTTAGTGGAAAACTTAGGTCGCGTTAATTATGGCTTTAAATTAAATAATCCGACACAAAGTAAAGGAATTCGAGGTGGAGTGATGCAAGACATTCATTTTCACCAAGGCTATCAACACTATCCCTTAACTTTTTCACAAGAGCAATTAGCCAAGATTGATTACACAGCTGGAAAAAATCCATTGCAGCCTTCATTTTATCAAGTAACATTTGAATTAGAACAGCTAGCAGACACGTATATTGACTGTCGAGGCTACGGCAAAGGATTCGTTGTGGTCAATGGTCATCATCTAGGTCGTTATTGGGAAATAGGACCCATTCATTCGCTGTATTGTCCCAAAGAATTTTTACAGCAAGGACAAAATGAAGTAGTAATTTTTGAAACAGAGGGAATTGAAATTGAGTACTTGAAATTTACGAATCAAGTAATCATAGATTAAAAAAATAGAAGTAGAAGCTGAAATTTATTCGGCTTCTACTTCTATTTTGGTTTTGAAATATTTCCAATGTTTATAACTAATAATATATTCAGCAACACTACCATCTGCGAGATAGGAATGTTTAACTTGTTTAACAGCGGGTTCACGAAAACTTAATTGAAGTAAATTCAATAACTCTGCATCTTCGGGAAAGACAATTTCATTTGTTTCTACAGAAGCCAACGAGAAGAGGTCTACTGAAAAATCTTTACGGACTCGTTCATACACACTTGCATAAGCTGTGAGGTCCTTTGAGAGCGGCTCTTTAACAAGCTTTTTGGGAAGATGTGTGATATGTACGAGAAAGGGTGTATCTTCAGAATAGCGTACACGCTTGATTCTATAATAAGAAGCGTTAGCTGGTAAGCCTAATTCCTTTAAAATTTCGGCTTGATTTTCTTCTTCAATTGAAAGGACTTTAACTTTTTCAGAGTCTAAAGAATGCAACTCGATATCAGAAAATTTTACATTTTGAGAAACTTTTGATTTCGAAACAAAGGTCCCTTTTCCTTGGATACGATACAAGTAACCTGCACTGGTTAGCTCATTCAGTGCTTTGACAGCTGTGATAGAACTAACAGCATATTTTCGTTTAATATCGGCTTCAGAATAAAATTTATCACCAGGAATAAAGGTATGATTTTTTATTTCACGTAAAAGGTCTTGTTTAATTTGTTCATATTTAGGTAACATGCGATTGCCTCCATTCTAGTAATCGAATGAATTAAGCATAACATGTTAACTAGCCTTTAGCAAACACTTTGAAAAAGAGGAAAGACAATTTTTATTTAAAGAATTCAAAAAAATAAATTCAATATATTAAGATATTAGGTTTACGGATAACTTAGTATGTGTTATAGTAAGTTCGTAGAGAACATAACATGTTAAGTAGGGTCACCTACATCTAGGGAGGGAAATTCGTGGAAAACATTGTACTAATTAGTCATGGTAGCATGGCTGAAGGCGTCAAAGTTAGCTTAGAAATGATCGTTGGTCGGCAAGAACACGTGCATACAGTCTCATTACGACCAGATAGCGACAATCTTCAATTTGAGAAAGAGCTAAATGAAAAAATGAAAGCCCTTAACGGTACGACACTGATTATTGCTGATTTACTAGGAGGAACGCCATGTAACGTGGCAACTAAGAATTATTTGAACGTTGACGGAGTGGAAATTATTGCAGGGATGACGCTCTCTGTTGTGATTGAAGCAGTGGTTAATCAACAGGCTTCGATTAAAGAATTAGTTTGTTTAGCACAAGAAAATATTGTTGATGTAAAAGCTGGGATGAATCAAGCAGAACAAGAGATTTCAGAAGCCAGCAAAGAAAAAGAGTTAAGTAACTATAGTCAATATGCTGGAAAAGAAAATATTGTAAACACACGGATTGATGAACGGTTAATTCATGGACAAGTAGCGGGAATTTGGTCGACAAGTCTTAGTACACAGCGAATAATTGTAGCCAATGATGAGGCGGCTACAGATCCTTTACAAAAATCATCTTTGAGAATGGCAGCGCCTTCTTCGATGCGTTTATCTGTTCTTGGAGTAGAGGCTGCCGCTAAAAATATTCAATCAGGAAAATATGGTAAACAGCGTTTATTTTTATTATTTAAAAATCCGAAAGATGTGCTCCGCTTTATCGAAGCGCAAGGACCTATCAAAACTGTAAATGTTGGGAATATGAGTTACAAAGAAGGAGCACGCGAAGTAACAAAAAGTATTCAAGTTTTGCCAGAAGAAGAACAAATTTTTGAAACAATCGCTTCAAAAGGCGTCACTGTGACAGCCCAATTAGTTCCAAACGATCCAGTCGTTGATTTTATGAAAAAATTACGCGGCTAAAACTGTCAGACTAAGAAAGAATATTTTTAAATTTAGGAGGAAATTTCAATGCATTTAGCAGCGTATCAAATTATTTTAATTACTATTTATGCGTTTATTGCTATTAATGACTCACTTATTTCAAATACGTTGACGCAACCAGCTATTGCTGGAATGATTTCTGGAATGATTATGGGAGATTTAAAAACTGGTTTAATGGTTGGCGGCACTCTTCAATTAATGCGTTTAGGAATTGCTGCTTTTGGTGGAGCATCGGTACCTGATTATTTCACAGGGGCTGTTTTAGGAACCGCTTTCGCTGTGATCTCTGGAAAAGGAGCGGAGTATGGTATTGGCTTAGCTGTTCCTGTTTCTCTGTTGATGTTGCAACTAGATGTAGTGGCCCGTTTTTGTAATGTCTTTTTACTTCATAGTGTCGATAAAGCGATTGATAAGATGCAAGTAAAACGGATTCCACGCTTAGTTTTATCTGGTTCTGTTCTATGGGGACTGTCTCGTGCCATTCCGATTTTATTAATGTTATTAGCGGGGGATGCTGTAGTAACAACGATTACCGATAACATGCCAGAATGGCTAATGACGGGCTTAAAAACAGCTGGAGGAGTATTACCTGTTGTCGGTGTAGGGATTTTATTACGTTACTTGCCAACGAAGCAATATATCCCCTATTTACTATTAGGCTTTTTCTTAGCGGCTTATTTAAAAGTTCCAATGTTAGGTGTTTCGATAGTTGGGATGGTAGCAGCGATGCTTGTATTTAAACGTGATGGGGCAAAAAGCACGACACAAGCAACAACAGGAAATGGTGATTTTGAAGGAGGATATGACGGCGATGAGTAATCATAAACTGACAAAAAAAGAATTAAATGCAATTAGCTGGCGTTATATTTTAGGAAGCCAATTAAACTGGAACTATGAACGTATGATGAGTTCAGGATATTTATACGGCATCTTACCTGTTTTAAAAAAATTCTATGGTCATGATGAAGCACAATTTCAAGATATGATGCGCACACACAATCAATTTTTTAACACCAATGCTATTTTTGGGAATTTAATTATGGGGATTGATGTTGCGATTGAAGAGCAAGATGGCTATAAAGCGAAAGAAACAATTATTGCGTTAAAAACAGCTCTGATGGGTTCTTTGGCAGGCGTTGGGGACTCTTTATTCCACGTTATTTGGGGGACGATTTTCGGCTCTGTTGCAGGGACACTGGCTCAAAATGGTTCGGTGGTGGGCTGTGTTATTTGGATTATTGCAAATATTGCACTATTGTTTGGTCGGGCCGCGCTCTTACCACTTGGTTATAAGCAAGGGGTCAAACTAGTGACGACCTTAAAAGACAAGTTATCTGCCTTTACGAATGCAGCAACTGTTCTTGGTGTGACTGTGATTGGTGCCTTAATTCCTTCAGTTATCAAGGCGACAGTTCCTTTTGTTTATAAAAAGAACGGGGTCGAATTAGTTATTCAAGATACGTTAGATGCGATTTTGCCTTCCTTAGTTCCAATCTTACTTGTTCTTTTAACTTATTGGATGTTAGGTCAAAAGAAATTAAATTCCACACGAGTGATTTGGATTATTTTAATTTTATCGATTGTTTTGAGTGCCTTTGGTATTTTGGCGTAAAAAGTATATTAAGTGATTTTCAGAGAGTCGGAGAGTGTAGAAAGTATTTTTCTTCACTCTTTTTCTCTAATTTAGATGTAAGCGTTTTACGATAATTTTTTAGGAGGAGAAAGAATGAAAAACAGGAAAATATGGGTAATGCTGGTCGGACTGTTTACTGCTTTGACGAGTGGATTTATGGGAACCACCCTTACTTTTGCAGAAGAAAACGAAGCGAGCCAAACGATTGAGCAACCCTCTTACATTTCAGATTTTCCCAATCAAGTTGGGCATTGGCAAGATTTGGTGGGAACAGCAGAAAAAAAGAATGATTCTGCTGGTTTATGGATCGCAAACACGAAGCAAGGGACAAACCTCGAATCTGTCTCTATCAATCTTGATGCACGCGAACAATCTTCAGGAGATCTTGAACTAACCTTTTTATATGAAGGACAAAGTAACTTCGGATTGGTTTTTCGCGGAGATAAACAAAAGACGAGTCAATGGCAATCTTTTGCTTATAATCGTGACGGCCGCTGGCAATTAGGACAACCAGGCGGTAAATGGCTAACTAATATTCCGGGGCCAACATTACTAAGTGGCCAACAATATAAACTGCTGGTTCGCTATGATGGGAAAAAAATTCAAACATTCCTGAATGATCAATTATTTTATGAAAATGAAGAGGTTCATTATCCTGATGGTACGTCCATTAATGATGACTGGACGGGGGCTGTAGGAATTAGACTATTTGGTAATCTATCAAAGCTGAATATCATTTCTATGAAAAGTGGCTCCGTTGGTAGCATTCCTGTTATCGATTCATCTGCAGAATACCGAGAATTAAAAGAAAAATGGCGAAATCAGCTTGTTTCAAAAGAATATGATTCAACTAACCAAGCGCTTGTAGACTACGTCCAAAAAATCTCCAATGAAGCAACAGAACTCGATCAAACGATGAATAAAGAGCCGAACCGCAGCTATTTATGGCCACTAGAGCCTGGCAATACGCCATCTGCTGATTTAACGACTCAATTTACCAAATTGCAAAAATTAGCGTTAGCCTATGGAACGAAGGGGAGTACGCTTTACCAAGATGACAAATTGGCAGCAACCATTATTGATGGCTTAGATTTTATGGTAACGCAAAAAGGATATGATGGGAAAAAGTACCACGGAAATTGGTGGGACTGGCAAATTGGTGTGCCACAGAAGTTTCTTAATATTCTAATGATTTTAGAGGATAAAGTTTCTCCGGAAAAGCAACAAATCTATACAAATGCGTTGAGCAGTTATGTCCCAGATCCATTTAAACAGTTGTATACAAAACCACAAGGAACGTTTGTGGATTTAGCTTTTATCCCAAATTTTGTGACATCAGGAGCGAACCGAACGGACTTAGCTTTAACTGTTTTGGGGTTAGGAATTTTACAAAAGGATAGCGGGAAAATTAACCAAGCATCCAGTAGTATCGTCGATGTATTTAAATTAGTCACAAAAGGTGATGGTTTTTACCAAGATGGTTCTTTTATCCAGCACAATAACATTCCTTATACAGGTTCGTATGGCAATGTTTTGGTGAAAGGGGTTGGACAAATTTTGGCCATTACAGCAGATTCATCTTTTCAAATGGATGCAACTCTTGTGACAGAATTTGTTGAAAATGTTGATCGTGCCTTTCTTCCTTTGATTTATAAAGGTGAAATGCTACCAACTGTGAATGGCCGTTCCATCTCAAGAGCCCCAGCAGTTGGAAAAACAGGCTACGGCTCAACTACCATGTATAATTTATTAATTGTGGCTAAATTTGCTCCTAATAATTATCAAAAGAAATTTCAAGAAGCCGTTAAATATTGGATGAAGGAGAACCCAGATTATTATTTGACAAATGCTCGTGATTTTAATGATTTACAGATGACTATGCAACTTTTAACTAATCCAGAAATTACGGGAGGACAACTTCCTTTTACAGGCACGAAACTTTATGCTTCGATGGATCGATTTGTCCAACGCACACCTAGTTATATGTTTGGGCTAGGCTTGTATTCAAAGCGCACTGCATCTTTTGAAGCAGGGAATAAAGAAAATAAACGTGGCTGGCACACTGGTGACGGAATGATGTACGTATATAATGATGACGAGGTTCAATTTAATTCCAGCTATTGGCCAACTGTAGATCCCTATCGACTACCAGGAACAACGGTAGATACCATTTCTTTGGCAGATGAAGTTTCAGCATTTACAACAATCACATCGAAAGAGCAATGGGTTGGTGGAGTAACGTCAGACAATCAGGCAGTAGTAGGGATGGCTCTTAATAAAGACGGGACCAAAAATAATGGGAAACTTTTAACTATGAACCTACAAGCTAAAAAATCTTGGTTTTTATTAAATGGGCAAATTATCGCATTAGGCGCAGGAATTAAAGGGGATACAGAAGCTTCGATTGAGACAGTTGTTGATAATCGTTTGTTAAATGATGCGTATCAGTATCAAGTGCTATCAAATATTGGGGAGATTCATGAGAAAAATGAAACGAGTAAAAAACAATGGTTATTACTAAAGTCGGATCATTCCAATGCTAATATGGGTTATTATTTTCCAGAAGAAACAACGGTAAATGTTAAAAGTGAAACTAGAAAAGGAACCTATAAAGCAATTAATGAAGCATTTCCAAGTGATAAAGAATATGTAGGTGATTATCGAACATTTACGATTCAACATGGTCAACACCCAACGAACGAGCATTATGCTTATGTAGTTTTACCAGGAATCGATGAAACTGATTTAAAAACATATGCTGCCAAAAAAACAGTAGAAGTTCTCTCAAATACAGAAGAAATTCAAGCAGTTAAGCAAGAAGAAGAAGGCTATCTTGGGGTTAACATTTGGTCAGAAACTGGCGGTACAATAGCAGGGATTACCTCAAATAAAGCTATTTCTTTAATGAGAAAGACACAACAACACCAAAAAACGTATACTTTCTCTGATCCTACACAAACAACTAAGACACTGACTTTAAAAATACCAAAAGATTACAGCACAGTAATTAGTCAAAGTGACGGAATCACTTATGATGATGCAACAGAAACCTTTACTATTAATTTTGAAAATGCTGCAGGAAGTAGTAAACAAATTATTGTAGAATAACTAAAAGAAATTAAAGTAGCCTCAAATTCCAGTTTAAACTGGAATTTGAGGCTACTTTGTTGAAATTATTTAGGATTCTAACATTTCTGCAGGTAATAAAATCGTTTCACGATGGCCATCATCAAAAGCAAAAATTCGCGACGGATATGCCGTAGAATAACTAAATGGTAAGTCGATTGCCATTTCTACTGAACTATTTTCTTGAGAAAAATGGACAGTCACTTTGCCATTATTGTTCAACAAATCAAAGTGAAGTAAGTCGTTTAAAGGGATAACCCCTTTTAGATTTAAGTCAATAATCAACCAAATACTATCAATTAAGCCACTAGGTAAGCTAGAAACAACACCTAATGAAGCATAGCGGCTACGGTCACTATCAAAACGTTCAAACATATGGATGACCTCCTTTTTGTTTACTTACTTTTAGTATACTGCAAATTTTAAAAAAAGAAATTGTTTCGTTTGAAAATATTGCGTAGATTAGCAAAAATTTAATATTCCTCTGTAGCTTCCTAGCTTTGCAGGTGTCATCATTTATGTGAAGAAATCAAGACATGCAGTAAAAAGAAAATGGGACGTACGTTGTTTCAACGTACATCCCATTTCTAAAACTTAAGAGAATCAGCTGAACAAAAGAGTACTCTTTATTCGGCTAATTCTGGTTCAGTCGTTTCAGCAGCTGTTCCTTCTTCTTCTTCAGGAGCAGTTTGTGCTTCAACAATAGCAACTAGTTGTTCTTCTGGATCAGTTAAAATTTCATAGTCTTTGTGTTCAGGTAAATCAGCGATTGTAAGAGCATCACCAATTTCTAAGTTTGTAATATCTACTTCAATTGATTCTGGCAATTTATCTGGTGTGGCTGCCACTAAAACAGTGTACAAGTTTTGAGCTAAGGTACCCCCAGCTTTCACACCTGCAGATTCACCAATTAATTGAACTTCTGCTTCGACTTCTGTTGTTTCTTTCATATTTACAGATAAGAATTCAACATGAAGCATTTGACCAGTAAAGGTATCTAATTGTGCTTTTGACATTAATGTGTTGATGTTTTTCCCATCAACTGTAATTTTAATAACGGTGTTAGCACCATGTTCGCGTAAAATTTTTGATAAGTCTTTTTCTTCAAAATAGATTGGTGTACTTTCAATTTGGTAACCGTAAACAATGGCAGGTACTTTCCCTTCGTGACGTAGCTGATTTCTTAGTGAACGTGGACGGATAGCTCTTTCTTTAACTTCTAATTGTACTGACATAACCTAATTCCTCCTTGAAATAATGAGTGATTTGGTTAAACTCAGAAACAAAACATAATGGAAAAAAGAAACTCTTTTTTCAGTTGTTCTTGTCTAGAAAAATGCTAACAATAATCAAAAAATCCCCACAAATATTGCCAGGCAACACTCATGGGAATGGTTCATTGTTATCGTTGTTCTCTCCCAGGTCATTACGCTGTTTTTGAGAAACCTTTATTTACTTTACTTATTAACCGTAACACTTATATTTTTATACGTCAAGGAATTACCTTTTTCTACTTTTCATCTTTAACGGATTCCACTATACTAATACCAGAATGGAGCGGAACAATGCGATTAGATAAATTACTAGAAGAACTTCAGTTTGGATCACGCAAAACGGTGAAACGAATAATCAGAGGCAAGCAGGTCACTGTGGATGGCATCGTGACATTAAATGAAAGCCAAAACGTCGATGCGCAATTACAAATGATTAAAGTAAAAGGACAATTAATTTCGCATAAGACACATGTGTACTACATGTTGAATAAGCCAAAAGGTGTGGTTAGCGCTGTCTCAGATGCATCTAAAAAAACAGTCATTGATTTGATTGCACCACAAGACAGACGCCCTGGTCTTTATCCAGTGGGCAGACTCGATGGCGATACGGAAGGGTTACTTCTATTAACAGATAATGGACAATTAGGGTATCAATTAATTCGGCCAAATAAAGAAGTAGCGAAATGTTATGAAGTGAAAGTCAATGGTTTGGTCTCTGCAGAAGATTGTGCTAAATTTAAAGATGGGATTGTTTTGCAAGGAGGCATTCAATGTAAGCCAGCAAAAATAACTGTTCTTGCAGCAACTGAAACGGAGAGTCATGTTTTCCTAACTATTCAAGAAGGAAAATTTCACCAAGTGAAAAAAATGTTTTTATCTGTGGGGAAAAAAGTGACTGCTTTAAAACGCCAAACTATGGGGCCGTTGCGGCTAGATCCGCAATTACCTTTAGGTGCTTATCGTTCATTAACAAGAGAAGAGTTACAATTGCTATTGCCTTATTTTTTTATTGAAAAACAACAAACAAGCAAAGCGTTACCGAGTAATTTGAAAAGAGAAGAGGAACGTAAATGAAAACATTGCTTTTTGATGTTGATGATACATTGTTAGATTTTAAATTGGCTGAAAAGAAGGCGCTCCATGCCTTATTTGAAGAAGAAAATGTACCATTTACATCTGAAGTCGAGTCAACATACCACCGAATTAATCAAGGATTATGGCGTTCATTTGAAGAAGGAAAAATAACAAAAGATGTTCTCCTTGATACACGGTTTGGTTTATTGTTTGACGCGTTTAATCGAGAAGTTGATAGCGTTAAAATGGGAGAAAACTACCGAGAATATTTAAGTCAAGGACATGACTTGCTTGGCAATAGTCAACGTATCTTGGAAAAATTAGCACCCCATTATGATTTATATATTGTGACAAATGGAGTGGCAAAAACACAGTATCGTCGATTGGAAGATTCGAAATTAATGCCTTATTTTAAAGATATTTTTGTTTCAGAAGAAGTGGGTTATCAAAAACCGATGAAAGAGTATTTTGATTTTGTTTTTGAACGGATTCCTAATTTTAGTAGAGAAAAAACAATGATTATTGGCGATTCTTTGCATTCAGATATTCAAGGAGGCCAACAAGCAAAAATTCAAACTGTTTGGCTCAATCCGACCTCCGCTCCAGCAACACCAACCATTCAACCCAATTATACGATTCAACAGCTAGATGAGTTGTTACCAATTCTTGGGCATTAAAAAACAACATTTCCTGTACAGGAAATGTTGTTTTTTAACTTAAATGTAACCGTAAGCGAACCATATCTTTTAAAGGCAAGCCGTTTTCCGTAATGGGCTCATCATAATGATGGATAAAAAAATCTGGTTCAATATGTGTCATTCGAAAACCGACTTTTTGGTAGAGATATAGCTGTTGAAAGCCTGTGCTCCCAGTCCCAATCTCCAAGTAATCATACTTTTCTTTTTTGGCAAAATCAATGGCAAAATGTAATAACTCTTGTCCGATGCCCCGCCCTCGGCTTTCTTCTGAGACAGCGATGTTTACGATTTCCAATGTCCGTGGGTGAGTCGGCAACAGGACTAAAATTCCTTGAAGTTCTTCAGTCTGATAGTCAAAGCAAATGCCGCGGGTAATGTAATCTTCCACCATTTTTTTTGAGGGATCTGCCTCATAAAGAAGAGCGTAATGCGCAGTTGTAAGTGCTTCTTTTTTGACTTTTTTAATCATAGGTAGGATTCTCCTTTTATTGATAAGTATACTGTAATTGAAAGAAGTGTGGGCAGATTTTTCATAAGAAGATAAAAATCACATGAAAAGTCTTGGAAAAGGTCTGGCATTCTTCAGAGTTTTCATTATAATAGTAAAAGACAATGAAGTTTTTGAAAAGAAAGAGGTTTATACATGAAAGATAGTCAGCCAATTATCATTGGTGTTACTGGCGGATCAGGAAGCGGAAAAACCAGTGTTAGCCGTGCGATTTTTAATAATTTTCCCGATCATTCAATTATGATGTTAGAACAGGATTCTTATTATAAAGATCAGAGCCATTTGAGTTTTGAAGAACGTTTAAATACCAATTATGATCATCCTTTTGCGTTTGATACAGATTTATTGATTCAACATGTTGAACAACTGTTAAACTATCAAGCCATTGAAAAGCCAGTTTATGACTACGTTGCGCATACAAGAAGTACAGAAACGGTGATACAAGAACCGAAAGAAGTAATTATTCTTGAAGGGATTTTAATTTTAGAAGATCGCCGCTTAAGGGATTTAATGGATATTAAAGTGTATGTGGATACAGATGATGACATCCGTATTATTCGTCGAATCAAGCGTGATATGGAAGAACGTGGCCGTACGTTGGATTCTGTGATTGAACAATATTTGACAGTCGTCAAGCCCATGTATCACCAATTTATTGAACCTACGAAACGTTATGCAGATATCATTGTGCCAGAAGGTGGCGAAAACCACGTCGCTATTGATTTAATTAATACAAAAGTGGATAGTATTTTAACAAAAATGTAATAGTCAGCTTAAATAGCCGTCTCTATATCAGAGTCGACTGTTTAAGCTTTTTTTGACTTTTAAAGGGTGGTTTTATCAAATATTTTAAGGGATAGCTAAAAAGTTGAAAATATTGCAAGAAACAATATGCTATAATTTTTTAAAGGAAAAGGAGGGAAGGGAATCTGAATGATAAAAAGAGGTGAGGTTTTTTATGCGAATCTCTCACCAGTTGTTGGTTCTGAACAAGGTGGGATTCGACCTGTCCTGATTATTCAAAATAACAAAGGTAACTTATTTAGTCCAACGTTGATTGTTGCACCGATTACCCGTAACGTAAGCAAGCGGCTGCAACCAACGCAAGTCCTTATCGAAATTCCCCATAACGAGTGCAGGACGCCATCACTTATTTTGTTAGAACAAATTCGAACATTGGATAAAGAACGAATGCTACACAAGGTTTGTCAACTTTCTCGTGAAGAGATGGAACAGGTCAATCAAGCTTTAAAAGTTAGCGTTGGTATCCGTTAATTTACATATAAAGAAATCGTTTTGGGGAAACGGTTTCTTTTTTTGTTGAAATGGTTTCCAAATATTCGTTTTTCTCGTATAGTGAAAGAGGAGGCGATCACATGGATAAAATTCGTTATGGAATTATGAGTACTGCCCAAATTGTCCCAAGATTTGTAGCAGGGCTTCGAGAAAGCGCGCAAGCTGAAGTGCGCGGGATTGCATCAAGGCGTTTAGAGAATGCTCAAAAAATGGCTAAAGAATTAGCGATTCCGGTGGCTTATGGCAGTTATGAAGAGTTATGTAAGGATGAAACAATTGATATTATTTATATTCCCACCTACAATCAAGGACATTACTCAGCAGCTAAGCTTGCGTTATCACAAGGAAAACCCGTCCTACTGGAAAAACCATTTACATTAAATGCTGCTGAAGCAGAAGAACTCTTTGCAATCGCACAGGAGCAAGGGGTTTTTCTAATGGAAGCTCAGAAGTCTGTCTTTTTACCAATTACCCAA
The DNA here is from genome assembly GCF_050548355.1 of Enterococcus sp. AZ011. NCBI lineage: Bacteria > Bacillati > Bacillota > Bacilli > Lactobacillales > Enterococcaceae > Enterococcus > Enterococcus sp. AZ011. Next base: position 594,071 of record NZ_CP172959.1, read on the forward strand.
AAAGTAAAGGCAACGATTCAAGAAGGGGGATTGGGAGAGATTTTATGGGTTCAGTCAGTTACTGCCTATCCCAATGTGGATCATATTCCCTGGTTTTACTCGAGAGAAGCGGGTGGTGGAGCGCTTCATGGCTCAGGAAGTTATCCATTACAATACTTACAATACGTATTAGGGAAAGAGATTCAAGAGGTTACGGGAACCGCAACGTATCAGCAAGGGGCGACGGATAGTCAATGTAATTTAGCTTTGAAATTTGCTGAAGGGACGCTGGGCAATATTTTTATTAATGTTGGTTTAAAGATACCTAGTGAAATGACCATTTGTGGGACGAAAGGGCAAATCGTTATTCCTAATTTCTGGAAAACAGATTGTGCTTATTATACAGATGCTCAAGGCAACACTGTCAAATGGTCTGAACAATTCACTAGTGAATTTACGTATGAAATCAATCATGTGAATCAATGTTTACAAGACAAAAAGTTAACTAGCCCAGTAATGACGAAAGAATTAACGATAGCAACCGTTAAAATTGTTGAAAGTTTTTATCAAGAATGGTTCGATAACGAATAATTACCATCACTTGCTATCCAAACTATTCTGTGTTAAAGTGTGTTTTATGCGACGAGTTGACTCAATCAGATAGCTTCGGCTATTCCGTTTTGACGGCTAGTGATTGTCAAACACAACGACACCAGATAGTACGGCTATCAGTTACCGGATTTGTAACGTGTCGGACAGAATACTTTTGTGGAGAAGGTTTCTGTCTATTTATGCAAATAAATAGTGTGGTATCCCTTAACAGTTACTACTGTTAAGGGATTTTTTTTGTATGAAAAGAGAAGTGTTGCACTTTTATAAGTGCAACTTTTTTGTGTTGTGGAACAGATAAAATAACGCTATAGTTTTAAGTGTAAAGGGAAAAGAAAAGAGGTGACAAGGCATGACCGTGTTGTTGTCCAAAAGAGCGATAAATATTTTATTGATGCTTTTGGATTTGGAAGGGAGTATTACCACGCAAGAATTAGCTGAGAGCTTTACTGTCAGCGTTCGAACAATTAAGTATGATTTAGAAGATATTCGTGCTTGGTTTGAACAGCACGATGAGACACTTTATTCAAAACGAAATAAGGGAATCTGGCTAGATTTACCTGACTCTAAACGCTTACTGTTAAAAAATGAAATTATCGATGTCGATCGATTTGAAACCTATCCTGATCAAAAAAGACGAGTCAATGTATTGATTTTTCAGTTATTGTCAGTCAAAGGGTACTTAACGGCACAGCAGCTAGCAGATGAATTATTAGTGAGTCGAAACACAATTGTCAGTGATTTGGAACAGGTCGAACGGTTGCTGCAAGCATATGATTTAACCTTAATTCGCCAAGCGCGGCAAGGGTTTACAATCAGTGGTGAAGAAAGCAATGTACGCTTACTGATGGAATTTATCACTCAAAAAGAACTTACAGAATACGATATTTACCAAATTATGAACTATGTGACAAAGACAAAAGGGGCTGAAAAAATCCCTAAAATTAAATTTGGGTCAGGGACATTGTTTCAAGGTTGTTATCGTAGTGCATTGAAAAAAATGCGAAATTTAATTAATCCACTCGATCAAAATCAATTTGATTATGCCGAAATATTATCTATTACGTTGAGAGTGGCAATTGCCGCAGCACGTATGCAGATGGCACATACAATTGGGACTTACCGAGTGTTATCACAAAAAACACGCTTTGAACAACGGAACGAAGTACCACTTTTACTTTTACAAGAGGTGTTTGAACGGTATGACTTGCCTTTATTAGCGGATGAATATTTTTATATTTATAGTGATTTATTCGGAACCCATCAACGGCAAGATATGGTTCAATTAACAAAGCAAGTGATTGAAAGCGTTTCAAAAGAGCTGAATTATCCTTTTGTAAATGATCGCCAATTATTTACGAACTTGTTTGCACACCTGTCCTTACGTTTTACAAAGAAACATTTATTTATTAATGAATACAATCCGTTTTCTGAAGAAATCAAAGGAAAACACCCAGCGTTGTTTTTAGCTATTCAAAGTGCCTGTAAACAATTAATTCAACGTTCTGTTTTGTTAGTCAACGATTCTTTCTGCGCATATATTGCGTTGCATTTTTTGGCAGCTCAGGAACGACAACAGCAGGAAGCTAAAGTTGTTAGGATTGTGTATGTTTGCTCGACGGGCTTAGGTGTGACCAGTTTAATTGAACAAAAAATTTTAGAGGAAGTACCAAACGTTGAACTCGCAGGATTTGCTTCTGTTTTAAATGCAACTGAAGTGATTCAAGCAGAAAAGCCCGATTTGGTATTGAGTATTTTCCCAATTGAAGAAATGACATACCCATTTATTAAAGTTAGTCCATTGTTGACGGACACAGACTTAAGTTTGATTCGGGAAGAGGTCGATAAAATTTTATTAGGGAAACGTCAAGGGAAAGGTACCGCTCGCTCCACGAAATCTGATGTAATTGAAAAAAATGAACGGATACAAAGCCAAGATTTATTAGTAAAAGCGTATATTATTTATGAAGAGTTAAAACGAATGTTTCAAACAAAGTTACTGAGCGAATATCAAGAAGCCTTTTTACTTCACGTTTTATTAATGACACATCGGATTACGTTTAATAAACAATACGAAGAGATTCCTTGTAATAGAGAAGTATCTCATGAAAGGCAAGAAGAAATTCGGCAAATTGAATGTTTATTTGCTAAAAATGAGTTACCTGTCAATCATGCTGAAATTTCAGCATTACTTAATTATTTAGAACAACCAAAGGAGGAAGAGGATGGAACTAGCAATGGAAGCACAGGAGATCATTCGACAAAGTGCTGAACCAGAAAAGCTACAATCGATTATCAAACAAACCAGTGCGCGATTAGCAGAAGCACAAATTGAACCAACGGAATTACAGTGGACGATTTTGATTAACCATCTCAATGAGATGCTGAATCGTTCAAGAGAAGGAACGACATTAGCTGGTGTTGATCGGACGTTATTTACGGAACTAACACCAGAAACGTTGAAAATTGCAGAAGAAACAACAGAAGCAATTGGTCAGTTATCAGAAGATGAATGGTATGTTTTAGCTGTTCATTTTGAAGTTGCTAAACAAAACAATTAATAGGAGGAAAAGTTATGATTACAGTAGTTATCGCAGATCGTTTAGGAAAAGGACAAAATGTTGCAAAAGGAGTGGAGCAAGCCGGTGGTCGCGCGGTTGTTGTTCCAGGAATGGGCGCTGATATGCGTTTAGGAGATGTGATGCAACAAGAAAAGGCTGATTTAGGCATTTCTTTCTGTGGAAGTGGTGGTGCAGGAGCGTTAACGGCTGCTACTAAATACGGGTATCCCGAAAGACATGGCATGCGATCAATCGAAGAAGGGGTAACAGCAATTAACGATGGGAAAACTGTTCTTGGATTTGGTTTTATGGATCAGGAAGAACTTGGTAAACGAGTAACTGAAGCATTTATTAAGAAACACGGAGCATAGAAAGTAGTAACTTAGAAAGGAGCGGTAATTATGGATGCCACAAAACGGTCAACACAAACCGTGATTGTTTCTGGAAAAGGTAATAAGAAGAATGAAGCTTTTGCAAGTGCATTGAATGATGTTTCAAAAAAAGTATTAAAAGAAACAACAGAGGTCCTCATCCGGATTGAACCGAAAGAAGTAACTATTCGTCAGGCAAAAGAACAAGTTTATACAGAAAAATTTCTGTTCTTCTTCTTTCCTAGAAAGAGAGTGATTTATCATGTCGAACTAGCTGTAGAAGTGGAAATCCAAGCCATTGCAGTCGAAGAAGTTGATTTTTTAACGGAAACAATTAAAGAACCGAACGCAGTAGTAGTTCCGTTTCTTTCAAAAAGAGGCGTATAAAGGGAGGAAGAAGGAATGGAATTTGTAATCATTTTGCTGAAGTCATTGCTTATTGGTGGTTTACTAGGTTTTGCAGCTGGCGCAGGCGCTGCTCGGATGTTTCATGCACCACAAACGCAAGGGTTAGGGGCATTTAGAACATTAGGAGAAATGAACGCGGCACAAGGAGATCCAGCATCACACTTTTCTTTTGGTTTAGGTTTTTTCTTTAATGCTTGGGCTTCGGCCGTCGGAGCAGGGGCCTTTACACAAGATGTGACCCACCGGATTGTGCCTAACTGGGCTGCAGCAATTTTATTGGTAAAGGATAAAGATGTCACTAAAACGATGCATAATCCCAAAAAAATGGGGATTGTCGGGGCCTTTGTAGGAATGGCGACTGTGGCTTTCTTAAATAGTACAGCTGCAGCAATTCCAGAATCGCTACAAGTAACAGCGGTTGCGGTGTTGGTACCTGCAGCAACGATTTTAATCAATACTGTGATGCCTGTTTTATTCTGGCTAGCGGCTTTAGATGCAGGAAAACGGACGGGTTTCTGGGGAACATTATTTGGCGGATTATCTCAATTAGTCATGGGCAATGCTGTCCCAGGAGTTGTATTAGGGATCTTAATCGGTAAAGGTGTCGATGATTTAGGGTGGACCCGAATGACACGCGGCATGCTTGGTGCCATTATCTTATTATTTATTTTAAGTGGCTTCTTCCGAGGGTTCGACTTAGAAATGATCGAAAGTTTCCGCTTGTCTATTCCTCAATGGTTAAATAATTTACACAATGTCTTCACCGTTAAATAGAAAAAAGGAGGTCTCATAGATGGAACAGCAAGAAAAAAATGAATGGGCACAACAAGAACAAGAAATTCAAGAAGGTTTAAAAGGCAAAAGTTTTTGGTATGCTGATTGGGGCTTTCCCATTTTAGTCGGGATTATGTCAGCGGCAATTTTTGCAGGAACACATATGTATGTAGTTTATGGTGTGGGCGCCTTTAATGAAGTTTCAATTGTTGCGATGCTAAAAGCTGGTTTAGATGGTGGTTCTTATGGCGCTGCCGCAGCATTTGGTGCAAGTTTCCTGTTTGCACGAATTTTAGAAGGTTCTTTAGTCGGGATTTTAGATTTAGGTGGCTCAATTTTAACGGGGATCGGGATTGGCGTACCTGCAATTTTCCTCAGCATGGGTATTAAAGCACCTGTAGAAAACTTTGGCTTAGCACTTTTAACAGGTGCGCTACTAGGGTTAGCAGTTGGTGGCGTAATTGTGTTGATTCGGAAATTTACTATCAATCAAGGAAATTCCACTTTTGGTGCGGATGTGATGATGGGGGCTGGTAATGCCTCAGGACGCTTCTTAGGCCCGTTAATTATTTTGAGTGCGGCGGGTGCTTCGATTCCTATTGGGATTGGTGCTACATTAGGAGCTTTAGGTTTTTACATTTGGAAAAAACCAATCGCTGGGGGCGCAATTTTAGGCGCAATGATTTTTGGTGCAATATTCCCAGTTTCTTTATAATAAGAAAAAGCCTTTTGTTTTGCACTTTCTCTGTCACAAATAAGAATAAGCGTTTACATTATAATGTTACTATGTTATTATAAATGCGAAATAATTATTATTTTTATTAGTTGAACGGAGGAATTAACAAATGAATGGTTTTGTACAGTGGATGGAAGTTAAGTTAATGCCGATTGCGAATAAATTTGGTTCGCAACGCCATATGACAGCGATTAGAAAAGGATTAATTGCAACGATGCCTTTAACAATTGTGGGCTCATTCTTTACAATTTTTCAAAATATTCCAATTGAGGCATACACAAAATTGATTGAACCTTATCAAGCAATTTTAGATATTCCTTCCCGCTATACGATGGGGTTACTTGCACTTTATGCAACATTTGGGATTGCTTCATCATTGGCCAAAAGTTATAAGCTTGACTCTTTGACGTGCGGAATTTTAGCATTAATGGCCTTTTTAGTAACAGCGGCACCACCAACACGTGTCTTTGAAGATGTTGACAACGTCATTACAGCAGGGCGCTATATTAATTTAGCAAATTTAGGTTCAGCTTCTTTATTTGGTGCGATTGTAACAGCGCTGTTATCTGTTGAAATTTATCGCTTCTTTATTGAAAAAGATATTATGATTAAGATGCCAGATGGCGTACCGCCTGAAGTGTCAAATTCATTTATTGCGTTAATTCCAGGAGCAGTTATTCTTTTATTATTCTGGGTTATTCGCCACGTAATTGGTTTTGATTTGAATGGTTTCTTGAGTACGTTATTAATGCCACTTAAAGGTATCCTTGCTGGTAACAGTTTATTTGGCGGCTTACTAACAGTCTTCTTAATCTGTTTCTTCTGGGTTTTAGGGATTCATGGTCCAGCGATTATGGGCCCAGTTATTCGTCCTTTCTGGGATATGTCGATTGCAGAAAACCTTGAAGCTTTTACCAATGGCGCAAACGTTCATCAGTTACCTAATATTTTTACAGAACAGTTTTTACAATGGTTTATCTGGATTGGTGGCGCTGGAACTACGCTTTCTTTAGTTGTTTTAATGATGTTTTCTAAATCAACGTATCTGAAAAGTCTTGGCCGTTTATCGTTCTTACCAGGCTTGTTTAATATTAATGAACCAGTTATTTTTGGAACGCCTATCGTAATGAATCCTATTTTAGGTATTCCGTTTATCGTGGCACCGTTAATTACCACAACGTTATCTTATTTCTTAACAGTCGCTAATATAATTCCGATGATGGCTGCACGCTTAGCGTTTGCAATTCCAGCACCAATTGCTGCTTGGATGAGTACCAATTGGAGTTTCTCGGCCGCAGTATTAGTGATTGTTAACTTCTTAATTACAATGGCTATCTACTATCCATTTTTCAAAGTTTATGAAAAACAACAATTGGATAAAGAAGCAGAAGAATTAGCAGCTGAACAAGCAGCAAAAAATTAAAAAATGTTAGGGCGGGTGTTCTGATATGAATATCCTGCCCCTTCTAAGTCAGAGAAGAAAGTCAGGAGCGTATAAGATGATTATTTGGTTCATTTTCTTTTTTATCGTTAGTCAAATTATTATAGAAAAAGGGCAGTTGCCTACTGTTGTTTATCAATTTGGTTTGGTAAAGACGTTGGTTTTTACGGCAGTTTGTATTACTCTTTCCATGATAATTGGCGGATTTCTAAATCAACCAGTATTGCTCGTTGGCTCTACAACAATCTTGTGTAGCTCGGTGATTGCTTGGAAATTTCGAAATAAATTTGAAAATAGCGGAGTGTGAGAACGAAGATGAAAAGAGCATTAGGTGTATCAGTTTATCCAGATCATAGTGATATCAATCAAGATAAAGCGTATTTAAAAAAAGCCAGCGAATGTGGGTTTACTCGAATTTTTATGAGTATGTTAGAAGTGACCGATGGCAAAGAAGCGGTTCAGAAAAAATTTAAAGAATTAATTAGTTATGCGAAAAATTTAGGATTTGAAACAATTTTAGATGTCGTTCCAAGTATCTTTGATGAATTGGAAATTTCATATGATGATTTGACTTTTTTCAGCGAATTAGGAGCTGATGGGATTCGGTTGGATACAGGGTTTGATGGAAATAAAGAAGCCATGTTGACGTTTAATCCATTCGGCGTGGCTATTGAGTTGAATATGAGTAATGATGTCGCTTATCTTGATAACATTTTGACGTATGAAGCGAATCGACCTTTCTTATATGGTTGTCATAACTTTTATCCACAAGCGGGAACTGCATTGCCGTATGATTTCTTTGAAAAATGTAGCATCCGTTTTAAAAAGGAAGGTATTCGGACAGCTGCTTTTATTTCATCACAGGTAGGTGAAATTGGTCCTTGGGATGTGAATGATGGGCTACCTACTTTAGAAATGCATAGACAGTTGCCAGTCACTGTTCAAGCTAAACATTTATTTGCAACAAATTTAATTGATGATGTTGTTATTGGAAATGCTTATGCTTCCAACGAAGAATTAGAAGCATTGGGTCAGTTGAATCGTTATCAAACAGAATTGACCATTGTTTTTGAAGAAGCGACTTCTGAAATTGAAAAAGAAATCGTAACAAAAAATCAACATTTTCGCCGTGGAGATATCACTCAGCAGATGATTCGTTCCACAGAAGTGCGTAAAAAATATAAAAATGAAGTTAATCCCCCACATGATAATCAAGCAATGCTACAACCTGGAGATGTTGTTGTGGGAAATGATGCATTTGGAAAATACAAAAATGAATTACAAGTCGTTTTAGAACCACATCAAGACTCACGCAAAAACCGAGTAGGGCGTATTATAGAAGAAGAACTTGTATTATTAGAATTCATTAAGCCTTGGACAAAATTTAGATTTATAGAAAAGTAGGGAAGAATATGGACTACGATTTACTTATAAAAAATGGACAGACAGTAGATGGTATGCCTGTTGAAATTGCAATTAAAGAGAAAAAAATAGCTGCTGTTGCAGCAACTATTTCAGGTTCTGCAAAAGAAACTATCCACTTAGAACCAGGTACTTATGTATCCGCAGGCTGGATAGATGATCACGTTCATTGTTTTGAAAAAATGGCTCTTTATTATGATTATCCAGATGAAATTGGGGTCAAAAAGGGTGTTACGACAGTGATTGATGCTGGGACAACAGGTGCTGAAAACATTCATGAATTTTATGACTTAGCGCAGCAAGCAAAAACAAATGTTTTTGGATTAGTCAATATTTCTAAATGGGGCATCGTTGCTCAGGACGAACTCGCAGATTTAAGTAAAGTACAAGCGAGTTTAGTCAAAAAAGCGATTCAAGAATTACCAGATTTTGTTGTAGGGATTAAAGCCCGTATGAGTAGGACCGTTATTGGCGATAACGGCATTACGCCTTTAGAATTGGCCAAACAGATTCAGCAAGAGAACCAAGAAATTCCCTTAATGGTTCACATTGGATCAGCACCGCCTCATTTAGATGAAATTTTAGCCTTGATGGAAAAAGGGGATGTCCTAACCCATTGTTTTAATGGGAAAGAAAATGGTATCTTAGACCAAGCAACGGATAAAATAAAAGATTTCGCTTGGCAAGCGTACAACAAAGGAGTCGTATTTGATATCGGGCATGGTACGGATAGTTTCAATTTTCACGTAGCTGAAACAGCGTTGCGCGAGGGAATGAAAGCTGCATCAATTAGCACAGATATCTACATCCGTAACCGAGAAAATGGTCCTGTTTATGATTTAGCCACAACGATGGAAAAACTCCGTGTGGTCGGCTATGATTGGCCAGAAATTATTGAAAAGGTAACCAAGGCTCCTGCTGAGAATTTCCATTTAACGCAAAAAGGCACGTTGGAAATAGGTAAAGATGCTGATTTAACGATTTTCACGATTCAAGCAGAAGAAAAAACATTGACTGATTCTAATGGATTGACACGAGTAGCCAAAGAGCAAATTCGCCCAATCAAAACAATTATTGGAGGACAAATCTATGACAATTAGTTACGAAAAATTCCACTTAAAAGAAGTCATTAATGCTTCTGGCAAAATGACCATTCTAGGTGTCTCCAAAGTTTCGGAGGCAGTCCTAGCAGCTCAACGATTCGGCGGCGAACATTTCTTTGAAATGAGTGAACTTAGTGTGCAAACAGGGGCCTTTTTAGCCAACTTGTTGAAGGTAGAAGATGCCCAAATCGTTTCCTCGGCTTCGGCGGGGATTGCCCAATCGGTGGCTGCCTTGATTGGAAAAGGCAGCTTGTACCACGCGTATCATCCCTATACAGAAAAAATCGAACAGCGGGAGATTGTTTTACCTAAAGGGCACAACGTGGACTACGGCACGCCTGTAGAAGTCATGGTAGCGCAAGGTGGCGGCCAAGTGGTGGAAGCTGGCTACGCCAACATGTGCAGTCCAGAACACGTGGAAATGATGATTTCTGAAAAAACAGCGGCCATTCTATACATCAAAAGCCACCATACCGTGCAAAAAAGTATGCTGACGGTGGCCGAAGCGGCCAAAGTGGCGCAACGCCACAAGGTGCCGCTAATTGTTGACGCGGCAGCAGAAGAAGATCTTTTCAAATACACTGAAGCAGGCGCTGATTTGGTGATTTACAGCGGCGCCAAAGCAATTGAAGGGCCAAGTGCCGGTTTAGTGGTCGGGAAAAAAGAATACATTGACTGGGTGCGCCTACAAGGCAAAGGCATTGGTCGAGCAATGAAAATTGGCAAAGACAATATCTTGGGCTTTACGCAAGCAGTGGAAGAATACTTGGCACATGGCAGTGAATCAGGGGCTTCGATGCAAGAGCGCTTAAAACCGTTTGTTGAAGCCATCAACAACTTATCAGATTTAACCGCCAAAATCGTCCAAGATGGCGCTGGCCGAGACATTTATCGCGCCAGTGTCAAAGTGGACGGCAGAAAAACTGCCAAGGAAGTCATCCAAGCATTAAAAGCAGAAAGTCCAGCTATTTATACGCGAGAATATCAAGCCAACAATGGCATCATTGAATTTGACATTCGTTCTGTCAATCAAGAAGAAATGAACAAAATCGTGCAACGATTACAAGAAATTATGGACACAAAGGAGAAATAAGTCATGTCATTAAAACCTAATTATTTAGAAGAACGCATTTGTTTAAACGTCTTAGCCAATTCAGTAGAAAATGCCCAAGCCTGTTATGAAGCAGCAGAAGGGCATGTTGTGTTAGGCGTCCTTTCAAAAAACTATGAAACCGATGAAGCAGCCATTGACGATATGAAAAAATACCAAGCAGCAACCAACAACGCTTTATCTGTCGGCTTAGGGGCTGGCGATCCTAATCAAAGTCAAATGGTGGCTCGCTTATCAGAAGTTCTACAACCGCAACACGTGAACCAAGTTTTCACAGGTGTCGGCGCTTCGCGGGCCTTACTTCGTCAAGACGAAACAGTGATTAATGGCTTGGTTTCACCCACAGGCAAAGTTGGCTATGTTAACATTGCGACAGGTCCGTTAAGCTCGGGTGCGCCAGCGGCGGAAGTACCTATCGAAACCGCCATCAAATTGTTGAAAGACATGGGGGGCAGTTCCATTAAATATTTCCCGATGAAAGGCTTGGCTCACAAAGAAGAATACCAAGCAGTAGCAGCAGCTTGTGCCAAGTATGACTTTTATTTAGAGCCAACAGGGGGCATTGATTTAGAAAACTTTGAAGAAATTGTTCAAATTGCGGTGGATGCCGGCGTTAAAAAAATCATTCCTCATGTCTACAGCTCAATTATCGATCAAGAAACAGGGGACACTAGAACAGAAGACGTGAAAACGTTACTAACCATGATGAAAAACACATTGAATAAGTAGGTGGCAAAGATGAAAATTGCTGCGTTTGGTGAAGTCATGCTTCGTTTCACTCCGCCAGAGTATCTAATGTTAGAACAAACAGAGCAGTTAAGAATGAACTTTGTAGGGACTGGCGTAAATCTCTTAGCAAATTTGGCTCATTTTCAACTAGAAACAGCATTGATTACGAAATTACCTGCCAATCGTCTTGGTGAAGCTGGCAAAGCAGCGCTAAGGAAGTTAGGAATTTCAGATCAATGGGTAGGAGAAAAGGGCGATCATATTGGTAGTTTTTTTGCAGAAATGGGTTATGGAATCCGCCCCACACAAGTAACTTATCAAAATCGCCATCAGAGTGCTTTTGGCATCAGCGAGGCGAAGGACTACGATTTTGAGGCCTTTTTAGCGGAAGTAGATATGGTGCATATTTGTGGTATTTCGTTAAGTTTAACTGAAAAAACTCGTGATGCTGCTTTGATACTTGCTCAAAAGGCGCATGCCTATCAAAAGAAAGTTTGTTTTGACTTTAATTATCGACCTAGTTTGAATACAGCAAATAGCGCACTCTTTATGCGTCAACAGTACGAACGCATTTTACCTTATTGTGATATTGTTTTTGGCAGTCGACGTGATTTGGTCGAGCTATTGGGTTTCATTCCGCGAGAAGATTTAGAAGGTGAGGCACAAGAAACTGAACTGATTCAGCGTTTCATGTCTCAATACAATTTGGAATGGTTTGCTGGGACAACGAGAAGTCATTCCCAAAATCAAAACTACTTAAGTGGGTATTTATATACCCAAAATGAGTACCAACAGAGTGAAAAAAGACCGCTTCTTAATCTTGATCGAATTGGTGCTGGTGATGCTTATGCGGCGGGGATTTTATATGGCTATAGCCAAAATTGGTCGTTAGAAAAGGCAGTTACCTTTGCCACAGTCAATGGGGTCCTTGCACATACGATTCAAGGAGATATTCCTTTGACAACGGTCAAACAAGTGAATCACGTTCTTGAGCATCCGAATATTGATTTAATTCGTTAAAGAAGAAAACCAGAAGAAAAGTCGTGTGTGGCTTTTCTTCTGGTCTTTTTTTCATTATAATTAAAAGAAACAGATTGCAAAGGAGGCAGCAGGATGAGTGTTGCACATCTTTTAACAGTTTTAGAAAATGATGAATTTATTGAACGGATTCAAAAACGACCAGAAGCGTTCATTGGAACGACTGGCTTAGTCGGCTTAGAGAATTTACTTGTTCAGACAATTAACGGTTTATTAGAGTTTTTCATTGAAAAGAATCAAGGGAAAATTGCTATACAGTTATCGCGTCAACAAATCTCTTTTCAGGTATCTTCCACACGACCGCTTGTTTTTGAACAAAAGCAAGTCGATTTAGAACCACCTTTTCTGTATTTATCTGTTTTACAAGCCTTCTCAAAACAAGTAGGGATCAGTATCGATCAAGAAAAACAGCGAACTATTTTTATTTACCATCAAGGGCAATTGAAAAAACGATTATTATTACCTATTGAAGAAACCCAGGAACGAATTGAAGTCTTGTTTTGGCCAGATACGCAAATTTTTGGTACAGAATCACTTTCTTATATGCGTGTTTTACAACAATGTCAACAGATTGCCATGTTGAATCCAGGCTTAAAGATTCTCTTAACACAAGAAGAGGAACAAAAAAATCTTTGTTATTACCCTAAAGGTTTAAGTAATTATTTATTTGAAAAAGATAACCCATTAACTAGAAAAGCTGCACCGATTATTCAAGCCAAGCAAACAGAATTGGCCCTTGTTCAATTTATTTTGAGTAAAAATCATGCGCCGCAAGTGCAAAAAACATTTGTTAATGGGCATTATCCCAGTCTTGGTGGAACCCACTATGAGGGCTTTCTTGATGGTGTAGTGGCCGCCTTTAATCAATTTTTAGAGGAGCAACATTATTCATTATCTGTGACAGCAGATAGTTTTTTAGCAGAATTTGATTTTGTTTTAGCCATTACGATACCAAAGCCCCGCTACACTGATGCAACGAAAACCATTTTAAGAAATACAGAGTTATATGAAGTGGTTAAAGAAGTCGTTTTTGACGAATTACAACACTATTTTCAACGTCATCCCAAATGGTTAGAGCAAGGAAGAATCGAGGGAAATGAATGAAAATTTTTGTCGATGGCGATGGTTCACCTGTGAAAGAGACGGTTATTGAAGTCGCTGTAGAGAAAGCTTTGGATGTGGTGATTGTTACTAGTGTAGATCATTATTCCTTAAAAGATTATCCAGAAAATGTCTCTTTTGTGTATGTTGATAAAGGAGCGGATGCTGCTGATTTTAAAATTGTGCAGTTAATAAAAAAAGGGGATCTTTTAATTACACAAGATTATGGCTTAGCTTCCTTGGTTTTGCCAAAAGGAGTGTTGGTTTTACATCAACTGGGTTATCAATATACGAAAGAAAATATTGATGGCTTGTTAGAACAACGCTATTTTAGTGGCCAAATTCGGCGAAAAGGTGGCCGAACGAAAGGACCTAAACCTTTTACAGACCAAGATAGAACAACGTTTAAACAAGCCCTTATTGAGCTGGTGAAACGGAGTCTTTAGCAAGGAAAAGGCAAGCAAAGAATTTTTCCTTCACTAAATTTGCTTCTATTATGAAACTGGGTTTTATGCTAAAATAAGTAAGGATAATTTGAAAAATAATTTTTTCTAAAAGACAGGAAAGAAACTAGGAGGACAAGCATTTGAAGATTATTTTGTTGTATGGCGGCAGAAGTGAAGAGCACGATGTGTCTGTTTTGTCTGCATATTCCGTTTTAAATGCAATCTATTATAAATATTATCAAGTACAGTTAGTCTTTATTAGTAAAGACGGTCAATGGGTAAAAGGCCCTCTTTTATCTGAACGACCACAAAATAAAGAAGTTTTACATTTAACTTGGGCACAAACACCTGAAGAAACAGGCGAATTTTCAGGAAAACGAATCAGTCCTTCGGAAATTTATGAAGAAGAAGCGATTGTTTTCCCTGTTTTACATGGGCCAAATGGTGAAGATGGAACAATTCAAGGATTCATGGAAACCATTAATATGCCTTATGTAGGCGCGGGTGTCTTAGCTAGTGCTAACGCAATGGACAAAATCATGACGAAATATCTTTTACAAACTGTTGGCATTCCACAAGTACCATTCGTGCCAGTTTTAAGAAGTGACTGGAAAGGAAATCCAAAAGAAGTCTTTGAAAAATGTGAAGGTTCTTTAATTTATCCGGTCTTTGTTAAACCTGCCAATATGGGTTCTAGTGTCGGAATTAGCAAAGTGGAAAATCGTGAAGAATTGCAAGAAGCATTGGAAGAAGCTTTCCGTTATGATGCCCGAGCAATTGTTGAACAAGGGATCGAAGCACGTGAAATTGAAGTAGCCATTTTAGGAAATGAAGATGTCCGTACGACTTTACCTGGTGAAGTGGTGAAAGATGTCGCTTTCTATGATTATGATGCAAAATACATCAATAACACGATTGAAATGCAAATCCCAGCGCATGTTCCAGAAGAAGTAGCTCATCAAGCGCAAGAATACGCTAAAAAAGCGTATATTATGTTAGATGGAAGTGGCTTAAGTCGCTGTGATTTCTTCTTAACAAGCAAAAACGAATTATTCCTGAATGAATTGAACACCATGCCTGGTTTTACTGACTTTAGTATGTATCCTTTACTGTGGGAAAATATGGGCTTGAAATACAGTGATTTAATTGAGGAACTGATTCAGTTAGCTTTGAATCGTTTTAAACAACGCCAAGAATTTTATAATAACTAAGAAGAAAAAATCACACAAGACTGGGACATGACAAGACTTTGGCATGTCCCAGTCCCTGTGTCAGAGGAGCAAAACATAATGAAATTAACCTTCTGGGAAGTAGCGCAAGCGGTTGAAGCCAGTAATGATTGGCAACAATGGCCTGATTTTCCTTTAACAGGCATTGAATTTGATAGTCGTAAAATTGTGAAAGGAAATCTCTTTGTTCCTTTACAAGGTGAAAATGATGGTCATCGTTTTATTGAGAGTGCCATGGCTAATGGCTGTCAGGCCGCTTTTTGGGGACAGGATTTAGTCGATGCGCCGCAACAATTGCCTGTTTTGCATGTTACTGATCCACTGGTTGCTATGCAAAAATTAGCTACCTATTATTTAAATAAAATGCAACCGAATGTCATCGCTGTGACTGGCAGTAATGGAAAAACTACCACTAAAGATTTAATTGCTGCTGTGTTATCTGAAAAGTTTGTGACTTACAAAACGCAAGGCAATTACAATAATCAAATTGGCTTACCCTATACTATTTTACACATGCCTGATGAAACAGAAAAACTGATTTTAGAAATGGGCATGGATCATGCTCAGGAAATTTCTTTCCTTTCCAATCTGGCTCAGCCAGAAGTTGCTGCCATCACAATGATTGGCGAAGCCCATGTGGAAAATTTAGGCTCACGAGCAGGCATTGCACAAGCAAAAATGGAAATCGTAGATGGTTTAGCCAAAGACGGTAGTTTATTTGTGCCAAGCGATGAACCTTTGCTAGAACCATTGGTGGAAAAAGTCACGCAACAAGTGATTACTTTTGGTTTTAGCCAGGAAAGTCAACTTCAAGGAATCGTCACAAATGAAGCCAAAGAGCAAACCTCATTCAAAATCAGTGATACACAAATGACGTTTACGATTCCAGTGCCAGGAACCTATAATGTCACCAATGCATTAATCGCAATTGGCATTGGTCGTTATTTCCAATTAACGGATAGTGAGATTCAAAAAGGATTGGCTACAGCGGAACTAACAAAGAATCGGACAGAATGGCTGAAAGCAGCGAATGGTGCCGAAATTTTAAGTGATGTGTACAATGCCAATCCGACAGCTATGGGTCTTGTTCTGGACAGTTTTAGCAAAATGTCCAAAGTAGGAAAACGAATTGCTGTTTTAGGAGACATGCTGGAATTAGGTCCTGATTCTGCTGCCATGCATCAAGCAATGGCGCAGCATTTAGCCCCAGATGCGATTGAAGAAGTCTTTTTATATGGTTCTGAAATGGCTTATTTAGCTGATAAATTGCAAGAAACCTATGCACCAGCTAACATTCATTCTTTTAAAAAAGAAGAAAAAAATGAGTTGATTGAAGCTGTCAAAAAAGTCTTACAGCCAGAAGACATGGTGGTTTTAAAGGGAAGTAACGGGATGGGACTTCGTGAAGTCATCGATGCACTTTTGGAAAAGTAAATAAGTTTCATAAAACTTGCTGAAAATGGGATTCTATGATAGAATGACCTATTGCCGGAAGATGACGAGAAAAATTGAATCGTAGTAAATAAAATAGATCTATTTCTATGTTTAATAATAAATGTGAAGCTGAACGACCACGTTTGGCTTTTCTAATGCCATAAGGTGAATTTTTCGGTGAAATCAGGAAAGAAGAAATAGTTGGCACACTATAATGGATTTCTTTTTAACAACTGAAAGTGAAGACACCTGAAACTAGGAAGAAATCGTTCTTTCCGAAACAAAATCTAGGAGGATATCATTTGAAATTTAAAGAACTTGGTTTAGCGCCAGAATTATTATCAGCGGTAGAACGCGCAGGCTTCGAGGAAGCAACCCCTATTCAATCAGAAACAATTCCGTTAGCGTTAGCAGGAAAAGACGTAATCGGACAAGCACAAACAGGAACAGGGAAAACCGCTGCTTTTGGCTTACCAATGCTTAACAAAATTGACGCAGACAATCGCGTTATTCAAGGATTAGTCATTGCACCAACCCGTGAGTTGGCTATCCAAACACAAGAAGAGTTATTCCGTTTAGGCCGCGATAAAAAGATTCGCGTCCAAGCCGTTTACGGTGGGGCTGATATCGGTCGCCAAATCCGTGGACTAAAAGATCGTCCACATATCGTTGTAGGTACACCAGGACGTTTACTAGACCATATTAATCGTCGTACCTTGAAATTAGAAACTGTTGAAACATTAGTTTTAGACGAAGCAGATGAAATGTTAAACATGGGCTTCTTGGAAGACATTGAAAAAATCATCTCACAAGTGCCAGAACAACGTCAAACACTTCTATTTTCAGCAACTATGCCGCCAGCAATCAAGAATATTGGCGTGAAATTCATGAAACAACCAGAACATGTGAAGATTAAAGCCAAAGAAATGACGGCTGATTTAATTGATCAATATTATGTACGTTCAAAAGACTTTGAAAAATTTGACATTATGACACGTTTACTAGACGTGCAAACCCCAGAATTGACCATTGTCTTTGGTCGGACAAAACGCCGTGTTGATGAACTTGCCCGCGGGTTAGAAGCGCGTGGTTACAAAGCAGAAGGCATCCATGGCGACCTATCACAACAAAAACGGATGAGTGTTTTACGTTCATTCAAAAATGGTAACTTAGATATCTTAGTGGCAACAGATGTAGCAGCACGTGGGTTAGATATTTCAGGTGTCACCCATGTCTATAACTACGATATTCCACAAGATCCAGAAAGTTATGTTCACCGTATTGGTCGGACAGGTCGTGCTGGTAAAGGCGGTATGTCTGTGACGTTTGTAACACCAAACGAAATGGGTTACTTACATGTCATCGAAAACCTAACGAAAAAACGGATGACACCATTACGTCCACCAACCGAAAAAGAAGCATTTAAAGGACAATTAAGTGCAGCTGTTGAAACCATCGAAAGTGATCTAGAAGAAAATGGTTTAGACAAATATCTAGAATCTGCTGAAGCGTTATTAGAAAAATATTCAGCGACAGACTTAGCTGCGTTATTATTAAAAACAGTAGCGAAAGATCCAGCAGATGCGGTTCCTGTAAAAATTACCCCAGAACGACCATTGCCTTCAAATAAAAAAGGCTTTAACAAAAATGGCCGTGGTGGTGGCGGTGGGAACAACCGTAATCGCAACCGTGGTGGCAATGGTAAAGGTGGCAGCTATCGTGGCAACAAAAACCATAAAGATGGCGACCGTAATTACAAAAATAGCGACCGCAAAAATAAAGATCAACGTGGCGGCAAACGTCATAACGATAAAAAACGTGGTTTCGTCATTCGCGAAAACGCCAAATAATCAAAAGAGCGAGTGTTCCGTCTATGAACGGAACACTCGCTCTTTTTTGGTAGATAATCGTTAAATAGAAAAACTTAAAAAAAGTAAAAAAGGCATCAAAATGATATAGAAAAAGAAAAACGCCAAAATTATCCAAGTTTTCAACGGGGAAGTTACATTGAAGAGTTTCATTTTTTGTTGTAGCAAATGAATGGTTATAATCCAAACCAGTTGCAAGAGAAAAAATAGGCTGGGATTTTTAAATAAGATTGGAAATATGTAGAGCAACAAAGTAAAAATAAACAGGGCGCAACGAAGTAACTTTTTTTGCCGAGAAGTTAAAGTCATACGTTTTTCTCCTTTTTCTTTTTATTCTCCCATAAGTAGCCAAAATTTTCTATAAAATATCAGAACATCCACTTAGTTTCCTGCTTTTTTTCCGATACTTCTTAGTTGTTTTCTTACTTTTATAAAAATTCAGAAAAATTTTATAAAAATGTAAATAGGAAGAAAACGTATGGTACTTCAATTTGTGTGAGGATCTTGTAAAACATTCTTTATTTTTTTAGCGAATCAGTGGAAAAATTTTGAAATTTTGTTAAAATGAAAGGTAATTCGGAGTAACTATATTAAATAGGAAGTAAGGCGGAAAATGATAAAGGGAATTGGTATTGACGCAGTAGAATTAAGTCGGATAAAACCGATTGTTGAAAAACAAGGATCATTTATTCAACGGGTTTTAACACCTAACGAATTGACCCTTTTTGAAAAGTTATCTACAAAACGTCAAATAGAATTTTTAGCTGGTCGTTTTGCTTGTAAAGAAGCGTTCTCTAAAGCATGGGGCACAGGGATTGGTAAAGTTGGTTTACAAGATATTGAGGTGCTGACTGAAAAAACAGGTGCACCATACGTAGCAAACTCGCCCCATAATGGTAAAGTGTTTGTCTCGATTACGCACACAGATACTATGGCGATTGCACAAATTGTTTTAGAAAGCGAATAATAGAAGCAACGAAGAAAGAAGGATGTACAATGGTCGTTGGATGGCATCGTCCTACACGGTTACATATCGATACGCAAGCAATTACTGAAAATGTCCAAAAGGAATGTCAACGTTTGCCAGAAGGAACCGCTTTATTTGCGGTTGTAAAAGCGAACGGCTATGGGCATGGCGCCGTAGAATCCGCCAAAGCGGCGAAAAAAGGTGGCGCGACAGGTTTTTGTGTCGCCTTATTGGATGAAGCAATTGAATTGAGAGAAGCAGGTGTTCAGGACCCCATTTTAATTTTGAGTGTGGTAGACTTAGCTTATGTGCCTTTGTTGATTCAATATGATTTATCTGTAACGGTAGCTACACAAGAATGGTTAGAAGCTGCTCTTCAACAACTAACGCCTGAGAGTAACACGCCATTACGTGTTCACTTAAAAGTCGATACTGGCATGGGACGGATTGGCTTTTTAACCCCAGAAGAGACTAAGCAAGCAGTGCGGTTTGTTCAATCCCACAAAGAATTTTTATGGGAAGGGATTTTTACTCATTTTTCAACAGCTGATGAAATCGATACAAGCTATTTTGAAAAACAAGCAGGGCGTTTTAAGGCTGTTCTAGCAGTTTTAGAAGAGTTACCTCGGTATGTCCATGTTAGCAATAGTGCGACAGCGTTATGGCATCCTGATGTGCCAGGAAACATGATTCGCTATGGGGTAGCCATGTATGGATTGAACCCTTCAGGTAATAAGCTTGCCCCAAGCTATGCGTTAAAGCCGGCCTTACGGTTGACCAGTGAACTCATCCATGTAAAACGCTTAGCGGCTGGCGAAGGAATTGGCTATGGCGAAACCTACGTAACTGAAGCTGAAGAATGGATTGGGACAGTGCCAATCGGCTATGCAGATGGCTGGTTGCGTCATCTCCAAGGATTTACAGTGCTCGTGAATGGTAAGCGTTGCGAAATCGTCGGACGAGTGTGTATGGATCAATGTATGATTCGTTTAGCAGAAGAAGTTCCTGTCGGCTCAGTCGTTACATTAGTTGGAAAAGATGGCAATGAAGAAAATACGTTACAAATGGTAGCCGAAAAATTAGAAACCATTCATTATGAAGTTGCATGTACTTTCTCACAAAGAATCCCCAGAGAATATAACTAGATAGGAGGTTCCACTATGGTCAAACGCGGAGATATTTATTTTGCAGACCTTTCCCCAGTAGTGGGCTCGGAACAAGGTGGCGTCAGACCTGTCCTTGTTGTCCAAAATAACTTAGGTAATCATTTTAGCCCAACGATTATCGTTGCGGCGATTACAGCCAAAATGGCAAAGCCAAAATTGCCAACACATATCGGGATTAATTCTGATGAAACAGGCATTGAAAAAGATTCAGTGATTCTTTTAGAGCAGATTCGAACAATCGATAAGGGTCGCTTGAAAGAAAAAGTTTGTCATTTGAGACTTGATATTATGGAAGAAGTTGATCGTGCCTTAGGCATCAGTGTTGGACTTAGTAGCGATTCAGCCCCAGCAAAAGCAAATTCAGCTACATAAAGAACGATAGCTACTATGAAATCAACAAAGACTAATTGGATTTTTTTAAAAGCGACTGATCTAGTTCGGTTCGCTAAACATAGTTTGAGTAAAAGCGAGAGAGATGGCCAAGTGGCATCTCTCTTTTTTTGTTTTATATTTTAAAAATTAAAATATAAATATAAAATATAAAATTTTATCATTGTATTTTAAATAAAGTTGTTGGCAAGGCTCAAACGGAATGTTACAATCAATACTATATAGAGTTTTTAAAGAGCGTAACAGGTGATTTTACAAGTTTTGATTGTCGAGCGATGACATAAAGGAGATTATATTTGTATGATGATTGTTGTACTTTTAATGAGTAGTTGCTTATTTTTATTTGTAAGCTATCAATTGTATTTGCGATTACTTGTCGAAAAACTGGATTCAGAGGACCGGACATTAAAGAGGAAAATAAATTTCTATAAGTATCAGAAAAATAGTCGTTTAATGATTTATTTATTGTTTAGTGTTTGTCTACTTAGCGTATTATTGTTAGGAATTGTTTATACATATTATCAATTAAATCAACGAAATATCCGCATGGAACAACGGATCGAGCGTTTGGCACAAGGCCAAGCTACTCAAGGTGACAAAATAAAAAAACAAGCGATTAAAAAAACAGCCTTAAATCAGTTTCCCTGGAAGCAAGCTGTTTCGGCAGAATCGGCCGCTGTCTTGACTAATTATGAATTACAATTAGCGCGTGAATGGCGTCCTTACTTCGGAGAGACGAGTATCACAATAATTAGAAGTGAAAAAACACAAACCTTGACACTGTCTGTTTTTTCAGTTGGCTTAAGTTACCATGAATTTCAAACAGGCCAAGACAATATTGTAGCACTTATTGCAGCGTTGAATTCAGTTAAAGAAATTACCATGATTGATTTTAATTTTACTTATCGAGATCAAGAGCAAACCCTTGTCAAATCCATTGATACGTATGCTCGTGAGACGTTGGAAACAAATTTGGAGCCTGTCGTGATTAGTTAAAAGGACGAGAGAAAGGACATATAGATGACAAAAAGACGTTTAATCAAAAAAATTAAAGATATTTCGGATGATACGCTTGAAAAAGAAGTCTTTTTTCAGCCAGGATTCGAACCAGAAAAAATAATTAGCGGAATCAAACCAGAACAACAGGAAAAAGAAATGGCGACGTTAAGAGAAAGGCTCGCCTACTATCAGAAAAAAGAAACAGCCTTTAAAAAACTTCAAGAAGAAAATGAGCAATTAAAGAACCAACAAGAAACGGAAAAACAAGCATTAGAAGAAAAAAATCAGTCATTACTTGAAATACTAAATCAAAAGGAACATGAAATTTTTGAATTGGAAGAGCAACTGGAAACAAACAGTGAAACCACGACAGAGGCTACCACTCTTCAAACAAATCTGCAAAATGCAGAAAAACAATTAACCACTGTACATAATCAAATGGAACGTTTAGAAAGTGAATTAACGCAGCAAGTGGCAGAATTAGAAAAAGAATCGGCTGAACAGCAACAACATATCCAGACATTACACAACCAGTTAGCAGAAGAAAAAGGAAAGTTGGAGAAAAAAGGAGATATTACAGGAATGGAAAAGCAAGTAGAAACGTTAACGACAGAATTAGAAGAAAGCACAACGACTCAACAAGCATTGCAGGAACAAATTGAAAAACTAACTGTACAATTACAAAAAGTAGAAGCCGAAAAACAAGCCTTACAAGAGGCTGTCCAACAAGAAGTGATTGTGAAACAACGCATGGAGGAGTTAAAGAATGAGCTTCAAAATAGTTTACAGCAAAAAAATGAAGCAGAAGTAAAACTAGGTCGACTACAAGGTGTCAATGACAAACATCTTGCTGAAAAGCAAGTTTACGAAGGAGAATTAGCTGCTCTAAGAAAAGAAGTAGAGGCCAAAGAAGACAATTTAGAACAAGTTCAAAAAGAATTGAAGACACTACAAGCCGTTTCAAAAAATATTGAACCGAGTAGTGAGCAGTTAACAGAACTGCTACGCGCAAAACAGCAAATTAACGATTTATTAATGAAAAATCAGCAATTACAAGAAGAGGCTTTAAAATCGCAACAAGAAATTGGCGAAGTGATGGTTTCTGCCAAAAAAGAAGCCAATCGGATTGTTAATGAAGCGAAAGTAGAAGCAAAACATCTAATCAATTCTGCAGAATTAGAAATGTTAAATATTGGTAACCGAGCGAAAAGTATTTCGAATGAAGTCGAAGCATCAAAAGTAGAAGTACTTGAGATTTATCGCGAATTAGAGGAACGTTTAACTAAACTGACACGTCTTGAACAAGATAACTATTAATAAAATGGTCAGTAAAAAGTTAATGGGAGCAAGGAAACTACATTGTCTTGGGGTCATTTTTTTAGCTGTTACATTAAGTAGCTCCGCAGAAAGATTACAGGCTGCTGCTGTCTCAAAGGAAGAGCAGTCGCTAAGGCAACCGCTTATCAGGAAAAACATAGTAACAGAGAAGAGCGAATATCTTGTAGAAGCAAATCAAAGTATTTGGGAGCTGGCACAAGATGCGCAGAAACCATTGAATCAGTTTATGAAGGAAAACCAGTTACGTAGTAGTTATATAAAAAAAGGAACGCAATTAGTTAAATAGAAAAAAGGAGCAAGAAAGGAAAAGTTTATTTAAGAAGCTTTTCCTTTTAAGAAAACGATGGAAGAATGGATAAAGCCCGTTATGCGAACAATTCGCCACATTAAGCGCGCCTTCTTGAAGCAAAAGTTGCCTGCGACATATCAGCTAAAAAAGCAAAAGGCTAACACAGCAATGGAATATTTGCTTGAGCAAACAGATAACCATCAATCAATAAGAGGACCGAAAAGAAAAATGACCGCTGAAGAGATTAAAAAAAAGCGGCAAGCCTACCAAAAGAAACAACGCGTCCAAGTCGTTAAATTTTTTATGCCAGCTATTCTTTTCGCCATTTTTGTGTTCTTTTTTGTGTTAAAGACATCTAGCTACCCAATTGCTGGGCAATCCATGAAGCCGACACTTAACGCAGGGAAACGAGTCTTAGTACAACGGACGAAGCAAGTAGCAAGGTACGATGTGATTGCATTTAAAGCACCGCTAGCTAGCAAAGGTACGTACGTCAAGCGAATTATCGGGGTTCCTGGTGATCGAATTTGGGTAAACGAGGGAAAACTTTATCTTTCAGAAGAACCTATAGCAAGCGATAATGAGGCACTGCCTGAGAATGCCAGTCGTTTTGACTTATCAGAAAAAGCGGCAGCCCAACTTCGCCTGTTTCAGAAGATTCCAGCCGGTCATTACTTTGTCTTAGGGGACAATCGTACGCATTCAAGTGATAGTCGTACGTTCGGCTTTGTCGAGATACAAGCGATTGAAGGAATCGTGGTATTTAAAATGGCGCCGTTTAAGGAAATAGGGAAAGTAAAATAAAAAGCTTAAGTCAGCCATCTGAGAGTAGGGCACTTAAGCTTTTTTTATTAGAGATTATTTGCCCAATAACAATTGAATAATTTTTTCAATTGATTGTAGGTCGTAACGATTACTAATATCCGAAAAAATATAGTAATGGTCATACTGGGCAACGAGCTGTTCATTATTGGTATTCATTAAAAGCAAATCATAATGGTTTTCTGCGTTGTAAGGCTCAATTTTCAGCGGATATTTTCCAGCGATACTCTGTTGTATTTTTTGTGCTACCAACTCGCTATAAGCACTGCTCAGTGAGTGATAAACACCAATCGTTATTTTTTTTTCATTTAATTCAGCAATGTGATTCAAAATAAGTGTATAATTAATTTCAGTAAATTGATTTTGGTACTTAGAAGCAGTGGCTTTTGTGGCAAAGTTCGTTGTAGCGATCTCCACTAATTCGTAAACTTCACTTTCGCTAAAAGGATGACGTACGACTTTCAAAAGTGACTGAATTGTCCAATAATCAAAGGGTAAAATAAATCCTGAAAAATAATAGAGTTGCGCATGTAATTGGAAAAGTAAATTTTCAATATAAAGTAGCCGAATAGGCAGCACGTAATGGGATAAATAACCACGTGCTTTAAGGTACGTTAAAATGACCCGGTTCATTTCGTTAAGATACGTTTTTTCAATTCGTTGTTGTTTTGCTAAACGAAAGGCGAAAGCAGCATTCGCAGAATAATTATGCATGGAACAAAAAAAGTCATAAAACATATAGGCTTCATTGATTGTATATGGACGGTCGATTCTTTTCATATATGTATGTATAGATAAATTAATTTCTTCAAATAAAGGTCGATCGAGTTGGACATCATGTGGACTAATCGTTGGCAGGGGTTCTAAAACCATGCGACGAAAAGAAATTTTCATCCAAAGTTTAATTTGGAGAATTTCTGTATGGTCAAAGGTAATTCTGGGGATTTCTTGTAATATCTCGATTAATCCTAGGTATTGATTGGCCAGTTCTTTTTCTAAATCTGTTTTTTCTTCAAAGATAAACCAGAAAAAATTAAAAAAGAAAAAGCGAATTTGTTTTTCTTCGCCGACAAGTTTTCCTCGTTTGATACGTAAATTAAACTCATTGAGTAAGTCATTTAATTCAACAATTTTTCGATAATAGGTAGCAGAGCTAATGGCATAATTCTGTTGGAAATACCCGCCATTTATTTCATTTTTATGGAGGAGTTGCTGGACCATGTGAAACTTAATAGATTTATCTAAGAACAACATGATCATTGCTTTCATGGAAAAGGTAGGCGCTTTATTTAGATATAGAGTGTCACCTAATACAGTTAAGGTGAGGTTTTCTTGAAGTTGCTCTTCTTTCAAAAATTGCTCTAAAAAAGAAAGATACTCATTCAATGTTGGTAAACTAATATTGAAAAAATCTACTAATTCATTTCGTGTCGCTTGACCTTTATTATTATATAGGAACAATAAAATATCATTCATATAATCATAAGGCTTTTCTAAAAAATCTCGTTTTAGCATCGTTACTCACCTCTCTTTTAAGAATACTGTATCTATGATAAAATGGCAATAAACAACTGATAAAAAGATTGTTTTTTGAGGTGTTTTTTATTATCGTTGAGAAAAAGAAATAAAAAGAAAAAACAAAGTATTTAAATGATAACAAAATAATTAAAATGAAGGAGCGATAGAACATGAACAGCGTGGTGAACTTTAGAGATATTGGAGGATTTCCAACGCAACAAGGCACAGTTGTCAAGACAGGGCATTTTTTTCGGAGTGGTGAACTCGTCAATATTGCACAAGCGGATCAACAGAAACTGGTAGAGGACTATCAAATTAAACGAATCTATGATTTTAGAAGTGCAGCGGAAACGCAAGAACGACCAGATGATTCAATTCAAGGAACCAACTATCTACATATAGATATTTTGGCCGATATTCAGGCGCAGACTGCTTCATTAGAAGGAATGCTTAAAACGGTTGGTTCACCCGATGAAGCTATGGACATGGCTTATAAGGAAATGGTTCTTTCCAATTCGGGGCGCAAAGGTTACCAAACATTTTTTGAAAACTTTTTAAGTTATCCACAGGAAGCTATTTTATTTCATTGTTTCGCAGGAAAAGATCGAACAGGAATCGGCGCAGCCTTGATATTAAGTGCTTTAGGTGTGGAACATTCTTATATTTTAGAAGATTATTTAAAGACGAACGAGCAAAGAAAAACCGCTAACGAGCAAATTATTGCGCAATATCAAGCAAATGGAACGCCTCCAGCAGAAATTCAACAATTAGAAACGCTGCTTTATGTGAAAAAAGAGTACTTAGCGACCGCTTTACAGGCGATTGAAAAAGAATTTGGTTCGGTAGAGGGCTATTTAAAAGAGGGACTCGGCTTACCTTTATCCGCCAAAAAAGACATGCTAAGTCTGTACACAAAATCATAGATCCTAAAAAAAGGACTATCCTTTCTAAAAAAGAAGTTTTATAATAGAAAAGAATCTGTTTGTAAGGAGGGATAGGGAATGAAAGAAGGACAAGAACAATTCTTAACGTTCATACTAGATCGAACAAAAGAAGATAAAAAAGAAAAAATGCAAGCGCTACTTGCAGAAATGTTTGAACGCCAACAAACAGGCAAATTAGATAAAATGTACTTGATGACAAAAGCACCAAAACTTTTGGCTTATTTAAAACCAGAAGCCATTGATGAAGTTAAACAAGTCGTTTCGGAATTTTCTAAAAATATGAAATAAACAAACTTAGCTTGAACTTACGACATTTTAAAAATGTGTCGTAACATTCAAGCTTTTGTTTGTTATTCTCTTGTATTTTATGCTAAAGTTATTCAGGCACAAAAAAAAGCAGGTGATTTTATGAAACATATAAAAAATACATGGGAACTATTTATTTTAGATTGGAAAAGAATTTTTAAAAACCCAGTAGCAACATTTTTGATTGTTGCCTTAATGATTATTCCATCATTATATGCATGGTTTAACATTAAAGCACTATGGGATCCGTATTCAAATACAGGAGAGTTACCAATAGCGGTCTATAGTGATGACCAAACAGCAACTTTTCAAGATAAATCGGTCAATATTGGTGATGAAGTCTTGAAAAACTTGAAGAAAAACAAGCAATTAGGTTGGCGTTTTGTTGATTCGAAAAAGGAATTAGACAAAGGAGTCCAATCAGGAAAATATTTTGCCGGGATTTATTTACCTAAAGATTTTTCCAAGGATTTGCTAAGTTTTACTTCTGGTGATATCAATAAACCTAAAATTGAATACTCAATTAACGAAAAAATTAATGCAATTGCGCCGAAAATTACGTCAAAAGGCGCTTCTTCCATTCAGTCACAAATTTCGGAAGAATTCATTAAAACGGCAAGTAGTACGTTAATCAAAACATTCAATGATATTGGCTATGATATTGATAAAAACATGGTCAGCATTCAAAAAGTTAAGAGCATGATTTTAGATACAGATGCCAACATTGGAACCATTGACACGTACGCGAAACAAGTCACTGACTTACATGGTAAGATGCCTGAGCTAAAAGAAAAATTAGCGAAAGCCAACGATGCGATGAAATATTTACCTGAAGTTGATGCTTTAGGAGAGAAGATTGTTGAGCTAAATGGTAAAATGCCAAGCATCAAAGAACAAGCTAGTGTTATTTTGACGTTACAAGAAAAAATTCCAGAAATTCAAAACGCTGGCCGACAAATTGCTATGATTGATGAAGACTTTGCCTCTGTGGAACAAACAATGAGCGAAGGAATCCAAGAAGCAAAACAAGGATTAGAAATCATTCAACAAGTTCAAACGGCGTTACCAGATATTCGTAAACTAGGTGATCAAGCCAATGATTTAGGGAATGTAACATTAGATGGCGCCAATAAATTGCAAGAGGCGTTACCAAGCATTACGAATAGCGTTGAAGTTTCAATTCAGTCTTTAAAAACGATTAGTTCTAATATCAATTCGATAGCTGGCCAAATTGATCAACTAATTGCTGATAATGAGCTAACCCCAGAAGAGAGACAACAACTTGGTGAAATTGTTACTCGTTTTTCTGAAAGCTTGGAAAAACAAATTGCAGCAGCTAATCAGTTAATTGAAACATTAACTAAATTACAGGAAGCGGCGGGTAATGATAGTTTAGCAGGTCCCATTTCAAGACTGGAACATTTGGTTAAGGTTTTAACAGAACTTAAAAAACGAGTGGATGGTATTGATTTTAATGCAATAAGTGTTGACCAATTACGTGAAACTTTGAAAGATATTCAAGATTTCTCATCTACTATATCAGATATATTGCTGGATATTCATCCAGATGAAATTAGTAACACTGTTAATACAGTCACAAGTAAATTAATTGCTACCATCCAAAACGCTCAAGGTCAACTAAACAAAGCGCAACAAATTGACTTTGAAGGATTATTGAGCTCAACAAGTCAAACGGTCACTAATGCGATTTCTTTATTAGAAAAATATCAAGCCGAAATGCCGGCAATTAAACAAGAAATTCATGATGCGAATACGATGTTGAATGGCAATATGGAAACCATTGTCAATGGCATTAATCGTGGTGCTGATTTGTATAAAAACGATTTACCAGTCATTCAAGACAAAGTCAGCAAAGCGGCAGCCTTTATGCAAAATGACTATCCAGGTATCCGAAAAGATTTAACGAATACCTTGAAAACAGTCAATGAGAAAATGCCAGATGTTGAAGCGGCCTTAGACAAAGCCAACGAGCTGATTATTAATGATTGGCCAAATATCAAAACAGGATTACACAAAGCAGCGAATGCAATCCGTAAAGGTGAAAAAGAAGTTGATTTAGGTGAAATTCTTAAATTACTAAAATTAGATGCCAATAAAGAAAGTGACTTCTTTACACAACCAGTTGAAGTCAAAGAACATGCTGTTTATCCGATTGCTAATAATGGTTCGGCAAGTACCCCATTCTATACAGCTTTGTGTTTATGGGTTGGCGCTGTGTTATTCTCAAGTGTTGCGACAACAGATGTTTATCTTGAAGGAAAAGATAAAAAACGCTTTTCTAAACGGGAACAATTTTCAGCACGGATGTTTACCTTCATTGTCATGGGGATTGGTCAAGCACTGATTGTAACCTTAGGTAATTACTTTGCGTTAGGCGTAGATGTTCGTAATCCAGCGTATAGCGTCTGGTTTGCGGTATTGATTGCCATTACGTTTATGATAATGGTTTATGTGCTCGTTGCTCTCTTTGGCAATGTAGGGAAAGGAATTGCGATAATAATCTTGGTACTATCCATCTCTGGTGGGGGTGGGAACTACCCAATTCAAGTCTCAGGTAAATTCTTCCAAATGATTAATCCGTTCTTGCCGTTTACGCATGCCGTGAACTTGCTAAGGGAATCAGCAGGAGGCATTTACTGGCCAAATGCTTGGTTTGCCATTTGGATTATGGTGGGGATTTCAGTCGTCTTTAGTATTGGCGGCGCAATTCTTTATCCACATCTGGAACACAGATCGAAAAAATTTGCGGCTTTAGCACAAAAGAGCCATTTATTCCATTAAAAAACAAAAAGCTGAAAACGTCTCTAGCGTTTTCGGCTTTTTGTTTTTCTTTATTTTCAAGGTAACCCTAACAAAGAAGTTTTGGGGGCTCTTGCTTTTGACTTTTTGGCAATGCTAAATAATAAAATCTCCCTCAGAAAGTGAGGTTTTTTGTGTACAAATGTATAAAAAGGTTTTATAGTATTTTTTTAAGAAATAAAAAGTGGGTAGGGGTTGTAAAATGATTCAAGCATTGCTTCAACGATATGAGAAAAAAATTGAACGTCGTAAATTGGAAAAACGAACAGCATTCGGTGCTTTTGCCGGGCGGATTGGGCTTGTTTCTAATTTATTTTTATTCGTTAGTAAATTTATGATTGGCTTGCTTTCAGGTAGTGTTTCAATCATGGCAGATGCCATTAATAGCTTGTCCGATACTATTTCTTCAGTTTTAACATTAGTCGGTTTTTATATTGCTGGTAAGCCAGCGGATAAAGAACATCCCTATGGCCATGAACGTTTTGAATATATTAGTGGAATGCTTGTATCATTAGTGATTACGTTTATTGGGTTTGAGTTTCTAACGACCTCCGTGGATCGCATCCTGCATCCAGAATCAATCAAGGTGACACCCATTTTATTTGCTGTTTTAGCTTTATCAATTGGGATTAAAATTTGGCAAGGGCTGTTTTACAAAAAAGTATCAGCAAAAATTGATTCTCAAGCATTAGTTGCTTCTGCTAAGGATAGCTTTAATGATGTTTATACTACATTAGCTGTTTTGGTTTCTGCATTTATTGAAGGCGTCACTGGTTTGCGAATTGATGGATATATTGGTTTTTTAATTGCTGCATATATTATTTATAGTGGCTTGCAGTTAATTCGCGAATTTATTAATGAGTTGATGGGCATGCGTCCGAGCCAAACAGAAATTGATGAAATGAAGAATGTCTTATCAAAAATGGAAACAATTGTAGGATATCACGATTTACTGATTCATAATTATGGTCCCAGCCAAACGTTTGCGTCTGTTCACATTGAAATTGATGATCGCTGGGATTTAAATAAGGCCCATCAGACAATCGATGCGATTGAAGCGAAGTTTAAAGAAGAGTTGGATGTTAATCTTGTTTGTCATATTGATCCAGTGAATTTATATGACCCAACACAACAATTTGTTCATCAAACAATCAAAAAGATTATTCGTTCTTTTGATGCGTCTTTAAAAGTCCATGATATCCGCTTAGTTACCCATGGTGAAGAGCCGAAGATTTTGTTCGACTTGGTTTTGCCTACAGAATCAAAATTATCTGAATTTGAACTGGGTGTGGAAATTCAACGGCAAGTTTATGAAAAAATTGGTCGTTATAAAGTGGAAATTACCTTCGATCATACGTACTTGTTACAATAAAAGGGAATAATTAACTAAGTTTTTAAGTGAGAGCCAAAAGGTCAAATAGACTTTTAGCTCTCGCTTTTTTGTTTAGAGAATGCAAATCCTTTTGTTATCTGGATTCTCTTGATAAGATAAAGGAAGCGGGGGACTGTAAATGAGTGTCTGATTAAAAAAAGATGGTGATTTTTTTATCTTTTTCAGTAACAAAAATCAATTGACTTTTCATTGTGAGAAGCGTAGCATATGGATTTGTTTGATAAAAAATAATGAAAAAAGTGAGCGGGTCACTCTAGAGAAAAGGAGTCGAAAAAAATGGCGGATTTAAAACGACTGTTCATTGGGAAACCATTGAAATCAGCCGAAAATGATGAACATAAATTAAGTAGATTTGCAGCGCTTGCGTTGTTATCTTCTGATGCACTTTCATCCATTGCGTATGGTACAGAACAAATAGTGGTGGTTCTGGTTACTTTGTCGGCGGCTGCGATTTGGTATTCATTGCCAATTGCTGCATTTGTTATTATTTTACTTATTTCTTTAACATTGTCGTACCGACAAATTATTCATGCGTATCCGCATGGCGGCGGCGCATACGTTGTTAGTAGTGAAAACCTCGGCAGAAATGCAGGTTTATTGGCTGGTGGTTCGTTGTTAGTCGATTATATGCTAACAGTAGCCGTTTCAGTTTCAGCGGGCGCAGAGGCGATTATATCGGCGATTCCAGCGTTATATGGTCATCAAGTAGCAATTTCTATTGGGATTGTGATATTGATTACCTTAATGAACTTGAGAGGCCTGCGAGAATCTGCTTCGTTCTTAATGTTGCCAGTGTATAGTTTTATCGCAATTATTACATTACTGATTGTTGTTGGGCTATTTAAAATTGTGACTGGTGCACAGCCATTGAATGCGACAGCTTTACCAGGAGCCGTGGTTCCAGGAATTTCTATTGCCTTAGTTTTACGAGCTTTTTCATCTGGTTCTTCTTCCTTAACAGGGGTTGAAGCAATCAGTAATGCAGTGCCATTCTTTAAGAAACCACGAGCAAAAAATGCTGCTGGGACGTTAGCGTTAATGGCAACGATTTTAGGGTTCTTCTTCGTGGGGATTACATTTATTAACTATTGGTATGGGATTGTGCCAAAAGAAGAAGTGACAGTTCTTTCACAAATTGGGAAAGCGGTCTTTGGTCAAAATATTTTATATTATTTATTACAGTTTGCGACAGCCTTAATTTTAGCGGTTGCCGCTAACACAGGATTCTCAGCCTTTCCAGTTTTGGCTTATAACTTAGCCAAAGATAAGTTTATGCCGCATATGTATATGGATCGTGGCGACCGTTTAGGCTATTCAAACGGTATTTTAACTTTAGCTGCTGGTTCCATTGTTTTATTATTGATTTTCCAAGGTTCCACAGAACGTTTAATCCCATTGTATTCAATTGGTGTGTTTATTCCGTTTGCTTTGTCTCAATCGGGGATGGTTGTAAAATGGCGAAAAGAAACTAAAAATTGGTTGCCAAAATCAATTGCTAATATTGTCGGCGCCTTTATCTCTTTCGCGATTATCGCCATTTTGTTTATTTATCGATTAGGGGACATCTGGCCGTTCTTTATTATTATGCCAGTGTTGATTTATGCATTTTATCGGGTCAACACTCACTATAAAAATGTGGCGGAACAGCTACGTTTAGAAGATGGGGCACAGTTGCATGAGTTTGACGGGAATACAGTTATTGTTTTAGTAGGAAACGTAACCAAGGCAAATGTCGGCGCCTTGAACTATGCGCGTTCCATTGGTGATTATGTTGTTGCCATGCATGTCTCAATGGATGAAAACGTTGAGAAGGAAAAAGAAATTCAGGAAGAGTTTAAAAAACACTTCCCGGACGTTCGTCTATCAATTGTCCATTCTTCGTATCGTTCACTGCAAAACCCTATCTTACGTTATGTTGATTTGGTTAGTAAAAATGCCACGAAGCATAACTATAGTACAACAGTTTTAGTACCACAATTTGTACCAAATAAACGTTGGCAAAATATTTTGCATAACCAAACAAGTTTACGCTTGCGGATTCGTTTAGCGTGGCGGGAAAATATTATTGTGGCTACCTATAGTTATCACTTGAAAAAATAAAAAAAAGTCTGCCATCTTTTGATGGCAGATTTTTTTATTGACGTAATTGTTTTTGATAAATTCTAGCGCAAGACTGCTCTTCGGTGGTTACCATTGTCAAAAATTCCCAGTCATATCTTTCATAAAAAGTAGTATGGTCTGTAAGCAGATAAAGCTTTTTAAATCCAGAATTAGCAAGAAAATCACCAACTGTTGTTAAAAGAATTCCTGCTAAGCCTTGGTGACGAAATGTTGGTTCGACATACAATGCACAAAGGTTTGGCGTAAGGTCTGCACGATGGTGGAAGTCATTATCAATTACGCCCACGCCTGCAACGATGTCCTGCTGTTTATTCAAGCAGACCCACCAATGTGGTACGTGGTTTTCGCTAGTTAGCATTTCCTGCATACTTCCTTGATACGCTTCAGCGGGGATTTGCCACTTTTGGCTAAACCATTGAGCAGCTGACGGAATTAAGTGTGGTTGTTGGTTTAAATCGATAATAGTATAGTTAGACATTATTGATCTCCTAGATAAAAGAACAGATCCCATTGAAAAGAAACAATGTTGGATCTGCTCTGTATTTTTTATTAATTGGAATGTTTGCTAGCTGGGTCTAAACGCCGTTCAATAATCCCTAGAACCCAATCTGTGATAATCGCCATAAAGGCCGTTGGTAAGGCACCGACTAAAATGATAGAAGCACCATCTGTGGCATTGGTTCCACGAATAATAATATCCCCTAAACCACCAGCACCAACGAAAGCACCAATCGCAGTAATCCCGATTGCGACGACTAACGCATTTCGAATACCTGCCATGATTACTGAAACAGATAAAGGTAACTCGACCATATAAAGAAGTTGTACTTTTGTCATACCCATTCCTTTACCAACATCTAAAATATTGCGATCCACTTGAATCATGCCAGTGTACGTATTCTTGATAATTGGCAGGAGAGAATAAAGGAAGACCGTTACAACCACCGTGTTGACACCTAAGCCCATCCCCAACATTAAAATCGAAAGCATTGCCAAAGCTGGTACTGTTTGGATAATGTTCGCTAAACGGATAATCCAGTTGGCTAAGCTACGTTTACGTGAAATCATAATCCCGATAGGAATCCCGACAATTGCAGCAAAGATTACGCCATAAATCGAAATTAAAAAGTGACGTAAAAATTGTTGAAAGACGTAGCCGCCATTTTGTTGGAAATAGTAGATAAATTGTTGGAATAAATTCATATTATTCATCTGTTACTCCCCCTCAAAATAGTTATTTTCTTTTAAGAAACGTTCGGCTACGACCGCAGGTTCAATTAAATCATTATCTGCTTGATAGTTCAATTCTTGCATTTTTTTGGTAGAAATTTTACCATCTAAGCGATTTAATACATCTTTGATTTCCGGCGTTTCTTTTAATAATTTGTCACTAACCACAGGAGCGGCATCATAAGGCGGGAAGAAGCGCTTGTCATCTTTTAACATGACTAAATCGTAACTACCAATCCGGCCGTCTGTTGAGTAACCTAAGATAACGTCCATTTTTCCAGCGTTGACTGCATCGTACACCAAGCCAATTTGCATTGGTAAAATAGATTTAAATTGGAAGTTGTATTCCTTTTTAAAGCCTTCATAACCGTCGCCTTCACGTGTGATCCACGCAGTATCGACACCAGCAACTAATTTGTCTGCGACTTTCCCTAAATCACTGACTGTTTTTAAATTGTATTTCTCAGCCGTTTCTTTTGTAACTAAGAATACATAAGTATTTTCAAATCCATATGAAGGGAACCAAGTTTGTTGATAACGTTTTTCAAATTCTGATTGAACTAGGTTAAACGCTTTTTTAGGGTCTTTTTCCGCTGGTAAGCCCAGCGTAGTGGTCACGTCAGTACCAGTATAACGAGCTGCAGAAATTGAGGCATCTCCGTTTAACATTGCTTGGTGATTGATGGTAGTAGTGGCTAAGTTGTTAATCACATTTGTTTTTTTATCTGTGTAATGCTCAACCATATCCGCTACAATGCTCCCTAAAATCTGCGCTTCTGAAGTAATCCCACCTGTAATGGCGACAGTGTTATCATCAGAAGTTGAAGCGAGACCAGGTAAAGAACAACCTGCCAATAAAAGTAAACTGCTTAAGAAGAGTAAGCTTAACTTGAGTTTCTTTTTCATCATTATTCGCCCTCCCTTAAAGCTTTTGGCGTTAAACGATTTTCTAATAATCCAAGAAGAACATCTGCTAAAAGCGCTAAAATAGTTACTGGAATAGTCCCACCAAAGATTAATTCTGGCTGATAGTTATTTAATCCACTGAAAATCATATCACCAAGACCACCTGCACCAATATAAGAAGCCAGTGTAGCCCAAGCAATGACATAGACAGCAGCTAAACGAATGCCGGCCATAATTGTTGGCATGGCAATGGGTAATTCAACACTAAAAATAGACTGTAAATTGGTCATGCCCATGCCTTTAGCAACATCTCGGTAATTTTCATCGACATTTTTCATTCCGATATACGTGTTTCTTAAAATAGGTAGAAGGGAATAGATGAATAGCGCGATAATAGCGGGTGTTTTGCCGACACCAAAAATTGGAATCATCAAAGCTAATAAAGCCAACGAAGGAACCGTTTGTAAGGCACTTGTTAAACCAATGACAATATTGGCTACTTTGGGCAAACGTGTTAACCAAACGCCAACGGGCACAGCGATAGCGACCCCTAATAAAAGTGCAAAGAATGAAATATAAATATGTTCAATACTTTTTGAAATCATTTCTGATCCATATTCTTGAAAGAAGCTACTCATTGCTTACGCCTCCTCTTTATCAGTTTCGGACTCGCTTTGTTTTGCTTCTACAGCTTCACTAATCGTTGTTTCATCGCCCCAGATAACATCATAAACAATGTCAACAAGGGAAGCACGTGTTAAGATGCCCACCACTCGTTTTTGCTCATCAACGACTGGCACATATTTTAAGCCACGTTTTAAGATTCTTTGTAAAGCATCACGTAAAAGAGCGGTTTTTTGAACAAAGAAGACATCTTTATTCAAGATATCACCGACACTAGAAGCTTTGCCACGTTGCTGATCTAATGTTTCAACATCGATAAAGCCTTTAAGCACATGGGAATTATCAACAACTAATAAGGTATCAACCCGTTTTTCACGCATCAATTTAATCGCTTCTTGTAAAGATTTTTCTGGCGTGATAGTAATAGCTGAATTTAACATGACTTCATCAACAGTGGTGAAATCAGGTTTGGCTTGTAATAGGCGATCTTCTCCGATGAGTTCTTCTACAAATTCATTGGCTGGATGACGTAAAATATTATCTGGTGTGTCAAATTGAATTACTTTGCCTTCGCTCATAATGGCAATTTTATTTGCTAATTTCAACGCTTCATCCATATCATGGGTAACAAAGACAATAGTTTTTCCTAAACGTTCTTGCAAATCTTTCACTAAATCTTGTAATGAATCACGGGTGATAGGATCTAAAGCACCAAAAGGTTCATCCATTAGAATAATATCTTGATTGGCAGCTAAAGCCCGCACAACGCCGATTCTTTGTTGTTGTCCGCCAGAAAGTTCATTGGGATAGCGGTCCAACATTTCTCGTGATAACTCAACCAAATCAATCATTTTTTCGGCTATCTTATTGCGTTCTTCCACAGGTACTTTTAATAATTTAGGCACTAAAACGATATTTTCACGAATGGTCATGTGAGGCATCAAGCCGATATTTTGAATGACATAGCCAATTTGGCGACGTAGCTCTACAGGATTGATTTTTTGAATATCTTGGCCATCAATTAAAATTTTTCCTTTTGAAGGGTCGGTCATGCGGTTAAGCATCCGCATTGATGTTGTTTTTCCACTACCACTTGTTCCGATGAAGCAGATAAATTCACCTTTATCGAAAGACAAATTAATGTCATCAACGGCGACTTTTCCGCCTTTATAAAATTTTGATACATGCTGAAATTCTATCAACTTACTCACCTCAACTAAATATTTTGAAAATGTATCTTATTACTAGTATGCTATAAAAATGCGATTTCGACAAATGTAATCTATTTTTAATGGGAAAAAGAAGGCGGTAAAATTTTTTTAATTCGTTCTAAAAAAAAGAAAAGATAACTATTGTTTAGTAAAAGTTATCTGAACGAAACAAGATGTTAAAAAGAGTATTCTGAGAAGGGGAAAAAGCCGCTATAACAAAGAAAAGTGTCCTTTATAGCAAGTTGACGGGAGCTGAGTTTTTCATTAGAATGGAAAGAGAACAAGGGAATAAAATAAAAAAAGGCGCTTCATGATTTAGCGGCAACTAAATCACGAAGCCTTGAATAGTCACCTGTGCAAGTGGACCATCAAGTTGCCCGTTCAATCAATGGAAACCATTGATCACTTTTATTTTACTGAATTTTTGAAAAAATTACCAGTTTTTTTAAGGAGTAAGAAGTGGAAGAACGAAGGATGCTTTTTATGGAATGTGCAATGACGTTCAGAAAAATCTGAAGGTCATTTTTTATTCTCTTGTTCAAACATTCAAACATAGGGGAAGAGAGACGGACGTAATTTTGTCACCGATTATTACGTCCGTCTTCCGTTGTTTTCTAAAGCGTTGGTTACATGTCTTTGTAGAGGTTGGCTTCAATTGCAGTCCGTTTTGGTTCTAAAAAAGGTGGTAAAGCCAACGTTTCCCCTAAATGTTCCAGAGGCTCATCCAATGTAAAGCCAGGAGTCAAAGTAGCAAATTCAACCCGATTCCCGCCTGGTTCACGAATGTATAAACTTTTAAAATATCCACGACTTACATACATTTCAATCTCCCAGCCTTGTGCTAAAGCGCGCGTGTGTAGTTCTTGTAATGCTTCATCATCAGCTACAGAAAAAGCAATATGATCCATACTGCCACGCCCCATTCGGCTTGTTTTATCCGACGTTGTTTGATGAACAGAAAAGCTTTCCGTCTCACTTAAAATAATCGTATTGCCAACTGCTTGCCAACCAAGAAATGTTTCAAAAAAGGCCAAGGTTTTTTCAGAATCTGGCACATGAAATTCAGTAGAGGTCAAACCGATAATTTGAACCGCTGCTGGAATGTCGTTAGAAACAACGAGTGTTTCTTTTAATGGATTTTCAGGAACTTCTGTCAGGATAATATGCGTATCATCTGGATCACTGAAATGTAGGCTCTTTTCTTTTTTGTTAAATGGAATTTTGTTTTCTGTTAAACGTTGTTCCCAAAAGGAAAGGCTGTTTTGGGGAATTTTTAAGCCAATCGTGGCTAAATAATTTTTTTCTTCATAGCGGTTGCCTAATAAGGGCACGATAAAAAAAGTTACTAAGCTTCCCGGTGTGCCTTGATAATCGCCATAAAAATAATGAGGCATGCGATTGTTGTCTTGATTGACGGTATTTTTGACAAAGCGTAAGCCTAACAATTTTGTATAGAATGATTGGTTTTCTTGACCATGACGCGCTAATAGTGAAACATGATGAAATTGAGCATGCATTTTGAGTTCCTCCTCTAAATAACTATGTATACTTACTTAAAGTAAGTATAGTGCTTCTGACATTTTTTGACAACTATTTAGTTTGATTCAGAAGGCTGACATAGCCAGAAACAAGAAAAAGTGTTAGAATAACCAAGATAAAAACTAGTAGAAAGAGTGACGGAAATGCTAAGTACAGAAGATTTTGATTTTGATTTACCAGAAGAATTAATTGCTCAAACCCCACTAAAAGATCGCGCTAGTTCACGATTATTAGTTGTAAATAAAGAAACAGGGGACATGGAGGATAAACATTTCCATGATATTCTTGATGAATTACAGCCTGGGGATGCATTAGTCATGAATAATACACGGGTACTGCCGGCCCGTTTATATGGAGAAAAACCTGAAACAGGCGGTCATTTGGAAGTTTTACTTTTAACAAATACAGAAGGCGATACATGGGAAACCTTGATTAAACCCGCGAAACGTGCAAAAGTCGGCACGGAAATTCAATTTGGCGATGGTCGCCTAAAAGCGGTGGTTAAAGAAGAGTTGGAACATGGTGGTCGAATCATTGAATTTAAATATGATGGTATTTTCTTAGAAATTTTAGAATCGTTAGGAGAAATGCCATTGCCGCCATATATCAAAGAACGTCTAGATGACCCAGATCGTTATCAAACGGTTTATGCTGAAGAAAATGGTTCAGCTGCAGCACCAACAGCGGGTTTGCATTTTACAAAAGAACTATTAGAAGAGATCAAAGCAAAAGGTGTTCATCTCGTTTATTTAACTTTACATGTCGGTTTAGGAACATTCCGTCCCGTGAGCGTTGATAATATAGAAGAACATCATATGCATAGCGAATTCTATCGTTTAACTGAAGAAGCGGCTAAGCAATTAAATGAAGTACGCCAAGCAGGCGGTCGGATTGTTGCGGTTGGAACAACTTCTATTCGTACGTTGGAAACAATTGGCACAAAATTTAATGGTGAAATCCAGGCTGACAGTGGCTGGACCGATATTTTTATCACACCAGGGTATCAATTTAAAGTCGTAGAGGCTTTTTCAACGAACTTCCATTTACCAAAATCTACGTTAGTGATGCTTGTGAGTGCCTTTGCAGGAAAAGACTTAACATTGGCTGCTTACCAACATGCAATTGAGGAAAAATATCGTTTCTTTAGTTTTGGCGATGCAATGTTTATTAAATAAGCGACACTTTGTGAGCAGAATACTTGGGATTGAAACAAAAATATATTATGATAAACACGTGATTTTTGGAATCACAGTAAAGGTGTGCTTTATTTTTTCTTCCCCTGTAAATAATAAAGTTAGAAACCAAAACGCTACTAGGACAAAAGTGCTTAGTAGACAATCTTAGAATAAAAAGAACGGCGCAACCACGGTTGCGCCGTTCTTTTTTATGTAAGCAAAGATTAATTATTGAAACAACAATACGAAGAAGGGCTTTCTTCGTATTGCCGGTACTAAGTTGTACCTCGGCAACTCCAAGTACAATCAGAAAAATTGTCTTGTTAAGTACAGCTTATACTGTTTAGGCTTCTTGTTCTACATCGTCATTCAGTGTTTCTTTGAAGGTGAACACATCATCAATGGTTACGCCAAAGACGTTCGCGATGTCATGCGCAAGAAGTAATGAAGGATTGTACTTGTTTCGTTCCAGTTGAATAATTGTTTGTCGAGAGACACCGACTCGATTGGCCAAATCTTGCTGGGTCATACGAGCCATAGCACGATAAACATGAATTGAACTTTCAAACGAAGATTTTTTCTTTTTTCGCATAGCATTCCCTCCTTTAAAAGAAGATAAAATAGAATGTGCACCTTGAATATAACACATATGATTATTTGATACAAATATATTTTATTGCCTAAAAGAAAAAACCGAGCTTAAATTTAAGCTCGGCCTTGTTAACGGGAAGACATCAATTGGTTGAATAAGTGTTTACATTTCGCGATACATGTAAAGCAAAAGGTGAACGTGATGTGGTGAAACTAAAACCTTGTTTTCATACAGTTTCGACGCTTGGATGGTGGATAACTTGCGTTAGGTGATAACAGATAGGGTAAATGCTTTATAGAAACTCCATCCTTCTATAACCTTTCCCTATTTTCCGATACGAGTTATCACTAACAATTACTCTACACGTATTGTTTACAGGTGAATCTTGCAATTCTAACAACTTTGAGTTTACCGATTTTTATCTACTGAGAAAATCTTCAACCAATTGATTTGCATGTCCTCCTTACACTTAAAGAATAGCACTTTTTGGAAGCGTTTGCAAATTATAACACTTATTAATAAGATTAAATATAATATTTTTCTGGTTATTTTATAACATGTAAAATAAATAATCATGCGAACCAAATAACATTGTATTTTTTGTTGTTTTTGTGTTGAATATATAGAAATAAACTATTTTTTTATCAGACAAAATGAAAAAAATGTCCATTGCTTTTTGGCTGAATTCGTTTCTTTTTTCATAAAATTCCCATAATCAAATAGAAACATTGCTGTAGCAACAACGAAAATACCAGTTTTTTCTGGACATATGAGAGAACGCTAAGCCAAAGATGAAAAAAGTTGCGTGTTCAAAAAAAATCATGTTATATTTAATAGAGACACTATTATATAGGAAGAAAAAATTAGAGGGGGAATAGGATGGAAGCTTACAAGCAATCTGTCGATACTGTCACAAAAGAAGTTTCAGTCAATACTGAAACTGGGTTAACACAACAAGAGGCCCAACAACGGCTGAAAGAAAATGGCCGCAATCAATTTGAAGAGGCTAAGAAGGATTCTGTGTTAAAGAAATTTATTCACAGTTTATCTGATTTTACAACGATTATTTTATTAGTTGCTGCGGCAATTTCGTTTTATACAGCAATCGTAACAGAACATGGCGAATATTTTGAAGGAATCTTAATTATTGCAATTGTGATTATCAATGCTGTTTTAGCCATTGTTCAAGAAGGAAATGCTGAAAAATCTCTGGCGGCTTTACAAGACATGAACAAGCAAAGTAGTGCAGTCTTACGAGATGGCAAGGTAATCGAAGTCGATGCTGAAGAACTAGTAGTAGGAGATGTTCTAGTTCTTGAAGCTGGTTCAATGATTACAGCCGATGCACGACTTATTCAAGCTTCTCAAATGCGCGTAGAAGAGTCAGCACTAACAGGTGAAAGTGAACCTGTTGAAAAAGATCCTACATACGTGGGGCATGACGATGATGGCTTAGGAGATCAAATAAATATGATTTTCAAAGGCTGTACCGTTGTGAATGGCCGCGGACGAGCAGTAGTAACTGCAACAGGAATGAATACAGAAATGGGTAAAATTGCTGGGTTACTGAATAACAGCGATCAGCAAAAAACACCATTACAAAAACGCTTGAATCAATTAGGCAAACGTATTAGTTTGTTAGCCTTAGGGGCTGCAGCAATTGTTTTCATTATTGGTGAACTGCAAGGAGAACCGCTTCTTGAAATGTTTATGACAGCCGTTTCCTTAGCGGTGGCAGCTGTACCAGAAACACTAACCGTGATT
Organism: Enterococcus sp. AZ011; assembly: GCF_050548355.1. Lineage (NCBI taxonomy): Bacteria > Bacillati > Bacillota > Bacilli > Lactobacillales > Enterococcaceae > Enterococcus > Enterococcus sp. AZ011. Next base: position 636,545 of record NZ_CP172959.1, read on the forward strand.
GTAACGTTAACCTTAGCATATGGTGTTCAAAAAATGGCTAAGAAACATGCGATTATTCGTCGATTGCCAGCAGTAGAAACGCTAGGAACTGCGAATGTTATCTGTTCTGATAAGACAGGAACACTGACACAAAATAAAATGCGCGTCCGCCGAGTATGGCATCGTGGTGATGAAGTAACGGATACGGAAGATGCCATGACCGATGAAGCCATGGAAGTATTGAAAATGGCTGCTTTATGTACAGATGTCATTGTGGAAAAAGAAGGCGATGAACTAACTGTTACAGGGAATCCGACAGAAGCGGCAATTGTTCGTGCTGTCGAAGAAAATTATCATACTAAAGAAGAACTTGAAGAAAAATATCCTCGTATTGGTGAAATTCCCTTTGATTCAGAACGAAAAATGATGACTACGGTCCATCAATGGGGGAAAAAGTACATCTCAATTACTAAAGGAGCCTTTGATGTGTTACTACCTCGTTTTGGTTTCGGAGATGTCGATCAAGCGGCTATTGTTAATGATCGTTTCGGAAAACGAGCGTTACGAGTTATTGCTGTCGGTTATGCCGTATATGATGAACCACCCAAGGAAATTACATCAGAGGCTTTAGAAAAAAATCTTCGCTTGTTAGGCTTAATTGGCATGATTGATCCACCACGTCCAGAAAGTAAGGGCGCCATTGCTCGTGCGAAAAAAGCTGGAATTAAAACAGTCATGATTACTGGTGATCACGTGGTAACAGCCAGTGCAATTGCTAAAGAATTAGGAATTTTAAAAGATAAAAGTGAAGCCTTATCTGGTTCAGAACTGAAAAAAATGAGTGATGAAGAATTAGATAAACGGGTTAAAGATTTATCCGTTTATGCACGTGTAACCCCTGAAGATAAAATTCGAATTGTTCAATCATGGCAACGTTCTGGCGCTGTTGTAGCAATGACCGGAGATGGCGTGAATGATGCGCCAGCCTTGAAAGCTAGTGATGTCGGTTGCGCAATGGGGATTACTGGAACAGATGTGGCCCAAGGCGCTTCAGATATGATTTTGACGGACGATAACTTTGCAACTATTGTTGATGCGGTTGCGCAAGGACGTGCCGTGTACCGAAATATTCGTAAAGCCATTAACTTCTTGTTAAGCTGTAATATTTCTGAGATTTTTATTGTTTTAATTGCCATGTTACTTGGTTGGGGTGCGCCATTTACTGCAGTTCAACTGTTGTTTGTTAACGTGGTCGCAGATGGGTTACCTGGTTTTGCATTAGGAAAAGAACCAGCGGAAAAAGGAATTATGGATGAGGCACCAATCCCTAAAAACGAAGGGATTTTTGCACGAGGCTTATGGCAAAAGATTGGGATTAATGCAGCAGTGTTCACAGTCATTACTTTGTTTGGTTTTTACCTAGGTGCCTTTGTACCAGGTGTTTCAGCCTATGTTTCAAACAGCTATGAAGTTGGACAAACAGTGGCATTTTTAATCTTAGCTTATTCCTCTATCTTACATGTCTTTAATGTTCGTAGTGCGAACTCTGTTTTCCGTGTAAAATTATCAAGCAACAAGTCGCTCTTTGAAATGGTCGTTTTAGCATTATTAATTACCACAACCATTGCTTTATTACCATTCACACAAGAACTATTTGGATTAGTGCATATTAGTTTAAATCATTGGATGTTAGCAATTTTCCTATCCTTTGTGCCAATTTTCGTCAATGAAATGATTAAGTTCCATTTCTCTGAAGTCGAAGAGGAAGAAGAAGTGATTTAAATTTAACAGGAATAAAAGAAGCTACCTTTGTTCAGAAAATTATCTTAATAGTTAGCAAGTGGGGCAGCAGTCGTTTCGACTGCTGCCCCACTTATTTTTGATTTTCCTTTTTTCAAAATAGGTGGGTTTCTTATCTAAGATGGACATTCTCTAATAAAAAGACTTGCTAAACGATTTAAAACGTATTATAGTGAGTAGCATCGTTAGTCAAAAAGCGCTTTTTGACTAATGAAAAAGATATATAAAACGTTATATAATAAAGAGTTTTAAAAGTTTTTATGGAGCTGTTGGTTAAACTAAACGAAGTCATTTCTTTTGTAGGAGGAAAGTATTGTGTTACACAAAGCAGAGGGGTTTGATCGTCGGAAATTTACGATGGCAGGGATCTTAGTTGCCATGGGCGTTGTCTATGGAGATATTGGAACGAGCCCTTTATATGTAATGAAAGCCATTGTAGGAGATAATGGTGGCTTGGCACGGGTTTCTGAATCGTTTATTTTAGGTTCGGTCTCGTTAATTTTTTGGACATTGACTATCTTAACCACGATTAAATATGTTGTTATTGCTTTAAATGCTGATAACCATGGAGAAGGTGGGATTTTCTCTCTTTATACATTGGTTCGTAAAAAAAGTAAGTATTTGATTATTCCCGCAATGATTGGCGGTGCCGCTTTACTGGCTGATGGCGTTTTGACCCCAGCTGTGACAGTGACGACAGCGATTGAAGGCTTACGGGGAATTCCGGCATTTTTTGAACGTTTTGGCAATGACCAAACGATTATAGTGGTTATTACGTTGACGATTATTTTAATTCTTTTTTCTGTTCAACGATTTGGAACAGAATTGGTCGGGAAAGCTTTTGGGCCGATTATGTTCTTGTGGTTTACTTTTTTAGGCATCATTGGTTTAATGAATTTTAGCCAAGATTGGACGGTTATTCGTGCATTAAATCCATATTATGCTTTGCAATTACTAGTCAGTCCAGAAAATAAATTAGGTCTATTTATTTTAGGGAATATTTTCTTGGCTACAACTGGTGCTGAAGCTTTATATTCTGATTTAGGGCATGTAGGAAAAATGAATATCCGCATTAGCTGGCCGTATATTAAGATTTGTTTGATTCTTAATTATTTAGGGCAAGCTGCGTGGTTGTTAACGGTCAAAGAAAACCCTGAAATGCAGGCATTAGCTGAAATTAACCCATTTTTCCAAATGATTCCACGAGGTATTCTCGTATTTGGCGTTGTTTTTGCAACAATCGCCGCAGTGATTGCTTCGCAAGCGTTAATATCAGGTTCGTATACTTTAGTTTCTGAAGCGATTAAATTGAAGTTATTACCAAGACTTAAAATTATTTATCCTGGGAGCAATATCGGTCAAATGTATATTCCAGCGGTAAATTTAATTTTGTGGTTAGCTTGTTCAGCAATCGTGCTGGCTTTTAGAACATCGACACACATGGAAGCTGCGTATGGTCTATCGATTACGATTACGATGTTAATGACAACCATTTTATTGTTGTTTTATCTTTTGGATAAAATTCCAGCTTGGTCTGCGTATCTAATTTCCTTGTTCTTTGCTGCCATTGAAGTTGTCTTTTTCTTTTCAAGTGCTGCGAAGTTTTTCCATGGTGGATATGTTGCTGTGGGAATGGCAGTCTTCTTGTTATGCATCATGATTATTTGGGAACGCGGCAACGAGATTAAGGAAGCGACGGCGGAACAAGTGTCGTTGGAAAAATATGTACCACAACTTAAAGCTTTGAAAGAAGATACGTCTGTACCTATGTATCAAACCAACGTGGTCTTTTTAACCTCCGATCGAGTGGACGGTGAAATTAATCGTAATATTATTTATTCGATTTTGGACAAACAACCAAAACGAGCGAATGTTTATTGGTTTGTTAATGTTCAGGTAACAGATGAACCCTTTACTCAAGAGTATTCTGTTGACATGCTAGGAACTGATTTTATTGTGCAAGTTCAGCTATATTTAGGCTTCCATATTTCTCAAGAAGTGAATGTATATTTAAGACAAATTGTTCATGACTTGATGAAAACAGGCCGCTTGCCAAAACAGCCACAACGTTATTCATTAACGCCAGGAAGAGAAGTTGGCGATTTCCAATTTGTATTAATTCAAGAAGAATTATCTAACGTTTCTGAACTGAAAAAATGGGATCGACAAATTATGCAGGCAAAATTAGCTATCAAAAACTTAACTACCTCTCCTGAAAGTTGGTTTGGCTTGGAATACAGTGAAGTCAAATATGAATCCGTTCCTTTAATCATTGGCCCACAACGGAAAACGCACTTAGTCGAACGAAAGAATCGTTCATAAATAGAAGAAATTTAACTAAAAGATTGAGCCTAAGTCCTTGAGATACATGGCTCAATCTTTTTTGTAGAATCAGAGTAAATACTGTAATTCCACAAAGAATTCATTTAAAAGCGTTTGGTCTTTAAAGGAATTCATCCGCTTAAAGATGGCCAGTAAGACTTCTTTTTGAGGTTCAGTTAATTGATCTACTTTTAACAAAGGAAGAAAAGCGATAATCAGAGAATAATCCAATTCTGGATTTTGAGAATGTGTAAATAATTCATGGAGTTCTGACAAAATAAACGGATGATAATAAGATTGGTCAGACTGTTCTTCTGCAGTTGTTGGTTCATAAATAGAAATACTCTCTTGGGAATGAGAGGGGGCTTCTACTGTTAAAGGAAAAGCATAAAAGGACTGCTGTAACTTTTGCGCTTGAATCATAATTTTTAAGGAATCGTGATAGGATAGCTGTTCTTCAGATAAACGTCCCATCAACTGAGTAAAAAAAGGTGGTTTTAGCAGTTGTTTATTTTGAAAATTTTCTTTTAATAGCTGGCGCACAAATCGATCGAAATCACCATAAAGTAGCCAATCTACTGTTGTATCGCAGGCTTTAGCGATTTTTTTTAAGTATCGTTTATTGGGTAAATTCAAACCTAGTTCCCAGTTACTAATTGTACTTCCACTAGATAAACCAATTTTATTGGCTAAATAACGTAAAGTGTACTTCTTCTTTTTTCGAGCGTCACGCATGCGTGCCCCGACTTGCTTTGTAGTAATTTTCATTGAAACACTCCTTTTGTAATAAATATGAGGATAAGGTGTTCTTAAAATATACATACGCAAAATTCGGCTCTTTTTTTTCTAAACTAAAAAAAGTAATTATTTCTAACAATTTTCATCTTGTGCTATGCTTAAGATGAAAATACTTAAGAAGAGAAGGGATCATATGTCAGCAAAACATAATCATGAACAACATCAGGAAAAACAGCCAACAATGTCCCACGATAAAATGAATCACATGAATCATGACATGGCGCATGAACAAATGGCTATGTCACACCAACATGAAGGAATGAAGGGAATGGACCATTCAATGCATATGGGGAATTTTAAACAAAAATTCTGGCTGTCATTGATTTTAGCTATTCCGATTATTGTTCTTTCACCAATGATGGGTTTTCAATTACCTTTTCAATTTACTTTTCCAGGTTCTGATTGGTTGGTCTTAATTTTAGCAACTGTGCTATTTTTTTATGGTGGACAACCATTTTTAAGTGGCGCTAAAATGGAATTACAGCAAAAGAGTCCGGCAATGATGACGTTAATTGCGATGGGGATTTCGGTATCATATTTTTACAGCTTATATGCGTTTTACATGAATCATTTTACGAATCAGGCCCACGTGATGGACTTTTTCTGGGAATTAGCCACTCTGATTGTTATTATGCTTTTAGGCCATTGGATTGAAATGAATGCTATTTCTAATGCTGGTGATGCCTTGAAAAAAATGGCTGAACTGTTGCCTGACACAGTCAAGCGAATGACTGAACATGGGGAAGAAGAAATTCCTTTGCAAGATGTCCAAGAAGGCGATCGCTTGATTGTTCGTTCGGGAGATAAAATTCCGACAGATGGTAAAATTTTGAAAGGAAGCACAACAGTCGACGAATCGATGGTTACAGGGGAATCAAAAACAGTAGAAAAAAACATTGGCGACTCCGTGATTGGTGGAGCAGTCAATGGCAACGGAATGATTGAAATTTCGGTAACTGGCACGGGTGAAAATAGTTACCTGTCAAAAGTTATGGAGATGGTTAAACAAGCGCAATCGGAAAAATCAAAACTAGAATCCATTTCAGACCGTGTAGCCAAGTGGTTATTCTATATTGCCTTATTCGTAGGTGTGTTAGCATTTATCGGTTGGTTAATGGCGACGAAAGATTTATCGCTAGCATTTGAACGAATGGTTACAGTTTTTATTATTGCCTGTCCCCATGCGTTAGGCTTAGCAATTCCTTTAGTGATTGCTAGAAGTACCTCCATTGCTGCTAAAAATGGCTTACTTTTAAAAAATCGGAACGCATTAGAACAAGCCAATAAGGTTGAATATGTGTTGCTGGATAAAACTGGTACTTTAACAGAAGGACAATTTACAGTTACTGGCTTAGAATTAATGAGTAAGCAATTCACTAGAGAAGAAGCACTTAAATATATTGGAGCATTAGAAAAAAATGCAAACCATCCGTTGGCAATTGGGATCATGAATTATTTAAATAAACAAGCCGTTCAACCTTATGAAGCCCATAATCTGCAAGCTTTATCAGGCGTAGGACTGGTTGCTACTGTTCAAAACCAAGAAGTCAAAATAGTCAATGAAAAAGAAGTTGCACGGTTACAGTTAACCTTCGATGAAACAATTAAAACAAACTATCAAGAGCAAGGAAACACCTTGAGCTATTTAATCATCGCTGGTCAATTAGTCGCACTGCTTGCTTTAGGAGATAAAGTCAAACCAGAAGCTAAAACATTTATTGCAGAGTTACAAGCGCAAGGAATTACGCCAGTCATGTTAACAGGGGATAATCAAACAGCTGCCAGTGCAGTTGCTAATTATTTAGGAATGAAGGAATACTACGCAGAGCTCTTACCAGAAGATAAAGAAAAAATTGTGCAGCAGTATCTTACTGAGGGGCATCAGGTCATGATGGTAGGAGACGGTATTAACGATGCACCAAGTTTAGCCCGTGCTTCAATCGGCATTGCGATAGGAGCTGGTACAGATGTAGCAATTGATTCGGCAGATGTTGTACTGACGGATAGTGATCCTAAAGATATTTTAAGGTTCTTAGATTTAGCCAAACAAACACGACGTAAAATGATCCAAAATCTTTGGTGGGGAGCTGGGTACAATATTGTCGCCATTCCTTTAGCGGCTGGGGTCCTTGCACCACTTGGGATTGTTTTAAATCCAGCTGTAGGTGCTGTCTTGATGTCATTAAGTACAATTATTGTAGCAGCAAATGCTATGACACTGCATATTTCAAAAAAATAATTCGATATAATTGTAGAGAGCGGAAAGTAATCAATACTTTTTGTTCTCTATTTTTTTCTTCTTAAAAAAATTTTTGCCTTATTTGACGTATTCTTATAACAAGGGAGTGAAAGGGGACGATATATGGATTTCAAGGAATTATTGTCTTTTGAACATAAAAATATGTTGGAATTGTTGGATTTACTGCAACAAGAGCAGACATTTTCTGTTTTGATGGCTGCAGAAAAACTAAAGGTGAGCGACAAAACCATCCATTGTTACATTCAACGTTTTGAAAAAAAGCAGGAAACGTTTAAGATAGAAGGGCTTTGTAAGATTTATACAACGACCAAAGGAATTGTAAAATATCGTGAATTATGCGTTTGTGGCTTGGCTCGGTTTAGACAAAAATTTTGTTATTTTATTCCCGAATTTTATATTTTACGTTGTCTAATTGAAGAGCGAATCAATTATGCGCAATTGACCCAGGTATTGGGATTACAGGAATCAACTCTTCGGAAGAAACTTTCTAATATTCGACGTTGGCTAGTTAATTTTGATATTATTGTACGTCAAAAACATTACGATTTAACTGGCAATGAATGGCAAATTCGACAGTTAATCCTTTGTTTTTATTTGTTTTTTCAAGAAAGCTGTCTAGAAGAAAACAGAGAAATGACTCGGAAAATCATTACCTTTTTTGAGTTGGATTTAAATGTAGCACAACAGAATCATCTTAGTTGGCTAATTTATATTTGGGAGAAACGATACCGAGGCGGGCATGAAATTTTAGTGCCAAAGGCTAATTTATTTCAACAAACAAGTGCTTTTTTTTATTTATTTCGTGTGGAAGTGTTGAGCACTTCTTTTATGTCTCTTAAAGAACAAAAAGCGTTATTTGTGATTCTTGAAGCACATTTTGGTGGTTGTTTTGGCAAGAGAGCGCGAAAGTATTTTATTCATGAGCAAATGAAAATAGAAAGTTTATGCTTAAAAACAGCTATTTTTATTATGAAAGAAATTAGGAGAAATTTTACACAACATCATTTTAATTATCAAGAAATTCATTTATGTCGATTTTTAAGTACGCATATGAATAGTTTATTAGACGGACAAGCATGGTTGCCAGCTCATAAACAGGAACAAACACTCGCTGCTCGTTATCAACAAACCTGGCACAGATTACAAAAACTTATTAGGCTTTTAAAACGCCTATATCCAGTCTTTACTTCAGTAAAAGAACGGGAATTGACGAGTTGCTATTTTTATCACATCCTAGATTTATTTAACCCGATTTTATATGAAAAAAAATATATTATTTGCCTATTGACGGACTTTCCTCCAGAAAAGGAACGAGCGTTGGGGCAATCTATAAAAAGCTATTTCAGTGAAAAAAAGAATATTACAATTATTCATGGAAAACCAACGTATCAACTTCACCAAGCACACCTCTTAATTGTCAATCATTTGTTTCAGATGAACGTAGCGCTTTCTTCTAAGACAGTGGTTTATTTGCCAGAGGAATTATCTCCTGCTTTTTTTGAAAAAGTCGAAGCGAATCTACCGTAAGAAGTCCAATTTTGTCTAAATAGTGTTAAAATGAAGAAGTAAGAGGAATGGATGAGGAGGATATTAAAATGAAACAACTGCAATTTGGTACAAGTGACGAAACAGTTTCTTCGGTTATCTTAGGATGTATGCGCTTAAATGGTGCTGAAAATCCTCAACAGGTAATTGAAACTGCTTATGATCATGGCATTACATTTTTTGATCACGCCGACATTTATGGTGGCGGCGACTGCGAAACCATTTTTGGTAAGGCCTTAAAAGAAAGTACCATTCGTCGTGAAGATATTTTTATACAAACAAAATGTGGAATTCGTCAAGGCTTTTTTGACTTTTCGAAAGCACATATTTTAGAAGCGGTCGAAGGGAGTTTACAGCGTTTAGGTGTAGATTCAGTCGATGCATTATTGTTGCATCGTCCAGATACTTTAGTGGAACCAGAAGAAGTAGCTGAAGCTTTTCATTTATTAGAAAAACAAGGGAAAGTTCGCTATTTTGGTGTAAGTAACCAAACGCCAGGACAAATTGAACTTTTAAAAACAGCTGTTAAGCAACCATTATTAGCTAATCAATTACAATTTGGCATCAAGCATACTGGCATGGTGAATCAAGGCTTACAAACAAATATGGAAATATCAGGAAGCATTGATTATGATCATGGTATTTTAGATTATTCACGGTTGAAACAAATGACTATTCAAGCATGGTCACCGTACCAATATGGTTATTTTGAAGGTGTCTTTATTGGAAATGAAAAATTCCCTGAGTTAAATCAAAAATTAAGCGAATTGGCTGAAAAATATCAAACAACGCCAACTGGCTTAGCCAGCAGCTGGATTCTGCGCCACCCTGCTAATATGCAAGTCATCGCAGGAAGTATGAATCTTGGTAGAATTGAAGAAATTGCTAAAGCAGCAGACATTGTGATTAGTCGCGAAGATTGGTACGATATTTATCGTGCAGCGGGAAATGTTTTGCCGTAAAAAGATTCTCATACTTGTGAAGATCCAGCGTGTATTGCTGATTGATTTTGGTATTTGATATAGTTGTCACTAAGGAACTATGTCAAATACCTTTTTCTTTCATTCTGCAATCGCCGTCTACTGCAAATTCTGTAGTTTTTTGTTAAAATAGAAAGGAAACTAGTTTGCTAAAGATGAGGGGAAAAAAATGACCAAAAAAAAATTATTACTCGTTGATGGAAACAGTGTAGCCTTTCGTGCATTTTTTGCGCTACATAACTCATTAGAACGATTCAAAAATAAAAACGGCTTGCATACAAATGCTATTTATGCGTTTAACAATATGTTTGAAAATGTAATGCAAAAAGAAATGCCTACTCATGTTTTAGTCGCTTTTGATGCAGGGAAAACCACATTCAGAACAGAATTTTATTCAGAATATAAAGCCGGACGTTCAAAAACACCGGGGGAATTTAAAGAACAAATGCCGTATATTCGTGAACTTTTAGAAGGTTTAGGCGTAAAATATTATGAACTACCTAACTATGAAGCAGATGATATTATTGGTACATTAGCCAACAAAGTTGATAAAGATGAATTTGATGTTGTCGTGTTATCAGGGGACCGAGATTTGACACAATTAGCGACGGACACTGTCAAAGTAGATATCACTGTTAAAGGAGTTAGCGATATTGAATCATATACGCCTGAGCATATTGCTGAAAAATATGATGGGTTAACGCCTAAGCAAATTATTGATATGAAAGGGTTGGCTGGCGACACGTCGGATAATATTCCAGGTGTAACGAAAATCGGTGAGAAAACCGCGATTAAGCTGTTAAAACAATATGGCTCAGTTGAAGGGGTTTATGAGAATATTGATGAAATGAAAAAAAGCAAAATGAAAGAAAACTTGATTAATGATAAAGAGCAAGCCTTTCTTTCTAAACGTTTAGCGACAATTGAAGTCAATGCACCAGTCGAAGTCAATGTGGAAGACTTGGCATATGAAGGAAAAAACTTAGAAAAATTGGTTCCTTTTTATAAAGAAATGGACTTTAAACAATTTTTAGCTAAGTTGGACATTACAGAAGAACCTGTTGAAATGGAAGATATTTTATTTGAAGTAGTCGAAGATCAGTTAACCAATGAAATGTTTACAGACGATATGGCTCTTTATGTTGAGATGATGGAAGATAACTATCATACGTCACCGATTGTCGGCCTTGCTTGGGGCAATAACAAGAAGATTTATACCACGAATAATTTAGCTGTTTTTGAAAGTCAGCCATTTATCGACTGGTTGATGGATGAGACACGTAAAAAAAATGTCTACGATGCAAAACGGACATATGTTGCGTTAAATCGCTATGTAGGAAAAATGACAGGGATTGCCTTTGATGTTTTATTGGCTGCTTATTTACTTGATACCAATGACAATAACGCGGATATTGAAGGCGTAGCACAACATTACGGATATGATGCGATTCAATCTGATGAAGCCATTTATGGAAAAGGGGCCAAAAAAGGCTTGCCAGAGGACGAAGAAGTTTTCTTTGGTCACTTAGCACGTAAGATTAAAGCAATTCAATTTTTAACAAGCAAATTAGATAGCGAATTAACAGAAAAGAATCAAGCTGATTTATTCTATAAAATGGAATTACCACTTTCTCGTATTTTAGGCGATATGGAAATAACTGGAATCCGTGTTGATGCCACGCGCTTAAAAGAAATGCAGGTAGAATTTTCAGAACGTCTGAAAGAAATCGAAGAAAAAATCTATGCAGAAGCTGGCGAAGAATTTAATTTGAACTCACCTAAACAATTAGGCGTTATTTTATTTGAAAAAATGGGCTTACCTGTGATCAAAAAGACGAAAACTGGTTATTCAACAGCGGTGGATGTTTTAGAACAACTAAAAGAACAAGCACCAATTGTGGCAGATATTTTAACTTATCGTCAAATTGCCAAAATTCAATCAACCTATGTTGAAGGACTCTTAAAAGTAATTCAGCCAGATAATAAAATTCATACTCGGTATGTACAAACACTGACCCAAACAGGACGGTTAAGCTCAGTAGATCCCAATTTACAAAACATTCCTATCCGTTTAGAAGAAGGCCGAAAAATTAGAGAAGCCTTCGTACCAAGAGAGGATAATTGGTTGATTTTCTCTTCTGATTACTCTCAAATTGAGTTACGTGTGCTCGCACATATTTCTAATGATGAGCATTTAAAAGAAGCGTTTGTGGAAGGACAAGATATCCATGCCAGCACTGCAATGCGAGTTTTCGGTGTTGAAAAAGCAGAAGATGTCACACCTAACATGCGTCGTCAAGCTAAAGCGGTGAATTTTGGAATTGTCTATGGTATCAGTGATTATGGCTTGTCCCAAAACTTAGGCATTACTAGAAAGCAAGCGCAACAATATATTGACACCTATTTTGAAAAATATCCAGGCGTGAAACAGTACATGGAAGAGATTGTCCGCGATGCCAAAGACAAAGGCTATGTGGAAACATTGTATCATCGCCGTCGTTATTTAAGTGATATTAATTCAAGAAACTTTAATCTACGTTCGTTCGCTGAACGTACAGCGATTAATACACCGATTCAGGGAAGTGCCGCAGATATTTTAAAAATTGCGATGATTGAAATGGCGCGTCGTTTAAAAGAAGAAAAATTACAAGCGACAATGTTATTACAAGTGCACGATGAATTAGTTTTTGAAGTACCAGAATCAGAATTAGAACAATTAAATCAACTCGTCAAAGAAGTGATGGAGCACGCAGTTTCCTTACATGTGCCACTTATCACCGATAGCAGTTGGGGAAAAACATGGTATGAAGCAAAATAATAGCTTACCCATTAAGAACGATGAATAAAATAAGGATAAGTAGGATCTGGACGTTGGTATCTAAGCGTTCAGACCTCTTTATATAAAGGAGCAAAAATAATGCCAGAATTACCAGAAGTAGAAACAGTGCGAAAAGGACTTGAAAAACTTGTTGTAGGAAAAACCATTCAAGAAGTCATTGTTTTTTGGCCAAGAATTATTGAATCACCAGAAGTTGATGTATTTCAAGGTCAATTAGCTGGTCAAACGATTGAAGGAATTGAGCGAAGAGGAAAATTTCTGATTTTTAAATTGTCTGATAATGATATGATTTCTCACTTACGGATGGAAGGAAAATATGAATTTCATCAGGTTGATGATGAAATTGCCAAACATACCCATGTAATGTTTACTTTTACAGATGGCACGCAATTACGTTATTTAGATGTACGGAAATTTGGCCGTATGACATTGGTTCCTAAGAATCAAGGTCATCAATATAAAGGGATTTTAGCTTTGGGCCCAGAGCCAACACCAGACGTTTTCCAATTAGCTACTTTTCAACAAGGCTTGAAAAAGCATCATAAAGCAATTAAGCCATTGCTGTTAGATCAAAAGCTAGTGACGGGCTTAGGGAATATTTATGTAGATGAAGCACTTTGGCAAGCGCAAATCCATCCAGAACAACCAGCAGATTCCTTAAAACCTGCGGAAGTTGCTACGTTGTATCAAGCAATCATTGACGTCTTGGCACGCGCTGTTGAAGCAGGTGGAACCACCATTCGCACCTATCTAAACGCGTTAGGAGAAGCAGGGACTTTTCAAGTAGCGTTGAATGTCTATGGGCAAACAGGCTTACCTTGCAATCGTTGTGGTACGCCAATTGTTAAAACAAAAGTGGCACAACGTGGTACGCATTATTGTCCACAATGCCAACAATTGAAAGGTCGTCGATTGAAATGACAAAAGTTTTAGGCATTACAGGAGGGATTGCGACAGGTAAAAGTACGGTTGTTGCTCTTTTTAAAAAAGCGGGTTATCCAATTGTTGACGGCGACATTATCGCCCGAGAAATTGTTGCAAAAGGGCAACCAGCCTTAGCCGCAATCGTTGAAACTTTCGGACCAGAAATAGTATTAACAACTGGTGAATTGGATCGGAAAAAGTTAGGACAATTAATTTTCGCTAATCCTCAAAAAAGAGAGCTGTTAAATGAAACGCTGAAACCTTTTTTAAGAAAAGAAATTTTACGTCAAATTGAAGAAGTTAAAAAGAAAGCCGCCCTGGTTATTGTTGATATTCCTCTGCTTTATGAAGCTCATTATGAGGCGATCATGGATCAAGTTGCTGTGGTATATGTACCAGAAAAGATTCAAAAAGAGCGTCTGATGGCCCGAAACCAATTAACAGAAGAAGAAGCACAACAACGAATTGCTAGCCAATGGCCGATTGAAATGAAAAAAGAACGAGCAGATATCGTGTTTGATAATCAAGGAACTAGAGAAGAAACGGAACAACAAGTGAAGAAGTGGCTAGAGGAACAAACTGAAGAGAAGTGAATATTTTTTTAATGACGTAAAATGTTTTGAAAATTTCAGAAAAAACAGTGAAAGTCTTTGTTTTTATTAAAAAATGGCAAAGATTCAACGAAGAACCAGTTCTAAAGACCTAGTAATAGCGCAATTTCATGTTATAATATAGGCAACAAAAATTATACAGAATAGAAGAGGTGAACGTTATGCGTTGTCCAAGATGTCATCATAATAATTCCCGTGTTATTGATAGCCGTCAAGCAGATGATGGACGTGCAATTCGCCGTCGTCGTGAATGTGAAAATTGCAGTTATCGGTTCACTACATTTGAAAGAATTGAAGCGGCGCCATTACTTGTAATCAAGAAAAATGGGGATCGTGAAGAATTTAATCGTGATAAAATTTTGCGTGGGCTCATTCGCTCTGCGGAAAAAAGACCCGTTGCTATGGAACAAATGGTTCAAATTGTCGATAATGTTGAAAATCGAGTGCGTAGTTTAGGGGAAAATGAAGTCTCTACAACGCTTATCGGTGAATATGTGATGGAAGATTTAGTCAATCTAGATGAAATTGCCTACATCCGCTTTGCGAGTGTTTATCGACAATTCAAAGATATGAGCGTGTTTTTGAAAGAGTTACAGGACATTGTCGACAAAGCAAAATCTTCTTCTCCTGACTCAGAAAATTAAAAAGGAGGTCTTTCTTTGAAAGGAAATCGGCAAAGAATCCAACCAAAAAATATTTTTCAAGCGGTTATTGATTCACCGCTTTCTGATCAAGAGAAAGAGGTTTTAACCTTTTTATATCAACCAATTGTCGGCGCCAATGCGTTTAGTTTATATTGGCTTTTGTTATCTGAAACAACAGACTCAGAGGAGAATGGCTCGCTGTTTCATGCAGATTTAATTAGTTTGCTGGACTTGAGTTGCCAACAATTAGAAGAAGCTTGCTACAAATTAGAAGGCATTGGGTTGCTAGAAACGTATAAAAAAACAGATCGGGAATTAGGAGATTGTTATTTATATTATTTAAAAGCACCTGAAACAGCCGCTCGTTTTTTTAAAGATGAAGTGTTAGCTTTAGTGTTATTTAATCGGGTTGGACAACGGAAATTTGATCAATTAGTGCAAAAGTTCCAACCGCATCCTACTAAAACAGAGGGCTATCAAAATGTTTCCGCTAGCTTTCAAGAGGTTTATGCCTTTAAAGAAGAACAAATTGTTTCCGAAGCGAACCGATTGACAACGATTCAAGAAACTTTTTCTCAACAAGAAAAATCGAAGAAAATTTCTGTATCAACGGATTCTTTTGATTGGCACTATTTTGTGGAAGGTTTGCACCGTTTAGGCTTACAACTGCCTGAAGATGAGGCTAGTTTTCAAGAAGAAGTCTATGTTTTTCATCAATTATATGGCATCAATGAGTTAGATATGGTAGACTTTGCTTCGAAATCATTTGACTATTATACAAGTCGAATTTTGCCTAAGGAATTAGTGCGAACGATTCATCAAGCGTTTGATCCTGATAAAAAACCACAACCAACAAACGTAGTGACAAACAAGCAAGCACAATTGACGGTGGAAGAGCAACAAACGTATCGATATAACACATTAAAAATGAATGGTTTTTCTGAACTGGATATTCAAATGATTATGGATAGTGAAAAGAATCCGCCTATTCAATATTTAGAAGCTTTAAAAAATAGTCGAGGCGGCTATACGACACCACAAGAACGTTCATTAGTGAAATATTTGGTTGCCAAATCAGGCTTACCGACTAGTGTGATTAATATTTTGATTAACTATGTTTACAATATTCAACAACAACCGACTTTAAAAGCGGAGTATGTGAATCGAATTGCGAATGAATGGGGACAAAGTGGCATTCATTCACCAGAAAAAGCAATTGAACATGTCAGAGAATTGGCAAAACAAAGCCAAACCAAACAAAAACAGCGACAACAAAATTATTCAGGGAAACGCCAAACTGTTCGACAAGAGCGATTGCCAGAATGGGCAGATCAGCCAAACGATGAAACAAAACTTTCCCCAGAAGAACAAGCCGAGTTAGATCGACAAATTCAAGAATTTTTAAACCAAGGAGGTGACCAATGATGGAAGACGTAGGAAAAGAAATGTCAAAAATTATCCAGAAGCGTGACATCAATGAACGATATGAAGAACTGGTTAACGAAGTATTGAAAGATCAAGATGTTCAAGCCTTTATACAAGCAAACCGAGAGCGTTTAAGCGATGAAGATATTCGTAAAAGTTATGCTAAGCTGTATGAATTTGTTCAAGAAAAAAAGAAATTTCAATTAAACGATCCGGCAATGATTGCCCCAGGCTATGAGCCAAGATTAATGTTGAATTTTCATTACATTGATGTAACGTATGTCCCAACGGCTGATTTAATCGCCCGTCAGAAGGAAGAAGAAATTCGCAATCGAGTAAGGGCAATGGACATGCCAAAAGATGTCCGAGAAGCAAATTTACGAGATTTCGATCCATCTTCTCAAGGTCGAGCCAAAGCGTTAGCAGAAGCAGTGCAATTTTTAAGAGAATATCCTGCGACACCAAAAGAATTTCATAAAGGGCTCTATTTACAAGGCCCCTTCGGTGTAGGAAAATCTTTCTTATTAGGTGCGATGGCTAATGCTTTAGCAGAACGTGGATTTACTACGACAATTGTTCATTTTCCAACATTTACAGTAGAAATGAAGCAAGCCATTGGTCGCGATCAAGTTGGTGAAAAGCTCGATGCAGTAAAAAAATCCCCTATATTAATGATTGATGACATTGGTGCGGAATCCATGACTAGTTGGATTCGTGACGACGTTTTAAGCGTAATCTTGCAATACCGAATGCAAGAACAATTAGTTACTTTTTTCTCTTCCAATCTAGATTTAAAAGCTTTAGAAGAGCATTTAACCGTGACGCAACGAGGAGAACAAGAGCCGCTAAAAGCCAGACGAATTATGGAACGTGTGCGTTATCTGTCAAAAGAGATTACGATGACAGGAAATGATCGACGAAACGGTTAAAGCAATCCTTTTATTTTTATGGATTGCTTTTTTTCTTGCGCTTGAAGAGGTAGCGTAAGTTTCGCAAAAACAAGTACTTTTGTGTACACTGACAATAAAGAAGTGAGGAAAAGAGGCGTAACAATGAAGAGAAAACTTTGGATTTTTATTGGGGTATTCGTGGTGCTTCTGGGAGGATATTTTCTTTTGTTTAGAGAAAAATCCTATAAAGTAGAGGTGGAAAAAGTGAATCCAAAAATTCAACGCTTAATGTCGACAGACAAACAACATTTTTTAACAAAACATGAATTTCACACAAAAGAAACCGCTGAACGCAAAGATTTGTTGAAGTTTTTTATTGAAACCCGGCTCAAAACAGACGGCGGCTTTTTAACCAATTATTTACCAGATGCTGAACGCAAAGATGTCGCCACAGGACATGAGTTGCTAAGTGAGTCTTCGGGTCTATATTTGCGTAATTTAGCTTTTGATACGCAGGGACGTTTTGATAATTTTTACAAGCAGACGAAAGACACCTTTTACGACGGCGTCCAATTTAGTTACCGAATTGACGAGCAAGGCAATAAGTACAATGTCAATGCCTCGATTGATGATTTACGGATCATTCGTTCATTAATTGAAGCAGGGGGGCATTTTAAAACAGATCAGTACGATCAAGAAATTAAAAAATTAGGCAAGAGTTTTATGAAAACCTCTATGAAAGATAATATTCTAATTGATTTTTATGATAGTAAATCAAAACAACAGTCTTCAGAAACTTCTTTGTTTTATATTGACTTAATTACGCTGGGTTATTTATACAAAGAATTTGGGATTTCAGCAGACTACTTGCAGTATCATTACCAATTAATAGACGATGGCTATATTTCTGATGATTTACCTCTTTATCAAACGAAGTTTAATCATCAAACAAATAAATACGAAAACAACGGAACACTTAATATTATTGAATCTTTATTAACGATTGTTCATTTAAGTGAAGTGGGTATGGCGAAACAGACTAGTATTGATTTTGTACGAAAACAAGTTCAGCAAGGAACGCTTTTTAACTCGTATGATTTAAATGGATCGCCCGTGGATAAAAATCAATCTGCAGCTAGTTATGCGATAGCGGCTTTAATTGGTGTTGCCGAAAATGACAAAGAGTTGTATCGTGCGGCAATTACAGTACTTAATAATTTTCAAATTATGGATTCAAGCAGTCCGATTTATGGAGGATTTGGTGATAAAGTTACGAAACAAGTCTATTCCTATAATAACTTAATGGCTCTTTTGGCCTATGATTTCTAGATGAGGTGAAAGCATGGAAAAGATCAAAAAATACATGAACTCGGCTTTTGAATGGTTGAGCCGTTATATTTCTCCAAGTCTTTTGGCCGTTTTAGGGATTGGGTTAGTGACAAGCATTTTGTTATTTGTTTATCCGATTAATGGCTTGGGAGATAATGGCGAGTATTTTCGTGTGTTAAATTCAAATAGTCTTTATCGTGTCAATGGTGATAGCTACGACAATGTGGCCTATTTTGTTAAGGACTTTTCAATTATGCGTTATTTTAATGAAACAACGACGCACTTTGTTTCCACTCAACAATTTTTCATCACCATTGCCATTTGGCTTAATAAACTTTTTTATAGTCAAACACTTTTCGATATTCGTTTCTTAGGTTTCGTTTATCTTAGTTGTTTTTTAGTGTCAATTTATATTCTGGTACGAGGCTTAACCGAAGGCGTATCTTTGAAAAAAAGTTATCTTATCTCCTTGTTGGTTATTTTCATCTTGGGGGATACCTCCTATACGATTTATTTTAATTCCTTTTATACAGAAGCGACGAGTTTTTTACTTTCTGTGAGTGTCTTAGCATTTTCAGTCTATTTTTATCGGGTGACGAAACCACGAACTTGGCTCAGAAGAATAGTTTTGGTTATCTTGGCACAAGCAGTAGTACTTTTAATAGGAACAACACGCCAAGAATATTTGCTGATTATTGGCGTAATTATTGCTGGATTAGGATTTTTTGTCTACTTGTCACAACATTACCAACGATTGTCAATGACGGCCTTTTTAATTGCGTTGATTGGTTTTACAACGTTAGCAGCTTTTATCGTTCCTAACGATATCTATGAACGTGATGTATATCACAGTATGACGCGCGGTGTAATGAAGGATAGTAAGGTTCCAGATAAACGGATGTCAGAGGGCGGAATCAACCCGCAATATGGGTTACAAAAGGGACGTTCCTACTTTGAAGAATACAGTCCCGTGTCACCAACTTCTGAACAAATGAAAAAAGATTTTTTTGATAAAACGAGTTTTGGATGGGTGTTATTGAATTATTTAAATTATCCATCTGAATTATGGCAAGGGCTGAATTCAGCGGTCCCAAATGTTTACTTAGTAAAGCCTAATAATGTGGGGAATTTTGAGAAAACGACGGGGCGTGCACCGCTGGAACAATCTAAATTTTTTATGGTGTATAACCGTATTAAAGCCAGTTTTTTTCCTAAAAACTTTGCTTTCTATCTATTATTAGGCGTGATTCTGTTTGGTTTATATGGCGTTGGTTTATACAGAGGAATCAAGAGAAACGAACCCAGATTAGTTTTTCGCTTCTTTTTAATGACAGGGATTTATCTTAATTTATTAGTTGTTTTCATTTCAACAATTATTATTGATGGGGATAGTGACTTAGTACGTCATTTGTTTTTAGTCTCAGTATTTTTAGATTTTCTCTTGTTACAAATTGTTTCTGATGTTATTGGTAAACGAATGTGGCAAGATACAACACCACAAGTCATTGGGGAGGTAGAGGGAATTGAAAAATAAACAATATCTTATTGGCTGGGTGTGTTTCTTACTCTTTTTCGTTTTTTGTGGCTTTGCCAAACCGGCGCTGGCTGCACCAAGTAAACATGTCTTACTTGTCTATGACAGCTTGAATATTGCTGGGAAAAAAGAAAATGATGTGGATGCTTTACAACGAGTGTTGACGAGTTTTGGAGTAGAAGTTCAGAGTGTGGCGGTGTCAGACTATGTGCCTGGAGAATTGCTAAATGATGGCTATGACAGTTTGATTTCTATGGTGAATTGGCCTGAACAAGCCGGCGTTATTGCCTCTGATTTTCTAGCAGATCGAGTTCATTTTAAAGGCAAACAATTACACATTGGTCGAAACATGCGTGACGATGAAAAACAATATTTTAGCGGTACATGGAAAGAATTAAGTCATCGTCAATATCGGTTAGAAGATGAAAAAAACCGTTTTTCTCAAGTATTGCCTTTTCAAGATCAATCAGTTGTGCTGGAAAATACGCAAGGTCAGACGGTTGGCCGATTAAAAACACAAGAATTAGCACCAGAAGAATATCCATTTGGTGTAATTGAGAATGGGCATGCTTTTCTACCAATGTTTGAACGCAAAGGCGCTGTTTTTTTAGAAAGCTTAGACGTAATTAGTCAATGGCTGGAAAGTGAAAAAATGTCACGGCCGTTTTTGACGATTTCTGATTTTAACCCGTTAAGAGATATGTCTGTGGCAACCTATTTGCAAGAAGAATTAGTTAAAACCACGTATCCTTATATTTTATCCAGTACGAGCGTTTCACAAAACAATACGATTTTACCTTATAAACTATTTACGAATGCGTTACGTGCGTTTGCTTCGACGGGGGTTATTTTCTTAGAAACACCGGTCGTTAACAATGTTGATTTAAATGACCAACGTGCTTTGAAACAATTGATGGAGCAGCAGATTAGTTTATTGGTCGACAGACATGTCTATCCAGTAGGCATTTCTGCTCCAGGATACTGGAATCAAGACCTTCAATACCAAGAGGATGGTCTAGCAATTAGTGATACAGTGATTCTAAGAGAAAATCCGCCGATTGAACGCGTTTTTTATCGGAACCAAACGGGAGAATCAATCACTTATAAGAATGCTTTGTTTGATTTACCGTATGATTATTTATCGGGGATTGAATGGACGGATAAAGATAATCCGAATGACTATCGATTTCCAATGCCCACCACCATTAGTTTTTCATTTCCAAATTCTAAAAAAGAAGTGGATCATCTAATTCAAGAAGTCAAGGAAGCACCAATAGTGTTTAGTGTTTCAGAAGCGGATCAACATTTCACTGTTCAAACACAAACGCAGAAAATCGAATTTCGGAATAATCGGTTCTTCTTAAACAATCAAATTGTCAATGGTTTGGCTGATACAGGGGCCTCAACAGTTGAAAAACAACGATTTACAGGCTTATTTTCATTCTTTTTCAGTATTACAAACAATATTTTGATTGGCGTTGTCACGCTGACTTTAATCATCCTGATTATTTTGTTTATGATTGGACGAAAGAATTATCGGTCGAAATATATTAATAAGGAGGAAGACAAATGACCATTGCTGACATTGTAATGTTAACAGCAACTATCATTATTTGGAGTCTACTAATTGTAAATATTCTCTTAGTTATTTTTGGCTATGTTTATTATTTAAAAACAGATCCTGTCGCACCACCACCTGTAGAGGACGAAGACGCGCCGTTTGTTTCAATTATGGTGCCGGCCCATAATGAAGGAATTGTCATTGTGCGGACAGTTGAAGCGTTATTGAATTTTAATTATCCGCAAGATCGCTATGAAATTATTGTGATTAATGACAACTCAAGTGATAATAGTGCTGAGCTTTTAGCGAATGTCCAAAAAAAGGCGGTTAATCGAAATTTGCAGATTATTAATACAGACAATATAACAGGTGGGAAAGGTAAGTCTAATGCCTTAAACATTGGTTTCAAGCAAGCCAAGGGGGACGTGATTGCCATTTATGATGCGGACAATACACCTGAACCGAATGCACTCCGTTATTTAGTTGGAGAGTTAATCGCTAGTGAGGAATACGGCGCGGTTATTGGTAAATTTAGAACGAGAAATCGCAATGCAAGCTTGTTGACACGCTTTATTAATATCGAAACACTGGCCTTTCAATGGATGGCACAAGCCGGTCGTTTTCAATTATTTAAGTTATGCACGATTCCTGGCACAAATTTCATTGTTCGTCGTAGTATTATTGAAGCCATTGGCGGCTGGGATGACAAAGCGTTAGCCGAAGATACAGAAATCAGTTTCCGCATCTATATGATGGGCTATAAAATTAAGTTTCAACCAAAAGCAGTGACGTGGGAGCAAGAGCCGCAAACTTTGTCAGTTTGGTTCCGACAACGGACGCGATGGGTCAAAGGCAATATTTATGTCATTGTTAAAAATGCTAAATTATTGTTTAATCCTAAAGCGAGTCGGATCCGTTTTGATATTTTATATTTCTTGTCCATTTATTTTCTCTTAATGACATCGCTCGTTTTGTCAGACATCATGTTAGTTTTATCAATGTCTGGTTACTTAACAACGACCCTGCAAGGATTTAGCAATTCCTTGTGGTTGTTAGCGATTTTGTTATTTATTTTCAGTACTTTTGTCAGTATTACGACCGAAAAAGGCGAAATGACTTTAGAGAATATCTTAATTATTGCCTTGATGTATATTACATACAGTCAGATGTGGCTAGTAGTCGCCGCTTATGGCATGGTGATGTATATTAAAGAAAATGTTTTTCATAAACAAACACAAACAAAATGGTACAAAACTGAACGATTTAAATAAGGAGGAAACGTGCAATGAAACAAAAAACAGTCACTTTAATAGGGTTGTTCTTTCTGGCAATTCTGATTGGTGTCGCAAGTCCGACCGTATACGCCGAAAACAAAGAACAAGACAACCATACCTTTACACAACCTTTTCAAAATAAAACAATCTCTTTAACAGGTACTTCTGTCCGTAGCACCATGTATTTTACAAAAATTGATTATTGGAACGTTAAAAAAGCATCATTCAATATGACCTACCAAATCACACAATTAAAAAATAATCAGACCTCAGATTTAACTGTGGCAGTGAATGGTGTGAAGTTTTATTCTTGGCGTCCTGAAAATACGACTGGTATTCAACAAAAGACGATTGAAATCCCTTTGGAACTGATTAAAGAGACAAATACATTGACTGTTGAGGGCCAAATTATTAATCAGGCAGGAAACGACATGTATAATTTAATTGAAACTCCAGCAAATTGGTTAACGATGTATGAAGGATCTAACGTAAACTTCCAATACGATTTACAATTACCAGAGAATACGATTCATTCTTTTTATAATCATTTTGTGGGAGCAGACACGATTGCGAATAAACACAGTGTTATTTTGACACCAGAAAATGCATCGGAAAAAGAATTAGCTGCAGCGACCCATGCGTTAGCTGGTGCTGCTCGTTTGATTACTACCTCAGAAGAATTGTTGCCAATGGCTTCTTTGAACAAAGAACAGTCAGCACCCTATCAGTTGATTATTGCCAGCTATGATAAATTACCAGATCAGTATAAAAGTCAAATTGATAGCAAACGTGTGGAGGACCAGGCTGTCTTAAAATTTTTCAATCAATCAGATAAGCATGTTTTAGTAGCTACTTCTAAAGATGAGGACTTACTTGTTCGTGCAGGACGTTATTTAGCAAACTATGAATTAATGACCCAAACAGATAAAGAAGAGACAACAGTTGATGAGAATACCGATACGTTTAGTTCAACTTTAGAATTTGATGGAAATTATCCATTAACCTCAACGGGGGACAAGCTAGAAGGGGCCTATCACCAAGAACAAACGTACTTTGTCAATTTACCAGTGGATCGAAACAATGCCAATGGAAGTCGCGTGCATTTACATTTTAAATACGCTGAAAACTTAGATTTTGATTCTTCTTTAGTGACGGTCTATGCCAATGACAAACCAATTGGCAGCAAGAAATTAACCGCTGCTCGTGCGAACGGTGATGAATTAAATCTCGAATTTCCAAAGAACTTAGAAATTGCTGATAGTTTTGTTTTAAAAGTTGCTTTTGATTTGAATGTTAAATCACCAGAAGTTTTGCGAAATGGTCAGACTCCATGGGCCTTTATTGAAAATAATTCGAATGCGTTTATTCAAACAGAAGAACTTAATGACATATTATTTAACAACTATCCGAACATTTTTATCAGAAGCCGTTCTTTTGCTGATTTAGCGATTTTATTACCAGAAAAAATGGACGACAACTATTTTAAAGTGTTGACCAATTTATTTAACTTAATTGGTAATTATGCCGAAAGTAATGTCGGTGAGATTACGTATTATAAAAAAGCGCCTAAAAATGCGGCATTAGAAAATCATAACTTGATTATTTTTGGTACGCCTAAGGATAATCCGATGATTCGTAAGTTAAACGATCAGTTATATTTCCATTATGATAAGGACTTCACACGTTTTGTTTCAAACGAGAAACTGAGCATTGAAAAAGATTATGGTAAACAAATCGGTACGGCGCAGTTAATGTTTTCTCCATATAATGCGAAAGCCGCGGCGTTAATCTTAACAGGAGCTAAATCACAAGGTGTCTTTTTAGCCTCTACACAAGTGAATACAGAGAAGAATACTTCTATGTACAAAGGAGATGCCATTGTGGTCGATCCGAACTATCGTCGCTATGATTATCGTTTCAAAAAACGTGTAAGCAACGTTAGCAACGAATCATTAGGTAAACGAATTGTCAATAATCATAAATTAATGATTTATCTATTTGTCTTCTTAATTGGTATGACTATTATTGGATTAAGTGCGTTCTTCATCGTGAAGAAGAATTTGAAAGGTGGGGAATAGAGTGAATCAAAAACGAGTGACCTTACTTTTGGATTTAACTTTGTTAGTAGGAATTGTTTTGGTTGTCGGCACAACCATCTTTATGGCCTTAGGAACGAATGATTTCTTTGTGGACTTAAGTTGTCTATTAATTTCAGTTATCTTAATTATCGTTACCTATTTTGTAGGAATTACAGCGGGGTTAACATTTTCGCTTATATTTATTTTTCTACAATTGACTTATGTTGTATATCAGTATGTCTATCATGATTTGTTTAGCTATGGCTCATTATTTTGGCTAATCATGCCGCCGCTCTACTGTTTAACAATCTATGCAGTGACTTATCAAATTCGTATGATTCAAGAAGAAAATATTCGCTTACGTAAAGAAACTTCACGGTTAAATGCGTTAGATGCAGTAACTAATTTAAGAACAGCAAAAATGTACGAGGAAGGATTCGATTTATTTTCTGATATTTCTACACGTTATGAAGCGCCGTTATATTTAGTCGTGATCCGAGTGGCCTATTGGGAAAGTATTCGTAACTTATTAAGTCCTGAACAAAAAAATGAATTGCTACAAATCGTGACAGCGGCGATTAAAGAGACAACGGATGATCGCTTCTTACCATACTTTATCGACGGCACACCGCCGACTTGGGCGTTATTAATTTTCCGCGATGGGGATGACGGATACACTACTAGAAAAGAATTCAAACAACAAGCTCAAGAGAAATTTGCCCATTCTGAAACCTTAAGGAATATTACTTTGACATTACAAGTTTCCTATACCAAATATGATCCTGCCGAATTTAACAACGCTTCAGAATTTTTAGGGGATGGAATTAATTCTCTTCAATATGATGTTTAAAAAGGAGGCAAACAAATGACTGAAAAAATTGCTGTTTTTACAGGGAAATTAGCAGAGGCTGGTGTGTTAAATGAGACGCAGCCATTGTCAATGCGATTACATTTAGAAAATATCCAAGCAGAAAGTGATCCAGAATCCATTGTGCCCTTATTTTCTCAAGGGGTAATTTTAAACATACTTGTTGAACAGTTAGAGGAAAGTATCCCACTGTCTTACTTGAAAAAAGGGACCAAAGTCCGTTTCACAGTCGTGGGCTTGCCACCGATGACTATGTCGATTCCACCGCATGTTGGTGGGCAAGCGATTGAATTGATAGAAGAAATCTAAAAAGCTTCTGCATTAGCTATGATTATTAGCTAATGCAGAAGCTTTTTTATTCAAAGGTCATTCTTTCAATTCGATCGAACGCTTCCTTTAATAAATCTAAATTTTGTGTTGCGGCTAAACGAATGTACTCATCGCCTGTTGTTTCACCAAATGCTTTTCCAGGAATCACTAATACCTGTGTCTCTTTTAAAAGCTTTTCCACAAAAGGGACGGAAGTTAGTCCTGTTTTTTGAATATTAATGAAGGCGTAAATACTTCCTTTGACTGGATGAAGCGAAAGGAAAGGAATCTTTGCTACTCGCTGGGCCACATACTCTAAACGTGTTTGGAACACTTCAACGATTGGGTCTACAAATTCGTCAAAATGTTGTAACGCATAGATTCCTGCTTGCTGTGACAACGTAGGCGCAGAATACGTAACGCCTTCATTAATTAATTTGGCTACTTCGTTAATATAGTCTGGGGCAATCATATAACCAATACGCCAACCAGTCATTGCAAAGGCTTTTGAAAAGCTACCAAAAGTGATAGTATTTTCTGGAGCAAACGTAGCCATGGGAGTAAACGTTTCTTGGAAACAAAAGGCTTCATAAACTTCATCTGAAAGAATGTATAAGTTGTGTTCAATCGCTACCTGTGCAATTTCTCTGAAAGTTTCTTCAGAAAAAACAGCGCCTGTCGGGTTATTCGGTGAATTAAGAATAATCGCTTTGGTTTTAGGCGTGATTTTTTCTTTCAAAAGAGCTACATCAATTTGGAAACCATCTTCTTCATAGGTTGGTAAAAAGACAGGAACGCCATCTGCTAAAAGGACTTGGTCTTTATAAGGAGAGAAATAAGGTTCATGAATAATCACTTCATCTCCAGGATTTAGAATCACTTGTAAGGCAAGGTACATTCCGTGCAGAGCGCCAACTGTGGCCCGGACTTGATTCGGTTGAAAAGATAATTGATAATGTGACTGATAAAACTGAATGACCGCCTCAATGAATGCCTCGCTACCATCAGAAGCGGTATATTTTGTATGCCCATTTTTGGCATCGTTAGCTGCTTGTTCGATAATCCGCTCATCGGTAATTAAGTCAGGGTCACCAATCGATAAATCGATTAAATTTGGGGTCTTTTTCGCCAATGTTGCAATATCCATGAGTAAATTTTCATTAGGTTGTTGGTAACGTGTTGCGATATTCTTGCGATCCATACCAGGTGCTCCTTTTTATAAAACTTTTCTTAGAAAATCTTGTGTTCTTGGGTTTTGTGGCGCATCAAAAATTTCTTCAGGTGTGCCTTCTTCTTGAATGATTCCTGCATCCATAAAAATGACACGGTCCGCAACTTCTTTTGCGAAGCCCATTTCGTGGGTAACCACCACCATTGTCATCCCTTCAATAGCTAAATTTTTCATAACGGATAGCACTTCGCCCACCATTTCAGGGTCTAAGGCAGAAGTTGGTTCATCGAACAGCATCACGTCAGGGCGCATGGCTAAAGCACGAGCAATCGCTACCCGTTGTTGTTGCCCACCAGAAAGTTGAGCGGGATAATTTTCTTTTTTATCTGATAAACCAACTTGTTCCAGTAAGGAAAGAGCATGTTCTGTGGCTTCAGCAGCGGCTTCTTTTTTTACTTTAACAGGACTAATCGTTAAGTTTTCCAAGACATTTTTATGCGGGAAAAGATTGAAATTTTGGAATACCATTCCCATTTTTTGACGAAGTTGATCAATGTTGGTATTTTTATCTAATAAATTTTTTCCTTCAAATTCAACGCTGCCACCAGTTGGTGTTTCTAATAAGTTCAGGCAACGTAAAAAAGTACTTTTACCACTACCAGAAGGGCCAATAATTACGACAACTTCACCAGCTTCAATTTCTAAGTCAATTCCTTTAAGTACTTCATTTTTTCCAAATGTTTTCTGTAAGTTTTTAATGTTAATCACTAGTACTCATTCTCCTTTCAGCAACACCTAATAGACGCGAGATAGTAAAGGTTAGGACGAAATAAATTAACGATACAATTAAGTAAGGTAAGAAGGGTTTAAAACTTGCTCCTTGAACGTTGCCAGCTTGGAAAATTAGTTCTGAAACACCAATGACTGAAACAACGGAAGATTCTTTAATTACTGTAACAAATTCATTGCCTAACGCTGGTAAAATATTTTTAATAGCTTGTGGGAAAATGATGTATCGCATTGCTTGGTTTTGATTCATTCCCAAAGAACGAGCAGCTTCCAATTGTCCTTTATTAACTGCCTGAATACCAGCACGAATAATTTCTGCTACATATGCACCACTGTTTAAAGAAAGGGCAATACAACCAGCTGCTACTTTTGATAAGTCTAAACCAAGAACGCCTGTCCCGAAATAGACAATAAAAATTTGAACAAGCAAAGGAGTGCCACGAACATATTCAATATAAGCAATGGCAATGCCACGTAAAATTTTGGAATTGGCTAACTTCATTAAGGCAAGTAATGCCCCTAAAATGGCACCAAACAAAACACCAATGAAAGCTAGGAAAATGGTATAGCCTGCACCGTTAAGGTAGAACTTTCCATACTTTTGTAAAAAGCTTTGATCTTTTTGGAACATTAATTGATTGGCTTCTTTTTTATAACCGTCCATTAATTTTTGATCATTAATTTGTTTAATAGAGGCATTTACTTTCTCCGTCAAAACGGGCGCATCTTTAGGAAAAGCAACGGCAGTATCTTTTGAGCCTTTTTCAAAGGTAACATCAGCAAAAGCTAAATCCTCATTTTGAGAAACATAGGCTTCGCCAACCGGTTCTTCCATAACGACTGCATCTAATTTATTATTTTTTAGATTCATAATTAAATCTGGAATTTTTTGAAGAGAAGTAGGGACAGCACCGGTTAATTCGGTTTTAATTAATTCTTCTTGTGTCGTTTGCTTTTGGGCACCTGCACGAACGCCTTCGAAATCTTTAGTGGAATGAAATTTATCTTTGTCTTCTTTCCGAACAATGACTCTTTGTTGAACGTTCATATATGGTTGAGAAAAAGCTACTTCTTTTAATCGTTCAGGCGTTGGCGACATGCCAGAGATGACCATGTCAATCTTGCCAGTTTTTAAGGCCCCTAACAGAGCATCGAAGCCTAGTTCTTCGATTTTTAATTTAACGCCTAAATCGTCGGCAATTTTTTGAGCAATAGAAATATCAAAACCGACAATTTTATCTTCACCATCTACTTTTGCATGAAATTCATAAGGGGCATAGTCTGCGGATAAGCCGACAACTAGTTCTCCCTTTTGGATGATTTTGTCATAGACTGGATCGGTTTCGGCTGCAAAAGTTTCTTTAATAGGTAATAATGAGAGCAACAAGAATAAAATTGGTAAAATCGTCTGTAGCCATTTTTTACATTTGGTCATTTGCGTAAACTCCTTTTTGTATTATTTTTATAAATATTCAAAAAAAGCGAATAAATGTATAAAAATTTATTGTGTTATGATGTGGTTTATCATATCATAGAATATGTAAAAGGAAAAGTAGTAGAGTTGAAAAAATACAACTTTTTCAAAAAAATTTTCAAAAGTCAAAAATGAAGGGGATTTTCAAGATGGAACAATCATTAATTGTGAGAGGGACACCACAAGAGTATCTTTGCGAAATTGGTTCGTGGGAATTATTAGAAGGACAACTATTATGCAGAAATATTCATCGTGTATTCATTTTACACGGGACTGAGTCATGGCAAGCGGCAAAACCGTATTTTCCGACGTTTCAAAAAGTAACAGCTGTTTTTGAAAACTATGGAGGTGTTTGTACAGATCAACGTGTGCAAGAGTTAGAAGCGCAAGTGCTGGACAATCATTTAGAGGCCATCGTCGCTGTTGGTGGAGGAAAAGTGGCCGACTTGGGCAAAGCCTTAGCACACAAAATGGCGTTACCGGTCATTATTTTACCCACTTTAGCAGCTACTTGTGCGCCGTGTACGCCATTGAGTGTAATGTATCGAGAAGATGGAGCAATGGAACGGTATGACGTTTTTCCGCAAGCAAACGCTTTGGTGTTGGTAGAACCAAGAGTGTTATTGCATTCGCCTCGGTCCTTAATGGTGGCAGGTATTGGGGATACATTAGCTAAATGGTACGAAGCAGATGCGATTATTTCGCAGTTAGACGTCCAAGTGTTACCTATTCAAGTTTCTCATTTTGCCGCGGAAAAATGCCGCGATATTTTGTTAAATGAAAGTATCAATGCTTTAAAAGCGATGGAAGAGCAGCAATTAAATCAATCGTTTATTGATGTCATCGAAACGAATTTAATTATTGGTGGAATGGTGGGTGGCTTTGGCGATGATTATGGTCGGACAGCGGGTGCCCATTCCATTCATGATGCACTAACTTTGCTGCCAGCTAGCCATCGACAATTGCATGGAAACAAAGTGGCGTATGGTGTGTTTGTTCAATTAGCCATTGAAGAGAAATGGCAAGAAATCGCTGAATTGATTCCTTTCTATCACCAACTAGGTTTGCCTATTTCTTTAAAAGAAATGGAGATGGACTTAACTGAAGCCGAGTATCAAGAAGTAGCAGAACGTGCTTGTATAGAAGGCGAAACGATTCATTATATGAAACAAAAAATTACCCCTGAAATTGTGAAAAAAGCGATGCAAGATTTAGAAAAATATACAGCGACAAAATAAGTGCCAAACAGCAACTAGCTCATTTGAATTATTTGAACTAGTTGCTGTTTTTTAAGGATCCTTTTTTGAAAAAAGAAACCTTGAGAAATCCTTGCAAATTCAATAAAAAAAAAGTATGATGATGGGAGGACAAATTATAGTAGAAAGTAGGGAAATGAATGACGGAACCAGCCATTCGTTATCGTTTAATCAAAAAAGATAAACACACAGGTGCGCGTTTAGGTGAATTAATTACTCCTCACGGCACATTTCCAACACCAATGTTTATGCCGGTAGGTACACTTGCGACAGTTAAAACAATGTCACCAGAAGAATTAAAAGAAATGGGTGCCGGTGTTATTTTAAGTAATACTTACCATTTATGGTTACGCCCAGGTGAAGATTTAGTCGAAGAAGCAGGCGGTTTACACAAATTTATGAACTGGGATCAACCTATTTTAACTGATTCAGGTGGCTTCCAAGTCTTCTCATTAAGTGATATGCGGAAAATCGAAGAAGAAGGTGTGCATTTTAGAAATCATTTAAATGGTTCAAAAATGTTCCTTTCTCCAGAAAAAGCGATCAATATTCAAAATAAATTAGGATCAGATATTATGATGAGCTTTGATGAATGTCCACCATTTGATGAAAGCTATGAGTATGTCAAACGCTCGATTGAACGGACTTCTCGTTGGGCTGAGCGTGGCTTAAAAGCCCATGCGAATCCTGATAGACAGGGATTATTCGGTATTGTTCAAGGTGCGGGATTTGAAGATTTACGTCGTCAAAGTGCCAAAGATTTAGTGAGTATGGATTTTCCTGGCTATTCGATTGGTGGCTTATCTGTTGGTGAGTCTAAGGAAGAAATGAACCGAGTCTTAGACTTTACGACACCGTTAATTCCTGAAAATAAACCACGTTACTTAATGGGTGTGGGTGCCCCTGATTCATTAATTGATGGAGTGATTCGTGGGATTGACATGTTTGATTGTGTGCTACCAACACGTATTGCGCGCAATGGTACTTGTATGACTTCACAAGGTCGCTTGGTTGTTAAAAATGCCCAATATGCAAGAGATTTTCGTCCGCTTGATGAAAAATGTGATTGTTATGTTTGTCGTAATTATACGCGGGCCTATATTCGTCATTTGATTAAATGTGATGAAACATTCGGAATCCGTTTAACATCGTATCATAATTTATACTTCTTGTTAGACTTAATGAAAAACGTCCGTCAAGCAATTATGGACGACAATTTATTAGAATTCCGACAAGCGTTTTTTGAAGAATATGGCTTTAATAAAGCGAATGCAAAAAGTTTCTAAAAATTAGAGGAAAAAACTAGTTCTTCAAGCATTTTTTTGATACAGTTAGTAGTGTGAATAATGCAGAGTGAGGTGAAACAAATGGGTGGCGGATTTACAATGATTTTTACATTAGTCCTTTTAGGAGGAATGATGTTTTTCATGACACGTTCTCAAAAGAAACAACAGCAAGAACGTCAAAAACAACTAAACGCAATGAAAACTGGCGATAGTGTTGTCACAATTGGTGGTTTACATGGTGTTTTAAGTGAAATCAACGAAAAAACAGTTTTAATCGATTGCGAAGGTATTGTCTTAGAATTTGACCGTGCAGCAATTCGAACTGTAACACCTGGAACTGCTGTTACAAATGATTCAGCAGTAACTAGTGTACCAGTCACAGAAGTTGAAGAGACAGTCACAGAAGAAGTAACTGAAGTTCCTGAAACATCAGATCCTTCAAAAGAAAAGAAAGACTAAACGAATCAACTAATTCATTTAATGGTTAAAGAGAGCGGAACAGGCTTTTCAAAGGCGAAACTGTGACCAGTAGTCACACGAGAAAGCCAATAAGAAGAGATAATTTCTATTCCGCTCGTGTCGTTTATCTTAAAATGTAGGACTAGGAAGGTAGGTCATTTGGACTTACGTCCTAAGTCCTTTTTAACTATTAAGTTTACAAAAAAGGTTCCTTTTTATAGTGTTGGAAGATAGTTAAAAAGTGAGCAATCTTTCGCTTGGTTGGAAGGAGAAGAGCCCATGACAAAGGAAAAATTAAGTTGGTTACAACAAAAAATGCTCAATAAAAGTATTAAAAAGAAGTGCCAAAATTTTCGTGAACTAGGTTATTCTTCCATCAACGAAGAAGATTTATTGACTTATTTACTCACCTATCGTTGGAAAAAGCAAGCCCGTTTATCTGTCAAAGACTGTCGCAAAGACATTCAGAAGGTTAAGCCGAATGAATTTTTTGACTATCAACAATTATTGGCACAGACATCAAAAAATCCTTTAAGGGACTGGCATGATATTGAAGACTTATTCTAGAAAAAAGAATAGGTCTTTTTTTTGAGATAAAAAAAATTATAAATAGTTGTGAAAAATATCACAAAAACTATTTACAAGATTCGTTTTATGTTGTATGATGTGAATGTGAAATAGTTAACAAAGTTTTTTTAAAATGAAACTCTTAGGAGGATGAACATGGTTAAAACAGTAAAAAAAGAAAAGACAGAAACAGTTGATGTTTCATCAATGATTGATGAATTAGCAACAAAAGCGAATGTCGCTTTAAAAGCAATGGAAGATTTTACACAAGAACAAGTAGATCACATTGTCCATCAAATGGCGATGGCGGCTTTAGACCAACATATGCCTTTAGCAAAAATGGCTGTCGAAGAAACTGGCCGTGGAATCTATGAAGATAAAGCAATCAAAAATATGTATGCATCTGAATACATTTGGAATAATATTAAACATGATAAAACTGTGGGTGTAATTAACAAAGACGAACAAACCGGTTTAATGGAAATTGCTGAGCCAGTTGGCGTGGTATGTGGGGTCACACCAACAACAAACCCAACGTCAACAACTATTTTTAAATCACTAATCGCCTTAAAAACAAGAAATCCAATTGTTTTTGCTTTCCATCCTAGCGCACAAAAATGTTCGGCAGAAGCGGCACGTATTGTACGGGATGCGGCGATTGCAGCAGGTGCACCAGAAAATTGTATTCAATGGATTGAACAACCATCGATTGATGCAACATCTGCTTTGATGAATCATCCAGGGATTGCCATTGTTTTAGCAACTGGTGGCGCAGGCATGGTAAAATCTGCGTACTCAACAGGTAAACCAGCACTAGGCGTTGGTCCTGGGAACGTACCAGCTTATATTGAAAAAACGGCTAAAGTAAAACGTGCGGTTAATGATTTAATTGTTTCAAAATCATTTGATAATGGAATGATTTGTGCTTCTGAGCAAGCGGTCATTGTGGATAAAGAAATTTATGCTTCTGTCAAAGCTGAGTTTGAAGCACACAATGTTTACTTCGTGAAACCGAATGAATTACAAAAACTAGAAGATGCAGTGATGAATGAAGGCAAATACGCAGTAAATCCAGCGATTGTCGGTAACTCTGCAGAAAAAATTGCTGAATTAGCAGGAATTAGCGTACCAAAAGGCACAAAAATTTTAGTCGCTGAATTAGAAGGTGCAGGTCCAGAATATCCATTATCAAGAGAAAAATTATCGCCAGTTTTAGCAATGATGAAATCAAACAATGCAGAGCATGCTTTTGAACTATGTGAAGCGATGTTAAACTTAGGTGGTTTAGGACATACAGCAGTAATTCATACAGAAGATGAAGAGTTACAAGTTGCTTTTGGTTTACGTATGAAAGCTTGTCGTATTTTAGTGAATACTCCATCAGCAGAAGGCGGTATCGGTAACATTTATAACGAAATGATTCCATCTTTAACACTTGGTTGTGGTTCATACGGGAAAAACTCTGTTTCTAAAAACGTATCAGCCATTAACTTAATTAATATTAAAACGGTAGCGAAACGGAGAAATAATATGCAATGGTTTAAATTACCTCCAAAAATTTTCTTTGAAAAAAATTCTTTACAATATCTACAAAAAATGGAAAATGTTGAACGTGTCATGTTAGTTTGTGACCCAGGTATGGTTCAATTTGGCTATGCAGATATCGTACGTAAAGAGCTACAAAAACGTAAAAATGATGTGAAAATCGAAGTATTTTCTGATGTTGAACCAAACCCATCAACAAATACTGTTTATGCAGGTACCAAAATGATGGTTGATTTCCAACCAGATACAGTGATTGCCTTGGGTGGCGGTTCTGCAATGGACGCGGCGAAAGGCATGTGGATGTTCTATGAACACCCAGATACAGAGTTCTTTGGTGCAAAACAAAAATTCTTAGATATCCGCAAACGGACATATAAAATTGCCAAACCAGAAAAAACACAATTTGTTTGTATCCCAACTACTTCAGGAACTGGTTCAGAAGTTACACCATTTGCCGTTATTACTGATAGTGAAACACACGTGAAATATCCGTTAGCAGACTATGCGTTAACACCAGATGTAGCGATTGTTGATCCACAGTTCGTAATGTCTGTGCCAGCTTCAGTCACTGCAGATACAGGTATGGATGTTTTAACACATGCTATTGAATCTTATGTTTCCGTGATGGCTTCAGATTACACACGTGGTTTAAGTTTACAAGCAATCAAGTTAGTTTTCGATCATTTAGAAAATTCAGTGAAACGTCCAGATATGGAATCTCGCGAAAAAATGCATAATGCATCAACCATGGCAGGGATGGCATTTGCCAATGCATTCTTAGGTATTTGTCACTCTATTGCTCATAAAATTGGTGGGGAATATGGCATTCCACATGGTCGTACAAATGCGATTTTATTACCACATATTATTCGTTACAATGCGAAAGATCCATCAAAACACGCAATGTTCCCTAAATATGATTACTTCCGCGCCGATACTGATTATGCAGACATTGCAAAATTCTTAGGCTTAAAAGGAAATACTACCGCAGAATTAGTAGAAGCTTTAGCAACAGCAGTAGCAGACTTAGGTAAATCAGTCGGAATTGACATGAACTTGAAAGCCCAAGGTGTCTCACAAGAAACATTAGACACAACGGTTGATCGTATGGCAGAACTTGCATATGAAGACCAATGTACAACTGCAAATCCGAAAGAACCATTAATTAGTGAACTAAAACAAATTATCTTAGATGCTTATGTAGGATAAAAGAACTCAAATAAAGAGACCAGAACATTAATGTTCTGGTCTCTTTAACGTTTTGCGAAAACAGTGCTGTCGATACCACGGTTATGACACCAATTAACTAAAACTGGATCGAGGATAAGTGCGGTACTCGTCAATTCTTCTGTCGTCTTTTTTCCTAAAAGAGTATAAAGCATTTTCACTTCTTCTTGCCATTGCTGTACAAGGGCTAAGGTATTTTCTAAACCATTTTTACTCATAAGGGAAGCTAAGATAGTCCCAGCAACTCCCATGCTTTTGGCACCTAAAGCGAGTCCTTTGACAATATCAAGAGAGTTACGCACACCGCCAGAGCCGAGAATAGTTAGTTTCTTTTGCCAATTTTGTGATTCCAGAAGAGAGATGACCGTTGATTGCCCCCAATCATCTAAGAAAGAAAGTTCTCGTTTCTTCCGCCGGGCATTTTCAATTTGTGTAAAACTCGTTCCGCCTTGGCCGCTCACATCCGCTGCTTGAACGCCGATAGAGGTAAGTTTTTCTAAGGTTTCTTGGCTCATGCCAAAGCCAACCTCTTTGACAATGACAGGCACTTCTACGGCCTGTACGATAGCTTCAATCTTGGTTAGCCAATTAGTGAAATCACGATCTCCTTCAGGCATGACCAATTCTTGGGGCACATTTACATGGATTTGTAAGGCATTCGCTTGAAATAAATCAAGCGCTCGCTTTGCTTCTTCCACACCCAAGCCTGCACCAATATTGGCAAAAATGAGTCCATCTGGGTTTTCTTTTCGCATAATTTGATACGTATCCGCTAAACTAGCATCTTTTAACGCTGCCGAGACAGATCCTGTCGCAACTAAAAGGCCAGTTTCTTTGGCAATAATGCCTAATTGCTGATTAATTTCTTTTGCACGCTGACTACCACCTGTCATTGCATTGACATAAAAAGGTTGGGGAAGCTGAAAAGAAAGAAACGAAGTGGAAATATCCACTTCGTTAACAGCGGATTCAGCAAACGATTGGTGAACAAAACGCACACGATCAAAGTCATTACTTTTTTCTTTGTGGAACGCTTTAGCTAATGATAGATGTTCATCTTTTCGATTCATGCTTCTCCTTACACTCCTTTTGACCATAGGTATAGACGTGAAGTGGCAGTGGGGTAATTCCGTCTTTTTCCCAAGCAGTCATTAATGGTAAAATCCCAGATTTTTGGCGGAAAATTACAATCCCACAATCGCCCCCGCCAGCGCCAGAAGATTTCGCAGCTCCTGTATAAGATTCAGCCAAATCACAAAGATTTTTCAAGGCTTCTGTTTCGATTACCACACCAGTCAGTGAAGATAATTCGGCGAGTAATTGGCGATTTTTAGTAATTTGTTTTTGAATAACAGAAATTTTTCCTGTGTTAAAGCCATTAATCATTGTTTCGACACAAAGCCGACTTTTCATTAAGAACTGCTCATAAGCCGCTTGTTTTTCTTCTTTTGATTGATGAACTCGATCAACTAAGTCTGAAGTGGACGCAGGACTACCTGTCCAACCAATTAGTAAACGTAGTTGTTTCGGTACTTTTAACGGAAAAATCATTAATTCAGGCCAGTCCATTGCTAACAAATCAGTTAATGTTTCAGTGGCTACTTTTTGATTGACCCAATCATGATCGAAGGTTGAAAAGGCAATCCAGCCCCCGTAACAGCTGGCGGCGATATCTCCGCAAGAACCATTTCCTTGAACGGCTAAGTGAGCTAATGCTGATAATTTGAAAATTTCCTCATTTTCCAAACCTAAGTCATAAAAAATATTCAAGGCTTTGACAGTTCCAACGGTTACCGCACCGCTTGAACCAAGACCATATTTTCGTCCATTTGAACTATCTAATTCACTCGTCACTTTTAAATGATAAAATGACAATTCTTTGTTTTGCTCTTGCGCATATTTTTCAGTTAGATGAATCGCCGCTAAAACATAATGAAAAGGATTTTCGCGAATATCTAATACAAGCTCACCATTTCGGCGTGTCCAACGAATAGGTAAAGAGCTGTATTGTGCAGATTGAATACTGCCTTCATCTGTTGTTTCTTCGACAGTTACAGTTACGAATTGATCCACAGCAACGATAATGGCAGGGTGGCCAGGTTCAACAACGGCATATTCTCCTGCAATAAATAACTTTCCTGGCGTAGTAACTTCAATCATGCTTATTTATCCATTCCTTTCGTTTCAAACAATTCAATTCCGGGACCAGCAAAAGCTGGGACTAACTGCTCTTTTGAAAAATGTTCACTTAAAAATGTTTTTAATGCTTCTAAGTTTTTCTTTTCGACTAAGACCTTGACATTCGGACCTGCATCCATTGTAAAGTAACAAGGAATTCCTTTGGCCCGTGCTTGGCGAACTAAAGCCATCGCTTGTAAACTGCCTGGGGACCAGTAAGTAAATGGAGGGACAGCACCTAAGGTTGTTCCATGCATCCTTAACCCATTGGCTTCAATGATTTCTCCTAAACGAGGGAAGTCTTTTGTTTTAATTGCTTCATGAACTTGGGATAAATCTTTTTCCACATTGTCCAACCAACCTTGATAAAAGCTAGAAGTTTCTACTGTTCGTTTCATTCCATCACGGCTGGAAACATCTTTTTCGCCATCGTTAATTAAGATAAAGAGCATGGCCAATTCGTTTTCCCAATTATTGGCTGGAATATTTTCAGCAAACGAAGTTTCATCAGAGTGGCCTTTGTTCCATTGAGCAAAACCACCAAAAATGCTGCGACAAGCAGAACCTGAACCACGTCGCGCTAAACGTGATAAGTCTTTTGCTGAAAGATTTAATCCTAAGGCTACGTTACAGGCCCCTGCTAAAGCAGCTAGACCACTCGCTGAAGAAGCCAAACCAGCTGCAGTAGGCACAAAATTTTGACTTTCCACTTTTGCAAACCAAGTACAATCGGCTTGTTGACGAACAAGATTCAAAAATTCTTTGACTTTTTTTGTTTGTTTTTCGTTTTGCAAGATACCATCTAAAATAAATACATCTTCTGAATAATGGGCATCAAATGTCACAGTTGTTTCTGTGTAAAAGGCATCTAATGTTAATGATAAACTACTATTCATTGGTAAAATGTATTCTTCATTGGCTTTTCCCCAATATTTAATCAGAGCAATATTTGTATGCGCTCGTGCTTTTCCTGAAAGCATTACTTTTTCACCTCTAATGATTGAATCCATGTAGCAACAGCTCCATTTTCTTCTAAAGTCTGTGCAATGGTTTGTGCGGTCTTTTTATTATCTGTTAAGGCAATCATACAGCCACCGCGACCGCCGCCGGTTAATTTTGCTCCTAGAGCGCCATGTTCTAAAGAGAGAGCCACTAGTCGATCCAGCATATCGTTGCTGACGGATAATTGCTGGAGTTGCTCTTGCGCTAACGTCATTAGCTGACCTAATTTTTGTTTATCATCTTGTAAAATCGCTTGCTTTGCTTCTTTAGTAAAAGAACCTAATTGTTTCATTGTTTCAGCGATTGCTGTGGGATTATTTTGAGCTAGCTGCGCAATGTCTTTCACGGCTTCACGTGTTTGACCTTTAATTCCCGTATCAGCTACTACTAAGTAGGCATTAGATAAATTCATCGAGAAATGTGTGGGCGGAAATCCTCTAGTAAAAAATAAGGGATCAGCGCCGCTTGTTGCTGCGGCATCGATACCACTAGGATTGCCATGAGCAATTTTCTCACTTAAGGAAACAAGCTCAAACAATTCTTGATATGTATAAGCGTAATCAAAATAATCAAAAAGGCTTCGAACGATGGCCACAGCGGTTGCTGCGCTTGAGCCCATTCCTCGTTCAGCGGGAATCGTACTTGTTAAGGTCAAAGTGCCTTTAAACGTATCTTCCTTTAAAAAATGTAAGGTTTGCTGAACAACTTCCTTGATATTTGCTAGCTCTTGGGGCACGTCTTCAAGCAATCCTGTAAAATATGCACAATCAATCTGCATAGTTTTTGCCGGGGTAAAGACGGCTGTGATTTCTGTCGCTTGAAAAGGAAAGGCGATTGCTGGTTCGCCGTAAACAACGGCGTGTTCCCCCATTAAAATGATTTTTCCCGTCGCTTGACCGAGGCCTTGTTTTTTTATATTCATTCACTGACATTCCTTTTGAGTAGAATCGAGTATAGGACAAAAGACGTTCTTGGATTAGAAGAACGTTTGTCATAATCTCTTCATGATTTATAGGAAATGATTCCAAAAGTTTCTCTTGTTCCAAAAAAAGAGATTGCTTAACCTAAGATAGTTTACCTAAAAATAAGGCACAAGTAAAATGGTTCCGTTGGTTTTTCCAAAAAATTAATAACAATTTAATAAGAAAGAACCGACAGAACCAGTTATTCGGCTATTTTTTTAAAATTTTCTTAGGTAATCACCAAACCAAGGGCACTTGCCAAATAAATGGCTTGTTCAGGGGTGACTTTAAGACCTGATAAATAGTTTGGTGAGAAAGTCAAGCGTTCAAAGGTGTTTTGGGAAAAATCCAATCCTTTTAAAGAAGTATTTAGCCAATTACTTTCGGTTAAATCGCAAGCTTCTAGAAGGAGTTTCTTCCAGGTGACCTCGAAAAATTCACTTTCGACTAAACGAGTCTGATTAAAGTGAACAAGATTAAAATTTGCAAAACGAAAAGAAGCATAATCAGCTTTGCAATCCTCAAATAGACAATCTTTTAAATAGCTATCTGCAAAATTCGTTCCTGTCAAATTACAACGAAGGAAAGTCACTCGATGAAAACTTCCAGACAGCCATTCGATGTTAGAAAAATCGCAAGCTTCAAAACGCACATTACTACAATCAAAAGAAGCAAACTGGCCATTTGCTAATGAAAGATGATCGAAAACAGCATCCCGAAAGACTAAGTTACGAACTTCTTGATTCGGTAAATCAATCTGCTGATACAAATGATTTTCTAAGATTGCCTCATCTTCTAATTGACAGTTCGTTAATAGAGGAAGTTGTTCTGGTAGATTTGGTGGCAAGGGATAAGTTATTTTCATAAAACGCCTCTTTCTTCTTGTTGATTTTCAAAGGTTTCATCAATTGAGTAGGCCCGATTATAGAAACGTAGCGCAGTTGTGAAAACATAAGCGCCGGCAAAACCAAGTAAACTACCTAACACAATCCCGACTAATCGATAGTTTAAAAGATTACTAATGACTTGCTGTCGTGCAAGATTTGATAATAATAAGGACATCGGGGTAATAAAAAAGCTGGCAATCGCATAGTTTCTGTTAATGAATCCTTCAAAAGCTGCATATAGAATACTAATGATACCGATTGTTTGTAAAGGTGTAAAGGGAATCATTAATAAAATTGCAGAAAGCAACAACCCAAGACTCGTACCTAGAATCCGTTGCACATTTCGCTGCATCACAGAATGTAAATTTTCCCCTTGTAAAATGGCTGCGCAAGTAAACGTCATCCAATAAGCGTTGACTAAATGAAGCGATTGACTTAAATAAGCCGCTAAAAATAAAATGGCCGCATAATGCAAAGCATCTAATAAAGAAGCGGGATCAATATAAAGTCGTTCTTGAAGAGACATCCGTTTTTGAAAAACGTAGGGGCGCTTGTCGATGAAATGAAGCACAATGCCCATGATAATGCCGGTCACTACTCCTAAAAGAACAAAACTGGCCATGATGGGAATCTTATGTAAAGGAAAATTGTTGCTTGTTCCCATTGCGGTTGACATGATAACTAACAAAGCACCAGGCTTCTCAATGCCATACAATCTAAAAAGTAAGCGTGCAAGAAAAGCGACGATGGCAATTGTAATGGGAATCAACCAAGGTACATGGTGACTTAGCATTCCTAAGCTGTTGCCCAGAACAATAAAAAAGCCAACAATATTCAGTCTGCGCAATAATTGGGGCAAAGGAAGCGGCTGATAATAAATAAACGTATAAATGCCCATCGAGCCAAAGGTCCCAATGAGTAAATTATTGGAAAAATAACCAATTAATAATGGAATTGCCATACAAATTGCGACACCAACTAACCGAAATAATTCGTCATTTGCTTTATCAATAGCAAACAAATCCTTTAAAAACGTAGAATTTTTCATATTTTGTCACTCCTTTACTTCCTAATTTACCATAATGTTTAGAAAACTGACAAAA
This sequence comes from Enterococcus sp. AZ011, assembly GCF_050548355.1. Taxonomy (NCBI): domain Bacteria; kingdom Bacillati; phylum Bacillota; class Bacilli; order Lactobacillales; family Enterococcaceae; genus Enterococcus; species Enterococcus sp. AZ011. The sequence goes on from NZ_CP172959.1 coordinate 678,421, forward strand.
GAATTGCAATAAAAGACAGGAAGAAAAAGAGTGATTTCTGATAGGAAGAGAAGAAAAATTAAAAAAAGTTAACATTTTGACTTGCAATTTTAATATGAAAAATGTAAGATATATTCCATAGCAATAAATAATTATTAAATTCTGATTTTTCAGAAAATACAGATTGTATTATTTTAGGAGGCAACACTATGAAATTGAAAAAGTCATTAACATTCGGTGTGATTACATTATTTAGCGTAACAACTTTAGCGGCTTGTGGAGGCGGCGGAACGTCAGATAGCTCAAGCGCGTCTGGTGGCGGTAAGGCAAGTGGCGAACAAGTTTTACGTGTCACAGAACAACAAGAAATGCCAACAGCTGATTTATCACTAGCAACAGACAGAATTAGTTTTATTGCATTAAATAATGTATATGAAGGAATTTATCGTTTAGACAAAGATAACAAAGTCCAACCTGCAGGTGCAGCGGAAAAAGCAGAAGTTTCTGAAGATGGACTAACATACAAAATTAAATTAAACAAAGATGCAAAATGGTCAGACGGTAAACCAGTGACTGCGAATGACTATGTTTACGGATGGCAACGAACAGTTGATCCAGCGACAGCTTCTGAATATGCTTATCTGTATGCCTCTGTAAAAAATGGTGATGCCATTGCTAAAGGGGAAAAAGATAAATCAGAATTAGGAATTAAAGCAGTCAGTGATACAGAATTAGAAATCACCTTAGAAAAAGCAACACCATACTTTGATTACTTATTAGCTTTCCCATCATTCTTCCCGCAACGTCAAGATATTGTGGAAAAATATGGTAAAAATTATGCATCAAACAGCGAAAGTGCTGTCTACAATGGGCCATTCGTCTTAGACGGCTTTGATGGTCCTGGTACAGATACAAAATGGTCATTCAAGAAAAACGATCAATATTGGGATAAAGACACAGTGAAACTGGACTCAGTAGATGTGAATGTTGTGAAAGAATCACCAACCGCGTTGAACTTGTTCCAAGATGGACAAACAGACGATGTCGTTCTTTCTGGTGAATTAGCCCAACAAATGGCCAATGACCCAGCTTTTGTTAGTCAAAAAGAAGCATCAACACAATATATGGAACTAAATCAACGTGATGAAAAATCACCATTTAGAAATGCAAACTTACGTAAAGCAATTTCTTACTCAATCGACCGTAAAGCGTTAGTTGAATCAATCTTAGGGGATGGTTCTATCGAGCCGAACGGTTTAGTACCAGCAGATATGGCAAAAGACCCAAGTGGCGGCAAAGACTTTGCTAAAGAAGCAGGTAGTCAAATTGAATATGATACGAAAAAAGCTAAAGAATACTGGGAAAAAGCGAAAAAAGAATTGGGGATTTCAACCTTAACAATGGATATTCTTTCTTCAGATGCAGATTCTTCTAAGAAAACAGTTGAATTTGTTCAAGGGTCAATTCAAGATGCTTTAGATGGTGTGAAGGTAACGGTTAGTCCGGTTCCATTCTCCGTTCGTTTAGATCGTTCAAACAAAGGCGACTTTGATGCAGTAATCGGTGGTTGGAGTGCTGACTATGCTGATCCAAGTAGTTTCTTAGACTTATTTGCTTCAGATAACTCATATAACCGTGGACGTTATAACAATCCAGAGTTTGACAAGTTCGTGAAAGCTGCAAGTAGTGCAGATGCGACAGATCCTGAAAAACGTTGGGATGATATGTTAAATGCAGAGAAAACGATTATGGGAGACATGGGTGTGGTACCATTATTCCAAAAATCAGAAGCGCATTTACGTGCTGAAAAAGTCAAAGATGTCGCAGTTCATCCTGCTGGCGCAACGTATGACTACAAATGGGCATACATTTCAGAATAACCTGACAAAAGATCGATAGCAAACAAAAAAGGACCTTTGCCATGGAATAAAAGGCAACGGTCCTCTTGCTATCTTGTCTTAGACCAAGTAAAATAGTAGAAAGCCTAAAGACAGAATCAGTAAGATGCCCCCAGTTTTTAGCCAGAAAGAGCGATGTGCATCGCCAATGACTGAAAGCGGGATAAACTCTTTCGGTTCATTTTTCTTTTTAAAACGAAACGCGTTTTTCATTGAGCGCTGAAAGTTATCGAAAAAGCCAGAGGACATAATCCATAAAGCAATGCCGATAATTAAAAAGAAAAGCGAAACGATAAAGAAGGTATCTGATAATGAGGAGGTAGTGATAGGTTCTTTACTTATTAATAAGTAAAGAAAAATGCCGATACTGGAAATAACGGCTGTAATAATTGGCCATTTAAAAGTTTTCATGTGTTCACCCTATCTATTATTGTGGTCTATCTAGTCATTACTTTAACGAAAATAACTGAGGAAGTCAAAAAAATCTCGGAGGTGTCATTATTGAATAGTTTTGGAAAATATTTTCTTAAACGGATCTTTTTCATGATTATCACTTTGTGGTTAATCGCAACGATTACGTTTTTCTTAATGCAATTATTACCAGGTACGCCTTATACCAACCAAGAAAAACTTAGTCCAGAAACAATCGCTATGTTGAATAAACAATCTGGCTTAGATAAACCAGTGATTGTTCAATACGGAATTTACTTAAAGAACCTGGTAACAGGAGACTTTGGTATTTCATTCCAATTTAAAAACCAACCTGTTGCTAAGTTATTAGCTGGTCGAATTGGACCATCCCTTCAACTGGGTGGACAAGCGATTATCTTTGGTACGTTAGTCGGTATTTTATTGGGGATTATCGCAGCGATGCGTCAAAATACTTGGGTAGATACGTTGGCAACATTGTTAGCCATTTTAGGTCGTTCTATTCCAAACTTTGTTTTCGCGGTATTATTACAATACATTTTTGCAATGAAATTAAGAATCTTACCAATTGCTATGTGGAATGGTTTTGCATACACAATCTTGCCAACTATTGCCTTGGCAATGAGTCCAATGGCCGATTCGGCTAGGTTTATTCGAACCGAGATGGTAGAGGTCTTGCATAGTGATTATGTCGAATTAGCCAAAGCAAAAGGCTTGAGTCGCTGGCAAGTTGCATTCCGCCACGGGTTAAGAAACAGTTTAATTCCATTGATTACCTTATTAGGACCTTTAGCCGTTGGTTTAATGACAGGTTCTTTAGTAGTAGAAAATATTTTTGCCATCCCTGGAATTGGGGAACAGTTTGTAAAATCAATTATGACAAACGACTATCCAACAATTATGGCAGTAACTATTTTGTATTCAACAATGTTAGTTGTTGTAATTCTGATTGTTGACTTACTTTATGGTTTAATTGATCCAAGAATTCGCGTATCAGGAGGTGCAAAAGGCTAATGGAAACAGTCAATAAAAATAATCTACCACAAGCGATTAAAGATATTCCGGCAGATGAGTTTCAGCCTCTAAACACTTCAACTCTAAAAGAAAGAGAGCGTATTGCCACACCGTCTTTAAGTTTCTTACAAGACTCATGGCGTCGTTTGAAAAAGAATAAAGCTGCAGTTATCTCAATGAGTTTCTTAGCAGTTATTATCTTTATCTCTATTATTACCATTTGGGTTTCACCACATAACCCAACGAAACAAAATGTTTCTTACATTAACTTACCACCACGAATTCCTGGCTTGGAAAGCGTGAATGGTTTAAATGGTAAAACAACAGTTGCTGGTCAATTAGTTGATAAATATGCACAAGCAAACGTTCCAGATAACGTAAACTTTTATCTAGGAACAGATGGTTTAGGTCGTGATGTCCTAAGTCGTTTATTTATGGGAACACGTATTTCCTTATTAATTGCGTTTATCGCGGCGATTCTAGATATTACGATTGGGGTAACGTATGGACTGATTTCCGGGTTAGTCGGCGGTCGTGTCGATACAGTGATGCAACGTATTTTAGAAGTTCTTTCTGGTATTCCTAACTTAGTTGTTATGATCTTGATGCTAACAGTCTTTGATCCAGGGATTGTTTCGATTGTTTTAGCCATGGTTATTACAAACTGGATATCAATGGCCAGGATTGTGCGAGCCCAGACCATGAAACTAAAAGACCAAGAGTTTGTCATGGCAGCAGAAACATTGGGCGAATCTCGTTGGAAAATTGCTATTAAACATATTTTACCGAATATCTCAAGTGTCATTATTGTCCAAATGATGTTCAGTATCCCATCGGCAATTTTCTTTGAAGCGTTCCTAAGTTTTATTGGGTTAGGCTTACGTCCACCAACCGCATCTTTAGGAACCTTGTTAAACGAAGGATACAAAACTTTCCGTTTCCTTCCATATTTAATGTGGATTCCAGCGGCAACACTTTCAGTTATCATGATTTGTTTCAACTTGTTAGCTGATGGTTTACGTGACGCATTTGATCCTAAGATGAAAGAGTAAGAGTGGTGAATGACTATGGAAAAAGTATTAGAAGTTAAAGACTTAAGAATCTCCTTTGATACGTTTGCAGGTAAAGTCAACGCCATTCGTGGTGTGAGTTTTGATCTTTATAAAGGTGAAACGTTAGCCATCGTAGGTGAATCAGGGAGTGGTAAATCTGTTACAACTCGCAGTATTATGCGTTTGTTGAGCAGTAATGCCAATATTGATAACGGGGAAATTTTGTTTAAAGGGCAAGATATTGTTCATAAAACAGAAAAACAAATGCAAGCCATTCGTGGTAAAGAAATCGCAATGATTTTCCAAGATCCGATGACTTCATTAGACCCAACGATGCCAATTGGCAAACAAGTGGCGGAATCATTAATCAAACATAATAAAGTCTCAAAAAAAGAAGGCTTAGCGCAAGCATTAGAATTACTAAAATTAGTCGGCATTCCTAATGCTGAAAAACGTTTGAAAAACTATCCGCACCAATTTTCTGGTGGACAACGTCAACGGATTGTCATTGCAATTGCTTTAATTTGTTATCCAGAAGTTCTAATTGCAGATGAACCAACTACAGCGTTGGATGTAACCATCCAAGCACAAATTTTAGAGTTATTAAAAGACTTACAAGAAAAAATTAGCACTTCGATTATTTTCATTACCCATGATTTAGGGGTAGTAGCGAACGTGGCTGACCGTGTCGCTGTCATGTACGGTGGACGTCTGGTTGAAGTGGGAACAGCAGAAGAAATTTTCTATAATCCACAACATCCATATACTTGGGGACTTTTAGGGTCAATGCCAACGATGGAAGGAACAGAAGACAAACTTTATGCGATTCCAGGTTCACCTCCAGATTTATTAGATCCACCAACTGGAGATGCCTTCTATCCACGGAATGAGTTTGCTTTAAAAATTGATACAGAAAAAGAACCACCTTATTTTGAAGTATCACCGACACACAAAGCAGCAACGTGGTTATTAGCACCACAAGCACCAAAAGTTACGCCTCCAGCAGAGATTGTTCGTCGTTGGGCAATTTATGCAGAGCGTCAAAAAAATCCAGGAGGTAGTAATTAATGGCAGAAGAGAAAAAAGTCCTATTAGAAGTCACTGGTTTGAAACAGTATTTCAATGTTGGTCGTAAAGACGAAGTAAAAGCCATTGATGACATTAGTTTTCATATTTTTGAAGGCGAAACCTTTGGATTAGTTGGCGAATCAGGAAGTGGAAAATCAACAACTGGTCGCAGTGTCATTCGTTTATATGATCCAACTGCTGGTGAAATTCTTTTCGATGGAAAAGACATTAGCAAAATTAAATCAAAAGCGGACATGCAAGCATTCCGCCGCGATGTTCAAATGATCTTCCAAGATCCATATGCTTCATTGAATCCAAGAATGAAAGTCAATGATATTATTGCTGAAGGAATCGATGTCAATGGATTAGCTAAAACACCAAAAGAGCGGGAAGAAAAAGTCAATGAACTTTTAAAAACGGTGGGATTAAATCCAAGTCACAGTACGCGTTATCCTCATGAGTTTTCTGGTGGGCAACGTCAACGGATTGGGATTGCTCGTGCTTTAGCGGTTAATCCACGTTTCATTATCTGTGATGAGCCGATTTCGGCTTTGGATGTGTCGATTCAAGCTCAAGTAGTAAACTTATTACAAGATTTACAAAAAGAACAAGGCTTAACTTACTTGTTTATTGCACATGACTTATCGATGGTAAAACATATCAGTGACCGAATTGGCGTAATGCACAGTGGGAAATTATTGGAAATGGGCACAAGTGATGATGTCTATAATTTCGGCGTTCATCCTTATACAGAAAGTTTACTTTCTGCGATTCCATTACCAGATCCAGACTATGAACGCACACGTAAACGGATCGTTTACCAGCCTGCAGCGGCAGATGGGAAAGATCGTGAGCTCCGTGAAATTCTCAATGGACACTATGTTTATTGTGCTGAAGACGAAGTTGCAATGTACCGTGAAAAAATTGAAGAGAAGAAAAGAAAAGCTGGTTTATAACCAGCTTCTTTTCTAACTATCTTGGTAGGGTGGTTATGAGATGAAGGCTCTGAAAGCTTATAAATACAGACTTTATCCAACCTCAAAACAAGAAGAGTTTATTCAAAAAACATTTTCTTGTGTTCGATTGGTGTATAATTTAATGTTACAAGACCGGATTGATATCTACAAAGAGATGCGAAAAAATCCTCAACAAACGTTTAAAATGCCAACGCCAGCTAAATATAAGAAACAATACCCTGTCCTCAGAGAAGTTGATAGTTTAGCCTTGGCAAATGCACAAGTTTATTTGGATCGAGCCTTTAAAAATTTTTATCGGGAAAAAGGGATGGGATTTCCAAAAAAGAAAAAGAAAGAAACGGTGCATTCCTACACTACGAACAATCAACATGGCACGGTCAAAATTTTGGATAATCGTTATTTGAAAGTACCTAAATTGAAATCTTTAATTAAAATGAAGGTACACCGCCAACCGCTGGGGGAGATAAAATCTGTAACTATTTCTATGAGTGCGAGTCACAATTATTATGTTTCCATTTTGTGTGAAGCGCCGATTGAAACGAAAACAAAGCAACAAAAAATGGTGGGAATTTGTAGCAGTAGGGAAAAATTTGCGCTGCTTTCGAATGGTGAAAGCTTCGAAAAAAGCTATTGTTCAAAGCATTTAAAGCAAAAACTACGTCAAGAAGAACGAAAATTAAACAAGCGTAAAATGATTGCTTTAGAAAAAGGTGTCGATCTTTCGCAAGCAAAAAATTATCAAAAACAAAAAATAAAAGTCGCAAAAATTCGCGAAAAAATAGCCAACCAACGGACGGATATTTTAAACAAAATTACAACGGAATTGGTTTCAAGTTACGATGTTATTTGTATTGAAAAAGCCCATCACAGTAATGAGCGGCCGCCAAAACATGATCGTTCTGAACTAGCTTGGTCTTTATTTTTAGCTAAACTGTTGTATAAAGCACAATGGTATGGCAAAGAACTCATTTGTATTGAGTCAGAGGAGATCGAAACAGAGTTGTCTTTTTCTGAAAGTACAGAAAATTCAGAGTATCTTAGAAGCCAAAAAATCTTAGAACGTGGCTTGTCTAAACGAGAAACCTTATAAATAGAAGAACTGTAGGGACTACAGGGATCGCCTAGGGGATAGAAAATGTACACCATGTGTTGAACCATTTGTTTCTAGGAAGTCACATTGGGACAGTCCACTAATTATTAATGATCAAAATACGAGTTCAAACGAATCTAGTGCTAGATTCGTTTTTTTTTGAGGAAATATATTGACAACTAGGATAATCTAAGGTAAACTAGTGAAGTTGAGAAATGAAAGCAGAAGCACCCGCTTCTCGCCTTAGTTGAGTATATCGCTGGGCTAGATAAAGTATTCCTTATTTTTTTAAGTAAGGCAGACTGTTGGCGGGTTCTGGATAGGAACCTGTTTTTTTATTGCATTTAGCAAACAAAGCAGACTTCCGTTAGGATTTTCTCTTAAAAATTTTGGAGGTGAATGACCATAGCAAAGGATATGATGGTTAACGACGGCATTCGTGCACGCGAGTTACGTTTGATCGGACAAGATGGTGAACAATTAGGTGTAAAAACCAAAGCAGAAGCATTACAAATCGCTGAATCTGCAAACTTGGATTTAGTACTTGTAGCGCCAGGAGCGAAACCACCAGTTGCGCGAATTATGGATTATGGAAAATTCCGTTTCGAACAACAAAAGAAAGAGCGTGAAGCTCGCAAGAAACAAAAAGTGATCAACGTCAAAGAAGTTCGTTTAAGTCCAACAATTGACGTAAATGACTTCAATACAAAACTTCGTAATGCGCGTAAGTTCTTAGAAAAAGGAGACAAAGTGAAAGCTTCTATCCGTTTCAAAGGCCGTGCCATTACCCATAAAGAGATTGGTCAGAAAGTTCTTGATCGCTTAGCTGAAGAAACTGCGGACATCGCCACAGTGGAACAAAAAGCGAAAATGGACGGACGCAGCATGTTTCTAACGCTGGCACCGAAAAACGACAAGTAAACGAAGAGACCGAACATTCGGACTTTTGGTAATTTCTACAAGAAGGATATTCGACAGTTGTGACTGTTAGAGTCTTTCACTTGAAGCAAAGATTTTGAGGAGGAAAATTAGTCATGCCAAAACAAAAAACACACCGCGGATTAGCAAAACGTGTAAAACGTACTGGTGGAGGCGGCTTAAAACGTGGCCGTGCCTTTACATCTCACCGTTTCCACGGTAAAACTAAAAAACAACGCCGTCAATTGCGTAAAGCAAGCATGGTTGCAAAAGGCGATTACAAACGTATCCGCCAACAATTAGCAAGAATGAAATAAAACAACTCGGTGACTTTTAGATTACCGTCAAGAGAAACAAGATATTAGGAGGAATTCAACATGGCACGTGTTAAAGGTGGAACAGTAACCCGTAAACGTCGTAAAAAAGTCCTTAAGTTAGCGAAAGGCTACTACGGATCAAAACATACTTTATTTAAATCAGCAAAAGAACAAGTAATGAACTCTTATTACTATGCATTCAGAGACCGTCGTCAAAAGAAACGTGACTTCCGTAAATTATGGATTGCACGTATCAACGCGGCAGCTCGCATGAATGGCTTAAGCTATTCTAAATTAATGCACGGTTTGAAATTGGCAGAGATTGATATCAACCGCAAAATGTTAGCTGACTTAGCCGTTAACGATGCAGCAGCATTTACAGCGTTAGCTGAACAAGCAAAAGACGCTTTAAGCAAATAAGCTTAAATAATCTTTCACACCCTACTCATTGAGTAGGGTGTTTTTTTAATAACTCCGTTGGTAACTTTCATCTATAAATGAAAAAATTTGTGAGAGCGGAATTTCTTCAGAAAGACTTAACCAATGCTCTTTATTCATATGATAGGCAGGAAAATAGCCAGGTTGGTTCTTTAATAAGGCAATCAATTCAGGCGCAAGTTTAACGGTTAAAATAGTGAGCTGCTTATTCTCGGTAGCGCCGAGCAGTTGTGCATCCAGTGGCATAATTAAAGCAAACCATTTTGCATTTCTAGGATGACGAAAGACGAGATAGTCTGGGTGTTTTTCAAAAGGAAAATCGGGCGTTATCTGATAACGTTCTTGGATATAGGCGCTAATAGTTTCTTGAAAAGTCATAGGTTTCTTCCTTTCGTTAAGGCTAGGCATATCTATTTACATCATAGCAAAAATTACATAAAATTACTTCGTTCAAAGGAATGGGAGGAGGGAGCAGATGACATTAATTTCAACAATTTTAGTAACCTTGGTGGCTGTAGAATTTTTCTACATTATGTATTTAGAAACGATTGTACCAACATCTGAGACAACAAGCCGTGTTTTTAAAATGGATAAGCAAGAGTTACAAAGAAAATCAGTGACTACATTGTTTAAAAATCAAGGAATCTATAATGGACTAATCGGTGCAGGACTTATTTATAGTGTCTATTTTGCGCAAGCAACGATGGAGATGACAAAATTTTTATTGATTTATATTATTTTAGTGGCGGCGTACGGTAGCTTAACTAGTGATAAAAAAATCATTTTAACACAAGGCGGTTTAGCTATCGTGGCTTTGCTTAGTTTACTCGTTTAGCCATCAGAGTTAATAGAGAGAGACAGTCAAATCGACAGAAAAAACACGGTTGATTTGACTATTTTTTATGGAATTGAGAGAGACAAAATGTGGTATACTTTTTTTATTAGATAGGGAGGAATTAAAAATGCTGAACCAAAAAGAAGTAAAAAAAACCGATTATCCTCAATTAATTTCTCTATGGCGCTCTTCAGTAGAAGCTACTCATTTGTTTTTGAGTCAGGCAGATATTGATAAAATCGAAGTGGTTTTACCTGATTATTTTCAACAAGTTCAATTAAGTATGTGGTTAAATGAAGAACAGAAATGTGTGGGTTTTAGTGGAACAAATCAACAAACTTTGGAAATGTTATTTATTGACCCAGTCTATTTTCGTAAAGGCTATGGTGGAGAAATTATCCAAAAGTTAATAGAGCAAGAATCAATTGTCTTTGTTGATGCTAATAAACAAAATGAAGGGGCAGTGAAGTTCTATCAATCTCAAGGATTTCAAGTAATTGGTGAATCAAAGGAAGATCCTCAAGGAAATCCATTTCCTATTTTACATATGAAACGGATATAGAAAAGAAGGGAGAAGCCATGCGAGTAATCGTTACAGAATACCAACCAGCTTGGGTGGAACAGTTTGAAGAAGAAGCCCAAGCGTTGAAACAGATTCTAAAGGAAAATTGTCTTAAAGTTGAACATATCGGTAGCACATCTGTGCCTAATTTAGCAGCCAAACCAATTATTGATTTTTTGGTTATTGTTGAAGAAATTGAAAAAGTAGACCTGTTACAAGGGGAATTTGAAAGAATCGGTTATGAATATATGGGGGAATTTGGACTATCAGGACGTCGTTATTTACGAAAAGGCCCGATAAAAAGAACACACCATGTGCATATTTATCAGTTTGACAATACGCAAGAAATTTTGCGCCATCTTGCTTTTCGAAATTATTTACGAGAAAATCCGGCAATTGCTACAACCTATGGTACATTAAAAAAGCAATTGGCCCAAGCACACCCCGATAGCATTGATAAATATATGGATGGCAAAGATGCGTTCATTAAGAAAATAGAAAAAGAAGCGTTGAAGAAATATTGGGAAAAATAAAAAAAGTTGCTAAAGCTAGCAACTTTTTTTTGGTTCTTTTTTGAAAAAATGATAAAGAAGACCACTTAAAAGAACACCTAGAATAATTCCAATCGCTAAATTATGCGTATAGACGATCACACCCACTGTCACGAGTAAAATAACAATTTCAGTAATTTCAAAAGTTCGGAAAAGCTGCAAACTTTCCCAATCAAAGGTGTCGACTGCCACCGTCATCATGATCCCAATCAATGCAGCTGTAGGAATGGCTACCATCACGGATTTAAAAACAAAAATGAATAGAAGGAGGGTAATACCTGAAATCAAAGTAGAAAGCCGTTTTCGTCCCCCTGATTTAACATTAATGACCGCTTGCCCGATCATCGCACAGCCAGCTTGGCCACCAAAAAAGCCGGTAATTATATTAGCGAATCCTTGCGCCTTAACTTCTCGTTGGCTATCACTTTGGCTCGCTGTCATTTTGTCCACAATGGGGATCGTCAATAAAGATTCAATTAACCCGACCATTGCTAAGGCAACAGAACTAGGTAAAATAATCCACAACGTTTCTAAGTTGACGGGTACATTAGGCCAACGGATCGCTGGATGAAACTGACTCATTTCACCAAGATCACCTACCGTTTGTAAATGACCTTTTAAAAAATAGGACAGGATAGTCATGAATAAAATAACAATTAACGCAGGAGGCACAATTGTAATAAACTTAGGTAATAGATAAATAAGTAAGATACTACAGATAATCATGCCGTAGGACCACAGTGTTTGATGAGGCAATTGTTGTACTTGCGCCATGAAAATTAAAATAGCTAACGCATTGACGAATCCGTACATCACTGTCTTGGGAATAAAGCGCATCAATTTATGGATACCTAAATAACCTAAAATAAATTGCAGAAAGCCTGTTAAAATAGTCGCAGCAAGCATGTATGACAAACCATGTGCTTGAATTAAGCCTGCAAGGACTAAGGCCATTGAACCAGCAGACGCCGAAACCATTGCCGGACGGCCGCCCGTAAAAGTAATTACAAGTAAAGTAACTGCTGAAGCAAACACTGCAGAAAGCGGGTGAACACCAGCAATAATCGCAAACCCGATTACTTCTGGTAAAATGGCGACAGAAGAAACGAGACCCGCAAATAGATCATTTCGTTCATTGCCTAACCATTCGCTTTTTTTAATACTAAATAACATCGAAAAACTCCTTTAAGTTAATAAAACCTTATTCATAATAGCATGAATAAGCTGAAATAAAAAAGTTTGACGTATTAACGTCAAACTTTTTTATTAGAACTGTAACAGTGCCAACAACAAAATGGCTAGGACGACTTGAACAGTTCCTACTGATAAACCATAGATTAAGAAACGTTTGCCTTCTTGGAAAAACTTTTTAAAATCGAGTCGTAACCCGATTGCTGCCAAGGCAGTAATTTCAAACCAAGAACTAAAGAAATGAGCAGTCTCACTGATCACGACGGGGAAATGAATCAAACTATTAAAGACACAGGCAATGAAAAAGCCAACTACATACCAAGGTAGGGCGCTACTTTTTTTGGTGACTTCTACCAACTCAGCCTCTGATTCTGCCGTCTTACTTTGCTTGAAACGTCCAAATAAATAGACAACTGCTACGAGTAGGACAATTCGCATAATTTTAAAGAGCATCGCAAGTTGAACTGCGTTCTCATTGACCATATTGGCACTGGCGACAACCTGACCAACTGATTGTAAAGTCCCTCCGATTAGTGCGCTACGAGCCAACAAATTGGTACCATAGAGAATCCCACTTAAAATGGGTAAGGTCAACATTAAAACGGTACCTAATAAGTTTACTAAAGTAATGATTTGGCCTTTTTCTTCCTCATCTGCTTGAATTGCTGGAGCAATCGAAGCAATGGCAGAAGACCCACAAACGGCATTACCACCAGCCATCAATAAAGACATATTATCAGAAAAAGCCAGTTTTTTACCGATCAAATAGGCAAAAATAATGGTCAGCGACATTTGAATGAGAATAAATGCGACACCTTGTAAGCCAATTTGGGCAATCGTTTGAAAGGTCACGGTGGTTCCCAATAAAACAACAGAAAATTCTAGTAATTTACTTTCGGCTACTTTGGTTCCGCGATTTAAATTGGCACCGCGAACAAAGGTATTTCCCAAAAAGATTCCTAGTAAAATAGCTATCGTTGCGGCGCCTAAGCTAGGTAACCAGATGGCAAGAAACTTGCTAAGGCAGGCGACAAGGAAAGCTGTTAGCAAGCCGGGAAGAATTTGGAATAAAGATTGGATATAATCATTTTCTGAATTTTTCATTGAAAAAATCTCTCTTTCTTGTTCATTACTTCCAGTATAACGAAATTTTTTACATTTGAGAAATAAATAGTTAAAATAATATTTATAATAGAAAGTTATCGAAAGGATGCCTATGTTTAAATTATTAAAGACTTTTCAAATTGTATATGAGCAAATGAACTTTTCCAAAGCAGCTACCTGCTTATATATCTCACAACCAGCCGTTTCTAATCAAATCAAACAATTAGAAGAAGAATTAGGCTGTTCATTGTTTTTAAGAAATGGTCGACAAGATGTAGTCCCTACTAGGCAAGCGGAAGTCTTGTATAATCGTTTGCTAAATTTAGCTGATGATTGGCAAGAAACATTAACAGCTCTTCATCAGGCGAGATTACCTAAAGAAACTTGCCGAATTGCTGCGTCTAATACTTTTGCAGTTTATTATTTGCCGCAACTGATGCAGCATTTACAGACACAGTATGCAACGATCAATTTTGTTTTAGAAATGAACAATTCAGAAGAAGTAGTGGAAAAAGTTGAAAAACATCAAGTTGATTTTGGCTTTATCGAAAAACCATTAATTACGAAAGGCGCCTCTCGTGAAGAAATTATTCAGGATCAATTGGTTTTAGCTGGGAACCCTGCCAATCAGAATTGGTTGGTACGTGAAAAGGATTCTGGGGTCTTTCATTATACCCAACAGTATTTAGAAGAAAGTAATCAAAGCCCAACACTCATGACGGTTAAAAATAATGAAATGATTGTTAAAATGTTGGAATTGGGCATGGGGCAATCGTTGCTTTCAAGAAAGGCGATTACTGAAAAAATCCCCTTCCAAACGTTAGGTGAAAAGTACTGGCGTTCCTTTTATTTTTTGACACGGGGACATTTAAAATCCTCCTTGCTTCAAGAAGTAAAACAAGCAATTTATCGATTCTATCAGACGGAAATGAATAAATACTAAAACGTTCTTTTTGTTTATTTATCAATCTTTGACTACACTAAAGAAAACGAAGGAGGGAACCACAATGCCTAAATTTTCACCTTGTTTATGGTTTGACACACAAGCGGAAGAAGCTGCTAACTTCTATACAACAATCTTTGAAAAAGGTGCAATTCTAAGTAAAACGAACTACGTTAATGAGGAGCACCAACCTCAAGGAACATCATTAATGACCATTGAATTTACCTTGGCGAACCAAACAATCATTGGTTTAAATGGTGGACCAGAATTTTCCTTTACGCCAGCTAGTTCATTTTTTGTTGAATGTAAAACATTATCACAAACAGAAACGTTGTGGAAAAATTTAACAACAGATGGACAGATATTGATGCCTTTTGGGGAATATCCTTTTAGTCCTTTATATGGTTGGGTAGTGGACAAATTTGGTGTCTCTTGGCAAGTGTCTTTTTCAGGAAAAGAACAAACAATTGTACCAACCTTTATGTTTGCTAATGAAAAATATGGCGAAGCAGCCAAAGCTCTATCAGAATGGTTGGCGATTTTCGGTCCAGGCGAAATAATTGAAAAAGTTGAATATGAAGATGGGAACATTGCTCAAGCACTTTTCACATTACAGGAGCAACCGTTTCGAGTAATGGATGCACGAGATAAACATGATTTTGATTTTACCATGGCCTTCTCCATTTATATTGATTGTGAAAATCAGGAGGAAATAGATCAGCTATGGCAACAAGTGACTGCTAAAGGGAAAGAATGGCCGTGTGGCTGGATGGAAGATCAATTTGGAGTCAGTTGGCAAACAGGCAATCCTGAACTGAAACGTTATTTATCTGACTCAAATCCAGCTAGAGCAAATGAAGTGACCAAAAAATTGTACCAAATGAAAAAAATAGATTTAAACCAGTTAAAAGAAGTGTATGACAAATATAATCATTAGAAAAACTGAGGTTGTCTGATCGACTACACTTCGTTACGTTGGTATCAATTCCAATACATGGAACATACTAGAGTTGAAGGACTTGTCTTTTAAGGATTGAGACCTTCAACTCTTAAAAAAGGCTCGATTCTTGCGAGTTCCAAAGAGGCTGCTTCTATTCTGTTGTTTATCTTAAGGGTTAGGACTCTGCCGATTTTTTTATAAGATTATGCTATAATTAAGAGTAGTAAATTATTGAAGGAAAAATGAAAAGTCCGAAATAGGAAGTGGTAAAATGATTGAGTTAATTGTGTTGTTAACAGTTTTTACTTATGGAACGAACTTTGTTTTATATCTTATTTTGAAAAATAAAAAGTCCATGCCAATTGTCGAAAAAGCTTCTATTATATTAGGAATTAATATGTCTGTGTTATTATTAGATGGTATTTTTGCTTTCGTTGGCAAATTCATCATGTTATCAGAATGGGAATTATTAGCGCCTATTTTTGAAATAGTGTAAAAATCATCATAAAGTCCTATATCCAAAAAGAATGAAGTTTGTTAGGATAAGAAAGATGAAAATTTAGAAATAAAAGAGGTGGGATTGCATGGCTAAAATCATGATTGTCGAAGATGAAACAACCATTCGAGAATTAATTAGCGAGGAATTACAAAAATGGCAATTTGAAACGATTGGAACAACCGATTTTAATGATGTATTGGATGATTTTCAAGAGGAGAATCCCCAATTAGTCTTGATGGATATTAATTTACCTGTGTACGATGGGTACTATTGGTGTCAAAAAATTCGTGAAGTTTCTAAAGTACCAATTATTTTTATTTCGAGTCGTAGTACCAATATGGATATGATTATGGCGATGAACATGGGCGCGGATGATTTTGTTACAAAACCGTTCCAGATAGATGTTTTAATTGCTAAAATCAATGCTTTGTTGCGCCGCTCTTATAACTATTCCGATACGGATAGTGAAGTGCTTTCACATAATGGCATTACTTTAAATGTGGACAATGGACGGATGGAAATCAAAGGCGAAATGATCGATTTAAGTAAAAATGAATACCGATTACTATATCTTTTAATGAAAAAGCACGGAAAAATTTTAACACGTGAAAAACTATTGCGCGCTTTATGGGACGATGAACGTTTTGTGGATGACAATACGTTGACGGTAAATATCAATCGTTTACGAAAAAAAATTGAGCAAGCGGGGATTGCTGGCTATATTGAAACCAAAGTGGGCGTCGGTTATATGGTGCCCTAGATAGGAGTAGACAATGACCATTCTAAAGTATTTAAAAGATCGCTGGTTATTACTAATTGGTTGGTTATTTTTTCTGTTCTTAACTTGTTTTATTTTATGGTTGGCTCCTAATGTCCGCTTAGATTGGACAGTGGTTGGCTATATCTTTTTACTGCAAAGTGTTTTTTTATCGCTATTTTTAACAATTGATTATTATTTAAAACGTAAGTGGTGGCTTTCGTTGGCAACGGAAAAAGAGCCGCCTTCTTTACAAGAATATTTGAATACAGCAGAAAAAGAAGAAGAACTACTTGTCCAAACGTATATTAACGGTTTATTGCAAGAGCACCAACAAACCATGCAACAAGCAATTAACAACCAACAGGACCAAAAAGATTACATTGACTCTTGGGTTCATGAAATCAAAGTCCCCCTAGCGGCTATCACTTTACTGGTACAATCTGTCGAAGATGATATTCCAGAGAAAAAATATTATCTATTGGAAAATGAGTTAGGGAAAATTGATGAATATGTCGAGCAAGTCCTATATTATGCTAGACTGGACAGCTTTTCTCGAGATTATTTACTCCAAGAATATTCTTTAAAAGAAATTGTGCAATCTGTTGTTCGTACGCAAGCAAATTATTTTATCCAAAAAAGATTGCAATTCTCAATTGAAGGAGAAGATGAAGCGGTTTTAACCGACCGAAAATGGGTCATTTTTATTTTCCGCCAATTATTAAGTAATGCAGTCAAATATACGCCAGAAGGTGGCACGATTACGGTCCTAATTTCCAAAAATAAACAAGGTGTTTATTTATCTTTAAAAGATTCTGGAATTGGCATTCCGACGCAAGATCAACGACGCATTTTTGATAAAGGATTTACTGGTGAAAACGGGCGAAAAAGTGAACAGCATTCGACTGGTCTAGGCCTGTATTTGGCCCATAGCTTAGCGAAAAAATTAGGTCATGATTTAACAGTTGAGTCGACAGAGGGGCAAGGTACGACGATGACATTGTTTTTTCCTTCCCTCAGTTATTATAATGAAGTGAAATAAAAAGTAGGTCTATCAGCAAATTAAAGAGGTGATAGGCCTTTTTTTATTTATTAAAACTTTCTTGCTAACTTCTCTTACTCTTCTTAGTTGTTTAGAAAACGTTTTTATTGTTAGAATGAAATGAAATAAATTTGTTAGGAGAATATTATGAGTTTACTTATCGCTTTAGTGCCCATGATTGCGTGGGGCAGTATTGGTTTAGTCAGCGGTAAAATTGGTGGAAGCGCCAATCAACAAACGTTAGGTATGACAATCGGCGCATTACTATTTTCAATTGTTGTCTTTTTTGTCATCCAGCCTACGTTGACGACAGCCACATTAATTGTTGGATTTATATCTGGTTTATTCTGGAGTTTGGGACAGAATCAACAATTTCATAGCATGAAATATATGGGCGTTTCAGTTGGCTTACCAATTTCAACTGGGATGCAGTTAGTTGTTAATACCGTTGCAGGGGCTGTTTTTTTCCATGAATGGACAAAAACAAAAGACTTTGTTGTGGGCTTTATCGCTTTAGCCTTTTTAGTTTTTGGGGTGTATTTAACAGCTCGACAAGATGATGACAGTCAACCGAAAACTTCAAACAGTATGTTAGATTTTAATAAAGGGATTCGGGCGTTGATTTTCTCAACAGTTGGGTATGGTGTCTATACCATCATTATTAATGCCACTGGTTTAGATCCGTGGGGAATTATTTTGCCACAAAGTATTGGTATGTTAGTGGGGGCTAGTTTCTTTGCCTTCAAAAAAGTCAAAGTTGATCGTTTTGTTTGGATGAATATGACGACGGGTCTGCTTTGGGGCTTAGGAAATATTTGTATGTTATTAACCATGCGTGAAATTGGCTTAGCTATTAGCTTCTCTTTATCACAAATGGGGATTATTATTTCGACTCTTGGGGGCATCTTCCTTTTAGGCGAAAGAAAATCAAAAAAAGAAATGTTTTATGTTATTTTTGGTTGCATTTTTGTTATTCTAGGTGGTATTCTTTTAGGGTATATGAAAGCGTAAATAGTTTATTTACGCTTATTTTTTTTACGGGGGTAAACACATGTCTATTTTCAGAAAAAAAGAAATCACTGTGCCTGTCAATGACAGTGGTGGGATGAAAAAAAATCTTAAGACGATGGACTTAATTTTTCTAGGAATTGGGGCTGTAGTAGGAACAGGGATTTTTGTTGTGACAGGTGTCGCAGCGGAACGCTATGCAGGTCCAGGGCTCGTCTTATCATTTCTGGTAGCAGCAGCCGCGATTATTTTATCTGGTTTATGCTATGCAGAATTTGCATCACGTATTCCGGTCATTGGTGGGCCGTATGCCTACATGTATGTGGTCTTTGGAGAAATTGTGGCTTGGATGACTGGTTGGATGATTATTTGTGAGTTTTTCTTGGCGGTTTCATCCGTTGCTTCAGGTTGGTCAGGCTATGTCCATGGCTTTTTGGATAGCTTAGGTTTTTCTTTGCCGCAAGCGTTAAGTGGCGCTTATAATCCAACAAATGGTACATATATTGATTTGATTGCCATGTTGGTCGTTGTAGCCGTAACTTTTTGGGTATCTTTAGAAGCGAAAACAGCGTTACGTTTAAATAACTTAATGGTTTTCGTGAAGTTTGGGATTATTTTATTATTTGTTCTCGTTGGGATCTTTTATGTGAAACCAACGAACTGGCAACCATTTATTCCTTATGGTTTTTCAGGCGTTTTCAGTGGTGCTGCCTTAGTTTTCTTTGCCTTTCTAGGGTTTGATGCGGTTAGCATGGCCGCGGAGGAAGTGAAGAATCCGAAAAAAGATATTCCAAAAGGGATTATTGGTTCCATTATTATTTCAACATTGTTATATATTGTTGTTACGTTAGTTTTAACTGGGATTGTTCCATTTACGGATTTAGGGGTCAAAGATCCGGTGGCTTTTGCGATGCGTTTCATTAATCATGGTGCAATCGCGACAATCATTTCAGTTGGTGCTATTTTAACCTTATTAACAGTGACGATTGCGATGATGTACAGTTTAGCCCGTGTGATTTATGCGATTAGTAAAGATGGATTATTGCCGCAGTTTATGAGCAAAATCGATGAGAAGCGGCACACACCTAAGAATGCAACCTATGTAGCTGGATTTTTAGCAATGGTTTTTGCTGGTGTTGTTCCAATGGAGATGTTGGCTGAACTTACAAATATCGTGACACTCTTTTATCTGATGTTTCTAGCTTTAGGAATTATCAAATTACGGACAATGAAAGGAGAACCGCAAGCAGGTGAATTTAAAGTACCACTTGTGCCGGTTCTACCATTAATTTCAATCGTGGTTTGCGCGGCTTTGATGTTCCAATTGTCTTTAGCTACTTGGCAAGTATTTGGCATAGCCGTAGTGATTGGTTTGGCTATTTATTTCTTTTATGGACGACACCATAGTATCGTTCGCTTCGAGACAAAAGAATAAAAATGAACAAAAAACGAGAGGAATACTTGTCAATTAGACAGGTCTTTCTCTCTTTTCTTTCTGGCATTTTCTTCATTTTCAAGAGAAAACCGACAAGAAATATAGTTTAATAATGTCTAATTATGGTATACTGTTTAGGAGTAAATCCTGAGGGTTTAGGAAAATGACTAAAGGAGGTTTTTTCTGTATGTCACAGAAAGAAACATTTTATATTACCACCCCAATTTATTACCCAAGTGGGAAATTACATATTGGGAATTCATATACAACAATCGCCTGCGATGCAATGGCCCGTTACAAGCGTTTAATGGGTTTTGATGTATTTTATTTAACAGGTGTGGATGAACATGGCCAAAAAATTGAAAAAAAAGCTGCTGAGTTGAATGTGACACCAAAAGAGTACGTTGATAAAATGGCAGCAGATGTTCAAAAATTATGGAAAACATTAGATATCAGCTATGATAAATTTATTCGGACAACGGATGATTATCACATGGCAGCCGTGCAACAAATTTTTGATCGTTTAGTAAAACAAGGAGATATCTACCTTGGAGAATATGAAGGTTGGTATTCAGTTTCTGATGAAGAATTTTTCACTGAAACACAATTAGCTGAAGTATATCGTGACGATGAAGGCAATGTCATTGGTGGGAAAGCACCAAGTGGTCACGAAGTCGAATTAGTTAAAGAAGAATCCTATTTCTTCCGCATGAGTAAATATGCGGATCGCTTGGTACAATATTACGAAGAACATCCAGAATTTATTCAACCAGAATCTCGTAAAAATGAGATGCTAAATAACTTCATCAAACCAGGATTGGAAGATTTAGCCGTTTCAAGAACGACTTTCTCTTGGGGAATTCCATTAAAAAATGATCCAAAACATGTGGTTTACGTATGGATTGATGCGTTATCAAACTATATTACAGCACTAGGTTATGGCTCAGAAGATGATTCATTATTCCAAAAATATTGGCCTGCGAACGTGCAAATGGTTGGGAAAGAAATCGTGCGTTTCCATACGATTTATTGGCCAATTATGTTAATGGCCTTGGATTTACCATTACCGAAAAAAGTCTTTGGACATGGTTGGTTATTGATGAAAGACGGAAAAATGTCTAAATCTAAAGGAAATGTTGTTTACCCTGAAATGTTAGTAGAACGCTACGGTCTAGATGCGTTACGTTATTATTTATTACGAGCAATTCCATTTGGTAGTGATGGCGTGTTTACACCAGAAGATTTCGTTTCTCGCTTAAATTATGATTTAGCTAATGACTTAGGAAACTTGTTGAATCGAACAATTGCGATGATTAATAAATATTGTGATGGCAAAGTACCAGCCTATGCTTCAAAAGTTACCCCATTTGATAGTGAACTATCGACAACTGCGGCGAATGTTATTGGAAAATATCATGAAGCAATGGAAAAAATGGAATTTAACACGGCCATTGCAGAAATCTGGACGCTAGTTTCTCGTGCCAATAAATATATTGATGAAACAGCGCCTTGGGTATTGGCTAAAGAAGAAGAGAAACGCAACGAATTAGAAAGTGTCATGATCCATTTAGCGGAAAGCTTACGAATTGTGGCAATCTTATTGCAACCAGTCATGACAGAAACACCAGGGAAAATTTTCGAACAATTAGGCTTAGATCCAGAAACAATGAACATGGAAAATATTCATTTTGGTGAGTTCCCAACAGACGTAACAGTAACAAGTAAAGGAACACCTATTTTCCCACGTTTAGAAATTGAAACAGAAGTAACGTATATTCAAAAGAAAATGTCCCAAAGCGAAAGTGCTACAGAAGAGGATATTAAATGGAATCCAGAAGAAACAACGTTGGTTTCAACGAAAGAAAAACAAATTAAGTACGATGATTTCGATAAAGTGGAATTAAAAGTTGCCGAAGTTATTGACTGTAAAAAAGTCAAAGGAGCAGATAAATTATTGCAATTCCGTTTAGATGCTGGAGATAAAAACCATCGTCAAATTCTTTCAGGTATTGCTGAATTTTATCCAGATCCAGCTGCGCTAATTGGCAAAAAAGTAGTCATTGTGGCTAACTTAAAACCAAGAAAAATGCGTGGTCAAATTAGCCAAGGAATGATTCTTTCAGCTGAATCACCAGAAG
Organism: Enterococcus sp. AZ011; assembly: GCF_050548355.1. Classification (NCBI taxonomy): domain Bacteria; kingdom Bacillati; phylum Bacillota; class Bacilli; order Lactobacillales; family Enterococcaceae; genus Enterococcus; species Enterococcus sp. AZ011. The sequence continues at coordinate 700,606 of NZ_CP172959.1, forward strand.
GGAAACTTCAAATTGTTGAAGCACCAAAAGAAATGCCAAATGGTGCAGGAATCGCATAAAAGCATAAGTAGTAAAGATAAAAGGTGAATTGTAACCTTTTATCTTTACTACTTTTTTTGTATACTAGAAGAAAAGTGATTTGATGTGGGGGAAGTTTGATGGCTTATCATAAATTTAAATTTTATGAGCAACGAAAAAATGATCCTAAATGGCGTCCGTATTATTTAGAAGCTATGAGAGTAAGGGAACAAGCACGGCTAACAGTTCAACGTAGAAAAAGAAGGGCAAGAATTAGAACCTTTTTAGTGGTTGCGATACTGGTTATTTTAGTTTTTCTGTTATTGGCTCATTGGACATATTCACAAACAAATGAACTCTCTTTCTCCAGTTTTATCGACGTCCTAAAATCGAAAATCAACGAATTTTTAAATTAAAAGAATCGCAGAAAAGCCTAGAAAAAATCATTTGCGATTTTTCCTAGGCTTTTTTATTTTAGAGTTTCACTTTTTTAGGTATTCGTTTTTTACCAAAACGGCCTTTCGTTAGGCGACTTGGTAAAATAATCAGTAAGAGTGAAAAAGGGACACTAATAATTTGCCACGTGAGTAAACGGCCTAAGCTATTATTTTTATAGAGCCACTCTAATATAAAATGCAGCCCTAAAATACTTAACAAAGCCAAGCCTGTCAGGAAATAAGGCGTTGATACCCAGTCGGTCGTTTTCAAAAGGCTAAAACCTAAAGGAATTAGATAAAAGTAAGCACTTGTTAAAGTAATCCGCCAACTTTTCATAACGGTGCCTAAATTAATTATAAAAAAAAGTAAAGATAGGACTAAAGCAAAAGGTGGAAACAAAGCCACTAACGCCGAATAGATGGTTCCCCAGACGAGCATTAAGGGACCTTTAACAATAGCGGCAATAAGTGTAAACAAGCCAATTAGGAGTAACTGCTGTGTCAGTGAGCCAAAGGTTAGCAAGCCAAATAAAATAAGCAGTAGCCAGTGCCAAATGGTTTGGTTTTGTTGTTTTCGCTCAATAGTTACATTTTTTTGGATAGAGGTTTTTAAAAAGTTTTCTAAATCAGGTGATTGTTTCACCTTCTCACGCTCCTCTCAACTTAAGAGACAACAAACGAGTAGGTCTGCTAATTAAAAAGCAGTGCCTACTCGTCTATTATAAGTGGTTTTTCTAAAAATAAAATCCGCCTTAAGTCTCAGTTACTGGGCTGCCAAGTAAGGTGTAAACCATTCGGAAAGTGTGCCGGTATAAGGTAAAACGACCCGTTTCATTCCACGAGAAATAGCAGTATACAGAATTTTTTTATCTCGTTTATTGTCGGAATAACGATTAACATTTGGGTTATGAAGAATTACATTATCAAATTCTAGACCTTTTGCCATATCAATTGATAAAACTTGCAGTGACGGATGCTCTTCCAATGAAAGAGAAGCACTAAGTTCTTTTGTTAATTGTTCTTTTTCTGCAAAAGTTTTAGTAATAATGGCGGTGCTTTCTTTCGGATCAAAAGTTGCAATGGAAGTGACGATTGCTTTAAGATAGTCAGACGCAGAGTCACAAGGAATAAATGTCGGCTTTTCTCCATCATGCCGGATGGGCACAATGGTTAATTGCTCTGGTTGAGTGCCTAATGTTTGGAAGAGTCGTGTAATTTCTTTACTTGAACGATAGCTGTTTAATAATTGATAGGTTCCAACAGAACGGCTGGTTTCGTTAACCAATAGATCATGGGCTTCAGAAAATTCAATGGCTGTATTAAAAATGGCTTGATTTTCATCACCAGCTAAAGTAAAACTAGCTTTAGGGAAAAGTGTCAGCAGTAATAATAATTGGGCTTCTGTATAATCTTGGACTTCATCGACTAGGATAAAAGCCATTTGCTGGTTGGCGAGGTTTTCAATAAATGCATGTTTCACCAAAATAAGGGCCACAATTTCATCGGCTGTGAAAACAGCTGTCTCTTTTTGATACGATTTTTCAGTGAATAAAGAATAAAACGTTTCAAAAAAGGCCCATTGATCTAGCCAAGCATCATTTTTAATAGCGGCAGTGATAGAGCGATATTTTTTCTTCAAACGTTTTAAAGCAAAATCAGCCAGATGTTTTTCATTATCTTCGGTAATCACTGTGCCAAAATAACGAACTTGTTCAGCTTCTGTTAAATCTTGGAATTGATCCAACATTTTTTTAGAATGGGCTTGTTTTAATAAGTACCGTGTCCAAAGACTGGTTAACTTTTCTTTTGTGGCTGAAATTCGTTGGCGAATACTCAAGTCAGCTGGTGTTTCTTGATAAAGTTTAAAAATTGTTTCTGAAGTAAATAAGGTCTGCTTTTTAAAAGTTAAAGGACGGAAAAAATGTGGCTGCACAACTGCTTTTTCAGGATTGCTTAAAAGAAACGTTGCAAATTCTTTTGAACGAATAACGTGCTCTTGCTCCGTTGCCTCAGAGCGAGTAATGCGTTCGAAATAGTCCGTTTCTTCTTCCATTGGCCATGCTTCTTTGGTAGTGAAGCGCAAAAATTGTAAAAGAGTCAAATTCAAGGGATTTCGTTCGCCTAAATTCGGTAAAACTTGAGAAATATAATCAATAAATGTTGAATTTGGTGAAAGTAATAAAATATTATCCGCTGTAATTTCTGCTCGATGTTGATAAAGTAAATAAGCAATCCGTTGCATAATCGCAGACGTTTTCCCACTACCAGCAATCCCGTTGACTAGTAGGAGTGGCTGCGTTTCGTCACGAATTATTTGATTTTGTTCTTGTTGAATGGTTGTCGTAATGTCCTTCATATAAGGAGAAGCATCTTCTTCTAAAGAATGCAATAACACATCATCTTGAATCGCAATGGTTGTGTCAAAATAGTTGATTAATTGATCTTTTTCAATAATTAACTGTCTTTTCAAATCAAGTTGTACAGGAATGGTTTGTTGATGTGCCATGTAGGCTGTTTTTCCTAAAACATTGTCATAAAATAACGAAGCAATCGGTGAGCGCCAATCGTGAATGCGCGTTTCTTCTTCTAAAGAAGTAAAATCGTTTACGCCAATATAAAAGTTTTCTGGCTCTTCAGGGCTGTCTTCAAAAGTCACGCCAATTTTGCCAAAATAAGGAACTTGTAATAGGCGTTTCACTTTGTCTAAATTTTTAGCCGTTGCTTCATTTTTTAAGTTCCATTGATCAATTTCACGGTTCTTCATTTCCAACATGGCAAACGTTTCTAGATTATCGGCATAACTATCAAAATTCAGCTTAGAATCGCGACCAAATTCCTCTAGCATATGTTTGCCATCTTTCATTGTGTTCGCCAATTGCTCTTCGTAAACTTTCTTAGCCGCTTGTAGCTCATGATAAACCGTTGTTAAATGCTGTTGTTCATAAATTTTTTCATCGGTCATGGAGATTCCTCCTTTTAATAACATGACTGAATAGTATACGTTACTTTTAGCATAAATGCAAGCGCTGTTTATGAGGAAATGGCGAATCTTGTCGCCTAGTCATTCAGATTTTTCAAGAAATATGATAAAGTAGAGAGGAGATAAAGGAGGCAATCATAATGATTTTTGATACACATACACATTTGAATGCAGAACAATTTAATGATGATATTCCAGAAACGATTGCACATGCCCAAGAATTGGGTGTTACAGAGATGGCCGTGGTCGGTTTTGATGAACCAACGATTGAAAAATCTCTTTTACTTAGTCAGGAATATGCCAATATTTATAGTATCATTGGTTGGCATCCAACAGAAGCGGGTAGCTATACGCCAGAGGTTGAACGACGATTACAAGAACAATTAACGTTGCCAAAAATTGTCGCATTAGGTGAAATCGGTCTTGATTATTACTGGATGGAGGATCCTAAAGAGGTGCAAGAAAAAGTCTTTCGCCGTCAAATTGCGATTGCTCGGGAAATGAATTTACCGTTTAGTGTGCATACGAGAGAGGCATTAGAAGATACCTATCGAATTTTAAAAGATGAAAAAATTTCAGATATTGGTGGAATCATGCATAGTTTCAGTGGCGATGCTGAGTGGATGAAGAAATTTTTAGATTTAGGTTTGCATATTTCTTTTAGTGGCGTCGTAACGTTTAAAAAGGCATTGGATGTTCAAGAAGCGGCGATGGCGGTACCACTCGAACGAATGTTGGTGGAAACAGATGCACCCTATTTAGCTCCCGTTCCTTATCGTGGTAAACGGAATGAACCGGGCTATACACGATACGTAGTGGAAAAAATTGCTGAATTGCGTCAACTAACCTTTGAAGAAGTGGCAGAACAAACGAGAGTCAACGCTCATCGCTTGTTTCGGATAGATAAATGAAGGAAAAAATGAAAGTTGCAGAAATCATTGTCGTTGAAGGAAAAGACGACACACGCCGCATTCAAGAGGTAGTTACAGCAGATACGATTGAAACGATTGGCTCTGCTATCAATGATGAAATTTTGACACAAATTGAACACGCACAAGAAACGAGAGGCGTGATTATTTTTACAGATCCAGACTATTCGGGCGAAAAAATTCGTAAAACAATAATGGAAGTTGTCCCTGATGCAAAGCATGCTTTTTTATCAAGAAAAGTCGCAGTGCCTAAAAAAAATGGCGGTAGCCTAGGGGTTGAACATGCTAGTGATGAAGCAATTATTGAAGCCTTAAAAAAAGTCGTAACACCTGTGCAAGCTGATGAAGACTATCAAGAAATTCCTAGACAAACACTAGTTGAATATGGTTTAATAGCGGGAGCAAATGCCAAAAAATACCGTGAATTATTAGGAGATGACCTAAGAATTGGCTATACAAATAGCAAACAGTTAGTCAAACGGTTAAGCATGTTTCGGATTACAGAAGCAGAATTGAAAGAAAGCATGACACGTATTTTAAAAGAACTTGCAAACGAAGAATAACTACATGGAGGAACAAGCGTGACGGACTATAAAGAAATTGCCACACCATCCAGAACCAAAGAAATACTAAAAAAGCATGGATTTTCATTTAAAAAGAGTTTAGGTCAAAATTTTTTGACAGAGCCTAATATTTTAAGAAAAATTGTAGAAACAGCGGGAATTAATCAGCAGACAAATGTTGTCGAAGTCGGGCCTGGAATTGGTGCATTAACAGAGCAATTAGCGATGAACGCAGCACAAGTTGTGGCCTTTGAGATTGATGATCGCTTGATTCCTGTCTTAGCGGATACCTTAAGTCGCTATGATAATGTAACAGTGGTGCATCAAGATGTTTTAAAAGCTGATTTGGTCGAGACAACCAACCAAGTTTTTCAAGAGAAGTATCCGATTAAAGTGGTAGCTAACCTACCTTACTATATTACTACGCCAATTATGATGCATTTTTTAGAATCTTCTTTAGATGTAGCCGAAATGGTTGTGATGATGCAAAAAGAGGTCGCTGATCGAATTGCTGCTAAACCAGGAACGAAAGCTTATGGCTCATTATCAATTGCTGTCCAATATTTTATGGAAGCAAGTGTCGCCTTTATTGTGCCAAAAACAGTTTTTGTGCCGCAACCCAATGTTGACTCGGCGATTATTAAATTGACGCGCCGTGCTACACCAGCGGTGACAGTGACCAATGAAAAAGAATTTTTCAAATTAACCAAAGCCAGTTTCCAATTAAGACGTAAAACATTGTGGAATAACTTAACGCATTTTTATGGGAAAGATGAACAAACGGTGGCTTGGCTAAAAGAGAGCCTAGCTGAAGCAGAAATTGATCCTTCTAGACGTGGTGAAACATTGTCTTTAGAAGAATTCGCTCGTTTAAGTAATGCCTTAGAAAAAAATAAACCAGTATAAAAAAGAACTTTCTGTTATTTATGAGAAATAACAGAAAGTTCTTTTATGTGTCTTGACACATTGCGGCTGTTCAGCTACACTTGAGAAAAACAAAAAGGTGTCATGACACCTTTAGGAGGCAGTTTTAATGAAAACAAACTCAGTAAAACGTTTAACAATTTCAGCACTTTTAATTGCAATGGGGATTATCATTCCAATGGTTATGCCAAGAATTACCATTGGTCCAGCCAGTTTTACATTAGCAAGTCACGTCCCAGTTTTTATTGCCATGTTTATTTCGCCAGTGGTGGCAATTGCGGTTAGTCTAGGAACAGGTTTTGGTTTTTTCTTATCCGCAACACCGATTATTGCTTTGCGGGCCTTATCTCATTTGATTTTTGCAGTCATTGGCGCAGTGATTTTACAAAAGCATCCAGAAATTTTAATCAATAAAGAGGGGAAATTCACTTTATTAAATGGGAAATTACAGTTGTTTAACGTGGGAATTGGAGTGATTCATTCCGCTGCCGAGCTAGTGGTTGTTTCTGTATTTTACACAATGGGCAACTTGCCAGGAACCTATTATACAGCCGGCTTCATGTATTCTATTTTTCTTTTGATGGGCGTTGGTGGATTAATTCATAGTTTGGTGGATTTCAGTATTGCCTACTTTTTAGCAAGTACCTTAAGTAAACATGTAGATATTCCAACTTTTACAGAAGCGAAACAACCCAAAGTGATAAAGAAGAAGGTTAAATTAGCATAAAGAGAAACAATCGAGGCATCCGTCATTGTGACAGATGCCTCGAAATTTTTTTATTTAATGACTTCTTCTGTTTGAGGGTCGAAGAAATGTCCTTTGTTAATATCAAAAGCTAAGTCAATCATTTCACCAGGATGGTGGAAGTCACGAGCATCTACTTTTGAGATAAACTCTGTATCACCAATTTTTGTATAAAGCATGGATTCAGCCCCTAATAATTCAGAAACAACGACTTCAGATTTAATCACTGCATCTTTCATTGCCGTTAAAGCCACTTGTTCGCTATGAATATCTTCTGGACGAATACCGAAAATTAATTCTTTGCCTTCATAACCATGTTCAACAAGCTCTTTGTTTCTTCCTTCAGGAATTGCTAGTTTTAAGCCATGTTGGTTAGAAATAACCCCATTGTTTAAGGTAACTTTGAAGAAATTCATGGCAGGTGAGCCGATGAACCCAGCTACGAACATATTTTTTGGTGTATTGTAAACTTCTTTTGGTGAACCAATTTGTTGAATAAAGCCATCTTTCATAATTACGATTCGATCAGCCATGGTCATCGCTTCGGTTTGGTCATGTGTCACATAAATTGTCGTAGTTTCTAAACGTTGGTGTAGTTTAGCGATTTCAGCACGCATGGCTACACGTAATTTTGCATCCAAGTTTGATAAAGGTTCATCCATTAAAAAGACTTTGGCATCACGGACAATTGCCCGGCCAAGTGCAACACGTTGGCGTTGTCCACCAGAAAGCGCCGCAGGTTTACGCTGTAAGTACTCTGTTAAGCCCAGAATATCCGCAGCATTTTCCACCCGTTTTTTAATTTCAGCTTTATCATATTTTCTTAGTTTTAAACCAAAAGCCATGTTATCAAAAACAGTCATATGCGGATAAAGCGCATAGTTTTGGAAAACCATGGCAATATCACGATCTTTCGGTGCAACGTCATTCATGACTTTGTCCCCAATTGATAATTCACCTTCAGTAATATCTTCTAAGCCAGCAATCATGCGCAATGTTGTTGATTTACCGCAACCAGAAGGTCCGACAAAGACGATAAATTCACGGTCTGTAATTTCTAAGTTAAAATCTGTAACAGAATAATGTTCTGCATTGTCATATTTTTTATACACATTTCTAAGCGCCATTTCCACCATTTGATACGTCACTCTTTTCTTTTTGATTTGTTACTCATAGTTTAAATGAAAACGCTATCTTTCAGCAAGGGAGAGTTGCACAAGAAAAAGAAGACTTTTTCGTCAAGGTGACAAAGGACAAACACTCTCAGCAGATTTATCGCTAAACTTTTGTTATAATATAACAAAGACAGGAGTTGGATAACATGAAAATCGCTTTAATCGCTCATGATCGTAAAAAAACATTAATGATCAAACTAGCAACCGCTTATAAACATATTTTAGAAAAACATGAATTGTATGCAACAGGAACGACAGGCATGAAAGTGATGGAAGCAACTGGCTTACCCGTGCATTGCTTTAAATCGGGGCCATTAGGTGGGGATCAACAGATTGGCGCAATGATATCAGAAGACAACATTGATTTAGTTATTTTTTTAAGAGATCCTCTTTCCGCGCAACCGCATGAACCAGACGTGACGGCTTTGATTCGTCTAAGTGATGTCTATGAAATTCCTTTAGCAACCAATATCGGCAGTGCTGAAATTCTTTTGAGAGGTGTCGAGGCGGGGTTTGCGGACTTCCGTGAAGTTATCCATGAAGGGGATCGTCGACCGTTAGCTTTTTAGAGAACCTTAATGGTTATTTTGACTATTTTGTGGTATATTTTATGAGGACTTTTGTCCAAATAAAATAACAGAGTAGGAGACAAAGCGTTAAGTGCTAAAAGGATGGGATGTTGCCTTTTGGACGAAGAACATGAACAGTGTGTTGCTAGAAAGCAAAGGTTCTTACTTTGCTTATCATCAGAACAACACGTTCAGCTTTTTAATGTTCGCGGTTTTGTTTTCGCATTCGCTGCATGGTTCGTCATGTAGCAGCTCTTAGAGGAGATGCTAAAAATGACAAAGAAAAAATTTGGCACAAAATCCATTGCGTTAATGGGCGTACTCATTGCGGTGGTCGTTGTCTTTTCACGCTTTTTTGCGTATGAAACAACGTTTTTAAAAATCAGTTTCACGTTTATCCCAGAATCATTGATTGGGATGATTTTCGGACCTTTTTGGGCTGGAATCGGCACGGCGGTGGCTGATGTGGTAGGAATGCTACTTTTTCCAAAGGCAGGCTATTTTCCTGGGTTTACTTTAAATGCCTTTTTGGCTGGTGCTATTTATGGTTATTTCTATTATAAGAAAGAAATGACATGGCAACGAGTGATTTTGGCGACATTGTTGGTCACCGTTTTAATTAATATCATTTTAACTCCTTTGTGGTTAAGTTTAATGTATGGAGTTAACCTAGCAAATTTTGCTTGGTGGGTGCCACGCTTAATTAAAACAGTTATTTTCTTTCCTATTCAAGTAATTGCCACTTATTATTTAGGCAATAAAATTCCCTTTAAACGTTTATTTGGAAAGCCATTATCTGAATTAGATCAATAAATTTAAAATTAAAAGAGTCACTTTTCATCATCCCAGAAAAGTGACTCTTTTTTATTGTGCTTTTTGATTAAACTGTGCTTCGTAAAGGTCACGATAATAACCCTGTTCTTTTTGCAATAATTCGTCATGGGTGCCAATTTCAACCACTTGACCATTGTCCATAACTAGAATTTTTTCAGCACTTTTGATTGTTGCTAAGCGATGGGCAATAACAAAACTGGTCCGGCCAGTCATCATTTGTAAAAAAGCATCCTGAATTTTTTGCTCGGTCAATGTATCAACTGAACTGGTCGCTTCATCTAAAATAAGCATCGGCGGATTACTAATCATCGTGCGTGCAATAGTCATTAATTGTCGTTGTCCTTCAGAAATTTTAACGCCTTGAGAACCAATCTCGGTATCTAGTCCTTGAGGTAAACGCATGACGAAATCAAAAATATGGGCTTTTTTCATGGCTTCTATAATTTCTTCGTCAGAGGCTTCAGGATTCCCGTACGTTAAATTTTCCCGAATGGAGCTATCGAATAGCCAAGTATCTTGGAGAACCATACCAAAACTTTTTCGCAAGCTATCCCGAGTAATTTGAGTAATGTCGTGAGTATCAACCGTAATTTGACCATGGTCGACCTCGTAAAAGCGCATTAACAAATTCACTAATGTTGATTTACCCGCACCGGTTCGCCCAACAATGGCAATTGTTTCTCCTGGTTCAGCAATTAAATTAAAGTTTTCGATTAAAGGTCGCGTCGGCGTGTAAGAAAAATCAACGTCTTTAAATTCAACACGGCCTCGCGCTTCTTTCAAAACAATTGCGTTCGGGGCATCAGGACGTTCAACTGGTTGATCCATCATATCAAAGGTACGTTCCAATCCAGCTAAGGCGGCTTGGATTTGGTTGGTGATTCCTGAGAGTTCAATAAAAGGTTTAGAAAATTGACTAGAGTAAATGGTGAAACTGGAAATAACACCAACTGTGACTAAAGGATTGCCACTTAAAACTAACAAGCCACCGACTAATCCAATTGATAAATAAGATAAATGATCGATAAATCGAGAAAGTGGGTTGGTTAAGGAGGAAGAAAACTGAGCCTTCTGTCCTTTTTCATACAACGTTTGATTCAATGCTTCAAATGTTTCTTGCGTAGCTTGTTCTTGTTGAAAGGCTTTAACAATTTTTTGGTTGCCAACCATTTCTGAAACGAAGCCGGAAATTTCACCAACAATCGTTTGTTGTGCAGCAAAGTTTTTTTGTGAAGCTTTTGCAACAAGCCAGTTTACAATAAAAATAATCGGCGTACTGATAAGAACCACTAATGTGAGCAGGGGACTTAGCCGAATCATAAAGAGCAAAGCAACAACGACGGTGGCCATGCCAGAAAATAATTGGTTGAAGACAGCCGAGCAAGCCATTGAAATATTGTCAATATCGTTGGTAAAGCGACTGACGATATTTCCGTGTGACGTTTGGTCATAATAACTTAACGGTAATTGATTTAAATGGGCAAAGGCATCTTTTCTCAGCTGTGTGGTCGATAAATAAGACACGCGATTACCGAGACGTTGAATCAGCCATTGACTTAGAACGGTTACGAGTAAAATCCCTGCTAATAAACCTAAAATTTTGATGAGTTGCGCAGCATTGACTTGTCCTTTACCAACCATTGTATCAACGGATTTACCTATATAATAAGTCATGAGGACAGTCGAAAAACCACTGAGAATTCCTAGGATTAAGGCGCCAATAATTTCTTTTGGATAGCGTAGTAAATACGGCTTAAAACGTGAGAAGGCACCAAAATGAATTTTTTTAGTTTGCATGGGTATCCTCCTCCTGTGACGCAACGATTTCTTGATACTCTTTAGAAGAAGTAAGTAATTCTTCGTGGGTGCCAAGGCCAGCGACTTTTCCACTATCTAGGACTAAAATTTGATTCGCCGTAGCAATCGAACTCACGCGTTGTGAAATTAAAATAACGGTTGTCTCTGCTCGTTCTTTTTGTAAAGCACGGCGCAGATTCAAATCTGTTTGATAGTCGAGGGCACTCAAGGAATCATCTAAAATAAGTAAATGCGGTTTCCTAATCAAGGCACGGGCAATGGTCAACCGTTGTCTTTGTCCACCAGAAAAGTTTTTTCCGCCTTCGTTAACAGGCGTGTCTAACCCTTGGTCTAATTGTTCAACAAATTCTTTACATTGGGCGATAGCTAATGCTTCCCAACAGTCTTCATCAGTTGCATTTGGTTTGCCCCATTGTAAGTTTTCTCGAATAGTCCCTGTAAATAAGACGGCAGTTTGTGGAACACTTGCAACTTGTTGGCGTAAAGTAAAGAGCGGCCAATCGCGCACATTTACACCATTAATAAAAAGGTTTCCTGCACTCACATCATAAAATCTGGGAATGAGTTGGGTTAAGGTACTTTTCCCGCTGCCGGTAGGTCCTGTGATGCCTAGAATTGAGCCTTTAGGAATCGTGAAATTGATATTTTCCAAAGCCAAACCGGCCTCTGGTTCATAGCGAAAATCTACATGGTCAAAGGTAATATCACCAAATTGTGGAGATGTTTTTGCTGATTCTGGTGTATCTGTTAACTGGCTTTCTACAGTTAAAACCGCATTGACACGGTTTGCGGAAGCGGCAGCTCGCGTAAAAATTACCACGAGATTAGAAGCAACAATTAAAGCGAGCATCATTTGATTCATATAATTGATCAATGCTAAAACTTCCCCTTGTTGCAAGGAACCAAAAGAAACTTTTAAGCCACTAAAATAAAGTAAAAATAAAATTCCAACATTCATAATCAAAGTGGTTAAAGGCGTTAATAAAGCAGAGACATTCGATACGCGAATGTAAATATCGCCTAAATCATCTGAAGCTTTATCAACATGTCGTTGCTCTGTTTCCTTTCTAGCAAACGCACGGATCACACGGACACCGCTTAAGTTTTGACTGATTTGACGGTTTAACCGATCCAAATATTCTTGGACTTTTTGATATAAAGGCACAGTCACTTTAATGATAATAAAGAGAATAAGGCTAAAAATTGGTAAAAGTAATAGGAAAAGAAAACCCATCTGCACGTCAATGTAAAAAGCCATGACCACAGAACCGATACTTAAAAAAGGTGTCCGAATGACCAACCGAATAAACATCGCTAAAGCCAATTGAAGCTGGTTGATATCGTTTGTGATCCGAGTGATGAGGGTATCTGTACCAAAACTATTCAATTCTTTGTGTGAAAGCTGATTAATTTTTTTCATTAATTGATTTCTTAGCTCCGTCCCAAAACCTTGCGAAGCGACTGAAGCATAATATTGACAAATCATGACAAAAAATAAACCAACTAACGACATAACAAGCATCCAGAGGGCCATTTCTATGACAGTCTGTCGGTCGTTTTGACGAATACCGACATCGACTAAGTGAGCCATGAATAAGGGCAAGACTAACTCGAAACAAGCTTCTAAAAATTTGAAGACTGGACCGAGGATAATTTGTTTTCGATAATTTTTTGCGTATTTCAATAAACCAAACATAAGATTCCTCCCTTTGCTGCTCTCATTGTAGCCTAATCTTTCAATGAAAGAAAGTTGTTCGCTACATTTTCTCAACTTCTGTTAAAATAGAAGAAAAGAGCAAAGAAGTGGAGTGTGACAGAAACGTGGAAAAAATGAGTCAGGTTATTTTGTTATTTTTTATTTATTCCTTTATCGGCTGGTTATGGGAAACGGTGTATTGTTCATTAAAAGCCAAAAAATTTGTTTATCGAGGATTTTTGGTAGGGCCTTATTGTCCTATTTATGGATTTGGGGTCTTAAGCGTTCTCTATTTTGTGGAACCCTTTGAGAACAATCTCTTGGTATTGTATGTCGGATCGGCTGTTTTAGTGACGATTTTAGAATATGTCACTAGTTATGGCTTGGAAAAATTGTTCCATGCCTCTTGGTGGGATTATCATGATGTACCTTTTAATTTAAACGGTCGCGTGGCTTTACCGGTTTCTCTTTTTTGGGGATTGGGGTGTGTCTTGATTGTCAAAGTTATTCAACCAGAAATCGCCAAAGTTGTCAGCTTTTTACAAGCAACCTTTGGCAACTACTTAGCACTTTGCATAGTGATTGTAATGGGGCTTGACTTAATTTATACGTTGCTGAACATGCAAGGTTTCAAAAAACTTATTACCGAGATGGGCCAAACGTTGGAAACGAACCAACAAGAATTTAAGCAACGGTTGAACACAAAAATGGAAATCGCTACAGCTGATTGGCAGAAGTTAAAAGAACGAACCAAAAAAGAGCATTTCCAAAATCGGTTAAATTTCCAACAACGTCGTTTTATTAACAATTACCCAAAACTAACTTTAAAAAACATTAAAAATTCCAAAGAAGTTCGGCATCTCTTAGAAGATTTGAAGAAAAAGGGCCAATAATTAACAAAAAATATTACAAAATATTTCAATCAATGGTCTAATGGGATAAAAAAAAGAAAAATCGTCAAAAGCTAGTTTTTAAGGCGTCTTAAGAAATTCTTAAAGAATTGAGATAGAAATGGACTAATGAATAAACGCAGGATAAAAAAAGAGTTGCATTTAAATTGTAACAAATTGTAACACGATTGAAATAAAACAAGCCCTCCTGACTAGTATAATGAGTAGGTGTTTTAGATAAGTTAGGAAAGGTGTTGGATTTAGTGAAGGTTAAAAAGTTGATACCATTTTTAACAACAATGATGCTTATCAATTTTGGACTTCCAGTCGCTGCGGCAGCAGAATCACTTGATTCGTTGCAAGAAAAAGAAGCGCAAGCGAAACAATCTGGGGAGTTAATTAGTAAAGAAATCAATTCAGCCTTAGACGATGTAAATGCTAAATATGCGGAAATCGAACGTTTAAAAACGCAAATTTCGAAAGCGGAAGATACGTTGAAAACTTCGAAAGAGGAAATAGAAAAAACAGAAAAAAATATTTCTCGTCGTAAAGAAGCTGTTGGCGATCGTATGAAGGATATTCAATTAAATGGCGACCAACGTACTTGGCAAGCCTTATTAGATGCAGAAAATTTATCAGATTTCTTTAATCGGGCCTACGCCATGACCGTTTTACAAAACTTTGAACGGGAAAAGATTGAAAGCTTAACTAGCGAAAAAGAAAAATTAGCTGCATTACAAGAAAAAGTTGAAAATACGCAAACAACTTTAAAACAAAATGAAGAGAAATTACAAGTTGAAGCTTCTTCAATGAATAATAAAGTCTCTGAGTTAAAAGAAAAAATGGCGAATAATGAAGAATTATTGGCTCAAATTTCGACAGACAAACAGAAAGAGCAACAACGCTTAGTCAGCGAAAAAGCAGCAGCTGAGGCACAGAAAAAACGTGCAGCAGAAACTGCCAAAGCAGAAGCAGCGAAGAAACAAGCAGCTGCCGACAAACAAGCGCAAGCAGATGCGGCGGCTAAACTAGAAGCCAAAGCTGCTGAAGAGTCAAGCAGTCAAGCATCAAGCTCTTCTACAAGTACGGAAAGCAGTAGCACTGAATCTTCAAGTTCTGCTAGTTCATCCGAATCGTCATCAACGCCAGAATCATCGACAGGCGAATCATCAACACCAGGAACTGGCTCTGGTCGTGTGCTTCAGATGGAATCAACTGCTTATTCTTGGCGCGAAGCTGGTGCAAGTAATCTAAGTGCTACTGGTATTGACTTAAGTAAAGAAAGCAATGTAGTTGCAGTCGATCCAAGTGTAATTCCTCTAGGTTCATTAGTGAAAGTCTCTGGTTATGGCTTTGCTATTGCTGGAGATACAGGTGGCGCTATTCAAGGAAATATTATTGATGTTCATTTTGATTCAGTAGACCAATGCCGTCTTTGGGGACGACGTCAGGTTACAGTAGAAATTCAATAATAAATTTGTTATACTAAAGACAAGATAAAAGGAATTGGCTAAGTCAGTAATGATAGTAGCCAGTTCTTTTTTAGTTAAATGTAAAGGAGAATTACAATGATTCGCTCGGCAACAAAAGAAGACGGTCAAGCGATTGCTCGGCTGGTCTTAGTTATTTTAAAAGATATGGAGTTACCAATTTTAGAAGAAGTCTCAGAAGAACAAATGATTGACCTGTTAGCAGAGGCAACGGCGTATCCAACCTATCGCTATGGCTATCAACGAATTTTAGTTTATGAACATGCAGGTGAAGTTGCAGGGATTGCTGTCGGCTATCCTGCAGAAGATGAAAAGATTATTGATGAACCTTTAAGAGAAGTCTTTAAAAAACATGGCTTAGCAGAAGATGTTCGGCTATTTATTGAAGAAGAAACTTTGCCTAATGAATGGTATTTAGACACGATTTCTGTGGATGAACGTTTCCGCGGAATGGGAATTGGTTCTAAGTTATTAGATGCTTTACCTGAAGTAGCCAAAGCTAGCGGGAAGCAAGCCTTGGGTCTAAATGTTGATTTTGACAATCCAGGGGCGAGAAAGTTATACGCAAGTAAAGGCTTTAAAGATGTCACAACAATGACTATTAGTGGTCACTTATACAATCATATGCAAAAAGAAGTGTAAAAATAACGAAGCTAAAGTCAATCACTTTAGCTTCGTTATTTTTCATTAATCCGTTAAAGGATCAAAATCTAATCCAAAATCATCGGAAGTTTTTTGTTTTTTCTTATTATATAACCAGTAGTCAAGGACAGCTGCTATGCAGATGCACAACGGTGCGTCCTCATCATTGGCAACAGTTAAAACAAAATAGTCGCCTGTACAAAGCATGGTTTTATCCATTGACATAATTTTTTTATGGACTTGATAAATTGAATATTGATGCGCTTTGATATCACCAACAACTGCCCAGTGAAGGCCTTGAACATAATAGAAATCAGCATTCAAATTGAACAGTTTTCGTAGAGTACCCACTTTTTCAAAACGCTGATATAACTCAAATCGTGTGCCAAAAGTCCAAGAAACTTGTTTAATACTGGCTAAAATTTCTCCGTTCATTGCATATAAAGAAAGCGCATCTCCTCGTGTGCCCCAGCGCCCCACCAATAGAAAAAGTGAACGGCCTGCTTGGTCTTTCACGATGGTTCGCGTAACTTTTCCTAACTGTTGTTCTTGAATAAAAAATTCAGACACGACACGATCTCCTTTCTATATATAAATGAGTGCTGTAACTGGTAGTGCTTATTACAAATCTTCTCTTATTGCACGCAGGATGGCTTCGCCAACACCATTTTCTAAATTAGTGGCTGTTTCATATTTAGCGTATTCTTTTAATTCCAGTTCGGCATTGCCCATTGCAAAACTTACCCCAGCCCATTGAATCATGCTGACGTCATTTAAATTATCACCAATAGTCATGACTTGTTCAGCGGGAATCCCACGTTCTTTAGCGACGCGCGCAACCGCAATCCCTTTTTGTGCTAGGCGGTGGTTAATTTCAATATTATTAAGCGCAGAAGAGGTAACAACCAAATCATCTAGTTCTTCTACTTCCATCCCAGCAGGACCTAATACTTTCGGCCCATCCATACTGAAGCCAATAATTTTAAGGACTTCAATCGAATCATCTTTTAAAATGTCGTCTAAACGATCAACATAGGTAATATGCAATAAAGATAGGTGTGCTGAAGCCATGGCAATCGCCACTTTATAAGTTAAATGGGGCATGGATTCTGCAATATGAGCGGCAAAGTTTTCAATTCTTTTTTCTTGATGTTCAGAAAAAATACCTTTATTTGTAGAGATTTCATAGTAAACATTGTGTTGACTCAAAATAGTTAGTACTTCTGTTACTGTTTCTTTTTCGATCCCAGCCGTGAAAAGTGAGTGTCCATCTTTGTCGAACACTTGGGCGCCGTTTAAAGTAATCATGGCGCAGTCAATTCCAGCTTCTTCTAACGCGGGTTTCGCTTCGGTATATGCGCGGCCAGTAGCAACCATAAATTCGATTCCTAAACGTTCCGCTTCGCGAATTGCTGAAGTGTTATCATTTGTGATGCTCATTTTTGCATCTAAAAGTGTTCCATCCATATCTGAAGCAATTAATTTAATCATCGATTCTCTACACCTCATTATCTATTTAAAGCTTACCTATAGTTTACCACGTTTTTCCAAGAGAAAGTACCCAGAAATTTCTTGTCAGGTTTGGAGAAATTCGTTATGCTTAGAGAGCGAAGGAGTGAGCATTATGAAAGAAATTATTCACAATAGTTGGCAAACCGTTTTATCTGCTGAATTTGAAAAACCGTATTATCAAGAATTGCGGGAATTTTTGAAAAAAGAATATCAGACACAAACGATTTATCCAGATATGTATCATTTATTTTCAGCGTTAGAACTAACCCCTTTTGAAGAAGTAAAAGTAGTAATTTTGGGACAAGATCCATATCATGGACCCAATCAAGCACACGGACTAAGTTTCTCTGTCCAGCCAGGTGTGAAAGTGCCGCCATCTCTTGCGAATATTTACAAAGAATTACAAGCTGATTTAGGATACCAACCCGTCAACCATGGCTTTTTAGAAAGCTGGGCCAAACAAGGCGTGTTGTTATTAAATACTGTGTTGACCGTTCGGGCAGGTCAAGCCTATTCCCATCGAGGTAAAGGGTGGGAGCAACTGACAGATGTCATTATCGAAAAGTTGAATGAGCGTGAAAAACCCGTTGTTTTCATTTTATGGGGACGTCCAGCTCAAGAAAAAATTAAAATGATTGATACGACTCGGCATGTGATTATCAAATCGCCACATCCAAGTCCATTGTCAGCACATCGTGGTTTTTTTGGCTCACGTCCGTTTTCTCAAGCGAATGCCGCTCTAGAACGTTTAGGGGAAACGCCGATTGATTGGCAACTTCCTGAAACAGTGTAATGTAACAGTGCAAACTGTTATAGTGTAGAAGAGTTAGTTTGTGAAAAGTTTATCGGATTATTGGTTTTTTTGACTAATACAGCTAGAAAAAACTGTTATTTTCATTGAGAATAGTGTATGATGGATTTTGTAAATATAAAACTGGAGGGTTTATCGTGGAATTATTCGATAGCTTAAAATTTAAAGTCGTACGCCGTAATATCAAAATTGTTTTCCCTGAAGCAACAGATCCTAGAATCTTAGGTGCTGCTGCCCGCTTAAAATCTGATGAATTAGTAGAACCAATCTTAATTGGTGATCCAACAGATATTGCAAATGCTGCTATGGCTCGTGGAATCAACACATCAAACTTTATTATTATCAACCCAAATGATTATGAAAAATGGGATGAAATGGTCGAAGCATTTGTTGAACGCCGTAATGGAAAAGCTACTAAAGAAGATGCTGAAAAAATCTTAAAAGATGTCAACTATTTCGGTACTATGTTAACTTACATGGGTATTGCTGATGGTATGGTTAGTGGTGCTATCCACTCAACAGGTGATACAGTTCGCCCTGCGTTACAAATCATTAAAACAAAACCAGGCGTGAGCCGTACAAGTGGTGCTTTCTTAATGATTCGTGGTCGTGACCAAGAAAGATATTTATTCTCAGACTGCGCGATTAACGTGAACCCAACTGCACAAGAATTAGCTGAAATTGCTGTTGATAGTGCCAAAACAGCTGAATTATTTGACATTGAACCAAAAGTTTCATTGTTAAGTTTTTCAACAAAAGGTTCTGCAAAAGCACCAGAAGTAACAAAAGTTGCTGAAGCTACAAAAATTGCGCAAGAATTAGCACCTGAATATGCGATTGATGGTGAATTACAATTTGATGCTTCTTATGTATCTTCTGTCGCACAATTAAAAGCGCCTAACTCAAAAGTTGCTGGAGAAGCAACAGTCTTTGTATTCCCAGATTTACAATCAGGAAATATTGGCTACAAAATTGCTCAACGTTTAGGTAACTTTGAAGCAATTGGCCCAATCTTACAAGGATTGAACAAACCAGTTTCTGATTTATCACGTGGTGCAAACGAAGAAGATGTTTATAAATTATCAATCATTACAGCTGCTCAAACATTAATGAACGACTAATTAACTATGTCGAAGCATGATAAATAAGCAAAGTAGAAGTTGAGGTTCCCAGGACACTTGGGCCTCAACTTTATTTTTTTGAAGCTGCCACTAGTCAACTTATTGAATTTTCGGTATACTTTCATACATAGATTCTTGCAGATGGGAGGCAAAAAAATGAACATTGTCCTGAACAATCCATTGGAAACAGAAGCAATTGCTAAAATCATTGGACAAAAGGCACAAGCTGGTGATGTAATTGTCCTGACTGGTGATTTAGGGGCCGGTAAGACGACAATGACGAAAGGGATTGCTTTAGGATTAGGCATTTTCCAAATGATTAAAAGTCCCACCTATACGATTATCCGAGAATATCCACAAGGACGACTTCCGTTATACCATATGGATGTCTATCGTGTTGAAGAGGGTGCGGATGAATTAGGGTTAGATGAGTATTTTGAAGGAGATGGGCTATCCGTTGTAGAATGGGGCAGCTTGATTGAAGAAGAATTGCCAGAAGATTATTTAGAAATTATTTTAAATAAAGATTCTCAAGAAGTGGACAAGAGAGTTCTTGAATTCCGCGGAACTGGTCCATTGGCAGAAGAAAGAATAGCAGAGATTTTACAAGCGTGGGAGGCTCGCGAATATGACTGAACAAACATTTTCTATTCGAGAAGCAGTGCCTACTGATGCGGATCAATTACTATCTGTGATGTCAAAAATTGGGAGTGAAACGCCCTATTTGGTAATGGATGAGCGAGGAATGGCTATGTCGACAGCAGAATTGGCTGAAAATCTAGCAACACTCTATGAATCGCCAAATAATGTTTTATTGGTGGCATTAGCGGGAGAAGCGATCATTGGGACCGCATCTGTGTCTGCTTCTTCTAAAAAGCGGATGGAGCATATTGGTGAAATTGGCATTAGTATTTTAAAACAGTACTGGGGCTATGGACTGGGCAGTATCCTGATGGAAGAACTTATTCGCTGGGCGCATGAAAGTCATGTTATTCGTCGCTTGGAATTAACGGTACAGGATCGTAATCAACGAGCGATTCATGTCTATAAAAAATTAGGTTTTGAAACAGAGGCAATTATGCCTCGGGGCGCCAAAACAGACCAAGGTGAATTTTTAGATGTTCATTTAATGCGTTTGCTGATTGATTAATTATTGGTTAATAATTTTAATTTCTTAAATAATCGAACGATAATTGCATGAAAAAACAAAATTTTCGCAATTATCGTTTGTTTCATATTTATTTTTCTGATATTTTTGTTATAATTATAGAAGAATTTAACGAAAAAATGAAAATTTATTTTGGGAAGGAATGTAAGAAATGGCGAAGGCAACGAAAATGAATGTTAACTATCGAGAGTCGATCTTGGATCGTGCGTATCGTTTAGAGCTAATAAAAAAAGATGAGTATGCAAAACATCAAGAAAAATTATCATTATTAAATGAAAAATTGTCTGACGGGGAACCAGCTCAATTTGATGCAAAAGAAGAAACGTTTTGGAAAAAAATTTCGCAAAAAGTTATTTTATAAAAGTAATACATACGAATAAGAGCGTACACATAGAAAGAAGCGTAAGCAGTGTTAAACTGCTTACGCTTCTTTTTTAATGAATAGGAATAACTGTTTCACGCTTAATTAATTTGTGAGGAATAACGAGACGGACACCATTCGTCAATTCTTCATGGATTAATTCATATAATTTTTTCATCGCCATTCGACCTAATTCTGACGTGTCGATGTCAATGCTTGTTAGATAAGGATGTGTCAATGTTGAAAAGATTGAGTTGTTAAAACTAATAATGGATAACGTTTCAGGAACTTGATAACCATAGATTTGCGCAAGTTGCATCGTCCGCAAAGCAAAGATATCATCAATCACCACCAACGCCGTGGCATTATTTTGATGAAGAATGTCATCAAAAGCCATGTAATCTTCAGGTTTTTCTAACGCAACGCTTGGTAAAACAGTTAATCCTTGCATCATCATTGCTTTTTGATAACCAAAGTAACGTTCAAAGTACAAACTTTCATGCGTTGTATTGGTCACAAATAAAATATTTTTATGGCCGTTTTCAATTAAAAATTCCGTCGCTTGTTTCCCTAATAATTGATTATCATTATCCACGTAAACTATTTCCGTTTCATGTTGGTAAGGTTGACCAATTAAAGTAAAGGGAATGTTGTTTTCATATAAGTAATCAATGACGGGGTCCTTACTATCTGAATACACAAGAATAAAACCGTCCACTTGTTTTTGAAGATGCATTCTTTTAACGTTTTCTAATAGTACATCAAAACTTTTGGCAGTTGCAATAGCAGTAGTCATATCGTAAAGACGGGCTTCTTCGTTGATGGCTTCCATAATTTCTAAATAAAATGGATTCCCTAACCGTTCTTTCGAATCTAAAGGAGGTAAAATTACGCCAATGGCACTTGAAATTCGTTTACCCAAATTCCGTGCCGTCATATTTGGCACATAGCCTAAGTCATCCATGACTTTTCGCACTTTCTTTTTTGTCGATTCAGAAATACTAGGATGATCGTTAATGACACGCGAAACGGTTGAAGTTGCAACCCCCGCTTTCTTAGCGACATCTTTTACTGTAATTGCCATTTTTGCCACGCCTTTCTTAGTGATTATAGAAGGTTAAATTGATAAACCGTTTGGTAGGTTTGCTTTTTATTAGCTGGTAATAAAATAGAGCCCCACTGAGGATGATGAACAATGTCTGGATACTCTTGTGGTTCAATTGCTAAGCCATAGTTTGAATGCATCGCTTGTCCATTAATAGAAAAAGGAGCCTCAAAACCAGTCGTAGAAAATAATACCATACTTTGGTTCGTTGTTGCTATCGTCATTTTTCTTCCAGAAGTAGGTTCTTGTAAGCATAATTGTGGCTGTCTTAAGTCAGAGCCAACTAAGGGGAAAACATCATCTAACCCAGTTGGATAGCGTTGGAGGATTGTTTCGATAGGTGTCAGTTCATTAAAACGTATGGATAGTTCAGAAGCTGGTAAAATCCGTCCAGTAGGCAGCTTATTATCGTCTAATTCTAACATACCTTGACAGTTCAAAGATAGCAAATGTGACAGAATGTCTAACTTTCCGTCGCCAGATAAATTAAAGTAGGCGTGGTTTGTAGGATTAAAAAGTGTTTCCTGTTTACTCCGTCCAGTACTGATCATTCGTAAATGATTATCCTCTAGCTGGTAGGTGATGGTGGCCTCAATTGGTCCGGGATAGCCAGAAAGGGTGTCGGTTAAATGAAAAGCAACGCCAATGATATCCTTTTTTTCAAAGGGCTCGACTGTCCAATATTGAAAAGACCACCCCTTTGAGCCACCATGGATATGATGACCGTCGCTATTTTGTTCTAATATTCCATTTTGCCAATGGCCATTACGAATGCGTCCAGCAACTGGTCCAACAGTGGCGCCAAAAAAGCTTTGATCCTTTAATACATCTTGATAAGAATCATACGATAAAAGGATATTTTCCCAATGATTATTTTTGTTTGGCATCAAAAGTTGATGGAGGCGCGCGCCATAATTGAGAAGAACGACTTCTAAAAAGTCGTTCTTCAAAGTAATTTTTTTTAAGTTTGTGTTTGGAATATCGGTTACGGTGATACGATTATCCTTCATGATCAAGCCACACTTTTTTTAAGTAATCAAACGTTAAAGCGCTCGTCTCTGGCACGATGGGCAACCCTTCGCCTAACTCTTCTTTGCGGCCAACGCCAACAGGCTGCGCTCCACTAGCAAGAATCGCTTGAATCCCAGCTTTGGCATCTTCAATGCCAAGACATTCTGCTGGTGTCAAATCAATTTCTTTCGCAGCTAAAATGAAAATATCTGGAGCGGGTTTGCCTGCCTGGACGTCTGCTGGATTAGCAATGGCATCAAAAAGGGGCGTCAATTGCATTTTTTCTAAAAGGAAAGGCCCATTTTTACTTGCAGAAGCCAAGGCGATTTTAATATTGGCTTCACGTAATTCCGTTAATAAAGAAAGAATTCCTGGATAGACATCTTCAGGCGTAATTGCTTGGATCATTTCCAAGTAATAATCGTTTTTCCGTTGCGCTAACTGGGCAAATTCTTCAGAAGAAAACGTGCCTTCTTTTTTTCCGTATTTTAACAGTAACTGCAGAGAATCTTCACGGCTTACACCTTTCAATTGTTCGTTGAAAACACGGTCAATGGAAATTCCAATTTCGTTCCCTAATTTTTTCCAAGCGTGGTAATGAAATTCTGCTGTATCAGTAATAACGCCATCTAAATCAAACAAAACGCCTTTAAACATGAACTTCTTCCTTTCTGATCGGTAAAACTAATCGATCTTTTAATGTGTGTTTTTGATCGTAAACAGTTAATGGAATTGCAGGGCCGTCGAGTAAAGTGAAGGCTACTTGGTCTGCTGCAACTTCAACAAATAGTAAACGATTCCGGTAATTAATGTGGAACGAGTAGGCTGTCCATGTCGCTGGTAAAAAGGGTGCAAATTTTAGTTGTTGATGGTCCGTTTTCATTTGGGCAAAACCTTGCACAATCGCTAGCCAACTACCAGTCATTGAGGTAATGTGTAAGCCATCTTCTGTATCATTATTGTAATTATCTAAGTCAAGGCGCGCTGTTCGTTGATACATTTCCACTGCTTTTTCTTCCATGCCTAATTCAGCAGCTAATACAGCATGAATGCTTGGTGAAAGGGAAGATTCATGGACAGTCATTGGTTCGTAAAAATTAAAGTTCCGGCGTTTTTCTTCTAAAGAAAAGGCGTCATTAAAGAAATAAATTCCTTGAAGAACATCGGCTTGTTTAATGAAACAAGACCGCAAAATTTTATCCCATGACCAATGTTGATTTAAAGGCAGCTCACTAAGTGGTAAATCAGAAACAGGCATTAAATCTTTATCTAAGAAAGTGTCATGTTGTACAAAAATGCCTAATTCATTATCCACTGGGAAGTACATATTCTCTACAATGTCTGCCCATTTAGCTAATTCGTCGTCTGCAATTTTGAGCGTTGTTTCTTCTTGGAATTTTAAATAAGACTCACGTGTGTAACGTAGAACCCACGCAGCGATGGTATTGGTATACCAGTTATTGTTGATATTATTTTCATATTCATTTGGCCCCGTTACGCCATGAATCATATATTGTTTATGACGTTGGGAGAAGTGGACCCGATCTGCCCAAAAACGAGCGATTGCCACAAGCACTTCTAGACCAGCATCTTTTAGATAGTCTTCGTCTCCTGTATAGTTGACATAATTATAAATCGCATAAGCAATCGCACCATTTCTGTGAATCTCTTCAAAAGTGATTTCCCATTCGTTATGACATTCCACACCAGTAAAAGTAACCATTGGGTAAAGCGCACCCTTTAACCCTTGTTGTTGGGCATTATGAATGGCTTGAGGCAATTGATTGTGGCGATATTTCAGTAGATTTTTAGTAACTTCGGGCTTAGCCAACGCCAAGTAAAGTGGGACAGCATATGCTTCGGTATCCCAGTATGTGGCACCGCCATATTTTTCGCCAGTAAAGCCCTTTGGTCCGATATTTAAACGATCGTCTTCACCATAGTAGGTTGAGAAAAGTTGGAAAAGATTAAAACGAATGCCTTGTTGGGCTTCGTCATCTCCTTCAATAACAACATCAGCTAATTGCCAACGTTTTGCCCAAGCGGCAGCTTGACCAGCTTTTGCTTCAGGGTACAAGGTAGTCATTTCTGCAAATAATTCGTTTACTCGTGTGATTTGTTGCGTTTCTGGCACATCACGACTGGTAACGACAAGCACTTCTTTTGTGATGGCGGTCGTTTCGCCTTCGTTTAAAGACACTGTCAATTCTGCGGTTAAGGCCAAGGGCTGTTGTGTATATGTAGGCACAACAGAGGCTCCATCGATGAAATGGCGCATACCTGCAGTCACTGTAAAACGCTCTATTTCAAAATTGTTAGGAATGGTCTTAGTCGTAACAAAGCCAAGTGTTTCTTGTGTTTCAATAGCTCTTTCTTCCCAAAAATGTTCTTCATAATTGCTGTCTTCATTTTGAACATCGCCATCCAATTTTGAGTGAAGAGTGATTGTGCCTGTACCTTCCAGCATTTCAATTGTTAAGTGGATGTAAGCTGCTTCTTTTTTTTCTAAGCTTAAAAAACGTTCAAAAGAGAAGCGCACTTTGTTCTTCGGTGTTTGGATGGTGAATTGCCGAGAAAGGACCCCATTTTGCATGTCTAATTCTAAAGAAAAATCTTCGTAAGGTGTAGTGGCTAAATCAATTGTTTGTCCATCAATTTGTAAGTCCATTGCGATGAAATTAATTGCGTTAATCACTTTGCCGAAATATTCAGGATAACCATTTTTCCACCAACCAACACGTGTTTTGTCTGGATACCAAACACCTGCTAAATAGGTTCCTTGATGGTGGTCGCCAGAATAGTGTTCTTCAAAATTTCCCCGCATCCCCATATAGCCATTGCCAATGCTCGTTAATGATTCTTGTAACCGTAAATTTTCTTTATCTAAGTGTGTAGTACGGATTTTCCAAGGATCAATTTGGAATAAACGTTTGATTTGTTTCATGAGAATCCCCCTCAGTGATTTTATTGATAGGTCTATCATAAACGCAACCGATTGCATTAGTCAATAGTCAATGCTTAAAAAGTGTAATCTTATGAATAAAAGCTGAAACAAAGGTAGGGTAGAAGGAGCTTTATTTGCTTTATCAAAAGACAAAATAAAAAAGGATTAAGTAGTAGGGAGTTGTTTTCCACAATATTTTTGAAATTAAAGCATTTACAAAAAGGAAACAGGAGTATATAATGGCAACATAACGAAACCGATTGCGTAAGGAGTGGCAGGAATGAAAAAAATGTTTAGTTTTGAGTTTTGGCAAAAATTCGGGAAAGCTTTAATGGTCGTTGTGGCAGTAATGCCCGCAGCGGGTTTAATGATTAGTATTGGGAAATCGCTTCCCTTAATCGATCCTAATTTAGGTTTGTTAGTAACAACAGGCGGAGTTCTAGAGAGTATCGGTTGGGCAATTATTGGCAACTTACATTTACTATTTGCGTTAGCAATAGGTGGCAGTTGGGCCAAAGATCGTGCAGGTGGCGCATTTGCAGCGGGGATTTCTTTTGTTTTAATCAACCGTATTACTGGAGCCATTTTTGGTGTAACAAATGAAATGTTGGCAGATGAACAAGCTTTCACGCATACCTTATTTGGCACCAAGATTATGGTGAAGGGATTCTTTACAAGTGTCTTAGAAGCTCCGGCATTAAATATGGGTGTTTTTGTAGGGATTATTGCTGGTTTTGTCGGTGCGATGGCTTACAACAAGTATTACAATTATCGGAAATTACCAGATGCGCTATCATTTTTTAATGGTAAACGGTTTGTCCCATTTGTCGTTATTTTGTGGTCTACAATTGTCTCAATTGCATTAGCACTTATTTGGCCAAATATTCAAGCGGGAATTAATAATTTTGGGTTATGGATTGCGCAATCTCAAGATAGTGCACCTATTTTAGCGCCATTCTTATATGGAACGTTGGAACGTTTGTTATTACCTTTTGGGTTACATCATATGTTGACGATTCCAATCAACTATACACAATTAGGTGGAACGTATGAAATTTTATCTGGCGCACAAGCTGGAACCCAAGTCTTTGGTCAAGATCCTTTATGGTTGGCTTGGGCAACAGACTTAGTGAATCTTAAAGGTGCTGGTGATATGAGCAAGTATCAGTTTGTCTTAGAAAATTGGACACCAGCTCGATTCAAAGTAGGCCAAATGATTGGTTCTTCAGGGATTTTAATGGGGATGGCTTTGGCGATGTATCGTAATGTCGATGCAGATAAAAAAGCTAAATATAAATCAATGTATTTTTCTGCTGCTTTAGCTGTTTTCTTAACTGGTGTGACAGAGCCGTTAGAATTCATGTTTATGTTTGCTGCAGTGCCGCTTTATGTGATTTATGCCGTAATCCAAGGTGCTGCTTTTGCAATGGCTGATATTTTACCATTGCGTGTGCATTCGTTTGGAAATATTGAATTGTTAACAAGAACACCGCTAGCAATAAAAGCTGGTTTAGGTGGCGATTTAATCAATTTTGTTTTAATGGTCATCATTTTTGGTGTTGTCACTTATTTCTTAGCGAATTTCTTAATTAAAAAATTTAATTACGCAACACCTGGAAGAAATGGAAACTATGACAATGATAACGGCGAAGAAATCGCATCTGGCGCGGCTGGTTCAGGCGTTGTCGATCAGCAAATCGCGCAAATTGTCTACTTACTTGGCGGTAAACAAAATATCAAAGAAGTTGATGCGTGTATGACACGCTTACGTGTCAGTGTAAAGGATCGAGAAAAAGTCGGTTCGGAAGAGGCGTGGAAACGGGCAGGTGCAATGGGCTTGATTGTGAAAGATAATGGCGTTCAAGCCGTTTATGGACCAAAAGCCGATGTTTTAAAATCCGATATTGAAGATTTATTAGCTTCCGGCGTTGACATTCCAGAACCAGTTATAGCAGAAAGTACAGCAGGAGTGCCAATAACGAATTTCTTAGGCAAGAAAAAAGATTTCGTGGCTGTGGCGACAGGGGAAGTTATTCCAATGGCGCAAGTCAATGATCCTGTCTTTTCACAAAAAATGATGGGGGATGGATTTGCAGTTAAGCCTCTAGAAGGAGAGGTGGTGGCACCAATTTCGGGGAAAGTCCTAAGTGTTTTCCCAAGCAAACATGCGATTGGGCTACAAACAGAAGAAGGCATCGAAGTACTTGTCCATATGGGGATTGATACAGTTGAAATGGCAACTCCTGCTTTTGAATCTTTTGTTAAAGAAGGACAATCATTGAAAGCTGGGACGAAACTAGCTAAAATGAACTTGGATGTGATTGAACAAGCTGGCAAAGAAACAACGATTATTGTCGCCTTTACAAATAGCGACAAAGTGGAACAAGTAGTTATTAATCAACTAGGAACCACCACTGCGGGGACTGTGATCGGACAGATTGAAATTTAAATGATTAGGTATGAGGTCGGGACAGAACCGTTTAACTCCGAGAAATAAGAAGGAATTTCCGGAAATTGCTTTTTAATTTTTGGATAATTTCGGCTTATTTCCGAAGGAGTTGGTTCTGTTCCCGCCGTTTATCAGGTTTTGCGCGTGAAGCAAAAATCCAAAGTGATTTTTGTCCCACTCACAGACCTAATCACATGTAAGAGAAGGTGAAAAGATGAATCTTTTAACAATCAATACTCATAGCTGGTTAGAAGAAGAACCATTAAAAAAATTAGAGGAGATTGCCAAGGTGATTTTATCTTCTGAAAGTGAAATAATTGCCTTACAAGAAGTGAATCAGAAAGTCGCTTCCAAGAAAGTGCCGTTAGAACAGTTAACTACTTTTTGTCCCGTGGCGACCCAAACACCGGTCCATGAAGATAATTTTGCATATCTAATCGTTCAATATCTAGCTGAAAAAGGCCAACACTATTATTGGAGTTGGGAAATGAGCCACATTGGTTATGCTATTTATGAAGAAGGGAACGCACTACTTTCGAAATGTCCGTTGACTAGTGAAGCTCTCCTTATTTCAGAAAGCCAAGAACCAACGAATTATCGAACAAGAAAAATCTTAGTAGCGGAGACAGAGAGTTCAAAAGGTACGCTTACTGTTGTCTCTGGTCACTTTTCTTGGTGGGAAACACCCTGTACAGGTTTTGCCTATGAATGGCTACAATTAGAGAAATACTTAGCGACGGGGCAACAACCGTTAGTCATTTTAGGCGATTTAAACAACCCAGCTGGTACAACTGGCTATCAATTAGTGGAAAATAGTTACTTGCCGATTCAAGATGCATTTGTTGTAGCGGAAGAGACAAGCGGTGAAGCGACAGTAGAGAAAAAAATAGATGGCTGGGAAGAAAATGAAGCAGCCTTGCGGATTGACTACGCATTTGTTCCAAAACAGTGGCACGTACAAAAATATGAAGTAATTTTTGATGGTAGGAAAACACCGATAGTCAGTGATCATTTTGGCTTACTCATTCAACTAAAATAAGAAAAAGCGCTGAATTTTCAGCGCTTTTTCTTATTTATTCGCTCATGTAATTATTCTTATCAGTCTTGTTTGGCTAATTCTTGATCCCGAAGGATGGTGGCCTCAATCCCTTTGATGACTGTTGAAATAAACGCATTGTTTTCTAATTCGACAATCCCAGCAACCGTGGTTCCACCAGGAGAACTGACTTGGTCGATTAAAGTCCAAGGATTCTCTGTGCTATTTGCCAAAGTTTGAGCGCTGCCTAGTACAGCTTGTGTGGCAATTTCTAAGGCCAACTCTTTGTTCATACCATTTTTAACGGCTGCTCGGGCAATCGAATCAATAAATAAGAAAGCATACGCAGGAGTGCTACCTGCAATAGCAGTAAAAATCGAAAAATACTGTTCCTCTAATTCCCAGGCTTGGCCAACTGCTCGAAACAACGATAAAACAGTCTGGATGTCTTCAGGGGATGCAAAAGCGTTACCACAGACAGCTGCTGCACCCGCGCCAATCAACGCATTCATATTGGGCATCACACGAACAAGACGAAGCGGTTGGGTAGTCTCAAACAGTTGATACAATTCTGCAATAGTCGTACCTGCCGCAATGGAAACAATTAACGGTTGCTTGTCTAAAATTGCTTCTTTTGCTTCAAGTAAAGCCGCTTGAACGAATTGCGGTTTCACTGCTAAAATAACTAAGTCAGCTACTGTAATAGCTTCTTGAGGCGAAGCAACCGCGTGTGCACCAATTTCTTGTGCAAAAGCGGCGGTTTTTTCGACTTGAATATCATAAAAATAAAGGTCTTCTGCGGCAATAAATTGCTTTTTTAGCGCACCTTTGGCAATAGCGGATGCCATATTTCCAGCACCAATAAAACTAATTTTCATAAAAAATTCCTCCTAAAAACTGTTGAATCTCTTTTTTCGTGTTACCATGTATCTAGTATAGAAGGAAACGCCAAAGAAAAAAATAGAGGGAGTAAAGTAAAAAGTGTTGGATTATGAGGTGATTAATTGGCAAGCAAAGAAGAACAATATGCAGCATTTTATCAGTTTTTAGAGACCTTAGATTGTTATTTAACCACTACCAATGCTCTTGAGAATGAAGTAGCGCAATTTAAGGAAAATCCACATCGAGAAATTGCGGGCTTTATGCTGGCATCTTCGGAAACCATTGACGTTCCGAAAGGATTTATTCGGATGATCTATTGTTTAGAGCAAGATGGCAATGCTTATTTGGATCAACAAAGGTGTTCGTTTTCGGCTGGCCAAGTCATGATTGTCAATGAGGCCACCTCGGTTAGCTATCAGGGGCAAGGAATGTCTATGATTATATTTTATTTTAAAAAGCACTATTTTCTTGATACGCTCTTAAATCAGCTGGCGGAAGAACCAGTCATGTATCGTTTTTTTACAGAAATTGCTAGCAGTGAATTTGAAAACATTCCTCGATATTTCGTTTTTGCCAGCCAGCCAAATTCGGATGTTCATGTCTATTCGCTATTATTGCTGAAACAAATTGTGAAAATGGCCTATTTTAATAATAAAGTGACCAAAGCGGCCTTTGTTTTGCTAGTGGTGGAACTAGATCAACTGCCTAGAGAAGCTTTAAAGATGCAAGATAATTATTTGTCGAATCATCAACGTGTTGAGGTGATTTTAGCGTATATTGAGCAACAGATTGCGCATGTCACTTTAGCAGAAGTCGCCGCTAAATTTCATTTTCATCCGAATTACTTATCGAATTTTTTAAAAGACAAAACAAACAAAACGTTTACGGAAATTGTCTTAGCCTACCGAATCCAATTGGCGAAAAACTACTTGAAGCAAACAGATTTATCGATTCAAACGATTGTTGAACGAATCGGCTATCAAGACAAAGCCTTTTTTTATAAACGTTTTAAAGAAGAAATGGGCATGACCCCAAAACAATATCGACAGAAAGAAGGAATGGTAGATGTACGAAGAAGTCTTTGAAGAATTTCAGTTAACTGTAGTAGAATTACCAATCGAATTTGTTGATGATTTGCCTGTCTATCGCGGACACTTAAAAGAATTAACGTTTCTTTCAGCGGAAGCCTCTTCACGAAAAAAACTTTACCAACAGCTTTTACAGGCTTATTTGTTGTATAGAGAAGAGAATCAAGCAGTTGTTGAAGAGGAAGAAATAACCTCCTCATTACTGTCTAGAGAGCAGTTATTAAAATACTATGATGGTGAAACGTTCGATGGGTTTCAGTTGCCATCAAATGAATAAGAAAGCAGGGAAACAGATGGATACAATGGCAAAAATTAATCAATTTCGTGATGAAAGAAATTGGCGCCCCCACCATAATGAAAAAGATTTGGCGCTCTCAATTTGTTTAGAAGCAGCAGAATTGTTAGAACTTTTTCAATGGAAAACAGCAGAAGAAGGCATCAAACAAGAAGAACGAATCAAAGAAGAATTGGCTGATGTTCTCATTTACTCCTACATGATGGCTGATAATTTAGGGTTTGATTTGGACGAAATTATCGAAGAAAAGTTGAAGAAAAATGCGGTGAAATATCCAGTGCCAGAAAAATAAGTGTTGAAACAAATGAATCGAAGAACTTCTAAAAAAGAATAACGAAGTGGAAAATAGCCAGTATTAAGAAATTCTGAAGGGTTTGCGGAAAACAGAAATAAAAAGTAGCTTTCTGCTGCAAAAAATTTTAAGGAGGAACAATCAATGATTACAGGCACAGAAATTGATTTTATTGTTAGTGATAGTTTAAAGGCATTAGCTTTATATAAAGAAATCTTTGAGGTCCATGTAGTTGAAGCGACAAAGTATCCTGTTGGAAGGAATGAAGTAGTGTTTAACTTATATGATACTCGGTTCCATATGTTAGATGCTAATGAAGAATTTGGTTTAAAAGCACCAGATTCAGAACATCCCAATACAATTTGGTTCAATATCACGGTAGCAGATATTGTGCAAACTCATAAAAAAGCCTTAGCAAATAAGTGCATTGAGATGCAACCAGTTACAGAAATGATGGAAGGAGCTATTCAAAATTCGTTATTTGTTGATCCATTTGGTTACATGTGGATGGTACATCAAATTAACCAAGAACTAAATTTTGAAGAGCGAACAGAAATTTTAGAAAAAGAAATGTAGTAAGGAGAGGTCGGGACAGAAGTGTTTAACTCCGAGAAATAAGAAGGAATTTCCGAAAATTGTTCTTTAATTTTTGGAGAATTTCGGCTTATTTCCGAAGGAGTTGCTTCTGTTCCCGCCGTTTATTAGTTTTTGAGCGTGGAGCAAAAATCCAAAGTGATTTTTGTCCCACGCTCTTTTTTTATTTTACAATAGAAGTAAAATACCAATGATCCTGTAGTGATCAACAAGGCAGTAAAAAATTGGAGATAGAAAGTTAGTGTGTCATAGAAATACAGCAATATTCTCTAATAATTAATCTAACGTTAAAAAAATTGAGAAAATGCCAGATTGATTTTTGATAAACTGTAAACAAAGAAAAACTGGCTGTAAAAATCTTGATAAATCAATGGAATAAAAGGAGAAAGCGAAAGATTAATTCTTGTATGTAGATACAAAGGGAGACTAAATGAATGAAAAATAAAAAGCGAATAAACTTCGGTGTTTTAATCGCAACAATACTAGTAGTAGCCATAATCGGCACGATTGGAGTGAAAAAGATGACTGAACCAACAGAAAAAGAAAAACAAATTGCTTTTTTGAAAGAGCATGAAGAAGAAATGACGGAGTATGTAAAATCTCAAAATTCAAAGATTTACAGTGTTCAATATGATTGGGAAAGTGTAGAGGTTGGAACTATTGGTAACGGAACACCTATAGGAGCTGGAAAAATACTCACGATTGATGGAAAATTCAATAGTATTTATGATTCTAGCTTTTATTTACAATTTAAATTTGATAAATCTACTAAATTACCAAGTATTAAAAGTATGACAAGTTATAATTCTTTTAGGATAGGAGGAATGTTGTATGAATAATTTAGAAAACTTTAATTGTATCTATGCAAGTTTATCTGAGAGTTCTTATAATGGTAGACCTAACGCTTTTCCAAAATATCAAAATAGCAAGGAAAAAGAAGAATTTAATTACTCTTTAGATGTAATTGATGAAAAAGGAGATAGAACTAAAGGAGGTCAAAATCTCCCAAATAGTGGAATTATCTACCTCCAACCCGACAACTAGGAAAAGTCAATCAAAATAGAAAAATCACATAGTAACTCTTCCCCATACATATTAAGGAGGTGAAAAATTGAAAAATAAAAAGCGGATAAAATTTGGTATATTAATCGCAACAATAATAGCAATAGTTATAATCGGAACGATTGGAGTGAAGAAGATGAATAAACCAACAGAAAAAGAAAGACAAATTGCTTTTTTGAAAAAGCATGAAGAGAAAATGACGGAGTATGTAAAGTATGAAAGTGAATATGTACTTTTAAAACAATATGATGTTAAAGAAGTAACCTATAGTTGGCAATCAGTGATTGAAGTTCGAAGTATGGCTTTTAGCCCAAAAACTATAGCTGTTGAAGTATCTATTTTTGATGGTATTGGTAAAAAATTAGATGGGTTTGAAATATATGTGCTTCCAGATAATGTAAAAAATCCAACTGAAATAAAAAATATTGAATAGTTAAGGAGATGAAATTTAATGGCAAATTTAGAAAAGTATACTAATATTTATGCTGATTTAGCCCAAGGAGCATACATCGGTCGAAAAGAAGGGTTTATGTTTGCTAAATTGACACAAGTTCAAAAAGAAGAGCTTAAGCTAAATGAACATGCTACATTCCATTTCCCCAACGCCAAAGACGCCCACGGAAATGACGCCAGTACTGTCTACCTCCAACCCGACAACACTGTAAAAACAATCAAAGAAAAAAACTGGGTAGGCAGGGAAAAGGTTTATAAAAAAGGGTTATCAACATAGAAAAAGTCAATCAAAAACAATCAAAATCGAAAAAATCACATAGAAACTCTTCCCCATACATATTAAGGAGGTGAAAAAGTGAAAAATAAAATGCGAATAAAATTTGGTGTGTTAATTGCAACAATAATAGCATTAGCCATAATTGGAACGATTGGAGTGAAGAAGATGACTGAACCAACAGAAAAAGAAAGACAAATTGCTTTTTTAAAAGAGCATGAAGAAGAAATGACGGAGTATGTAAAACAGCAAAATGAAAAGATTGCTAAAGTTGCGTTTTGTTGGGAATCGTTAGAACAAGAGTCAGTGGGAAATGGTCTTCCACAAGGAGCAGGAGATATTCTATCTATCCGAATACAAATTATTGATAATAATAACAATAAAATAAATTCATTTGGACTTGCAATAAAACCAAATAATTGGAATGAGCCTACTAAAATAAAAGAACTGTATACGATTAATGCTGACTACGATTACTATACAGAAGGAGGATAATATGGCAGACTTAGAAAAATATAGTAATTTATACGCGGATTTAGCGCAGGCAACTTATAATGGCAGATCCATACAATTTCCGTATAGTGCAAAGAAATGGAATGATAAACAATTAGATAAGTACCGAAATAAAGAGGCTGTTCCATTCACCTTCCCCAACGCCAAAGACGCCCACGGAAATGACGCCAGTACTGTCTACCTCCAACCCGACAACACTGTAAAAACAATCAAAGAAAAAAACTGGGTAGGTAGGGAAACGTTTTATAAAAAAGGGTTATTAACAGATGAGAAAGCTGGCTATAATTCTTATTATGTAACAGATACGCCGACCTTGAGTCCAAAAACGCAGCATACATATTTTGCCACTCGCGGTAGTGACGGCGTTTCAATGGACGTGAAAAAAGGTTGGTCAGGGAATAATTTGAATGACTGGGTCAATAATAATGGTTCCTTTACGTTATTTAATGCCTATTTGCCTCAAGCAAAATTAGCCAATGAAGCCATGCATCAAAAGATAATGGAGATGAGTGCTAAAGCCCCTAATGCGACTATGTCGATTACAGGTCATTCTTTAGGAACCATGATTTCTATTCAAGCGGTGGCCAATCTCCCCCAAGCAGATCTCGCTAAAATTGATAAAATAGTATTGTTTCAAGGGCCTGATGCGCGAGAAAGCATTAATAAAATGTCTCAACAAGCTCAGGAAAATCTTCAACAATTAGAAGAACAAGGGAAAATCGATTATTATGTGAATGCGTTTGATATTGTCTCCATGTTGAATCGAAATAAAAAAGGGGTAGATGAAATTGGTCGGGTGCATTATCTATTACCGAAAACGTTCACCACTACTTTTGATCTGACGGACAAATACGGTTCTAGTCATGATTTTGGTCAGTATCAATTAAATCCTGATGGTACGCCCAAAGAAGCCAATCTAAAGGAACATGGCTATATTTTTGCGGCAGGAGTAAAAGTTTCCAAACTTATTGATAAATATTTAGGGAAAATCATGGATGCTTCAGGTGAATCCTTAGCTAAAAACAGTCTCCAATTTTTGTTAAGTCTGCTATCTGAAGAAAATCGCCAGAAAATCATCAAAGAATATGAAAAAATCATTCATGAAGCAAAAATTGCCAGCCAATGGCAAGGGAAAGTGAGTCGTATTCAGAAAAGTTTAGCCAGTGCTTCAGGTAGTGAAAAGATTGAATTACGTAGTGAATTAGCAGAACTAGTTGCAAAACAAGCTCAGCAAGCTGGAAAAGAATACGAACTACTTGTGAAAAATATCCTCCAAGAAGCAGAAGATGAAGTCCAGACAGTTTCAAAGGAAATTTGTGAAAGTGCAATGAGTATCCGACAGTATCTATCCTATGCAGAAGTTCAAGCAATGATTGCTCCTTACGAAAAAAGTCGTCTTTGGGATAGCGCTGAAGCAACAAATACTAGCAACCAAGCCAAGCAATACAAGCAAAAATTAACTGATTTTAGCGGAAAATTAACAACTGTTGCTAAAAATATTCAAGCATACGATCAACAAGCAAGAAGTAGTTTATTTCAAAAATAACAAATGAAAGGGTTTTCTTATGGATGAAAGAGAATTTCAAGAAAAATTAGAAGTAGAACAAAAAGCTCGTGAACGAGTAGCAATCCAGACAGTAATTACTGCTAAAAAAACACGAATTACTACAACCAAACAAAACACAACCGCAAGTTTGAAAGAACTTTCAGAAGCCATGTTTCAACAAACAAATAGTGCCCTACCTAATGCCTTGAACGGAGCTTTGCAGGGGAAAAGTGCAGAATCAGCAGAAAAATTTTTAAAAGGAAGCCAGAGACCAAATTTAAAAACACCTGTCAAGGGAGAGTGACCGACAAATGGAGGAACAGCGAAGAAAACGGCAATATTTAGAAGAACAATATTATGAAGAAAAAAATAAAATTCACCGCCAACAAGAAGTGCTGAGTAATCAATTGGTAAACTTTAGAAGAGAAACTGGACAATTGGTAGATAAAGTCAATTATTTAACGAAAAATGATCAATGGCACAAACAGCAATTTTACCATGCAATGGAACAAAGTGATCATCTGATACATCAAGAAGGAAATCGTTATAGACAACAATTAGAGGAAAAAGAACGTGAATGGACGAGAACATATCGAAAAGAATTGGATAAACTCTAAAAAAAACAGCGTCACCTCTAAAGGTAACGCTGTCTTTGTCAGTCTGTTACGTCACAGGAGGGATTCGAACCCCCGACCGTCCGCTTAGAAGTTGTTTTCAAGCAATAATCTATAATAGAAAGTAATGGAACGTAATAGCATTTTTTCCTTGAAAATTGATATTTGGCGAATGCTTCGTTTGGAACTTAGTGATAGCTAATATACTAAAATAACTAGATAAGTGTTAGCAACAGGTTAGCCAAAAAAAATAAATCAATAGATTAGTTTTTAGAATATAGAGCTAAACAGAACATTTAGAGATTCGTTTAGCTCTATTTACATTGTGAAAAAGAATGGAGAAAAAATATGAATAAAATAACGCGCAAAGCAACTACGCTTTATAGTCTTTTGACTATCGTAGTTGCTTTTTTTATTACCCCAGCTGTTGCAATTGCAGCTACCGTTACAGATCAGCCAATCGCAAATTATACAACAACTTGGTATTTAAGTCGTTTTAATGGACTTCATTGGACAGATAATTCTGTTTGGATGAAGAAAGTAGATGGGGTACCAGCTTTTTGTATAGAACATGGGGTTACGTTGTCTCCTGGTTCAGGGTTTGAACCTTCTGAGTTAACAGGTTCGGAGAAAGATCGTCTATCATTGATTTCTTATTATGGGTACCAAGTGAATCCAACGAATGATAATTATGTAATAACCCAACATATGATTTGGGAAGAATTAGGTGATCAGCTATTAACTTCTAATGTTCCAAATTATGGAGGGAGAAAAGCAGAAATATTAGCACAAGTTGCGAAACATACTGCTAAACCTAGTTTTAATAATCAAACAGTTGAATTGAATGCTGGGGATTCAATTACATTAACAGATCAAACAGGTGTTTTAACTAATTATCAAAATTTGATTGAAAACTCTGCGAACCTTCAAATCAATAAAAATGGGAACCTGTTGAAACTAACAGCTGCGGCAAATTCTAAAGAGAAAGGAAAAGTGAAATATTCGATTGCTTCAAATAAAGATATTGGTCAGAGTTTTGTTTATACCAAAGGTGAAGAACAAAAAATTGCTGTCTTTAAATTAGCTGATGGTGGAACTTTTGAGTTAAATATCAAAGTGAATTTAAACGGGAGTGTGAAAGTTAAAAAGATTGATGAAGAAATAGGAAAACCTCTACCGAATACAAAATTAAAGTTTGAATACAATGGTCTATCTAAGGAATTTTTAACGGATAGTAAGGGTGTTGCAGAAGTGAAAGAGATAAAAGCAGGAACAACAGTAAAAATTACCGAAGTTACGGCTCCAAATGGCTATGTAAATAAAGGAGAAATTAAAACTGTTAAAATTGAGCCGAACAAAACCATTGAAGTTATATTAAATAATAAGGAACAGTTAGGAGAAGTTGTACTAAGTAAAATCGGTCGAGAATTTGGAACAACAATGTTTAATCAGTACTATTCTTTAAATGGAGCTATCTATGGAGTCTATTCCATTGATGGTAAAAAAATTGGAACGATGACGACGGATCAGAAAGGGATTGCACGATTTGGTAATTTAAAGTTAGGAAAATATTATGTTCAAGAAGAAAAAGCACCAGAAGGCTATCTTTTGAATCCTGAAAAAATTCCATTTGAATTAATTTATGCAGGACAAATAGTTGAAGTAACGACTACTGCTATTACTCATGAGGAAGAAGAACAGAAAGGAATGGCTGAACTTTTTAAAGAAGATGAGAAAACTGGGACAAAGCCACAAGGTGCAGCAAAATTAGATGGGGCTGTGTACGAATTACGAAAAAAATCTACGGATGAAGTTATTGAAACCATTACTATAGAAAAAGGGAGAGGGAAAGCTACAAATCTTTATCTAGATGATTATTATTGGATTGAGACAAAAGCGCCGGAAGGTTATCAATTAGATACAGAAAAACACTTCTTTACTCTGTCTTATGCAGGGGGAAATGTTGAAACAGCTGTGCATCAAACAACAGTTAAAGAGAAAGTAATTACAGGTAGTTTTGATTTGTTAAAGTTTGGTAACTATGATTGGCAGAAAAATCTTCGGAATTCTTTTTCTAAAACAAAGAAAACTAAACCGTTAGAAAAGGTAGAGTTTTCTGTTTTTAGTGATACTACAGGAAAACTTGTTCAAAAAGGACTAACTGATAAAGAGGGATATTTACAATTTAAGAATCTTCCTTATGATACGTACACAGTAAAAGAAACAAAAACGCCCGAAGGTTATCAGCCAATAGAAGCATTTAAAGTGACAATCAAAGAACAGAACGAAACACATCATTATGCTCTTGAAAATAAAGTGATTGAGGAAAAACTAAAAGTTGTTAAAGTAGATGCAGAAACTGGTAAAACGATTCCTCGTTCGGGCGCTGGATTCCAGATTAAAAATCTTCAAACTGGAAAGTTAGTGACTATGTCGAAACCAAATGAGGAAGGGAAGACGGACACTTTTTATACGAATGAGAAAGGGTACCTTTTGACTTCGCAAGCTTTAGCTTATGGAGAATATGAATTAATTGAAGTACAAGCGCCTGAAGGATATATTTTAGCAAAGGATCCTGTGAAGTTTAAAGTGGACGGTACTCATGAAGGAACAATTGAAATTCGGTTTAAAGATTATTCACAGAAAGGAATTGCAGTACTAACAAAGATAGGGCAAACACCAGTAGATATAACAGAGAGTGAGTCTGACTATGGGATACTTCATGAATTTGTCTATGATTATTCGCCTATTTCAGATGTAACTTATCGACTTGAGGCAGCCGAAGACATTGTAACCAATGACGGGACAATTCGAGTGAAAAAAGGAGAGACGGTTGCAACTGTTATAACTGATGAAAAAGGAACTTGGCATTCACCAGAACTATATCTAGGTAAATACCAAGCGATTGAAGAAACTGCACCAAATGGTTTTGTGATTGATAAGAATCCTATTCCGTTTGAATTAACATATGCTGGGCAAGAAGTGGAACTAACTTCTAGTGTGTTAGTTGCTACAAATGAATTTCAATCTCTAGCAATTCAGCTATTTAAAAACGAAGAAAGCATAGAAGATTGGAAAAATAATTTGCCTGTTATTGAATCTATTCAAGGAGAGAAAAAAGTTTTTGGCTTATTTACACGAGAGCCACAGACTTTATCTGAGGAGTTAATTGTTCCTGAAAATGCGTTAGTAGCATATCAAACTGTCAAAAAAGGAATAGCATCTTTTGACTTAAAGCTGCCTCAAGGACAATATTACCTGAAAGAATTGGACGCTGGAGAAGGACATCAATTAGATGAAACAGAATATGATCTTGAATTTACAGCTGAAAATAATCATGTGACTTTCCCTATACATGTTTATCAAGATCGTGTTTTATATGGGAAAGAGACATTGAAAAAAATAAATTATGATCCGATTGTAAATCAGCTTTATTTTAATCAATTTACCTTGAAAAAATTAAATGAAGAAACTGTGTTGACGGATAAAGAAGGATATGAATTTACTTACGAAGAAACTGCTAAGGGAGCTATCTTTAGCTTAGAGGAAGAGAAAGGAAGAGCGCTTCAAGAAGTAGTAGTAAATGAAGATAGTATAGCCTTTTTCAAAAATATTCCAGTAGGCACGTTTTATCTAAAGGAAAAACAAACTTCTTCTGACGAATATGTATTATCAAAAGAAGTTTATCGTATTGAATCTAAAAAAACAGGTGTCCAAATATTTAATGAACAGAATGAATTGTTAGCTGAACAGACAAATACAATGAATTCAGGAGAAGCAACACTTCTGTTTGAAGTTAAAAATCAACGAGTAAAGGGGACTGCTGAACTAGTGAAAAAAGATAGTAGCTCCGAAGAGGTATTAACCAACGCAGGGATACGCATTTTAGATACAAATAAAAATATTGTTATTGAAGGACGAACAGATGAAAAAGGCATTTTTAGTTTTGAACAATTGCCTAAAGGAACTTATTTTTTCCAAGAATTTGATGCGCCTCAAGGTTATGAACTTGATGAAACGCCATTAAAATTTGAAATGAAAGAAGATGGAGACTTAGTGAAAGTGGAAATGATGAATAAAAAAATAGAAGTTCCTACGGTGGATTTACCAAAAACAGGTACAAAAAATTATCCTATTTTAGCCTTGTTTGGTAGTGTCTTGTTAATAGGAGCAACATTGGTATATTTAAAAAAGAAAAATAAATTATAGTCAAAGTAGTAGGTATTTCAAGGTATCTACTTTTTTTGTAACTTTTTTAGAAGAGAGTGTTTTTATGAAGACTATTCGTTCCCCTACAAATGTATTGGAAAATTAAATAAATCAATAAACTAAAGAAATGAGGAAAGTATATGGAATTAAAACACATTATTCCAAACATGGAAAAAACATTTGGAGTCCTTGAATTTGCTGGAGAGGGGAAAGTTGAGCAACGACGTATTGATGGACGACTCCAGATAGTTTCTCGTAGTTATAACTTATATTCAACGATTCAACGTGCAGATGATATTGTTGTACTACTACCCAATGAGGCAGGAGAAAAAGTATTTGAACCAGAACAACAAGTTCGATTGGTTAACCCACGCATTATTGCAGAAGGTTATAAGATTGGAACACGAGGTTTTACAAATTATATTTTGTTAGCAGATGATATGGTGAAAGGATAGGTGGAACTTAATGAGATTAGCAGAAGGTATCGTTATTGAAAAAGAGGCTACATTTGGAACATTAAAATTTTCTGCATTACGTCGAGAAGTGCGAATGATGAATGAAGATGGTTCTGTTTCAAATGAAGTAAAAGAACGAACCTATGATTTGAAATCAAAGAATCAAGGTCGAATGATTCAAGTAAGTATTCCAGCAGAAGTACCACTCAAAGAGTTTGAGTATAATACAGAAATTGAATTAGTGAATCCTGTTGCGGATACTGTCGCTACAGCTACGTATATGGGGGCGGATGTAGATTGGTAT
The DNA here is from genome assembly GCF_050548355.1 of Enterococcus sp. AZ011. NCBI lineage: Bacteria > Bacillati > Bacillota > Bacilli > Lactobacillales > Enterococcaceae > Enterococcus > Enterococcus sp. AZ011. The sequence continues at coordinate 742,415 of NZ_CP172959.1, forward strand.
ATTAAAGCTGAAGACATTATTTTAAAGATCAAAACAATGGCAATTTCTAAAGAAGTTCCTCAGCAGAAAAAGTAGATGAGACAAAAATTAATAATTAAAGAAATTCAAAAAAACGAAGCGATTGAGTTTATCCGTAGGTATCATTATTCCAAAGTAATTCCTAGATTGTGTAAATACTTTCTAGGAATTTTTTGTGAAAATAAAATATTAGGTGTTGTTGAGTTAGGATGGGGAACGCAACCGTTACAAACAATTCGTAAATTGTTTCCAGATCAGTCCTTTACTACACGAGATTATTTAGAGATTGGCAAAATGTGTTTTTTACCTGAAATGAATCAGACTAAGTATTTTGGTAGTCTCGCTCTTTCTTGCTTAATTCAATGGATGAAAGGACAAACGAATTGCTTATTCTTGTATACATTAGCAGATGGAATTGAAGGGAAATGTGGTTATGTGTATCAAGCAGCTAATTTTTATTATGGTGGATATTTTAAAACGAGTGTTTATCGAGAAAAGCAGACCTTAGAAAAAATCCATCCTAGAAGTGCTCGTATTTTGTTAGAAGAAAATGCTCAAATGGATGGTGTTCAAAAAAGAAACTGGTTAACCCATGAATATTGTGAATATAAAGGAATTGAAAAAATTAATGGTCGAATGTTTCGTTATCTTTATCCTTTGACGAAGAAAGCGAGTCTATTACTAGAACAAAACCCGTTGTATATTCGTCATTCTTATCCCAAGCAGGAACAGCTGCTATTTGAAAAACGTATAGCTCATCGAAAATACGAAGTGATAGAACAGCCAACATTTAATAAAGACAGTCAAGTATATTTTAATCAGTAATTTTTAAGGAAAAGGAGGATTCGATTATGTTTGGAAAAGGGTATCGTATTAGAGCTTCGGATAAATACTTAGTCTATCATTTTTCATTGGTGAGCTTAGTTCCCGTGAGTTTGGCTGTACTTGTTTTGTTTCATCAAGGGAGTATGGAATCTGTAGATTGGCAGAATTTAAGTGGATTACCCTCTGCTATTACGGGGGATACTCCATGGCTTGTCTGTAGTGTTGTGACTACGATTGGAACATGTCTTCTTTTAACGTTTATCTATTGTTTTTATTGTAGTAGTCATTTAAAGCAACTGGTTCATCGGCAAAAATTAGCACGAATGTTTATAGAAAATCAATGGTACGAATCTGAACAAGTAAATAGCAAAGGTTTTTTTAAAGATTTATCTAGTCATAAAACAAAGGAAAAAATTACTCGTTTTCCAAAAGCTTATTACCGACTACACAAAGGTTTAATTACGATTCGAGTGGAGATTGTTTTAGGGAGATACCAGGAGCAACTTCTCCGTTTAGAGGAAAAATTAGAAACAGGACTCTTTTGTGAGCTAGTAGAGAAAGAGATACACGATTCTTATATTGAATATGTATTACTGTATGATACGATTGCTAATCGAATTTCGATTGATAAGGTAGTTGCTGAAAACGGGTATTTAAAACTAATGGAAACTGTTTATTGGGCATATGATTCTCTACCACATATGTTAATTGCTGGAGGGACTGGAAGTGGGAAGTCCTACTTTATTTTAACGATTATTGAAGCATTATTGCAAACGAATGCTAACTTGTATGTACTTGATCCTAAAAATGCTGACTTAGCTGATTTAGCAATTGTATTGCCCAATGTATATTCAAAAAAAGACGACATGATTCGATGTATCAATAAGTTTTATGATGATATGTTGGTACGAAATCAAGAAATGAAGCAACATCCTAACTATAAAACAGGAGAAAATTATGCGTATTTGAACTTACCCGCAAATTTTTTGATTTTTGATGAATACGTAGCATTTATGGATATGTTGGGACGTGAGGGGAACGAGGTATTGAGTAAGCTAAAACAGATTGTAATGCTTGGTCGACAGTCTGGTTTTTTCTTAATTTTAGCTTGTCAACGCCCTGATGCAAAATATCTTGGGGATGGTATTCGAGATCAGTTTCATTTTCGAGTGGCGCTAGGTCGTATGAGTGAACTAGGCTTTGGAATGATGTTTGGGAGTGATGTTCAGAAAAAATTTTTCTTAAAGAAAATTAAGGGACGTGGCTACGTTGATGTGGGCACAAATGTGATTAGTGAGTTTTATACGCCACTAGTACCAAAAAAACATGATTTTTTAAAAACTATAAAATATTTAGTTATCAAATCAAGAAAACGCTAACTTTTATTCAAATATTATTCATAATTTGTTGGGAAAATTAAAATAAATATTTGATAGAAGGATGGGGTTGCTATGGTAGAAAGAGCAATTAGCGATGAATTAGGGGAAGAATTACTAGCAAAAACTGCACACGAAAAATCATTAGAAAAGGTGTTAACTGATAGAACTGCATTTCATTGTAAAGATTCTAATTGTGCTATTCAATTAACTTGCGTGAATTTTGGAAAGATAGGAGGGAAAAGATTTTATTACACTCCTACAAGTAAAGAGATGTTGCATCATATAGACTGTTCAGAGATAAGTTCTAAAGACCGAAAAGAACAAATAGAACGTGAAGTAGCGACAGCAAAAGGAGCAGTTAAAAAGGATGGAACAATCCGTATGACGTTGTCACCTAATAAAGCAAAATCAATTCTTAAAGTAGAGCAAGAGAATGGTAAAGGTGAAATAATTTCAGATGTGAAAGCATCCAGTAGGAAAAATATAAAGACTCATGAAACTACTAATATGTATTCAGTAGCAAGTTTTGTTGATTTGTATAATTCTCCGAGTGTAGATAATACTAGGCCAATCATTAGAATAGGTAAAAAATTAGTTTCTTTAGAGGATTTATTTTTAAAAGTAGATAAAGCACAATACACTTTAGATTTGCATATTTATGAAGGAATTGGAAAAATATCAACTTTTAAAAAAGATATGTTGAAGATAGTATTTAATGATAAAAAAATGATTCCAATCTTTACTAATAAAAGTAGAGTGATGAGACAAAATAAGGATATAGTATCTAAATATGCAGACACTGATGAAGAGATTCAAATATATTTTCGTGGAAATTTAGGTAAAGAAAAAAATAAGAGTAAATTTTTACCTTTTAATGATGCAATTTACAAAGATTTATATTTTACATCTGTAGATAAATTATAGATCTTTAGAAATAGAATTGAAAAGTGGATGTTTACCAATTGTAGGCAATCTTTGCGTAGGGTTTCGCTTTTAGCGAATACCCGACGTAAAGATGTTGCCTCCTCAATAGTGGGCGGTAGCCCACTATTGATAAGCCCCCTCTATCTAACAGGGGGGCAGAAAAACAATAAAATACAGAAATCTATCGTTACTTGTACTTTAGTTAATAGGTCTGGAAGGATAGATAGCCGAGGTAAACAAATAATTAAAAGTTTACCTCGGCTTTTTTTGTTGGAGGAATGTGATGGAAAAAGAGTTGTGGCATAAAGAGTTACGTCAAAGACGTTTAGATTATGGTGTTACGCAAAATAAGTTAGCAGTTGCTGCAGGGATTAGTCGGGTACATTTGAACAGAATAGAAACAGGAAAAGCGATTCCTAAAAAGTCTCTCAAAAATCTGCTGGATAAGGTTTTAGAACAATATAATCCTGAAGTGCCTCTAGAATTACTATTTGACTATGTAAGAATACGATTTCCTACTAATAAGCCTACAGATGTAATCGAAGGTATTTTACATTTAAATATGGATTATTTATTACATGAAGATTTTGCGTACTATTCTTACACAGAACATTATAAATTTGGAGATATTATGATTATGACTTCACATGAGGTAGAAAAAGGAGTCTTGCTTGAGCTAAAAGGAAAAGGTTGTCGTCAGTTTGAAACTTTTTTACTGGCTCAACATCGAAGCTGGTTTGATTTTTTTACTGATTGTATTCATGCTAAAGGAATTTTTAAACGGATTGATTTAGCTATCAATGATAAAGTTGGACTTTTAAATATTCCTCAGTTAGCTCAAAAATGCAAAGAAGAAGAATGTATTTCTGTTTTTCGTAGTTTTAAAAACTATCGAAGTGGAGAACTGGTTCATAAAGACGAAAAATTAGATATGGGTAATACACTGTACATTGGCTCTTTAAAAAGCGAAATCTATTTTTGTATCTATGAAAAAGATTATGAGCAGTACGTAAAACAAGGAATATCATTAGAAGAAACTTTAGTAAAAAATAGATTTGAAATTCGGCTTAAAAATGAGCGCGCTGCGTTAGCAATTAAAGAGTTGTTAAAATATAGAAATCCTGAAAAAACTGCTTTCGGGATTATCAATCGTTATATTCGGTTTGTAGATAAAGAAATCGATAAACGTCGAAGTAAGTGGAAAATCAATCAACAGTGGGCAATATTTATCGGTGAGCATAGAGAAGCTATTCGGTTAACAACAGAGCCAGAACCTTATACATTTGAGCGAACATTAAACTGGCTACGGCATCAAGTGGCTCCTACACTGAAAGTTACGACAATTCTTGATAACATACTTTCTACTGAACTACTTGACGAAATGATCCGTGAAGCTGAGTTAACAGAAAGACATGAAAAATTAATTGAACAACTAAGTCTAACTATAGATGAGGTGATTTTATAAGTCTACTTACAGAACATCTAAAAAAGTTAGGCTTTTTTTGTGCTATTGAACAAGAATTATACATCAAAGATACTGGAAAATATACTAGTTTAATTATTGAAGGAATGAAAGAAAAACATAAATCTATGTATCTTTATGTTTTTTACAAACAAACATTTTATCCACACCATCCTAACACTGTTACGGTTTATGGAGCAGGATTAACTGCTTTTTATTTAATACAGCGGGTAACTAAATATTTAACAAATAGAAAGAATTATTTGGAAGAGAGGAATATCATCGAATGAATTTTGGACAAAATTTATATACTTGGTTTTTACAGAACGCTCAATCTTTAGTGTTACTGGCAATTGTAGTGATTGGTTTATACCTAGGATTTAAGCGAGAATTTTCTAAGCTGATTGGCTTTTTGATTGTTGCATTAATTGCAGTCGGTTTGGTTTTTAATGCTGCTGGAGTCAAAGATGTGCTATTAAGCTTGTTTAATCGAATTATTGGTGCCTAAATAGATACTCTATGTGCTAAACTATTTCTAGAATATAGAAATAGGAGGAGATTTGGTGTTTGATAATAACCAGTTTAAAGCTATGCTCATAAAGATGTTGGAAAAGGAGTATAATAAAAATTCTTTTAGTATAATGAATGATGAATTACCAGATTTAATTTCAGTTTTATCTGTTTCACAAATAGAATTGGATGAAACTCCAGAATGGGCATACATGGGATGGAATACACGAGCCACATATCTAAGGATATCCGTACCATTTGATAAAATGGATTTTGTTGATAATTTTACAGAACGGGTAACGGAGCTTGCTAGGAATCTCTATGGAAAACAAGGTGAGCAACGATTGGTTGCTACGATTCTCCAATCTCTTCCAGAATGTTTCGAAGTAATAGAATTACGACAAATGAGCGTTACAGACAACATTGCTAAGGCGATTGAGGATGCAGAATTTTTTATGGTGAACGGTAAATATGACTCTGCATTCGATAGAGCTCATACAGCGTTTCAGGGGTATTTGAAAGAAATACTGAAATTGAATGGAAAAACTGTTAATGATAACGATAATTTATCAAAATTATACAATCAACTACAACCAATAATAGAGGACCGAATACAACCACAAGAGTTATCTAACATTATCAAGGCAACAATTCGTTCTGCAAACGGCATGGTTAATAGTTTAAACGAAGCAAGAAACCGTCATTCTCTAGCGCATCCGAATAAAGATATTATTGGGAAAAATGAATCAAAGTTAATCATAAGCATTATCAGTGACATTACAGAGTATTTAAATGAATATTTGAATTAAACAGTGAGGAACTCCTTGCTGTTTTTTTGGAGGTGATTAAATAATGGAAATGCAAGTATACATTGCCAATCTTGGAAAATGTAATGAAGGAGAGTTAGTTGGTGCATGGTTTCAGCCACCTATTGATGAGGAAGAGGTAGCTGAGCGAATTGGTTTAAATGATGAGTACGAAGAGTTTGCGATTCATGATTATGAATTACCATTTGATATTGATGAATATGAATCAATAGATCGAATTAATGAATTATGCGAAGCTATTAAGGAATTAGAGGGCTCTCCTATTTATGAAGAATTAAAAGAAATACAGAGTATGTGGTTTAGTAGTATTGAAGAACTTTTAGAGCATGTGGAAGATATTATTTGTTATTCAGATTGCGATTCGATGAAAGATATTGCAAATGAGGCTTTAGAAAGTGGCTGTTTAGGAGAAATATCTGAAAAGGTGAAGATGTATATTGATTATTCTGCATTAGGAAGGGATATGGAGATTGAAGGGAATTACTTGATTACTTCTCATGGGATTTTTGAGTATATTACGTAATTTTAAAAACTCTGTTAGAATAGTTGTAAATGATGCAAGAGGGAAGTGTTAACTTGGTTATAATAGACTTTTGTGGAAAGATTCCTAGAACTTTGGTTTCTAATAAATTAAAAATGTATATAGCAAATATTCCAGAAGATTGGAAGGAAGAAATTGCTGGAGAGATATTAAAAGAAATTAGACAACAAAAGTTCGATATATTAGAAAGTATAGTTAATGGTACTCAATCTTATGAAATGGAATACTCATTGTCTCACTTACAAAATATTATAAGGTTTAATATCAATGCTGACATTTCGCATGAGATAAATTCAATTGAGAAATGTGTCCAGTATCTTGTAGATAACATGATTTGTCTGTATTTTGATTATGAAGACGAAGATATGCCGTTTTTTGATTGGGAGACAAATTGTTTTGAAACAAGATGTTGTGAAGAAGACTATGCTGAAAAAATTATTAACTTTATTAATTTTATTCATCGAGATTTACCAGATGAAATTCATGTAAACATCATTTACTCAAGTAATGATGTTCCTTTTCAAAAAACAAGAATACTATTTAATTTAGGATTTAAAATGTTTTCTGGAAGAAACTACAGCAAAAACATCAATGACTCCATCAATAAAATACTAGATACAGGTAAAAAAATAGATAGTTTCTTAAAATCAGAAACGGAATACTATAAATTAGATTATCTGATAAATGGTATTTATAAAGACAATAGTTACAACCAAAACCACTACTTGAAATCGTTTTCGTTGTTAGAGTTAGTACTATTGAAACCTTATCAACAAACTAATGAAGTTGATAAATTATTAATCCCGTACCTTAGCGATAGATATGGTGAGGACTCAATTGCTGTGGTGAAGCTATTAAGACAGATGAGAAATAAAATTGGACATGGTGATTTTAAAGGGTTTAACTCTAAAGCAGAATTTTTTGCACAACAATTTATGATAAACTTTCATTTTGATTATGCAGAATATAGTAGATTAAATTGGATATTATTACACACATGTTGTTTGTTAGATGATTTGCTTAGAGCAATACTTTTTGATCAATTAACAAATACCTGATTTTTTTGTTAAAGAGTAATTCTACATATGTGGATTGCTCTTTTTTTATTTTCTGAAAGGTTGTGAAACGATGAAAAAAATAAAAAGTTACACTAGTATCTGGTCAGTAGAAAAAGTAATCTATGCGATTAATGATATGCAGTTGCCTTTTCCAGTCACATCTACACAAATGACATGGTTTGTTCTATCATTACTTCTCATTATTATTTTTGGAAATGTACCCCCGCTCTCGTTTATTCAAGGAGCGCTACTGAAATATATTGGATTACCAGTAGGAATTACATGGTTTATGAGTCAAAAAACATTTGATGGGAAAAAGCCTTATGGATTTTTGAAATCAATGATTACGTATGTTTTCCGACATAAACAGACATATGCTGGGAAAGATGTACGTTATTTAAGAATTAAATACAACGAACGAATTACAATTGTTAGGAGTGAGGCTATTTATGGCATATCCAATTAAGTACATTGAAAACAATTTGGTTTTTAATCACGAAGGTGAATGTTTTGCATATTATGAATTGATTCCTTATAACTATAGTTTTCTAAGTCCTGATGAAAAATATCAAGTTCATGATAATTTTCGGCAATTGATTGCTCAAAACCGAGACGGGAAAATCCATGCATTACAACTTGCGACAGAGTCGAGCATTCGTACTTCCCAAGAACGCTCAAAACAAGAGGTTACTGGACGATTGAAAGACATAGCGTACAAAAAAATAGACGAACAAACCGAAGCGCTAGTAGACATGATTGGTGACAATCAAGTAGACTATCGCTTTTTTATTGGCTTTAAGCTATTAGTGAACGAAGAAGAGCTTACGGTTAAAAATATGGCTGAAGAAATAAAAAAAGCTTTTCAGGAATTTTTCTATGGAGTGAACCATAAGCTAATGGGAGATTTTGTAGCGATGCCAAAAGCTGAGCTTGAACGATTTTCTAAAATGGAACAGTTACTGGAAAGTAAACTGTCTCGGCGATTTAAAGCACGTCCGTTAGATAAAAATGATTTTGGCTATATTATTGAGCATCTTTATGGGCAAACAGGAACGTCTTTTGAAGCGTATGAATTTCATTTACCAAAACGATACAACGAAAAAGAAGTGTTATTAAAGAAATATGATTTGCTAAAACCAACTCGTTGTCTAATTGAAGAAAATCAGCGTTACTTAAAGATTATTCATGAAGAGCAGGAACTTTATGTAGCATATTTTACTATCAACTCTATTGTAGGCGAATTGGATTTTCCTAGCAGTGAAATTTTCTACTACCAGCAACAACAGTTTACTTTTCCGATTGATACAAGTATGAATGTTGAAATTGTGACGAATAAAAAAGCACTAACGACTGTTCGAAACAAGAAAAAAGAGTTGAAAGATTTAGATAATCATGCTTTCGAAAGCAACAATGAAACAAGTTCAAATGTGGAAGAAGCTCTAGATTCTGTGAATGAACTTGAAACAACGTTAGATCAGACAAAAGAGTCAATGTACAAATTGAGCTATGTTGTACGTGTATCTGCTAAAAATTTAGATGAATTAAAACAGCGTTGCGATGAAGTGAAGGATTTCTACGATGATTTATCCATTAAATTAGTTCGTCCATTTGGAGATATGCTTGGTTTACACAATGAATTTCTCCCTTCCAGCAAACGCTATATCAACGATTACATTCAATATGTGACCTCAGATTTTTTGGCTGGACTTGGTTTTGGAGCGACACAAATGCTTGGCGAACATGAAGGGATTTATGTTGGATACAATTTAGACACAGGTAGAAATATTTATCTTAAGCCTAGTTTAGCAAGTCAAGGCGTAAAAGGTTCCATTACCAATGCTTTAGCCAGTGCGTTTATTGGTTCATTAGGTGGTGGAAAATCGTTTAGTAATAATATGTTGGTGTATTATGCTGTTTTATTTGGTGGACAAGCTGTGATTGTAGACCCAAAAGCTGAACGTGGAGATTGGAAAGAAACATTACCTGAAATTGCTCATGAAATTAATATAGTCAACTTGACGAGTGAAAAGGAAAATCGAGGATTACTTGATCCTTATGTGATTTTAACTCGACCGAAAGATAGTGAAAGTTTAGCAATAGATATTTTGACATTTTTAACCGGAATATCTTCTCGAGACGGAGAGAAATTTCCTGTATTACGAAAAGCAATTCGTCAAGTAACTCAAAGTAAGCAGCGGGGGTTATTACGAGTTATTGATGAATTACGATATGAGAATTCTGTTATCAGTCATCATATTGCTGACCACATTGAAAGTTTTACAGACTATGATTTTGCCCACCTTCTGTTTAGTGATGGTTCGATTCAACAATCTATAAGTTTAGAAAAACAGTTAAATATTATTCAAGTAGCAGATTTAGTTTTACCAGATGCAGATACTGGATTTGAAGAATATACCACATTAGAATTATTGAGTGTGGCAATGTTAATCGTTATTAGCACTTTTGCATTAGACTTTATTCATTCGGATCGCTCTATTTTTAAAATTGTTGATTTGGATGAAGCATGGAGCTTTTTACAAGTTGCACAAGGAAAAACACTATCAATGAAACTTGTCCGAGCAGGTCGAGCAATGAATGCTGGTGTTTATTTTGTAACTCAAAACGCTGATGATTTATTGGATGAAAAAATGAAAAATAATATTGGATTGAAATTTGCTTTTCGTTCAACTGATTTGGTAGAGATTAAGAAGACTTTAACGTTTTTCGGTGTAGACAGTGAGGATGAAGCGAATCAAAAACGATTAAGAGATTTAGAGAATGGACAATGTTTGATTTCTGATTTATATGGTCGGGTAGGGGTGATGCAATTCCATCCCATTTTTAAAGAGCTATTGCAGGCTTTTGATACTCGTCCACCACTACGAAAAGAGGTGGTAGAATGAACGGAAAAAAGTGGCAACGAAGGTACACAAACTTTTGCGAAAAAATAAAAAAATGGATGATTACTCATAAGAAATTACTACGTATGGCTAAATATTTAGTTGTTACGATAGGATTTCTTTTTTTCTTATTACTTTCTGTTGGAACCATTGCTCAAGCAACTGGTCTTGTAGATGATACTATCAATGCAAATAATCGTTATTCCCAATACCCATTAGATAATTTTCAATTGGATTTTTATGTAGATAGTAGTTGGGATTGGCTGCCGTGGAACTGGGGAGATGGTATTGGAAAACAAGTCATGTATGGATTATACGCTATTACCAATTTTATTTGGACAATCTCACTTTATTTATCCAATGCAACAGGATACTTAATACAAGAAGCCTACAAGTTAGATTTTATTACTGATACTGCAGAAGCGATTGGGAAAAACATGCAAACAATTTCTGGAGTAAGTGCGAATGGTTTTTCAAATTCGGGATTTTATGTGGGTTTCTTACTTCTTTTAGTTTTAATAATAGGGATTTACGTGGCTTATACAGGTTTAATCAAACGAGAAACAAGTAAAGCCACACGTTCAGTAATAAATTTTATCGTTGTTTTTATTTTATCAGCTTCATTCATTGCATATGCACCTGATTACATTAAAAAAATTAACGATTTTTCTAAAGATGTCAGTACTGCTAGCTTGGATATTGGAACAAAGATGATTTTGCCTCATTCTGAAAGTAAAGGAAAAGACAGTGTAGATTTGATTCGAGATGCCTTATTCTCCATTCAAGTCGAACAACCTTGGTTACTTTTGCAATATGGTGATTCGGATAAAGAATCCCTTGGTGAAGAACGTGTAGAAGAATTAATTTCAGCAAGTCCGAATTTGAATGATGGTAAAGATCGAGAAGAGATTATTAAAACGGAAATTGAGGAAAAAGACAATAGTAACTTGACGATTACAAAAACAATTAATCGTTTGGGAACTGTTTTTTTCCTCTTTTTCTTTAATATTGGTATCTCTGCTTTTGTTTTTTTACTCACTGCAACCATGATTTTTTCTCAAGTGTTGTTTATTCTTTATGCTATGTTTTTACCTGTTAGCTTTTTGATGAGTATGGTTCCTACTTTTGAAGGAACATCCAAAAGAGCAATTACAAAGCTATTTAATACAATCATGGCACGTGCAGGAATTACGCTAATTATTACTGTTGCGTTCAGCATCTCTACCATGTTGTATACTCTATCAACAAATTCTCCATTCTTTTTAATTGCGTTTTTACAAATGGTAACTTTTGGTGGTATTTATTTCAAACTAGGGGATTTGATGAGTCTTTTTGCTTTGCAAGGAGGAGATTTACAAAGTATGGGACGACAAATGATGCGTAGACCAAGACAGATGATGAGTCGTCAAACTAGACAGTTACAAAGAAAAATAACTCGTTCAATGGGCGGAGATAAAAAGAAGTATCTTCAGCCAAAAACGAATAAAAATGTCAGAGCATCTACGGATACCCACACTCGACCAAATCAAAAAAATGTTATTTCTAAAAACAACCATCAGGAACAAGCAACTCCTATTAGAACAACGGCAGGAAAAAGATTAGGTAAACAGGTAGGAATTGTTTTAGATAGTAAAAATCGAGTGATAGATAATGTAAAACGTCCAATGGAGAAAGCAAGAGAACTTCCAACGAATACAAAGTATGCTGCGTATAAAGGAAAGCAAAAGATGGTTCGGAACTTGACTGACTTCCAACAGACAGTGGGGAATACACAACAAATAAGGCAACAAGAACGATTAAATCAACGAAAACAGCGGCAAGCAACTATTGCACAACGGAGATTGGAAATGGAAAGAGCAAAACAACTTCGTCAAAATCCACAACAGTCCCTTAAAGAAAAATTACAGGAGAAGAACTCTATTTCACAACAGCCCAAGAAACTAGCAAAAGCTACACATGAACGAATCAATATACCTCCTCGTAGAGCACCGAAACGTACGCAAGAGGAGTTTAGAAAAGCTGTAAAGCGTCCAACTGTAAAGAAAAGAGAAATAACTAAAAATCATCAACGGAAACAAGTAATAGCTATGAATAATTCAAACAAGGTACCTAAAGGAATTTCTACCAAACAAAAGAAAGGACGTCGTAAATGATGAAAATGCTAAAGGCTAAATTTACGATAGGATTTTCAGGGCTGTTTTTCTTTTTGTTTGGGTTGTTGTTTTTTGTAGCTATTTTACTTTCAGATGAAAGCTTAGAAGAAAATGTGACAAATAATAATGGTGGTAGCAATGTTTCTGTCGAAGTACTTAAGCATAAGCCAATGGTCGAGAAATATTGTAAAGAATTTGGTATTGAAGAGTATGTCAACTATATCTTAGCGATTATTCAAGTGGAATCAGGAGGAACTGTAGAAGATGTGATGCAGAGTTCTGAATCGCTAGGATTACCACCAAATAGTCTATCCACAGAAGAATCCATTAAGCAAGGCTGCAAATATTTTTCAGAATTAGTGAAAAGTATGGAAGCAAACGGTTGTGATATTGATACAGTGATTCAATCGTATAATTATGGCGGCGGATTTATTTCTTATGTAAGTATTCGTGGGAAAAAATATTCTTATGAGCTGGCAGAAAGTTTTTCAAAAGAGAAATCTGGTGGAGTAAAAGTCGCTTATCCCAATCCAATTGCCATTCCAGTTAATGGCGGCTGGCGGTATAACTATGGGAATCAGTTCTATGTAAAATTAGTTTCTCAGTTTTTAGGTGGGAGTATCCATTTTGATGATGAGATTGTTCAGAAAATTATGGATGAAGCATTGAAATATCAAGGATTTCCTTACGTATTTGGAGGGTCAACCCCGGAAACATCATTTGATTGTTCGGGCTTGACTCAATGGTGTTACGGAAAAGCAGGAATTGTGTTATCTCGTGTTGCACAAGCACAGTATGATGAAACGAAACACTTTCCTCTTTCAGAAGGAAAAGCAGGAGATTTGGTCTTTTTTCATTCTACGTATGATGCAGGAACATATGTGACGCATGTTGGCATTTATCTTGGGAATAATCAAATGTACCATGCTGGAGATCCAATTGGATATGCAGATTTAACCGATTCTTACTGGCAAAGCCATCTAATCGGTGTAGGAAGAGTTTATACTTAAAGAAAGAAGGATAACTATGAAATTTGAAATAAAAAGAGCAACTAAAATTAACAAGGAACAGAAAGCCAAAACAATTCATGTAGGCTTAAAACGAAAATCAACTGTCTTCCTTTGGGGATTATTATTGGCTAGCCTTAGTTTTGGCGTGTATAAGAATTTTACTGCAATTGATACGCATACGATAAAAGAGAAAGAAGTCATTCAACTAACCTTAGTTGATACAACTAAAATTCAAAGTTTTGTGGAGAATTTTGTTAAAACTTATTATTCTTGGCAACAGATACCCGAAGTATTGGAACAGCGAAACAAAGAGCTTGAAAAATATTTAACGCCAGCGTTACAAGAACTTAATCAAGAAATGATTCGAGTGGACATACCAACTACTGCAACAGTTAGAGATGTTCAGTTTTGGGAGATTGAACAAGTAAGTAAAGAAACCTATACTGTACTTTTTTCTGTAGAACAAGGGATAACTGAAAATAAAAAAACAACGAATCTTACCTCTGCATATAAATTAACTATTCATGTGGAGACAAATGGTGATATGGTGATTACACAAAATCCAACACTTACTTCTAAAACAGAAAAGTCAAAGTATGAACCAAAACAGCTAGAGAATGATGGGACAATTGATAGTAAAACAAATGAAGAAATCACAACATTTTTAGAAACATTTTTCCGATTGTATCCTAAAGCTAGCCAAAAAGAGTTAGACTATTATGTTAGTAACAAATCCTTAAAATCAATTGAAAAAGAGTTAGTATTTTCAGAATTAATTCAACCGATATACCAAAAAGAAGATAAAAAAGTCAGAGTAGCAGTTTCTGTCAAATATTTGGATAAGGAGACCAAGGCGATACAAATTTCACAGTTTCAATTGTTGCTTGAAAAGCAGGGAAATTGGATTATTGTTCAATAAGAAAATGTAGATTGTCAAGAAAAGAAACAATCTTTGTTTTTAACTCAATCGACTAATAATCATTAAAAGGAGCACTGTATTAATATCCATGGAAAAATATTCTGTATTTAATTTTTCCTATAAATAACTTCTAGAGTTCCTTTTTTTGGCGCAAAGAAGTTTGGTGTATGTATTTACTTTGCAATTGAAAAAGGCAATTTGATTGATTATTTTCAAACACAAGCAGACAGTAATGGGAAATTCACACTAACTAAATGATCAAACTATAATCCTAAAACAGGTGAAACACTTTATCTTCAAGTGAAATCTAACTATAAAACCAGTAATATCGTAAAAGTTGTTTTAAAATAACTGATAAAGAAGTGAACTAGTAAAAACAGTCAAACAGAAAATAAATAGCTTCTCGCAAAAATGTAAACAATATTTTCGTGAAAAGCTATTTTTTTGTAGCAAAACATTAATTCCACGTAGTTATTTTTTGTGAAAATTTAGTAAACAAGGATTTTTGAGGGGAAATAATGTCAAATGTTTAGAAAGTCAGTCAATCATCCCATGTTATTGTTTTAAAGCTATATTCTTATGAAGAGGGGAGCATACAAATTAAAAAAAGGGAAGATATGCATCCTAAAATTTAGTACAAATAAAAGAAAAATAAGAGTATGCTCTGTTACATAGAAAATAAAGATTGGAGTTGTCTGAATGAGAGTATTAAAAAAAATGATAGATTGCAGTATTTATCATATTTTTGATAAGGAAAATAATGTTCTTCATCGAATTGTTACAGATGCTGATAAAAGTCAAGAGGAAATTCAAAAATTAGTGGCTCTTAAACAAGAAGAATCCTTAGAATATTTTTTGCACGGACATATTTCTAGTGAATTAATTAATGGTGAAGAAAAAATAGAGTTTTTGATAATGGATAGATTTTCAATGTATGCAGTTGGCTTTACTTCAGAAAAAAATTTATCTTTTCGTAGATTAATTGTGGTAAAAGAAGATGCAAACGTTGTAAAAGAAGCCGAAAGTATTTATCCTGGATTGAAAGACATTACAAAAATAGAGTGCTATGATTATTTCTTTGAAAATTTGGCATTAAAATTATTTTATAGCTAAAAAAGTTCGATTTAATAACTACATCTTCAGTTATTAGATCGAACTTTTTTGTTTTTATTAATTTTGTATTTGTGATGGAAAATTAGTTTGTACCCAGTTGAGCAAAAGAGAAAACTCATTTATTTTAATTGGTTTCTTCATTACAAAAGTCGGAATATCTTGCGTTCTATTTTTAGATAATTCGATTGTTTGTATTGCAAAGTCAGGATTAGAGAGGGAGTTTTTAACATATTTTACGTTGAAAAATACATTTAAAAATTGCTCTATTTTTTTATTAGTAATTGATGTGTTATGAAGTCGAAATCACTTTCTAATGTAAAATATATACATTTTTCTACGTCAATATAATTGTGTACATAACAGTATGCTTCTGTTAAATGAGCGACTAGATAATTTTTATTGAACGGAAATGTGATATCTCCAACAATTTGATTTATATAAGTATCCATCTTATCCATTAATTTTGGAACATGTTGGCGGAGAACATTTCCAGAATAGGTACCCAGTGAATTGAAACTAAAATTTGGAAAAAGAAATGAAGATATAAGTGCAGCCATGATAGTTGCTTCACTTATATGTTTCTCTTCTATAGAAAGAAGTGTCCAGTCTATACTTGTATTAAATAGTTTAATCGCTTTCGTATACATTTTAGAAATAGGAGATGTACTACTTTTTAAATATGCTTGCAATTTTGAAAACATGTCAGAATATAAATAAAATTGTGGATATCCCAGCAATTGAATAGTTAAATATCGTAGTTCATTTTCAAGTAACGGACGAGGCAATCCAAGCTCATGTTCTATTAAATTATATATAGAAGAATCAATGATTGGAAGATCAGGCATAAGGAAGTATCCAAAGTCAGATTCTATAGGAAAATGTGAACGTGATCTACTAATATTTATAGCAATGATGTACATCAAAGATCGTACAGAAATATTTGTGGCTGGAATATTTAGTTTAGATAAAATATTTATTGCAGATTCTTTTATTTTGACTTCGTCTAGTTGTGGGAAGGGCCATTCAATTCCCTTGAAAAATTTCCAAAATAGAATGTAGGCAAAGTATCTGATTTGACTTTCTTCTCCTGAAACTTTTATAAGTCCTTTTGAAATATAAATGTGTATATTTTGTTTTTCAGCAAGCATATTGAGCTTTTTTATTTTTAAGCGAACACTGGAATCGGTAGTGAAATTATTTCGACAGAAAGAAACAAGGGAAGGCTCGTTTTTAAAAAAAAGAACTTCCAATATTTCAAAGGTCAATGAAGATTTGAGTATTTGTTTACAAATATAATTATACTCAAAAGGAGTTCCAGAAAAATAGGCGCCTTGTCTGTTTTGAATTTTGAGGATATCATCATTTAATTTTTTTGATTGAGATATGATAGCTTGAATATTGTTTAAGTATTGAGTTACGGATTTTCTATTAATTTTTAAATTCATTGCTAAATCTTCAATTAAAACAAATTCTTGTTTTTCATACAGATATTTCAGTAAATGTATTGAATAAATATGTTTTTTTTCAAAAAGTGTGTTTTCCATCAAAATTATCGTCCCCAATTGTATATATTAGATAACTATAAATAAGTTGGGATATTTTGATTTAAGATAGATAAGGGGTACAGACTTCTTCAAACGGACGTTTGAAGAAGGTTGGGATTACATAATAAAAAAACAGCTATTAGGCAAAATTTCGCATCTAATCTAGCTGAATTAATGGTTTATTTAATTTGAATAAGGTACTTCTTCAAACGCGTCCGTTTGGCACAGAGTGAAGAAATTATCTACACAATTATATCATAAGAACTTGTTTAGATAAAAAAGTGTACGATTAGTTAATCGTTCATAAATATTTTTTGTTTTCTGGATACCCCATTAATCCTAGCAACTTTATAGATGGAACTTTCGCTTAAGTTTAATTGCTGTGAAATTTCTTTAACTGTCAGATTACTTGATGTATACAATGACAATATATTTTCAACTTGCTTTGTAGTTAATGGTTTATTCCCCAGTATAACTCCGTTTTCTTTGGCTTTTTTTAGTCCTGCAGCAGTACGCATTTTAATATTATCTAGTTCTATTTCTGCTACAAAACCCAATACAGTACATAACAATTTACCGACTAAGGAACTCGTTTCAATATTTTCTTGTAAGCTAACTAGCTTAATATTATTTTCAGTTAAATCTTCCACAATATGATTTAAAGTAGTCATTTTTCTTGTCAACCTATCTAGCTTGTAAATGATGAAAATTACTTGTTTTCCTTTATTTGCTAGTTTTTTTGCTAATGCAAGAGCATTATTTAATTCAGGCCGTGAATCTTTCCCTCCGCTATCTTTTTCCGTAAATATAATGTCACATGTCTTGAGTGAATCAATTTGAACTTGTAAACCTAGTTTTTGACGATCGTCACTAGAGCTAACTCTAGCATACCCTACATTTATTGTTTCTAAATTTTTCCAATTTTTGTTATAAACGATTCTCATAATTATAACGTCCTTTCTTTTATTGATAATAAAAAAATAACGAATAAAAGAATGTTTCGCAAGAAAAAGGAAACTTTAGGGTCGTTTTTTTATCACCTTTATTCTTGTGAAATGAGTAAACTATATTTTGTCGTTACGGATAAATACAATTATAGATAAATTAGGAGGAGAAAATGAGAAGCAAATTAAAAGCAATTAGTTTTGTAGGTATGTTGGCATCTGCAACAATATGTGTCCCACTAATATCACGAGCTGTTGAGACAGAGAGTACTTCTGAGACACAAACAGTTACAGAAACTTCCTCTAATACTAATCAAGAAAATTTATTAGATTCATCTATAAATGATACAGCAGAGATCTCATCAACAAGTGGTGAATCTACAACAGAAGAATTTGTTGAAAATACTGATAGTACGACAAAGAATAGTAAAGAAACTGCTAGTACAGAAACTACTAACGAGAAAGAAACTCGTATATCTGGAGTGTGGGGGACTTGTCCATATGAACTAGAGCCAAACACGAATATCCTTCATATAGGAGCCGGTGAGGCCCCAGAAGGTGATAGAAAAGGTAAACATACCTTTCCATATAGCAACTATACAAGCAATACTTCACCGCTGACAATCATATTCGAAGGAGAAGTGGTGTTACAACCTTATTCAGGCTTTTTCTTTGCATCGGTTTCAGGAGGAGATAAAGCAAAGGAACCCAACGAAATAAAATCAATTCAAGGCTTGGAAAAATTAAATACTAGTCAAGTTACAGATATGTCGAACATGTTTAAGAGTTACAATGTAAAAACTATTGATATTTCTGGCTGGGATACTCATAACGTTGAAAATACGGCGGATATGTTTAGTCAAAACTTTACCGTAGAATCGATTTATATGCGAAATCTAGATTTATCTAATTTAAAGAATGCAGCACGTATGTTTGTGGATCCTACAGGAGTTGGACAATTTGGAACTTATGGAACTCTGAAAACTGTAGATTTCACTGGCTCTAAGATGACAAGTTTAGAGCAAACCGATAGTATGTTTGCGGGATGTGCTAAGCTTGAAAATATAGAAAATTCTAGTGCCTTGGGTTCTACAAATTTAAAAAGTGCTAGTAATATGTTTAAAAATACTAGTATGTATGTCAGTAAAAAGACTGATTTTTTTGTTAATGATGGATTAGAATTCTTGGATTTAAGTAATATTAAAGGCATGCCGGATAATGTTAAAGGCATGTTTAAGAATGCAAAAATAAATAACTTAGACATTTCGGGATTGGATTTAACAAATGCTAATAAAAGTGAAATGCTTTTTACTTACTATAGTGTAGCGTCGGGTCAAAAGGGTCAGCCGGCACTAAGAGGCTTGACACTTGGAGCTAAAACCATTATTTCAGAGAGTGATCTTATTATGCTAAGTACTAATCCCAATTATACCTCAAATTGGATATATGTTGATGATGACGAGGTGAGGTTTAGTTCAAGCAAACAATTTATGGCTGAGTATGACGGATCAAAGCCAGGTACGTATGTACAAGAATTAATTAACCAACAAAAATTAACAGTGGAGTATAAAGATACTAAAGGAAAAGAAATACATCCGCCTAAAAAAGATATAGGTACAAGTGGTCTAGAATATGATGTCACTACAAGCAGGTTTCTCTTAGAAATCCCTGGGTATACATTAGACGAAGATCGATTCCCCGATAATGCTACAGGAGTGTTTACGATAGCTGGTGTCACTGTTACTTACATTTATAAAGATGATTCTGCACCCGAAGAAGGCACAGTTACTGTAAGTTATAAAGATGAAGACGGAGAGAAAATTGCAGAAGACACTATACTCAGTGGTGCGATAGGAGAGCCTTATCAAACAAGCCCACAAGAAATAGAAGGCTATACTTTTTCAAAAGTAGAAGGTGAAGAAACAGGAACATATACAGAAGAAAATCAAACAATCACTTATACTTATGCTGGAACAGTGTTATTTAAAGAGGTACCGGCAGTTATTAGTTTTGGCGAACATTCGTTGTCAAAAAATGATGAAAATTATGCAGTAGCAAGCCATGCGGGAAATTTAGAAGTCCAAAGTTTAAAAAAATTAGGTTCTACTTATGAGATTGCTGTTCAACTGAAACAACCATTTGTTGGTGAAAGACAAGGTGGTTCGTTAGCAGATGCATTAAATTATATAGATTCAACAGGATTGACTCAAACAATTAGCGATAAGGAATCAACGGTTATTTATTCTGATAAAACAGAAGACCACGAAATCAAAAGTATCTCTGATACTTGGGGAGATGAATCTGGATTTCAATTGCACGTAAAATCAGGAACTGCATTAGTAGATGCTTACACAGCAGTTCTTGAATGGACAATTTCTGATAGCGTTGCAAATGATTAATAGAGAAGTCTGTATTAAATAAGGGTTATTGCTAAATATTTAGCTTAATCATAAATAATTAATTAGGAAAAGAAGGGAAAAAAAAGAAATGAAAAAAACATTATTAACAACAGCAGCAGTATTAGGAACTTTAGCAATTGGGGCGGGAGTATCAGCAGCAGAAATTGATACTAATACAACAGACGGTACAGTAGGCTTCACTACTCCAGCAGATGGAGCTTTAACTTTAACAGAAGTAGCAGACTTGGATTTTGGAAATAATCCAATTTCAGCTGATGATGAAGAATATGGAAATAAAACAGCAGCTAAAACATCCGTTCAAGATATCCGTGGAACATTAGCTGGATGGACAGTACAAGTGGCACAAGAAGCACAATTTAAAAATGGAGATTCCGAATTAGAAAATGCTCAAATTACATTTGTAACACCTACATTAGATGCAGATTCACAAGGAACAGCTACAGTCAGTGAAAATGTTGCATTGAAACCAACTGGAGAAACAGCTACTATTTTGACAGCCGCAAATGGTGAAGGTGCTGGTAAAACAGTCGAATTGTTTGATACCGATAGTGTAACTTTAAGTGTTCCAGGAGATACGTCAAAAGTTATTGGTAGCTATTCAACAACTTTAACTTGGTCATTAAATGACACAGTGGATAATGCTTAATTAAAAATAGTAGAATTTGCCAATGAGATGAATGTTAGCAAAGATCTTATTGGCAAATTTTTACTTTTTGGAAAGGTTCAATTATGAAAAATATAGTTAAAATTTTATTTAGTTTGGTAGCGCTAGTTTTTATTATAGTTATGGGTGAGCAAGATACATTTGCATCAGGAGTGGATTATAGTATTCAAGTTAATCCTTCAGCACATCAGAAAAATAAAGATGTTTCAT
Source organism: Enterococcus sp. AZ011 (assembly GCF_050548355.1). Classification (NCBI taxonomy): domain Bacteria; kingdom Bacillati; phylum Bacillota; class Bacilli; order Lactobacillales; family Enterococcaceae; genus Enterococcus; species Enterococcus sp. AZ011. The sequence goes on from NZ_CP172959.1 coordinate 763,836, forward strand.
ACTTTGATTTACAGTTGGAACCTAACAGTGAAGATAACTTAATGGTTACAGTGAAAAACATCAGTAATCATGAGATAACAATAGATACGTATGTAGATAAGACAACAACTAACTCAAATGGAGTAGTAGAATACAAGAATAGTAAAAATTTCAAAAATATTAATTTGGTGAATGATATTACTCAAATAATTAAGCCAGATGTTACAAAAGTTGAGTTGAATCCTGGGGAAGAAAAACAGGTTAAATTTAAAGTGACAATGCCAGAAAAGGCTTTTTCTGGTGTAGTAGCAGGTGGGTTAAACTTCGTACAGCAACCTATGGAGGAAAAAAGTACATCAAAAAGTAGTATGGCAGTGAAAAATCAATATGCCTATACGATTGCTGTTGTTTTAAATGGTGATAAAGAAATAACTAAAAATGATGTATCTTTGGGAGAAATTAGTGCAGATCAAATTAATGGTAGAAATTCTATCAAAATACCTATTGAAAACGCAAGTCCTGGTTTTTTAAATAAAGTTATTGTTGATGCCAAAGTATTTTCTAAGGGGAGTAAAAAGGTAGTTTATTCGGATAAAAAAGAAAACGGACAAATAGCACCGAATTCTGTATATAATTATGAATTAAGTACAAAAGATAAGGAATTTGCACCTGGTGAATACACAGCACAAGTGACAATTGTTTCAAAAGAACAGAAATGGTCATTTAATAAAGCATTTAAGATTGATAAAAAAGAGAGTAAATCATTAAATAAAAAGGCAGTAGCACCTAAAAAGAGTATGAAAAATATTTATATAATTATTGCAGTAATTTTGCTCATGGTTATTCTAGTTCTTGTAGGGTTTTATATGAACAATAATGCAAAGAAAAACGAGAAAATTAGGCAATTGAATAGAAAGTTAGAACGTAATAAGACGGAAGAGGAGTAGAAGTAATTTGAAAGATAAAGTTTTAAAATATTTGATAACATTGATAGCAATTATGGGTGTTTTAACCAATGTTAAGCAGGTCTATGCACTGGATGACACTATCGAAGATCATTACTGGGAAAATTCAGAAAGCAATGGATCGGGAGAAAGCCGTTATTTACGGGCGATGCCTTGGGTGAGTGATGGGAGTGGTGCTTTTTATGGAGGAAACCACAATACAACAGAAGATGATTTTTTTATAGCACCATACTATGAAGATCAGAAATGGGCTCAGCAAGGAAGGTTGTGGATAGATGCTAGAAGTGGTTTACAGAAATTAGGTTTAGCTACAAACCGTATAGGTACATTTGAAAGTTTGGATGTCACGCTTGAGCTAGATGAACTGTTGGAGTTTAAGGGGACAGGAGATAAAGGTTTGGCTACTTATCCTCCAAAAGCTGGGAGTGGTCAGAACTATGTAACTGCTGATCCAAGTAGTTTTCCTGATTATGAATATGATGAAAGTTCTCATTCAGTTCATGTACATTATGATTTAAGCACGCTACCAAATTATTTGAATCGGAACACTGAGAAGGGCGATTTAGGCTTACGCTTTGAATTTGCATTAAAACCAGGTGTAATTGGAGAAAAAAAACTAATTCCGTTTAGACAAAAATCAGTGTTGAAAACAAGTAAGGGCGAGTATGTCTCTGGTGTTTCTGGAGCTTTTAAAAGAGCATACTCTGCTGAAGGGGAAAAAACTGTTAAAAACCTCACACGTGGAAATGAGTCTAATTTGAATTATATCGGGGATTCTTTAGAGTATTCTATTACTTACAAAAATGTAAAAGAATCAGGTAGACTAACGGAAGTTATTTTGGAGGATAATATGCCTAAAGGCTTCTCTTATAATAAAGAAAGCTTACAAGTTTTTGAAGTGGATGCAGAAGGAAATGAAAGTGAAATTACCAATACTGTACAGATAATCGAAAATACAGATCAGAAGATACAGATTTCTTTTGGTGAATTTGAAAATCAAATGGGAATGAAAGTAAAATATAATGGCACAATAAATGATCAAGTAGAGAATCATAAGATATTAAATATAGCATCCATTACAGCGAACGATAGTACTACTCATAATGAAGTGGACATGGAATGCGAATCAGAAATAGAAGTTGAAGATCCCAATGAAGAACCAGCATCTGTTATAGTTAAGTACGTGGATACTGATGGTGATGAGATTCATGAAAGCCAAGTTCTTAATGGAAAAGTAAATGAAGAATACGATGTAACAACGCCTGAGTATAAACTTAAGATTGATAACTATACATTAGATGAAACACAACTTCCAGAAAATGCTAAAGGGGTGTTTAACAAGGAAGAGCAAACCGTAACCTATGTATATAATGGAGAACTATTATTTATTGAAGCACCATCTGAAGTAAATTTTGGGAGTCATCAATTATCAAATACAAATGAAACTTATGGACTAGCTTCATTTACAGGAGCTTTAAAAATTCAAGACTTAAGAACATTAGGATCCTCTTGGAGTATATCTGCTCAACTTACTTCACCATTTACTGGGAAAAATAGTAATCACAAGCTAGGTGGAGAATTAAGTTATATATTAGAAGATGGTAATAAACAAGTTATTAGTGAAACAGAATCTAGAATAGTATGTAGCGGGACGAGTACAACACATGATGTTAAAAATATTTCTCAAGGGTGGGAAGATTCGTCTGGATTAAATTTGAAAGTTTTTACTGGAGAAGCTTTAGCTGATACGTACCAAGCGGTTTTAGAATGGACGTTGTCTGATTCTGTAGTAAATGAATAGGCTAGATACTACGTGAGTATCGCAGAAAAAATATTATAAAAGTAATAAGGAGAGAGAACATTGAAAAAAAAGAATATTTTAATGGTAGTAGTGCTTGTATTATTTAGTCTAGGGTTTACTGCACAGTCGGTAGCAGCGCAAACAGGAAACAGTTCAAAATCTGAAGGTAACGTAGGTTTTTATGAGGTTCAAACAAGTGATACTAACGAGGACAGTAGTGTTGATAGCTCAACAGACAGTAGTGTTGATGGAAGTAAAAATTCAAGTAGCAGTGAAGATATAATTAAAGGAAGTACGCATGGAGGAAGTGGTGAATCACATAGTGGATTAAAAAAATTTCTTCCAAATACAGGAACTTCTGTAACTTATATCTATACAATTATAGGAGTTGTTTTTATATGTTTAATTGTGATCATTCTAATGAACAGAGTTAAAAGACGTAACGAAGACGAGTAGTGCATCTCAGAAAAAGGAGTATTTGTAGATGTGTGTAAATCAAGAAGAAATTGAAAAGGTATTAATGGACAAGCAAAGTCAGCTAACTTTTGAAGAGTTGCTGGAAGAACTTGGACTGTCTAAAGAAAATAAGAATAAACTAATTGTTCTAAGCTTACTGAGAACTAATAATAAGGTTGAAGTAACATATACAAAAAGAAATAAAAAGGTTATTACATTATTCAAAATAAAGAAGGCAGATTCAAATATAACACCGGAAGAAGGAGCCATATTATAAAGAGATTGTTATTCTAAAAAAATAGTAAATTATTGGTATTGAAAATTTTTTGTTTTCAATTATTTACAAATTTTAAGAGGGCGTATTTATGGTACGTCCTTTTTCCATACAGTAAAAATAATAATTTACATTTAACTGTTTAAATTAATATTTAATAAAAATATTTTCTCCTCTTATAGAATGTAAACAAAACATTTTAATACTAACTTGAAGTGATGATTCTATAGATTATCACTTTCTTTTTTTTTAAAGGTTTCATTTTTACTTTTTTGAGGTTATTTATCTATGAAGAAAATAAAAATATAGGAGGGGTGAACATGGATGAGGAAAAGAAAATAATTTATGCTTTAATGAGAGAAATAGTTGAAGAGCGCAGGGAATTGAGTAAGCAATATTATGATCTAAAAGTTAAACTAGATACATTGTCTATGACTTCAAAAATTAATAAGTTTAAAGAACACGAAAGTACAAAAAATGAATTTTTAGATAAACAAGAAAATAAATTCAAGAAAAAAATAAGCTATTCGAAGAAAAGAAAATATTATCCCTTTGAACGAATTGCTGGGTATGTTGTTGAAATTTTAAAAAGCTCCGAATATCCAATTAGGAGCAAAGAATTATTTGATCAATTGATAAACGAGTATGATGTGCATATTTTATATAACAATTTTTCTAACAATATTTTACCCAGAATAATGGATTCAAATAATTTTTCAGTTGAAAAAGTTGGCAGAGGTTATTGGCAATACAAATCAAAAAGGAAGTAACTGATATGACTAAAGAAAGAGAGATAGGTTATTTATTCATATGTTACATTCAAAAAGTATTAACTAACGAGAAGAAAAATTATATGCGTAATGTAGTTAAAAACCGTATCGATTTAATGAGTGATGAAAATCTTCTTGAGAGTATTGAGGATAAATCTTTTAAATTTTTTGAGGAACTTACTGAATTCAAAATGGAAGCGTTTGTTGTACTATTTGATAATGTGGAATTAATTAATGCAATAGAAAATCTTTCTTACGATGAAAAATTTATTTTATTTGAGAGATATATTGCAGGAAAAAAAGATCCTTCGATTGCTAAAGAGCTGAACATAACTAGTCAAGCGGTTTCAAAAAAGCGAAAAGCTATAATAAAAAAATTAAGAAAGTCTTTTTATATCAAATAGATAGAAAACGTATACGTCCACCTCCTTATCTAATTTTTAATAAACAAATAAGGGGAGAGAGCGATGGATGAATATGCAGAGTTAACAAAACTTATTATTAAAGCACAAAAAGGCGATATTCAAGCAATGACACAGTTATTTCAACGTTTTGAATATTTGTTAGTTAAGCTATCAAAAGATACTAAAGGTTCTTTTGATGAAGATTGCTATCAAATTTTATCTGAACGATTTATTAAAGCTGTTCGGCAATTTGATACTGATAGAATTTAAAGATACAGAAGCTCTACAACATCAAGATAGGGATGTTGTAGAGCTTCCATAAAGTAATTGCTCAAAAGGATAATAAGTTGTTACAGACATATTAGCTAGTTCTACTAGATAGATATTCTTTTTGGACTGCGGCATTTAAAATTTGTATAGAAACCTTATCTATGATTTCTATAATTTTTTCACATAATTCAAAGTATCGATCTTCATCAATATAGTATGAAATTTTTTCCCCATGAGCAATGGAGTTCCTATTTGCTAAAAGAACCTCGTCAATTAATTTAAACTTTAATGAATATTCAGTGTAGCTTAGGCCGATAGTATTCATGATATTCATGAATACTATCGAGTTTAAATTACTCTCAGTGTTAATTATAGATTCGCATGGAATTTTAGCTTGTTGGTTTTTGCAAGAAAATATTTCTCCTATAAATTGCGTATGATATTCATTCTTGTGAGTGGTATTGAATTCAGTGATTTTCTTTTTCATGGCAAGTGCCACAAAGTTATCTTTTAACTGAGAGTATGGAAGCTTTAATTGAGAAACATAAGTTAAATAATAGGTGCACATATTTTTAATGCTACCTTCCCAGTGGGCATAAAGAAGTGCTACTCCAGCACGTAAAGCTGTTTCTTTTGCTAATCCATTAGCCTTCTGAATAATTTTTTTTGTAGATGAAATTTCAATTTTTCTCCAAGATAAATCTTCATCAATTAAATCATTCAGTTTATTTACAGATTTAATTTTCATGGTTTAAAATGTGCTATTCCAAATTGTGACAACTCTTTGAATCTAGGAATAGCTCGTGCACCGGGAGTAGTATTTTTTAGAAATATAGGATTATCATAAATATCTTTAATTTTCTCTGACAACCATGTATTAACATCAGGAAGTTTTTCTATTTCATCAATATTAGCTAACATACCAGTTGATATTGTTTGAAAAGAAGATGCTAGGAAAGGTCCGCTAAATTTATCATGATGATATTTTTTGAAAGAGTCTTCCCCAAACAAATTATTGAGAATTTTGAACGAAGTATTGAATTTAGCCTGGAACTCTTTTTCATCTAAAGAGTTATTTTCACACATATGAATCGCTTCTTTATCTAATAATTGAGAAAAGTCATTATAGTTATTTATTTTATCAAAATCAAAATTTAAGCTTATTAGAAGGCGCAGTATCAACTCCAGACGATATTGCTCGTCTTCTTTTCTTGAGGTAATTGGAATAGTTTGTAAAAAATCTGAATTTTTTTCTAACTCCAACAGAAAATCATAGTAACTTTTATTACTCATAATAATTAAGCAATTTCTAACCTCTTGTCCAGTTAAAGAGGTTCCTCCAGTGTTAAGTCGTTGAAATAACTCATACTTAGTATTGGAATCACTTTCTTTTTTCATTATTGTGATGTCAAATCTAGATCTTTTAAAATCTAGTTGTTGTTTTTTTGTAAAGCATAAGTCACCAGAATTCCAAGTTAAACCTTCAAAAGAAGGTAGGGATTCCGTTTTTTCTAGAACTAAAGGTGGCACTAAATTGTTGTTTTCGTCTTTAAGGATTCCTACGAATTGAAAAATAGTAGACAAACGTTGAACACCGTCGATAATATCCCATACTCCGTCTTCATTTTGGCTAACAAAAATTTGAGGTATTGGAATATTCAGCATTACTGATTCAATCAAACGAGTTTTTTGAAAGTTATTCCAGCGAAATAGCCTTTGAAATTCTGGATGGATGTCCATTTCTTCATCTCTGTAAATGTTAATTAATTCACCAATAGACATTTGGTAAGAGTCTCTATAGATTTGATTACTTTTTTGTTCTAATTCATTTTCTAAAGACAAATTATTCTCTCCTTTAATAGTTAATCCTGTAAAAGTAAGTATACAATATTCTGTCGGACTTAACATTATTAGATAGAAATCTCATTTTGTATACCTTTGTATACAGTATCTCAAACATTGATAGATTCTTCAAGCTTAACTAGTACAGGTAGAAAATTAATTCATCACAATAAAAACATAGTATAGTTTAGACCGATTTGTTATAATTAAGCAAACAATTTAGCCTATTAAAAAGGTTTTATTTTTTATGAAAAGGGTGTTTACGATGAATCATTTGATGGAAAAAGAAGAATTAAAAAAAATCGTTGCAGCTTTTGAACGTGATTACAATTTATATAAAGCCAAAAATTCTAAGTTTAACGAGCAAATGACAAGACAACAATATATTGATAAATTTCTTAGGTTGCTAGGTTGGGATATATCAAATCCAGATAATTTGACTTTTAATGATCGAGAAGTTGTTGCAGAGGAATATTCCAATCGTTTTGATAGGCCAGATTATTCAATCCGAATGAATAGTTCAAGTATTTTTTATGTAGAAGCAAAAAAAGTAAGTGTTGATATAGATAAGGAAATTGAACCAGCTATGCAAGTACGACGATATGGATGGAATAGCGGTCATAGAATTTCAGTTCTAACAAATTTCGAATATCTTGCAATTTACACTACCTATCAGCAACCCAAAGAAAAAGATACAGTAGCTAATAATAGATATAAACTTTATCATTATAAAGACTTTGTTGACAAGTTTGACGAAATATATGATTTGTTGTCACGGGAAAGCGTCGTAAGTGGCAAATTTGACTATTGGACTAATAGTATTGCACCATCCAATGCAACAAAACTGGCTTTGGATCAAGTTTTTTTAGAGCAGTTAAATGAATGGAGACTTTTAGTGGCTAAGGATTTAATCACTAGCTCGGTAGCGGACTTTAAAGATCCAATTACGTTAAATGAAAGCGTACAAATATTTTTGAATCAACTTATTTTTTTGAGATTTATTGAAGATAATAGATTTGAAGACACTGAAAAACTGAAGAGAACAATCAATAAACATATTGATTATCAATCTTATTTTAAAGATTTAGATAAAAGATATAATTCAGGTATTTTTGAAACACCAGATGTTATTTTAAATATAAAAGAAAGTACTTTAAAAACTATTGTTGAAAGTTTGTATTTTCCAAATGCTTCATATGATTTTTCAGTAATTGATTTATCAATCTTGAGTAGAATTTATGAAAATTTTTTACAAGAAGAAATTGTTTTTGATACTTTTAATAATGTCAAATTGGAGAAAACAAAGAGCGCTAAAATTAAAGCTGTTATTTCCACTCCAGATTCACTTGTAAAATTGATGGTTCAAAAAGTTATGAAAAAAAAGATTGATGGGTTAACGCCGGATGAAATTTTACGATTAAAAATCGGTGATTTAGCAGTGGGATCAGGTATTTTTCTTATTGAGACATATAATTATATAGAGAATTATTTAGTAGATTGGTACTCAAATAAAGAGAAGGTTGCACCTACACCATATTTAGTTCCATTTAAAATAAAAAAGAAAATTATTCAAAATGTGCTTAGAGGTTTTGATATTAATAATCAAGCTGTCCAACTTACTAGATTTTCGTTGTTACTTCGATTGCTATCCTATGAAAAAAAAGATCGAATAAAAGAAATAACTCCGTTACTTCCATCTTTGAAAGATACTATTGTTTGTGGTAATTCATTAGTAAATGAAAGTGATATAGATTACACTACTCTTTCTTATGAAGATGCTACAGATATAGCACCGATGTCAGATACAATTTTTGATGGAATGAATTTTGATATAATAGTAGGGAATCCTCCTTATCTTCAAACAAAGGAAATATTAGAATCTACTTCTGAAATAGAAATTGAAATTTATAAGTCTAAGTATTATTCTTCTTATAAGCAGTATGACAAGTATTTTTTATTTATAGAACGTACTCTAGATCTTTTAGACGAAAATGGTATAGCCATTTTATTGGTTCCAAATAAATTCTTTACAGTTGGAGCTGCGAATAAACTTAGAGAAAGAATTTATCAAAATCAAGGATTATCATCAATACTTGATTTTAAAACAACTCAATTATTTCAAAATGTTATTAACTATGTTGCAGTTGTACAATTTGGAAAATTTTCTAGTCCTAAATTTCAATATTCTGTTGTCAAATCTGTAGATGATGCATTTAAAAGTGATAATGGATTAACTTATGATATTCGAGATTTGGGTAACTCTCATTGGTTTTTGACTCAAAATGAAGAGTTAAGGAGCCAATATCGATTTGCAATGAATAATTTTCCGAATATAGAGTCAGAAATAACTCCAGTAAACGGGATTCAAACAAGTGCGAATACTGTTTTTTTGCTTGATAAAAAATTTATAGTGAAAGAAAATGAAGAAACTGTTACTTTTAAAGTAACTAAAAAGAAAGATATTGAATATGTTACAATAGAGAAAGCTTTATTAAAAGAGTTCTATCAAACCCCTTCTAAGGTACAGGGGAAATCATATATGCAGATGAAAGCAAGTAAATATGTTATTTTTCCATATATTAATGGTAAAATTATTGATTATGCAACAATGGAAGCTAAATATCCAAATACGTTGAGTTATCTAATTAGACATAAAAAAGAACTGCTTCCTAAATCATTAGGTGGTAAAAGGGATGTTCAATATGTTAGCGAATGGTATCAATATGGCCGAACTCAGTTTTTAAAAGAATCCAATGTTGATAAAATACTTGTAGGAGTAATGTCAAATCAACCCAATTTCAATATTGATCGTAACAGGATGTTGTTTGCTTCAGGGGGGACGGCTGGATTTATTGCATTATTAATGAAGCAAGGGTCTCCTTATAGTTTAGAGTATATTCAAGCTTGGTTAAGTCATCCGTTCACGGATATGATTTTTCAAACTATTGGTAGTTCATTTGAAGGAGAGTTCTATACACATGGCACTGGAACATACAAAGACATTCCGCTATTACCAATTGATTTCACTAATAATTTTGAGTTTGATAGGTATAAGCTGATTGAAGATTATGTAAAAAAAATAGAATCTATAAATAATTCAATAAATCTTAAATTAACAACTAGAGAACTAGAGTTTAAAGAAAAGAAAAAAGCTGCATATATAGATAAAATAAATACTTTATTTAATGAGTTAATTCAATTTAAGGTGGAGAATCAAAGTGAATGATAAGAACAAGCAAACATCACAAAAGCTACGTGGAGGATACTATACACCTATTGAAATTGCAGAATTTTTAACTACTTGGGCAATTGAACCTGATAGATACCAAAAGATTTTGGAACCGTCTGCTGGTGACGGGGTGTTTATAGAAAGTTTAAAAGGTATTGATGGAAATATAGATGTTACAGCAGTGGAGATTTTAGAGGAAGAAGCAAGTAAGATTGTTAGAAAAACAGAAGATTTTCCTAATTTTAAGGTTGAAAATATAGATTTTTATGATTTTTATGAAGAATTTAGAAGCCAAAAGCTTAAAGGAGAAACAGAAGGGTATGATGTTGTTCTAGGAAATCCTCCGTATATTAGATATCAATATCTTACAAAAGAGCAACGTGATTTCCAAAGTGACATCCTTGAAAATAATGGAGTAAGATCTAACAAATTAATCAATGCTTGGATGGCTTTCACAATTGCTTCGGTTGAAATGGTTAAAGAGGAAGGGAAAATTGCTTTTATTTTGCCAACAGATTTATTGCAAGTATCTTATGCTAAGCAATTAAGAGATTTTTTGTTTAATAGTCTGTCTTCTTTAACTATAATTACTTTTGACGAGTTAGTGTTCGAAGGAATACAACAAGATGTTGTGTTGTTACTTGGTGAAAAAAATATTCTAGATTTACAACGATCTAGAACTCATAATTTAAGAATTATTAATTTAGAGAACAGTAGCGGATTAAATAACGATATATTTAATGTGCCTTTCGATCAATACACATCCTATGGTTCTGAAAAATGGACTAAGTTTTATCTTTCACGAGAAGAAAGAATCTTCTATGAACTTGATTTTCCAAAGTTTATGAAGAGTTTTAATGAATTTGCTAAAGGTGAAATAGGAGTCACTACGGGTAATAATAACTTTTTTGTGGTTAATAATTCTATTGTTCAAAGTTATGATTTGCAGGAATATGCGCGTCCGTTATTAGGAAGAAGTATAGAAGTAAACGGTGTTTTTTATGAACAAAAGGATTTAGAAAAAAACATTAGCGCTAATCAAAAAGTATGGATGTTGGATTTTAACGGTAAAGAGTTATCGAGAAATGCCCAAAACTATATAGACTATGGAATTGAAAATGGTGAGAATAATGGCTATAAATTAAGCTTAAGGAAACGTTGGTTCGATATCCCTTCCATTTGGGTACCGGATGCATTTATGTTGAGGCGGATTGGAGAATTTCCTCGTATTGTAAAAAATGAAATTCAAGCGACTAGTACAGATACTTTTCATAGAATTAAATTTCGTGAGGGTATAAACATATCTAAATTTTTATTTTTAATGTATTCTTCTCCTACGCTTTTAACTTTTGAGTTGGAAGGAAGGATTTTTGGTGGTGGGGCACTAGAAATATTACCCGGAGATCTCATCAATGTTAAAATTCCAATTGTAGATGATTTACTAAATTATGATCAATTGTTAAAAGAATTGGATGATAAATTAAGGAGAAATATTCCGATTGTCGAGATATCTAGTTGGGTGAATGAACAAATACGCCAACATACTGCTTTTTCCGAAAATCAGCTTGATAATACATTCTTAATGTGGAGAAAATTGAATGAAAAAAGAATTGCCAAAGGGAAAAATAAAACTATTTCATAATCTTAGAAATTTAAAATAAGCTAAAGCCTGCTTTGAGGGAAGTCTCAGCAGGTTTTTTCTTATTGAAAAGTTGGTAAAAACTTTAGTTTTAAAGTTTCATTTTTGAAATTAATTGGTTATTTATACAGTGAAGATTCAAATTTGTTCCTTGAAAACTAAATAGATTTGTTAGGTACGTTTATTTCTAAAGTTAGCCATTGTTGGTTTATCGCTTTTGCGGTCAAATAAATGCAATAAGCTATATGTGTGCGTATGTAGTAGCCATGACCTTTAGAAAGATAATGATACTTCTGTAAAGCTCGGCGTAAATTGCGGAGAGGTGAAATTCCTATGTACTCAATGCAAAAGAGTAGCCTAACAAAAGAAGAAAGCGTTTAAAATATGTTATAATTAATTCAAGCTATCACTAGTTTGAGGAAGGAGTTTTGCCATAAAAGCAATGGATGTTAAAGAAACATATACTATCAAAGAAGTTGCTGAATTGTTATCAATTAGCAACAAAACAGCTTATAAACTTATTAAAGAAAATAGGTTTGCAGTTGTAAGAATAGGTAGAGTTATACGTGTTTCAAAAAAATCTTTCGATAATTGGTTGAATAATGTTGCTAACACTAATCATTCAGATTAGGAGAGTTTTTTTGATGGCTACTTTGAAGAAAAGAAATAAAAATTTTGCAGTAATTTATCGTTATGTTGATTCAGAAAATAAGACAAAGCAGAAATGGGAGTCTTATGATTTACAGAAAGAAGCTGTTCAACGACAAAAATTTATTGAATACTATCAATCCGTTCATGGTTCAGTTCTAGTTCCCCCTGAAAATGATGCTGTAATGAGTCCTGATGAAATTTCTGAGACAAACAGAATTACTTTTAAAGAATTCTTGGCATGTTATGTGGAAATTTATGGACGTGTAACATGGTCAGTAAATACATTGAGGAATAAAGAAATGCTGATTAACAAATACATTACTCCTTATATTGGAGATGTATTGCTAACCGATATAAAACCACGAATGCTTTCAGAGTATTACAATCAATTGTTAACAGTAGAAGAAGCAGCAGGAAATCGTCCTGCTAGAGGAAAGTTACTTCAACCTGCAAATGTGAAAAAAATTCATGATATTATACGTTCAGCGCTAAAGCAAGCAATTGCTTGGGAGTATTTACCTATGACATCTACTAATCCTGCAAAATCAGCTGTTTTACCTAAAATTCCTAAATATACAAGAACTGTTTGGGAAATTGAGACATTTAAAAAAGCGTTAGAGGTAGTAGAGGATGATCTACTTGAAATTTGTATGCACGTAGCTTTCTCTTGCTCTTTACGCATAGGTGAAATATTAGGTTTAACATGGGATAACCTTTTTATTGATGAAGTCACTGTTGCAGAAAATAGAGCGAGATTAGTTGTCGAAAAGCAATTATCAAGAGTTTCTAAAGAAGCTATAGATAGATTACAAGAGAAAGATATTGTAAAAATCTTTCCCACGCTTCCAACGAACACAACTCGAGTTGTTTTAATGACTCCTAAAACAGAGTCTAGTTATCGAACTGTCTGGATTCCAAAGGTAGTTGTAAATATGATTTTACAACATAAAAAGAAGCAAGAAAATCTGAAAAGAATTTTGGGTTCAGAGTACCACGATTTTAATCTTGTTTTTTGTCTCGAAGATGGACGTCCTTGTGAAAACACAGTGATTGGAAATAGGCTTAAAAAGCTCTGTAAGAAACATAATCTACCTAAGATAGAGTTTCATAGCTTACGACACTTAAGCACGAGCTATAAGCTAAAAATGACCAATGGTGATATTAAAAGTGTTCAGGGGGATACAGGACATTCAAAAGCAGATATGGTTACTGATGTTTATAGTCATATTCTCGATGAAGATAGACGATTTAATGCGGTTAAATTAAACGATGAATTTTATGGCGAAGAACCTAAAAATAACATTGAAGTTTTAGGTGAGGAAGAGCAAGAGTTGTTGAAAGTTGTGCAAGCTTTACCAAAAAGTATGCGTGAAAATTTATTGCTACTGGGAAAATAGAAGAGAGCTAGTGGGGAGAAATAAAATGTTGTTCAAAAGTGTTAGCAAAAACGAGGTGTTTTGATATGATTTTTAGGAAAATAAAAAACCTGTTAGCAGATTTCGAGGTCAACTAACAGATCATTTTAAGCAAGTGTTAGCAAAATAGATACTTTACTAACCACCTATTAAATTGTCAAAACGTTGATTGAACAACGCTTTAAACGCGTCCGGAGGGGTTCGAACCCCCGACATTTCGCTTAGAAGGCGAATGCTCTATCCAGCTGAGCTACGGACGCAAAAGATTGTTGGCGGATGTACAGCCGTCCGCTTAGAAGGCGGATGCTCTATCCTGCTGAGCTACTATGACAATAGTTGTAACACAACAAAGCTAATTATAATGGAAGTAGTGTTAGAAAGTCAATCGGAAATTTAAATAACAGAAGAAGTTTTTTTGGAGAGAGAAAGTGAAGAAAATAGAGAGTTTATATTGACGAGGTTTTCTGGTTCTGTTATTATAGTTAGTGTTGTAATTGTGGTCTCCACAGCTACAACCGCACAGAACAAGTTTTTAAGCATGAGTAATCATCACTTGGGATGGCGAGTCTAAGTCTAGAAGAAGGAGGTGCTGTATAGCATGTACGCAATTATCAAAACTGGTGGTAAACAAGTGAAAGTTGAAGTAGGTCAAGCAATCTACGTTGAAAAATTAAACGTTGAGGCTGGCGAGAAAGTTGTTTTTGACGAAGTTATCTTAGTAGGTGGCGAATCTACAAAAGTTGGTGCGCCAACTGTTGCAGGCGCAACTGTTGAAGGAACTGTTGAAAAACACGGCAAACAAAAGAAAGTCGTGACTTTCCAATACAAACCTAAAAAACACTCTCACCGTAAACAAGGTCACCGTCAACCGTATACAAAAGTTATGATCGAAGCAATCAACGCTTAATCTCTCTTGTTGACAGGAAAGAAGGCCTATCAATGATTAAAGGTTCTTTTAAACGGACAGGCTCCGGCCGAATCGTTTCATTCGAATTAACCGGGCATGCTGAAGCAGGTCCTTATGGCAGCGATGTGGTTTGCGCGGCAGTTTCTGCCTTAGCAATTAGCACAGTCAATGGGATTGATGCCTTAGCAGGTTTTGAACCGATTGTCGAAGTTGACGATGTAGAAGGTGGCTACCTTTATGTCGAGATGTTAACAACTGTCAATCAGGAACAAAAAAATATTGCCCAAATTCTATTAGAAAATCTTTTATTAGGTTTACAATCAATAGAGAACGAAAATACTGAATTTATTCAAATAAAAACAATCACTGAGAAATAGGAGGTGCAGACTATGTTATTGACTATGAATTTACAATTATTTGCCCATAAAAAAGGTGGCGGTTCTACATCAAACGGCCGTGACTCTGAATCTAAACGATTAGGCGCTAAAAGTGCTGATGGCCAAACAGTTACAGGTGGTTCAATTTTATACCGTCAACGCGGAACTAAAATTTATCCAGGTGTGAACGTTGGAATCGGTGGCGACGATACGTTATTTGCAAAAGTTGACGGTGTGGTACGTTTCGAACGTAAAGGCCGCGACAAAAAACAAGTATCAGTTTATCCAGTAGCTAACTAATACGATTAAAAAGCTGAATCTGCGGATTCAGCTTTTTTTGTCTTGCATAAAGGGTTAGCCGGAAAATGAAGAAACATCTCAAAATAAAAAAAATCTCACATTGGGTTTAACTGCTTGTCTGACAAGGTTAATTGATGATATATTTAATGTAATAACAAGCATGTTATAACATAATTGAGTCAAAAGAAAGAAGGGTATTATGCAGAAGAATTTTAGTGTAGTAAAGAAGTACGTGAATTTGATTTTGGATATTGTATTAGGGATTTTAGGAGTTTTCTTATTAGTATTTATGGCTAGTTATTTAGTTGACCTCGCTACATATCTCATGAAGCCAATGACGCCGGATAATTTTTCAGTTATCATGCAAGAAATTATTTCATTCTTTATGTTATTTGAGTTTATTATGATGATTCTTCGCTATATTCAAGAAGGACACCATATTCCGATTCGTTATTTGATTTTAATTTGTTTAACCGCAATTTTACGTCAATTAATGGTTGCACATGGCGATGGCTTGCAGACTTTATTGTTATCTTTATCAATTCTTTTACTAGTGGTTGTGCTATTTATTCTCGGGTTAAATGGCAGCAAATTTTATACGCTAGGAAAAGCGAAAGTAGAAGAAGATCACGAGCAAGATTTTCATCATTAATCGAACATAATCAAAGACCGTCTAACGTGAGAATTTTTCTCTAACGTGGGGCGGTCTTTTTAATGCATAGTTAAATAGTTAACTCAATCAGTTCAATTGTTGGTAAGACACCAAAGCGTGCGCTGATTTTAGTGGTTCCGATTCCTGGGTGAACAATTAGCGGCGTTTCATCTTCTAAATGATAAAGCCCATGTGTATACTTTTTAGCAAGCTGATTTTTGTAAGTGAAAAAAGGCAAGCGAATCTGTCCGCCGTGACTATGTCCTGCTAAAATGAGGTCAATGTTTTTGTTGACTGCTGAGTCTGCGACATCTGGCTCATGGGTTAGTAGCAGAGTGGGCGTTCCAGTAGGGCGGTTGACTAAAGCTGCAGCTAAGTCGGTTTGTCCATATAACGAATCTTCTAAACCAGCGACGTACAAGGAGATACGGTGTGAGACAGGCAGTAATTTGCCCGTGTTTTTTAGTACGGTAAAGTCGGCAGCTTCTAAGATTGTTTCGTAAAAATTGGTATCTAAGCCGCTATACTCGTGGTTGCCATAAATAGCGAATTTGCCATATGGGGCGTTAATTTTACGGAAAAGTTGACTCACTTCATCCTGAATTTCGATACCGAAACGGGCATAATCATCAAATAAGTCTCCTGTAAAAACGACTATGTCTGGTTGTAATGTATTTGTTTTTTCAACAATCTGTTTTAAGGCCTTCACAGAATAATTCTTTTTTAAATGAATATCAGAGAGTTGAACAATCCGTAAGGTTTTCCCTGATTCTGTTACTTTAATTTGATTTTTGTGTATGACTAAGCAGTTAGGTTCAATAAAAAAACTATAGCTTAAAATGCCGATAATAATGAAAAATAGTGCCAGAAATAAATAAACGTTCATAATTTCCTCCTTGAAGTCGCTAAATTAGTTTACTACAAAAGTGTTAAGCAAAAAATAAGGAAAGGTAAAATTTTCAGTAAACTTTCTCGATGAAGTTTTTTGGTGATTCATGCTTTTCTGAAGTAAATTTGCTATAATGAAAAATGAGAAAAAAGAAAGAAGGTCGAACCAATGATGGCAAGAGTCGAAAAGCTACGGGAGTTAATGAAAGAAAATAATTTACAAGGATTTTTAGTGACAAGTCCGTATAATTTACGTTATTTAACCAATTTTACTGGGACAACGGGCTTGGCAATGATTACATTAGATAAAGCTTTTTTTGTAACGGATTTTCGTTATACGGAACAAGCTGCGGAACAAGCAACTGGTTTTACTATCGTTAAAAACACAGGACATATTTTTGACGAAGTAGCAGATTTAGCTGAACGTTTGCAATTAGATAATTTAGCTTTTGAAGAAACGCAAGTTAGTTTCGCTGATTATAGCTTATTGGAAGAAATTTTACCATGTGAATTAGTTCCTGTAATGGGTTTGATTGAAGAATTAAGAGAAGTGAAAGATGAAGAAGAAGTAGCGATTATTGAAAAAGCGTGTGCCATCGCGGATCAAGGATTTGCCTTTGTCTTAGAGATGATTAAACCTGGAATGACAGAGATTGAAGTGGCTAATCAATTAGATTTCTTCATGCGGTCAAAAGGAGCCAGTGGTGTTTCTTTTGAGACAATTGTGGCCAGCGGTCTACGTTCGGCGATGCCACATGGTGTTGCTAGCCATAAAGTCATCGAAAAAGGTGAGTTAATCACTTTAGATTTCGGTTGTTATTATGAAGGCTATGTTTCTGATATGACACGGACATTTGCCATTGGTAGTATTCAGCCAAAACTAAAAGAAATTTATGACATTGTTTTAGAAGCACAATTAAAAGTGTTAGCAGAAGCTAAACCTGGGTTGACGGGCATTCAATTAGATGCGATTGCACGGGATCATATTGCTTCCTATGGCTATGGCGATGCGTTTGGTCACAGCACTGGTCATGGCATTGGGTTAGAAATTCATGAAGGACCAAATGTTTCATTCCGAGCAGATAAACAGTTTGTACCAGGGAATGTGATTACGGACGAACCTGGAATTTATTTGCCAGGAATTGGTGGCGTGCGTATTGAGGACGATTTATTAATTACTGCTGAAGGTAATCGTGTATTAACACATGCGCCAAAAGAATTAATCATTTTATAAAGGTTGGGAGAACATGGATATCCAAGAGTATCAGCGGTTTATTAGTGCGTTTTATAAAAAACGTAACTGGTATCAATATGATCCGTTTATTCGTTCCAACTTTTTAACAGAAGAAGTCGGCGAAGTTTGTCGGGCCATTCGGACAATTGAAATTGGCCGTGATCGACCGGATGAAACAGTTTTGGCGGATGAAGAGAATCTGGAAAATTTAACGGAAGAGTTAGGCGATGTGTTGGATAATTTATTTATTTTAGCCGATAAATATGACATCTCTTTAGAAATGATTATGCAAAAGCATCGGACGAAACTAATGGAACGTTATCCTGAAGAATAAAGATGTAAAAATAAGAAAGCCAAAATTACTTGGTCTTTCTTATTTTTACGTCTAAAGGCTTGAATTAGAAATTTATGACAAGAAATTATCTGTTCTTTTAGTCAGAACTTAGCTTTTCTGGTAGCGAAATAGGCTAATTAATGATAAACTAAGAACGAGTATTGATAAGCAAAATTTGGACGTTCTTTCACAACTAACTGAAGAAACCAGTGTTGTTTTAATTTTTAAGAATCATCCGTTGCTTAAAAGAGAATCCTTAAGAGACTTAGTGATTCATCAAATAAATCGTTTATTTAACGATTTTGTGCGTAATAGATAAGGAGGACAACCAAATGTCAGAAGAAAAAAATCTTGTAATCAATGCAAACGATTCTTTAGGAGAAATCGTGATCGCTCCTGAAGTCATTGAAGTAATTATCGGAATCGCTGCTTCAAAAGTAGAGGGCGTTTATGGGATGCGCGGCACGTTTGCCAATAATGTGAATGAATTATTAGGCCGTGCAGCACACGGCAAAGGTGTATATTTACGAACAGAAGAAGAAGGCTTAAAAGTCGATATCTATTGTTACTTGAACTACGGTGTTTCTGTACCAAAAGTTGCGTTAGAAATGCAAGACCGTGTGAAACAACAAGTCTTATTTATGACAGATATTGATTTAGTTGAAGTGAATATTCATGTTGTAGCGGTAGTACCTGAAAAAATCCCTCAACCAGACTTAAATGAATTATTCCCAGAAGATGAAGATGGAGAAGAGAATGAGTAAAACAGAATTAACCCGTCACGAGATTCGTGAAAAAGCGCTCCAAGCCCTTTTTCCTTTAGATTTTAATGCTGATTTAACCAAACAAGATGCCATTGATTATGCATTGGCTTATGATAATCGGGAAATCGTCAGTGAAGATGGCGAAGACCTAGTCCCTACGTATTTAGATTTACTTGTCGGCGGTGTGTGTAGCCGCAAAGCAGAACTAGACGAAGTGATTACGAACCATTTAGGTAATAACTGGTCTATGCAACGCTTAGCAAAAATAGATATTGTTATTTTACGTTTAGCTATTTTTGAAATGCTATACGTTTCAGATGTGCCAAACATTGTGGCATTAAATGAAGCCGTTGAGTTAAGTAAAAAATACAGCGACGACCGTTCACGTAAATTTGTTAATGGTGTGTTATCAAATGTAATGAAAGAAATTGATTCAGAGGCGTAAGCTCTGAATCTTTTTTTACTATCTAACTGGTGTTAAGATACTGGGTTATATGCTAAAATAAATACTATTAAAGAAGTAAAGAAACAATAGAGGGAGCGAAGGAATGAGTACAGTAATTAACGGTCGTGAATTAGCAGATCAAATGCAAGCAGAGATTCAAAAAGATGTAGAAAAGATGACACAACAAGGCATCCAACCAGGATTAGTTGTTTTATTAGTTGGGGAAAATCCTGCCAGCCAAACGTATGTGAGAAATAAAGAACGTGCAGCAGCCAAAATTGGCATTCTGTCAAAGGTCGAAAAACTACCAGAAACTATTTCAGAAGAAGAATTATTGGCTGAGATTGACAAATATAATCAAGATTCACGCTTTCATGGCATTCTTGTACAACTACCTTTGCCAAAACATATTGATGAAGAAAAGATTTTATTAGCGATTGATCCCAAAAAAGATGTAGATGGGTTCCATCCAATGAATTTAGGCCGTTTGTTTGTAGGCAAACCTGAAATGATTCCTTGCACGCCGTATGGAATTATGAAGATGTTTGAAGCTTATGATATTGATTTAACAGGTAAACGTGCGGTGGTTATTGGTCGAAGTAATATTGTTGGCAAGCCAATGGCACAATTATTGTTAATGAAAAATGCGACCGTGACGATTGCCCACTCTAAAACTGAACATTTAGCAGAAGTTGCAAAAGAAGCGGATATTTTAGTTGTAGCAATTGGACGCGGGCATTTTGTCACCAAAGAGTTCGTGAAACCAGGTGCGGTAGTGATTGATGTGGGTATGAATCGCAATCAAGAAGGAAAACTGATTGGTGATGTAGCATTCGATGAAGTTTCTGAAATTGCAAGCTATATCACGCCGGTTCCCAAAGGTGTTGGCCCAATGACGATTACCATGTTAATGTATCAAACAGTCGAGGCAGCAAAAAAACAAAAGTAAGGTGAAAAAATGACGCAACAATATTTAACAGTAACAGCCTTAACGAAGTATTTAAAACGTAAATTTGATGCAGACCCTTACTTAGGACGTGTCTATTTAACAGGTGAAATTTCGAACTTTCGCTTCCGAGCGAACGCGCATCAGTACTTCAGTTTAAAAGATGACCATGCGAAGATTTCTGCAATTATGTTTAAATCAGCCTTTCAAAAATTGAAGTTTCAACCAAAAGAAGGCATGAAAGTCATGGTGGTGGGGCGGATTTCGCTTTATGAAAACAGCGGCTCCTATCAAATTTATATTGAACATATGGAACCAGATGGTGTAGGTGCACTTTATCAAGCATTGGCAGAATTAAGAGAAAAACTAGGAAAAGAAGGACTTTTTGAAGGGCCTAAACAACAGTTGCCTCGTTATCCCAAACGAATCGCTGTGGTTACAAGTCCTAGTGGTGCTGTTATTCGGGATATCATTACGACAGTTAAAAGACGGTATCCGATTGCACAACTGGTCCTTTTTCCAACCTTGGTCCAAGGCGAGCAGGCGGCGGATGACATTGTGCGGAACATTCAGCGAGCCGATGCGCAAGGCGATTTTGATACGATGATCATCGGCCGTGGCGGTGGTTCAATCGAGGATTTATGGCCATTTAATGAAGAAAAAGTGGCTCGAGCCATTCATGCTGCCACCACACCGATTATTTCATCGGTTGGTCACGAAACAGATGTGACAATTGCCGATATGGTAGCAGATGTTCGTGCAGCAACGCCAACGGCAGCAGCGGAACTAGCGGTACCAGTTTTAAATGAAGAACTATTAAGAATTAGTGAACGGCGTAGTCGTTTAGAACAAAGCTTTTTATATCTCTTACAACAACGAACAGAACGTTTCCAACGACTACAAAATTCTTATGTGTTTAAGCAACCTGAGCGACTTTATGAAGGTCAAACGATTAAATTAGATCGAATGACGCAACGTCTTTTCCAAGCAATGACAACGATTCATCACCAAAAACAACGTCAAGCCCAAGGAATTATCGCTCAATTGCAACAACAGACACCAAAGGGACAATTAAGAGAAAGTCAGCAACAGTTGGCGTTTTTACAACGAAACTTGCAAACACAAATGACACAATTGTTCCTAAACAAACAAAAGCAATTCACGTCTGCTGTTCAACAATTAGACTTACTCAGCCCACTCAAAATTATGGGTCGAGGATATAGTTATACTACAAAAGAGGACCGTGTCGTTAAAACTGTTACCGAGTTACAGCCAGCAGATCAATTAACGATTCATTATGCTGACGGTACAGTTCAAGCAAACGTCGAAACAATAACAGCGAAAAAAGAGGAGTTTTAACATGCCAGCAAAAGAAAAAACGTTTGAAGAATCATTAAATGCCTTAGAAGAAATCGTTCAGCGCTTAGAACGAGGAGATGTTCCTTTGGAAGAAGCCTTAGTTGCCTTTCAAGAGGGCATGGCATTAAGTAAACAATGTCAAGATACATTGGAAAAAGCGGAAAAAACTTTAACGAAAATGATGACAGAAAACAATAAAGAAATTGTTTTTGAAGAGAGCGAGGAAGCGTAATGACGAATTTTAGTCAACAGCATTTACCGTTGGTTGAAAAAGTCATGGTCGATTTTATCGCAGAATATACTGAAAATGAGCGTTTGAAAGAAGCAATGCTCTACTCAATACACGCAGGTGGCAAACGATTACGCCCGCTATTAGTGCTAACAACAGTGGCCGCTTTTCAAAAAGAGATGGAAACACAAGACTATCAAGTGGCTGCCTCTTTAGAGATGATTCATACGTATTCATTAATTCATGATGATTTACCAGCAATGGATGATGATGATTTACGTCGTGGCAAACCAACCAATCACAAAGTGTTTGGTGAAGCGACTGCCATTTTAGCAGGGGACGGCTTATTAACAGGCGCATTTCAGTTACTTTCTTTGAGCCAATTAGGCTTAAGTGAAAAAGTTTTACTGATGCAACAACTGGCAAAG
Source organism: Enterococcus sp. AZ011 (assembly GCF_050548355.1). Lineage (NCBI taxonomy): Bacteria > Bacillati > Bacillota > Bacilli > Lactobacillales > Enterococcaceae > Enterococcus > Enterococcus sp. AZ011. The sequence continues at coordinate 786,394 of NZ_CP172959.1, forward strand.
GCAGCGGGGAATCAAGGCATGGTTGCCGGCCAAATGGGTGATATTGAAGGAGAAAAAGTCAGCTTGACTTTAGAAGAGTTAGCGGCTGTTCATGAAAAGAAAACCGGAGCGCTAATTGAATTCGCCTTAATTGCTGGGGGCATATTAGCCAATCAAACAGAAGAAGTCATTGGTTTACTGACACAGTTTGCGCATCACTATGGCTTGGCTTTTCAAATTCGTGATGACTTATTAGATGCCACAAGTACAGAAGCAGATTTAGGTAAAAAAGTAGGCCGAGATGAAGCGTTGAATAAAAGTACGTATCCAGCTCTTTTAGGGATTGCCGGTGCGAAAGATGCGCTAACACATCAATTAGCAGAAGGTAGCGCTGTTTTAGAAAAAATCAAAGCAAATGTTCCCAACTTTTCAGAAGAACATTTAGCAAACTTGTTAACTCAGTTACAATTGAGATAGAAAGAAGGCACTTATGAAAAAAGAACGCGTCGATGTCTTGGCGTTTAATCAAGGACTATTTGAAACACGAGAAAAAGCCAAACGTAGTGTGATGGCTGGTTTGGTTTACAATGATAAAAATGAACGTTTAGATAAACCAGGGGAAAAAATTTCTGTGGAGACACCCTTACATACTAAGGGCCAAGTAATGCCTTATGTTTCTCGTGGGGGCTTAAAACTAGAGAAGGCACTAAATGTTTTTGCAATCAACGTTCAAGGCAAAACAATGTTAGATATTGGTTCCTCCACAGGTGGTTTTACCGATGTTGCTTTACAAAATGGGGCTCGTTTGAGTTACGCTTTAGATGTTGGCTATAACCAACTAGCATGGAAAATTCGGCAAGATGAACGCGTGGTGGTAATGGAACGTACCAATTTTCGCTATAGTAAACCTGAAGATTTCACTGAAGGGGTGCCGGATATTGCAACGATTGATGTTTCCTTTATTTCATTACGCTTAATTTTGCCACCTCTTCATGATATTTTGAAAAAAGGCGGTAGTGTGGTGGCGTTAATTAAGCCACAATTCGAAGCTGGCAAAGAGTTTGTTGGGAAAAAAGGAATCGTGCGTGATCCAGAAACCCATCAAATGGTTGTGGAGGAAATTACACGCTTTGCCATGAATAACGGTTATGATGTGAAAAACTTAGATTTTTCACCAATCACTGGTGGCGAAGGAAACATTGAATTTTTGGCACATTTAGTTTCTGTTGAAGGGGAAGGATCCTATCAAGCGCCAGAATCCATTGAAGAAGTTGTCGCGCATGCGCATCAAAAATTAGCGGAATGATGAGAAAAGTTAGAAGAAAGAAGTGGACGCCTATAGGTGAAAGCTTCTTTTTTGTATAAATCTAGTAATTCATCTTTTAAAATGCATAAAAATAAGCTATGATGAGGGCAAGAGTAAACTGAAAAGGAGAGCGGCGCCATGAGAAAGCAAGATAGACACCGTTTAATTACACGTTTATTGACTGAAAAAAATATTCAAAAGCAAGAAGATTTTGTCAACTACTTACAAGAAAAGGGCGTAGCTGTAACACAAGCAACAATTTCTCGCGACATTAAAGATATGAAACTGATCAAAGTTCCATCTGCAGAAGGGGGTTATCGATATAGCCTTCCATTAGAAACACAAGCTAATACGAGTGCTAAACTTGCAAAGCTTTTAAAAGATGCCTTTGTAGCTGCAGAACAAATGGAAAAATATGTCGTATTACGAACCATTCCTGGCAATGCGGCGGCGTGTGGTAGTTTAATCGAAAAGAATTACCAAGAGAAACTTTTTGCCGTCATCAACGATGATGATAGTGTCCTCATGATTGCACGAACTGAGGAAGCAGCAGAAAAACTTCATAAAGAGCTGTTAAGCTATCTATAAAGAATGAGGTGAACAAGATGTTACAAGAACTTTCCGTGAAAAATTTTGCGATTATCTCTTCGTTACAATTAGAGTTTCAAATGGGTATGACCGTTTTAACGGGAGAAACGGGTGCGGGGAAATCCATCATTATTGATGCAATGGGATTACTCACAGGCGGACGTGGCTCCAGTGACTATATTCGTCAAGGAGCAAATAAATGCACCTTAGAAGGACTTTTTTCAATGCCGAAAAGTCAAGAATTAAAGCAATTATTAGAAGAATTAGGTATTGAAACAGAAGAAGATTCTTTAGTGATTCAACGAGATATTTCCGCTTCTGGTAAAAATGTTTGCCGTGTCAACGGACGAATTGTCAACATTACTAATTTAAAAAGAATTGGGGAATATTTAGTAGATATTCATGGCCAAAACGAACATCAAGAATTGATGCAAAGTGAACGCCATATTGATATGTTAGATGAATTTGGTGGGAAAAAACTTTTAGCAATCAAAGAAAAATATACACAGGCGTATCAAGAGTATCGCGCACTCGAAGCCAAAGTCAGAAAGCGACAAAAAAATGAAAAAGAATTTGCCCAAAGAATGGACATGCTTCATTTTCAAAGTGATGAAATTGCTAGTGCACAGTTAGTCGCTGGCGAAGAAGAACAATTGTTAGAAGAACGCAATAAACTGAACAATTTTCAAAAGATTGCTGATGCACTGACGATTAGTTATGCCGCGCTAAATGGTGAAGACGATAGTAGTTTGGATAAAATCGGAACAAGTATGAATGAACTCGCTTCGATTGAATCCCTTGATTCAGAATATAAAACATTGTCAGATACTGTTCAAAATGCTTACTACTTACTACAAGAAGCCAGTGGAGATCTTTCTAGGTTGATTGATGGCTTAGAACTAGACGAAGGCCGCTTGAATGAAGTAGAAAATCGTTTGGAATTAATCCGTCAAATGAAACGTAAATATGGCGATTCAATCGAAACGATTTTATCTTACTATGAAGAAATCACCAAAGAGTTAGCAGAGGCTGATTTTTTGGAAGGTGGTACAGGTGACTTAGAAGCGTTGCTTGCAGAGAAACAACAAGCCGCTCATCAACAAGCATTAGCTTTACGAAAAGAACGAAAGCGCCTAGCCAAAGAGCTCGAACAACAAATTTTAACCGAATTAAAAGAACTATATTTGGAGCGAACGGAATTTGAAGTCCGTTTTACAGAACTTGAGCATTTACAAGAAAATGGCTTAGACGGAGTAGAATTTTATATTACTACTAACCCAGGGGAACCATTAAAACCGTTAGTTCGGGTGGCTTCTGGCGGAGAACTTTCGCGAGTGATGCTAGCTATGAAAACAATCTTTTCTCAAACGCAAGGGATCACTAGTATTGTTTTTGATGAAGTGGATACAGGAGTTAGTGGCCGAGTAGCACAGGCGATTGCCGATAAAATTTATCAAATTTCAGAAAATTCGCAGGTGTTGTGTATCACGCACTTGCCACAAGTGGCGGCCGTTGCCGATGAACATTATTTTATTGAAAAAGAAATCGTGGCGGGTCGGACAGAAACAAGCGTCCGAATTTTATCTGAAAAAGAGCGAGTAAACGAAATTGCGCGTATGCTCGCAGGAAGTGAAATTACGAAATTAACCATTGAACATGCACAAGAGCTGTTGGCGATGGCGAAAAAATAGCCGCTCTATTTGAGCAAGTAAAAAAACAGCCCCTTCAATTGATAGAAGGGACTGTTTTTTTACTTTTAATGTGTGAAAAAGTTCTCCAGTTTAAAGACTAAGAATTGCTGTTAAAACAGTTGAACCTACAATTGCGATCAGCATTAGCCAAACCACGACTTTCGTGATTTTTGAAAAGCGACTTTGTTCTTTGTCGTTCATAAATGACACGTCCTTTTTAATTTCTGCTAATAGTGTACAACCTTTTCCTGAAAACAGCAACCTAAAGTTATAAGAGATTCTTTTTCTTTAAAATTCGAATACTAATTACGCAGATTAAGGTAGTGATAGCAAAAATAATCCAAAAAGAATATTCATGCTCTGCAAAAGGGAGTTTCACATTCATGCCGTAGATTCCCCCGATGATGGTCGGGATGGTTAGGACAATTGTTAAGGATGTTAAAATTTTCATGACATTATTTAAGTTATTTGAAACGATTGCTGAAAAAGTATTACTAATGTTATCAACTAATTTTAGTTGTATTTTAGTCGTATTCAGTCCTTGTTCTAGTTCAATCAGAATATCCCTTAAAAATGGCAAATGTTTTTCTGGATGATTAAAAATTTCAGCGCTATATAAACGTTTTAATACTTTTAAATTATCCGTTAAAGCTGCTTCGAAATAAACTAGACTTTTTTGAATGTCCATAATCTGATACAATTGACTATTTTCTGTGGCTACTTGGAGCTCTCCTTCAAGTTTGTTGGTTTGTTGGATAAGTGCTTGTAAGTTTTTATTGAAGGAAAGGGCCATCTTCCATGAAAGGGCTAAAATTAAGGCCTTCTCAATAGAAAGATCTTGATGCGTGAACGCCTCTTTTTGAATCCCATGAACGATGTCGTTAGGCCCATTGCTAACAGTAATTAGTTTGTTATCGACGGTTGCGATTAAAGCAATCGGCACCGTTTCTACTTGCAGATAGCCACTAGGACTGATACTCGCTTTGGGATAACGAAATAAAAGTAACGTAGGCGTTTGTAATTTTTCGTGGCGGAAACCTTCCACTCGAGCATTTTCTTCATCATCTAAAACGCCGGTAAGATAATCTGTTGGTAAGTGGTATTGATTGACGAGACGCTCGATTTCTTCTTCTGTAGGAGATTCTACCGAAATCCAACTTAGGGCTTCATCGTCTGGTGAACAAGGTTCAAAATAGTCATTTTTTAATAATAAATAATTAATCAAAAGATTCACCCCGAATCAACATTTTTTGTTCTAAATCCATTATAATAGAAGTATGACACAATACGAGAAGAAAAGCTTATAAAAAACATTCAAAAATAAGTGGCCGCGATAGGTGAGGCCTCGTTTTGAAAATGGTTTGATAAGTAATCCGTTTTTTATATGAAAAAGCAAGCAAAAAGGGCTTTTAGCACATATATTTAAACGAAATGAAACATCTGTGTAACGTTGATGAAGTATAGTTATAGCAGGTGGAATGAAAGGATTTGTTGAGAGAATGGTGTCGTTTTCGGCAATAATGTTATTTTGGTATATTTTTCCGGTAATTGTGCTCTTTGCGTGCAATTTTCTCGTGTCCACTTTTTCCCTAACGGAACGTTGGAAAATAAAAGCACCGGATTTGGCCATTCCGTTTTTATTCATAGGGATCCATGAGTTATCCAAAGATAGTTATGATGAATCGATTATGCCGTATTTTGTGATTTCTATTTTGTTATTAGGAGTCGCTGTTGCCCTGTTTCAAGCTTATTATTATGGAGAGATTTTATATAGACGATATTTCAAGATGTTTTGGCGGTTGACGTTTTTACTAACGTTTGTGTTGTATGTGTTGCTTATCTTGCTAAATATCAGTCATTATCTACTGTAATAAAGCGTGGAGACAATAGGGGAAATACGCTGTGGGAAAATGTCCCCCACAACTCCCCACTCCGTGGGGTTTTTTTGTTATTTGTGGGGTTATTTTATAAAAAACATAGTAAAAACCTTGTTATAATAACATTTTTTGTTGGGTGATGCTTGTTACATAAAACCCTGTAAATATTACAGAAATTTTAAATAACAGTTAAAAAATAGAAGTTTTTAGATTTATAGTGGTAGAAAGTGGTGGGATGTGGTAGACTTGTTCTATCAAGTGGAAAAGCGGGTGTATTGGCTATGCTTATGGGTGAATACCAACATAATATCGATGCCAAAGGCCGCCTAATCGTTCCATCAAAGTTTCGTGAGGAACTTGGCGAAAAATTTGTGGTAACGAGAGGGATGGATGGCTGTTTATTTGGTTATCCTTTAAATGAATGGTCACAACTTGAAGCAAAACTTCAAGAAATGCCCTTAGCTAAGAAAGATGCACGTACCTTTGTACGATTCTTTTATTCCGCTGCAACAGAATGTGAGATTGATAAGCAAGGTCGTATCAATATTCCGGCGAATTTACGAACACATGCCAGTTTAGAAAAAGGCTGTGTTGTTATCGGCGTCTCTAACCGAATTGAAATTTGGAGTGACGAACGTTGGCATGCATTCTCTGATGAAGCTGAAGAAAACTTTGATGAATTAGCAGAAACAATGATTGATTTTGGATTTTAGGAATGAGGCAAATGATGACTGAAGAATTTCGCCATTACACTGTTCTTTTAAAAGAAACAGTGGATGGATTACAAGTGAAGCCGGATGGCGTATACGTAGATTGCACACTCGGTGGTGCCGGACATAGTGAATACTTACTGACACAATTGAATGAGCACGGTCATTTATATGCCTTTGATCAAGACCAAAAAGCGTTGGCACATGCTAAGACTCGTTTGCAGAAATATGTAGACAAAGGTCAAGTGACCTTCATCAAATCAAATTTTAGAAATATTAAAGAAGAATTGGCAGAACACGGGGTGTTCCATGTTGATGGGATTCTATACGATCTAGGTGTTTCTTCACCACAATTAGATGAAGCGGAACGTGGTTTTAGCTATCATCAAGACGCGCCCTTAGATATGCGCATGGATCAAGACGCACCCTTGACGGCTCGCGAAGTGGTGAATACGTATAGCTATAGTGAGTTAGTAAAAATTTTCTTTCGTTATGGGGAAGAGAAATTTTCGAAACAGATTGCTCGAGAAATTGAACGTGTTCGCGAAAAGCAACCAATTGAAACAACAGGTGAACTCGTTGAGATTATTAAGACGGCGATTCCAGCTCCAGCAAGACGCAAAGGTGGACATCCTGCAAAACGAATTTTCCAAGCAATTCGCATTGCCGTTAATGATGAATTAGGGGCAGTTGAAGAGTCGCTAGAACAAGCAATTGATTTGCTAGCGAAAAATGGCAGAATCAGTGTGATTACGTTCCATTCGTTAGAAGATCGTATTGTTAAAACAATGTTTAAAGAATACAGTACGGTACAAGATTTGCCACCAGGCATTCCAGTGGTGCCAGAAGAATTTCAACCAGAATTAAAAGTAATTACCAGAAAACCAATTTTACCAAGTGACAGTGAGTTATCTGAGAATAATCGTTCACGAAGTGCGAAGTTACGCATTGCCGAAAAAATAAAATCTAGATAGAGAGAGGGGTAGACACATGGCTGAATTGAAGAAAGTAAATGATTTCCATTATGAAGCACCAGAAATGGATCAGCCAACTGTGGCAACAGAGCAAGACAGAAAAATGCAAGAGGAAACACTACCTGTCCCCGCTCTATTACCCAAAAAGAAACTAAAAAATGTCTCTTTACTAGAAAAATTAATCGGTGTTGTATTAGTTTGTGCAACGATTGGTATTGCAATTGCGACAATTCAAGTAAGAACGACAATTGTCCAAACCATGAACGATATTACAGAAACACAAGCAGTCATTAAAGAAAAGGAAGATAACGCTTTGAAATTGGAACAAGAAAGAAGCGAACTTTCTAAATCAGATCGAATCAAAGATGTCGCTAAAAAACAAGGACTAGAAAATAACGGCGACAATGTTAGGACTGTTAAATAATGAGTAAAAGACATAAATTTAAACAATTCATGAAAAAGAAAAACTTAAATCCGATGAACAATCGTAAAAAAGTAGGCATCATTTTATTCGCTACGAGTATTGGATTGTTCTTTTTATTTGCCTTTAGAACGACATACATTGTGGCAACAGGCAAAGTAGCCGGTGTCTCACTAAAGGAAAAAACAGCTTCTTTATATGAAGGAAGCCAAGTGGTAAAAGCTAAGCGAGGATCAATTTTAGATCGATATGGTAATCCAATCGCAGAAGATGCTACTTCCTATTCGTTATATGTCGTATTATCAAAAAAATATACGGGACAAAATAATGAAAAGCTATATGCGGAGAAAAAAGACTTCGATGATATTGCTGAAATTTTAGCGAAATATACCAAACTAGACAAAAAAACAGCATTGAAATACTTGAATAATGGGATCCATGAAGATGGGTCAACACAATATCAAGTGGAATTTGGTACAGGTGGTCAAAACATCACCTTGGAAACACGCCAAAAAATTGAAGCAGATTTGAAAAAGAAAAAAATCTCAGGTGTTTATTTCAATGAACATCCAGCCAGATTATATCCCAATGGGCAGTTTGCTTCTCACTTTATTGGCTATACAAAAGCAGCCAATCCAGATGATGATAAAGAAGGCTTAGTAGGTGCGATGGGACTAGAACAGACCTATAATGATATTTTAAGCGGAACCGATGGCCGTGTGTATTTTGAAAAAGATATTTACGGTAATGCCTTACCAGGAACTGTGGCGGAAGAGAAAAAAGCAGTGGATGGTCAAGATATTTACACAACGCTGGATAGTCGCTTGCAAAATACCTTAGAAGATTTAATGACGCAAGTTAATGAAAAATATGAACCAGTTTCTATGACTGCCATGTTAATGGAAGCAAAAACAGGCGAAATTGTTGCCATGTCTCAACGGCCAACATTTAATCCTGAAACGAAACAAGGGTTAGACGATAATGGTACGTGGCAGAACCTATTAGTTGAAAGTCCTTATGAACCAGGCTCAACAATCAAATTATTTACAACAGCTGCTTCTATGGAACAAGGACAGTTTAATCCTAATGAATTATTCAATCGTGTTGGTGGAATTCAAGTTGGGGATGTAACTGTGAATGACCATGACTACACTCGGTTGAACGGGAAAGAATATTTGAATTATCGTCAAGCCATTTCTTGGTCTAGTAATATTGGTATGGTAAAACTAGAACAAAAAATGGGTGATGAAAAATGGATGGAATATTTGAAAAAATTTGGTTTTGGTACGAGCACGCATTCAGGTTTAAGTGGTGAATCTGCTGGTAAATTGCCAGGAACAAACTTTGTAGATAGAGCAATGTCGGCATTTGGTCAAGCAATTACAGTTACTAATTTCCAAATGATGAAAGGTTTCTCAGCTATTGCAAATGACGGTTCAATGTTGCAACCTCATTACATCAGCAAAATTGTTGACAAAAATACAGGAAAAGAAACGATTACGGAACCACAAATCGTAGGAACCCCAATCAAAGCGCAAACAGCTCAACAGATTCGTACGTACATGATTGATACTGTTGAAGACCCGACTTACGGGATTGCGTATGATATTTATAAAGTACCAGGCTATCATGTTGCTGCCAAAACAGGAACTGCCCAGATTTCAGATGGTAAAGGGTACGTTGATGGAGCAAGTCAAGTCTTGTCTTCTGTAGTGGAAATGGTCCCAGCGGATAATCCTGAATATGTTTTGTATATTACACTTAGACAAGCAAAATCAGGTTCGCCTTCAGAAGCAATGGCGGCAATTGCAAACCCATTAATGAAATTAGCGTTAGACATTAAAGAGACAGATCCGGAAACAACGAAAGTAGCTTCTGATAAAGTCACAGTTGCTGATTATAAAAACATGACACCAGCGGAAGCGTTGGCCAATGCCAAAGTGAACGGGGTTGATCCTGTGATTATCGGTGATGGTGAAAAAATCAAAAAACAATCAACGCCGTCTGGTGAAAAATTAATGCCTAATCAGAAATTGATTTTGATCACAAATGGAACGAACTATATGCCTGATTTAACCGGCTGGTCCAAGAGCGATGTTACCAAGTTTGGCGATCTATTAGGTTTGACTGTCGAGTTTAAAGGTGAAGGCTATGTGACGAAACAAAGTATCGCTGCTGAAACTGAAATTACGGAGAAAAAATTAACCGTGACTTTAGAAGGCACAGAATAATAACGTAGAATAATTAGGAGAGATAACATGGAGTGGACACAGATTTTTATTCCCATAGTGGTGAGTTTTGCCATTACAGTGAGCGTAATGCCACTATTCATTGGCTATTTTCAAATGAAAAAACAAGGGCAGGTTACTCGTGAAGATGGCCCAACTTGGCATAGCGTGAAAACAGGTACCCCTACAATGGGTGGAGTCGTTTTCCTTGTAGCCAGCTTGATTACTTCGCTAGCAATGGGGTTATTTTTCCACCAATTTACGCCGTCGCTACTAATTATTCTATTTATTTTAGTGTTATACGGTTTGCTAGGTTATTTGGATGATTTCATTAAAGTCTTTAAAAAACGGAACATGGGCTTAAATTCTCGTCAAAAATTAATTGGTCAAATTTTTGGTGGGTTGGTTTTCTACTTTGTTTATCGAAGTGAAGGCTTTTCAGACACCTTAGATTTGTTTGGAGTAGCAGAAGTTCCGTTAGGTATTTTTTATGGCGTGTTTATTATTTTTTGGTTAGTCGGTTTTTCTAATGCCGTGAATTTGACAGATGGGATTGATGGCTTAGTTGCTGGTTTAGGAACAATTTCATTTGGTACTTATGCAATTATTGCCTGGAAACAACAACAATTTGATGTTGTGATTATCTGCCTAAGTGTGATTGGTGGGCTGATTGGCTTTTTCCCTTATAATAGAAAACCAGCAAAAATCTTCATGGGTGATGTTGGTTCATTAGCATTAGGTGGATTGTTAGCAGCAATTTCAATTATTTTGCATCAAGAATGGACGCTACTTTTAATTGGACTTGTCTACGTTTGTGAAACAGCAAGTGTTATTTTACAAGTTGCTTCATTTAAATTATTTGGTCGACGGATTTTTAAAATGTCACCAATTCATCACCATTTTGAAATGTGTGGTTGGTCTGAATGGAAAATTGATTTTGTCTTTTGGTCTGTCGGTTTAATCTGTTCAGGAATCACATTATGGATTCTTTTCTAATCTATCAAAGGGGAAATTGACAATGAAAAAAATAACAACCTATCAAAACAAAAAAGTGTTGGTTTTAGGACTAGCTAAAAGTGGTGTCAGCGCAGCGAAACTCTTACATGAGTTAGGTGCGCTCGTTACCGTTAATGACGCAAAACAATTTGATCAAAACCCTGACGCCCAAGATTTATTAACCTTGGGTATTCGTGTTGTTACAGGGGGGCATCCAATTGAATTGTTGGATGAAGAATTTGAACTAATTGTTAAAAATCCTGGCATTCCTTATACAAACCCACTTGTGGCAGAAGCACTAACTCGGAAAATTCCTATCATAACTGAGGTGGAATTAGCAGGTCAAATTGCCGAATGTCCAATTGTCGGCATTACGGGCACCAATGGCAAAACAACCACGACCACGATGATTGGTTTACTGCTAAACGCTGACAGAACGGCTGGTGAGGCACGTTTGGCGGGAAATATTGGTTTTCCAGCGAGTACGGTGGCTCAAGAAGCAACGGCCAAGGATGATCTTGTGATGGAACTTTCTAGTTTTCAGTTAATGGGAATTGAGACGTTTCACCCACAAATCGCAGTAATTACAAATATTTTTGAAGCACACTTGGATTATCATGGTTCGCGGAAAGAATATGTTGCTGCAAAATGGGCCATTCAAAAAAACATGACCGCAGAGGACACCTTGATTTTAAATTGGAATCAAGTAGAGCTTCAAACGTTAGCTAAAACCACAGCAGCCAACGTATTGCCTTTTTCAACGAAAGAAGCAGTAGAAGGGGCTTATCTTTTAGAGGGGAAATTATATTTTAATGAAGAATATATTATGCCCGCCGATGAGCTAGGGATTCCTGGCAGTCACAATATTGAAAATGCACTCGCAGCGATTTGTGTAGCTAAATTAAAAAATGTATCGAATGCTCAGATTAGACAAACTTTGACAAACTTTTCAGGCGTTCCCCATCGAACGCAATTTGTTGGCGAAGTTCAGCAAAGACGTTTTTATAACGATTCAAAAGCAACCAATATTTTAGCTACAGAGATGGCGTTAAGTGGGTTTGACAACCAAAAGCTACTTTTACTTGCGGGTGGCTTGGATCGCGGTAACTCATTTGATGAATTGGTTCCTGCTCTGCTGGGACTCAAAGCAATTGTTTTATTTGGAGAAACCAAAGAAAAATTGGCGGAAGCTGCTAAAAAAGCGAACATTGAAACAATTTTATTTGCTGAAAATGTTCAAACGGCGGTTACCATTGCCTTTGATTATTCGGAAAAAGATGATACTATTTTACTATCACCTGCTTGCGCAAGTTGGGACCAATACCCGAATTTTGAAGTACGCGGGGAAGCCTTTATGCAAGCTGTTCAACAATTAAAAGAAAGTGAAATGTGAGAAAATGAAGATACTAGTAACTGGTGGTGGCACAGGTGGGCATATCTACCCTGCGTTATCCTTCGTCGAACACGTCAAAAAAGAAGCACCTGCAACAGAATTCTTGTATGTGGGAACAGAAAATGGTCTAGAAAGTCAAATTGTGCCAAAGGCGAAAATTCCATTTAAAACGATTAAAATTCAAGGATTCAAGCGTTCGCTAAGTCCTCAAAATTTTAAAACAATTTATTTATTTTTAACAAGCATTAATAAAGCAAAAAAAATTATTCGTGAATTTCAACCAGATGTGGTCATTGGTACAGGTGGTTATGTTTCTGGTGCAGTAGTTTATGCGGCCCACCAATTGAAAATACCGACAATTATTCATGAACAAAATAGTATCCCCGGAATGACAAATAAATTTTTAAGTCGTTATGTGGATAAAATTGCGATTTGTTTTCCAGATGTCGCTAGTTTTTTCCCGAAAGAAAAAACAATTTTAACAGGGAACCCGCGGGGACAAGAAGTCGTAACGGTGAAAAAGTCAGCTATTTTATCAGAGTTTGGCTTGGATCCAGCAAAGAAAACGGTGGTTTTATTTGGCGGAAGTCGTGGCGCCTTGAAAATCAATCAAGCGTTTGAACAGGCCTTTCCTTTGTTTGAAGAGAGAGAGTATCAAGTTTTATACGCTTCAGGAGAAAGATATTATCAGGAACTTCAAGAAAGTCTAAAGCTTTCTGAAAAGAAATTGACAAACATAAGTGTGCAACCGTATATTGATAAAATGGTTGAAGTGATGGCTAATACCGATTTAATGGTGGGACGTGCAGGAGCAACCTCAATTGCGGAGTTCACCGCATTAGGATTACCAGCAATTTTAATTCCGAGTCCTTACGTCACGAATGATCATCAAACGAAAAACGCGCAAAGCTTAGTAAAAGTTGGTGCTGTTGAAATGATTCCAGATGCAGAATTGACCGGCGCTCGTTTAGTTGCGGCAATTGATGATATTTTATTAAACAATGAAAAAAGACAACAGATGGCAACGGCGTCCAAAGGGGAAGGCATCCCAGATGCAAGTGATCGTTTGTATCAAGTTGTGAAAACGTTAGTCTGAGATAGGAGGTGTGGAAGATTAGTAACGAGAACGATATATTCAAAAAAAGAAAACCATTACCTCCAAAAAAATCGGAAGAGTCTCAACCTGAACTGACACCTTGGCAAAAACAAAACCAAGAATATTTGAAGAAGCAAGCGGAAGAAGCTGCTTTAAAAGGTGAAAACGAACAAGCAGAAGTCACCATCACTTTACAAGAACAAAGTCAAGAAGAGCCTCAACAACATCTTCCACAAGAAACAGTGGAAGAAGAGGAGCATTTTGCAGATCGTTTACCGAACGTTAAGAAAACACGGAACAAGCGCTTATACAGGCGTTTAGCCTTTATTTTAACTTGTTTAGGGACAGCCATTTTAGTGGCATTGTATTTTGTTTCGCCTCTTAGTCGATTGAGTGAAGTAACAGTTTCAGGCAACAAAAGTGTGGAGAGTCAAGCGATTATTCAGCAGTCAAAACTTGAAACGGGCAGTGGCTTATGGGAGCAGTATTCAAATAGAAATTATTTTTCTGCAAATATTCAGAAAAAGTTTCCAATTATAAAAAAGGCGAACATTAAGTTAAATGGTATTAATTCATTTAAAATTGATATTCAAGAGTATCAAATTGTCGCTCTTGCTGCGACTAAAGGCGGCTATCATCCGATTTTAGAGAATGGTAAAACTTTGGCGGAAACCACCAAAGCTGCTGAAAGTGGCAAACCAATTTTTGAGAATTTCAAAGAGGATAAATTAATCCCTGAATTAATGGCCTCTTACAACAAATTACCTCAAGAAATTAAACAAGGAATTTCAGAAATTAAATATGCACCATCCAAAACCAATAAAGACTTGATTAATGTCTATATGAATGATGGAAACCGAGTGATTGTTAATATTTCTGATTTAAGTGAGAAAATGGCTTATTATTCACAAGTAGCCGAACAAATGGACAAACCTGGAATCGTTGATATGGAAGTCGGCATTTTTTCTTATCCGTATGAAAAAGAAAGTGAAGAAACGGGCAGTGAAGTTTCCGAAGATTCAGCGGTTGAAAATCAAGAAGTTGTGGACCCAAATGCAGGCGTAGCAACGGATGGAGCGAATAACGGTACGCCGACAAATGGAGAAAATCAAGAAGTGCAACAAGCAGAATAAGTTTTTTACAAAAATGTTTCAAAAATTAACGAACAAATTCGTATAATCTGCTTTCTAAAACCCCCATTTTTATGGTAAAATTGGAAGAAGTGAATAATACTAAAAAAGAGATAGTTAAACGGACGCCTTTGTCCGCTTAGATATTGGAATTAATAGGAGGAGGAATTCCGTTCATGGCAAAAACAGGAATGTATGTAGGCCTCGATATTGGTACAACTTCTGTCAAAGTAGTTGTCGCTGAATATATTGAAGGTCAAATGAACATCATCGGCGTTGGAAATGCAAAATCAGACGGTTTGAATCGAGGGATTGTCGTCGATATTGATCAAACAGTTCAAGCAATCCAACGGGCCGTTCGACAAGCCGAAGAAAAAGCCGGCATTCAAATTAAAAGCGTAAATGTTGGATTACCAGCGAATTTATTAGAAGTAGAAAGCTGTCAAGGAATGATAGCTGTTAGCAGTGAATCAAAAGAAATTACAGATGAGGATGTGCGCAACGTCGCATCTGCAGCTTTGGTTCGTTCAACTCCTCCTGAACGTCAAATTGTTGCAATCTTACCGCAAGACTTTACCGTCGACGGCTTTGAAGGCATCAAAGACCCACGTGGAATGCTTGGCGTTCGCATGGAGATGTTTGGCGTTGTCTATACTGGACCAAAAACAATCATCCATAACATCCGTAAATGTGTTGAAAAAGCTGGCTTAGGAATTAACGAATTAGTGATTACACCGCTTGCTTTAACGGAAACAATTTTAACAGATGGCGAAAAAGACTTTGGAACAATTGTCATTGATATGGGTGGCGGTCAAACAACGACATCTGTTATCCACGACAAACAATTGAAATTTACTCATGTTAACCAAGAAGGCGGCGAGTTCATCACTAAAGATATCTCAATCGTATTGAATACTTCTTTTAACAACGCCGAAGCCTTAAAAATTAATTATGGGGATGCTTATCCAGAAAGAACTTCAGCAAACGAAGAGTTTCCTGTTGATGTTATCGGTAAGTCAGAGCCTGTAAGAGTGGACGAACGTTACCTTTCAGAAATTATTGAAGCGCGTGTGGAACAAATTTTGAGAAAATCAAAAGAAGTTCTGGATGAAATTGATGCGTTTGAATTACCTGGAGGCGTTGTGTTAACTGGTGGCGCCGCTAGTATGCCAGGTATTGTCGATTTGGCGCAAGAGATTTTTGAAGCCAACGTAAAACTATACGTACCAAATCACATGGGCTTACGTAACCCAGTCTTTGCTAATGTCATTAGCATTGTGGAATATTCAGCGCAACTAAACGATATTTATCACATTGCCAAATATGCAATCCCTGGTGAAAAATCGAAACCAGCACAATCAGTCGCTGTCCAACAAGAAGTTCGCTATGACACATATGCTGAACAGCCTCAAGAAGAATACGAAGAATTCAACGAACGTGAGTCTGGTGAAAAAGTGACAGGCAAAATCAAAGACTTCTTCTCGAACATTTTCGACTAATCACATAAACAGGAGGATACGATATCATGGAATTTTCATTAGACAATAACATTAACAACGGTGCAGTCATTAAAGTTATCGGTGTAGGTGGCGGCGGCGGAAACGCTGTAAACCGTATGATCGAAGAAAACGTTAAAGGCGTGGAATTTATCACAGCCAATACAGACGTTCAAGCATTAAAACATTCAAAAGCAGAAACAGTGATTCAATTAGGCCCTAAATACACTCGTGGTTTAGGTGCTGGTTCACAACCTGAAGTTGGCCAAAAAGCTGCAGAAGAAAGTGAACAAGTGATTTCAGAATCATTACAAGGCGCGGATATGATTTTCATTACTGCTGGTATGGGTGGCGGAACTGGTACAGGTGCTGCGCCAGTAGTTGCAAAAATCGCTAAAGAATTAGGCGCTTTAACAGTTGGTGTAGTAACTCGTCCATTTAGTTTTGAAGGTCCAAAACGTGGTCGTTTTGCCGCTGAAGGAATTGCCTTATTAAAAGAAAACGTTGATACACTATTAATTATCTCAAATAACCGCTTATTAGAAGTCGTTGACAAGAAAACGCCAATGCTTGAAGCATTTAGAGAAGCTGATAATGTATTACGTCAAGGTGTTCAAGGGATTTCAGATTTAATCACTGCACCAGGTTACGTAAACTTGGACTTTGCTGACGTGAAAACAGTGATGGAAAACCAAGGAACAGCTTTAATGGGAATTGGTGTAGCGAGCGGCGAAGAACGCGTAATTGAAGCAACGAAAAAAGCTATTTCTTCACCATTGTTAGAAACATCAATCGATGGTGCGGAACAAGTCTTATTAAACATTACTGGTGGCTTAGACATGACCTTGTTTGAAGCACAAGATGCTTCAGATATCGTTACAAATGCTGCTTCAGGTGATGTGAACATCATCCTAGGTACATCAATCAATGAAGATTTAGGCGACGAAATTCGTGTAACAGTAATCGCTACAGGTATTGATGAATCAAAAAAGGATAGAAAACCGCACCGTCAAACAAGACAAGCGGTTCAACCAATGCAACAAACAACTCAATCTGTGGAAATGGATCAACCAAAATCACAAGAAGAAGCAAGTGCTTTTGGCGATTGGGATATTCGCAGAGAACAAAATACACGTCCAAAAGTTGATGAATCTTCATTAGAACAAGTAGACAAAAAAGAATTTGACACATTCCACCGTGAAGAACCAAATCACAATGATGACGAATTAAGTACGCCACCATTTTTCCGCAGAAAACGATAAGGAGCATCGATTAGAAATGATAGCTGAAAACTTAACAAATATTAATAATCAACTTCAGCTAGCATGCAAAAGCTCACAGCGCTCTGTTGCTGATGTGACAATGATTGGCGTCACTAAATCAGTAGGAATTGAGGAAGCAGCAGAGCTTGTTCAGCTTGGTGTCCAGAATTTAGCTGAAAACCGAGTAGATAAGTTACTAGAAAAGAAAGCTGGATTGGAAAAATTTAATGATATTCAGTGGCATTTAATTGGTAATTTACAACGTAGGAAGGTAAAATTAATTATTAATGAGATAGATTATTTTCATGCATTAGATAGTCTGAGTCTAGCCAAAGAAATTCAAAAAAGAGCAACGAAAGTTATTCGTTGTTTTGTTGAAGTGAATATAACTGGGGAAGAAAGCAAGCACGGCTTTCGTAAAGAAGACGTCTTACCTTTCATTCAAGAACTTGCTGATTTGGACAAAATTCAAATCGTCGGTCTAATGACTATGGCACCTTTTGGGGCAAGTGAAGAAGTATTACATGCAACATTTAGAGAATTAAAAGAGCTGCAAATGACCGTAAATGAGAAACATTTATCTTTTGCTCCTTGTACAGAACTTAGCATGGGAATGAGTAACGATTTCCCAATCGCAGTTGAAGAAGGTGCAACTTTTATACGAATCGGAACAGCGTTATTCAGAGATGCGTAAAGGAGAGGAATTTATGTCAATTTTTAACAAGGATGCGTTATCGAGCTTTTTTGGCTTATCTGGCGAAGAAGATGATTATTATGATAACTACGAAGAATATGAAGAGCGCAAAGCAGTTAATGAACCACCGCGTCGTGCAGCTCGGCCTAAACCACAACGCCCTGTTCAACAACAGGAAAGTTACAGTCAGCCAGCTTATACACAACAAAGTGAGCCTGTAGTTGAAAAACCTTCTGCACGCTATCGTTCTGCTGAAGCGCATCAAGAAAGAGACACACAACAAGCTGCTTACACAGAGAAAAAAGTGGTTTCTATGCGTAGTTCTAATCAATCAGCGACTACGAATACAAGACGAGCACAAGAAAGCACCGCCAATGCAAAAACACATAAAATTACTATTATTGAACCACGTGTGTATTCAGAAGCAATGAGCATTGCGAAACATTTATTTGCTGAAGAAGCTGTGCTAGTTAATTTTACATTAGTAGAAGAAGACCAAGCACGACGCATCGTTGATTTCTTAACTGGTACTGTGTATGCTTTAGACGGAGATATTCAGCGCGTTGGCAATGAAATCTTCTTATGCACACCAGCGAATATGGAAATTGATAGTGCGACAGCACAATCTTTAGCCAACAAACAATTCTTTGATTTCTAAGCCTTAGGGAGGTGTTATTATCGCAACACTGATTACTCTATTATACAAAGGCGTTCAAATCTATTCAGGATTACTAGTGATTTACGCGCTACTTTCATGGTTTCCAGGAGCATATGATTCTGCTTTTGGGCGTTTGCTCTCTAGAATTTGTGAACCATACTTAAGTTTGTTTGACCGTTTGAATTTAAGGATTGGAATGGTTGGATTTAACGTAATGGTAGGGATTATTGTCCTTAACCTAGCAGCGGGTGGCTTAGCAGTCATTTTACGAGCTATTGTTTATTAATAACTTTTAGAAAGGATGATTTATCTATGAACGCAAATGTGTATCAACATTTCCGCAAAGATGAACATCCTTTTATTGACACTGTCGGGGATTGGCTAGAGCAAGTGGAGATGCAATACGCGCCTTATTTGACAGACTTTCTTGATCCTAGACAGGCGTATATTTTGGAAACGTTGATTCGACAAAACAGTGATTTATCGTTTACTTTTTATGGTGGTTATGAGCAAGCAGAACGAAAACGCTGCTTGATTTATCCAGCGTATTACATACCAGAAGAGACAGATTTTGGTGTTGTATTATTTGAAATTATTTATCCATCTAAATTTGCGACATTATCTCATGGGAAAATTTTAGGCACCTTGATGAATGTTGGGGTTCGTAGGGAAGCCTTTGGAGATATTATTTCCGATGGTGATAAGTGGCAGGTTTTTATAGCACAAGAAGTAGCTGGCTTCGTTGTTAACCAAGTCGACAAAATTGGTAAAATTACTGTTCGTTTAGAAGAGCGTGATTATACACAAATTTTGATACCGAAGGATGGTTGGCAGGAAGAGCGAACGACTATGAGCTCTTTGCGGCTGGATAGTGTGATTTCCGCCGTATTTAATATTTCAAGGCAGCGATCAAAACAATTGATCGAATCTGGTAAAGTAAAAGTCAATTGGACAGAAACGACACGACCAGATTTTGCTTTAGACTTATTAGATATTGTTTCGATACGGGGATTTGGGCGCCTTCAGATTCAAGAATTAGAAGGAAAAACAAAGAAAGAAAAATTTCGTGTCCTCTTAGGGGTATTGAGAAAATAATCTCGAACTTTTGTTTAAGAAAACCATTTTGGCTGTTCATTCAGACGAAGTTGTGTATAATAAAAAAAGTAAGATATTTGCTATTTCAGGATTAGTATGAGAATGTGTTCATAAGGGGTTTTACAAAAATAATCCAAAGAGGTGAAGGAATATGGCATTAACTCCATTAGATATTCAAAACAAAGACTTCTCAACAAAAATGAGAGGCTATAACCAAGACGATGTAGATGACTTTTTAGATCAAGTTACACGTGATTATGAAGATGCATTACAAAAAAATCGTGAACTTGAGAAATCATTAAAACACGCAGAAGAAAAATTACAATACTTCAATGAATTGAAAGATGCATTGAACCAATCAATTATTGTTGCACAAGATACCGCTGATAAAGTGAAATCAAGTGCCAACAAAGAATCAGAAATGATTATCACTTCGGCAGATAACCAAGCCAAAGAAACCTTGGTAGAAGCTGAACGTAAATCAAATGCAATGATTGCAGATGCTGAAGCGAAATCAACACAAATCTTAGCAGAAGCAATTGAACGTGCTCGCCAATTAGCTGGGGAAACAGAAGACTTGAAGAAGAAAACACGTGTCTTCCATCAACGCTTAAGCTTAATGCTTGAAACTCAATTAGAGCAAGTGAAGAGTGAAGAGTGGGAAGAGATTTTAAAGCCTTTTTCTAGTTATGTCGGAGACAAACATACAGCAGTTAAGGAAATTCTTGATGAACAAGACCTTGACAACGAAAATGAAACTGTTGTAAACTCTGAAGAGAACACAGATGCTGTAGTAGAAAAAAAGCCTGTAATTGAAGTCACTGAAGAAACAATTGAAGAAGAATCAAAATAGATAGAACAGAACGTTTAATGTTTATTCTTAGCAGCGAGTCAATGATAGTGAAAGTTTGACAGACACTGGCATTAAACAGATCCTCTATCCTAGATGCAGTTCTGAACACTTGAGTAGGAACTGCCGGATAATTACCGTTATCAATTTCAGAGAAAGTAGGGGCAACTCTACTTTGAATTTGGGTGGTAACACGAGTACTTCGTCCCTTGGGATGGAGTACTCTTTTTTTATCTACTTTTATCAGCTATCGTTCATCTTTAGTATGAACTAACACAATTAAATCGATAAAATGAAAGCGAGGCAAATGCATATGAAAATGAAAGAAACATTGCAATTAGGAAAAACAGCTTTTCCAATGCGTGGGAACTTGCCAAACCGTGAAGCAGAATGGCAAAAAGACTGGGAAGAAAAAGGCTTATATGAACAACGTCAAAAATTAAACGAAGGAAAACCAACCTTTGTTTTACATGATGGCCCTCCGTATGCAAACGGAAATATTCATTTAGGACATTCTTTGAATAAAATCAGTAAAGATATTATTATTCGTTCAAAATCAATGTCTGGTTTCCGTTCTCCTTATGTGCCTGGTTGGGATACTCATGGTTTACCAATTGAGCAAGTGTTAACCAATAAAGGGGTTAAACGTAAAGAAATGACTGTCGCTGAGTATCGCGAAAAATGTAAAGAGTATGCCTTATCACAAGTCGATAAACAACGTAACGATTTTAAACGTTTAGGTGTGTCAGGCGATTGGGAACATCCATACATTACGTTAGATCCAGAGTATGAAGCAGCAGAAATTCGTGTTTTTGGTAAGATGGCAGAAAAAGGCTATATTTATAAAGGCTTAAAACCAATTTATTGGTCTCCTTCAAGTGAATCTTCTTTAGCAGAAGCAGAAATTGAATACAAAGATGTAAAATCACCTTCTATTTACGTAGCTTTTAATGTGGCCGATGGTAAAGGTCTTTTAGATAACGAGACAGCCTTCGTCATCTGGACGACAACCCCTTGGACATTACCAGCCAACTTAGGTATTTCAGTTAATCCTGATTTTACGTATGTTGAAGTGAAGGCAGACGGTCGTAAATTTGTAATTGCTAAAGATTTATTAGCAACAGTTAAAGAAGCGGTTGGTTGGGAAGAAGTAGAAGTCTTGCGAGAATTTTCTGGTGAAAAATTAGATCGTATGACAGCTCAACATCCATTCTATGATCGAACATCACTTGTTATGCTAGGCGACCACGTGACGCTAGATGCCGGGACTGGCTTAGTTCATACCGCACCAGGACATGGGGAAGATGATTATATTGTCAGCCGTAAATATGATTTACCTGTTATTTCTCCTGTTGACAGCCGTGGGGTCTTTACAGATGAAGCACCTGGTTTTGAAGGAATTTTCTATGACAAAGCGAATCCAATGATTACTGAGTTATTAGAAGAAAAAGGCGCGTTATTAAAATTAGATTTCTTTACGCATAGTTATCCACATGATTGGCGTACCAAAAAACCAGTTATCTACCGTGCAACGCCACAATGGTTTGCTTCAATCTCTAAATTCCGTCAAGATATTTTAGATGAAGTTGAGAAAGTTGACTGGCTAATTCCTTGGGGAAAAACACGTTTATATAATATGATTCGTGACCGTGGTGATTGGGTAATCTCTCGCCAAAGAGCGTGGGGTGTACCATTACCGATCTTCTATGCTGAAAACGGGGAAGCCATCATTACGCCAGAAACAATTGAACATGTAGCGAATTTATTTGCAGAACATGGATCAAATATCTGGTTTATGCGTGAAGCAAAAGAGTTACTACCAGCAGGCTTTACACATCCAGGTTCACCAAATGGCGAGTTTACCAAAGAAACAGATATCATGGACGTTTGGTTTGACTCAGGTTCTTCACATGAAGGAGTTTTACGAGAAAGAGAAGAGTTAACTTTCCCAGCAGATATGTATTTAGAAGGTTCTGACCAATATCGTGGTTGGTTTAACTCAAGTATTACAACAAGTGTCGCTATCAATGGAGTAGCGCCTTATAAATCAATTATTTCTCAAGGGATGGTTCTCGATGGCGAAGGCCGTAAGATGAGTAAATCGTTAGGCAATACTATCTTACCTGAAAAAGTTATCAATCAAATGGGTGCAGATATCTTACGCTTGTGGGTAAGTAGTGTTGACGCGGAAGCCGATGTGCGTGTCTCAATGGATATCTTAAACCAAGTATCTGAAGTGTACCGGAAAATCCGTAATACTATGCGTTTCTTGTTAGCGAATACGAGTGATTTTAATCCAGCTGAGCATACTGTAGCTTATGCTGATTTACGTTCTGTAGATAAATACATGACGGTTCGTTTAAATCAAGTCATTCAAGAAATCCGTGAAAATGGTTATGAAAAATATAATTTCATGCATATTTATCGGACAGTTATGAACTTCTTAACTGTGGATCTATCTTCTTTCTATTTAGACTTTGCGAAAGATGTCGTTTATATTGAAGCAGAAAATGATTATCAACGTCGTTGTATGCAGACTGTTTTCTATCAAACATTGGTTTCATTAACAAAATTATTGACACCAATTATTCCACATACAGCGGAAGAAATTTGGAGTTTCTTACAAGAAGAAGAAGAGTATGTGCAATTAGCTGAATTCCCAGGTTACGAAACGTTTACTAATGAAGAAGAATTGATGGATACATGGGCAGCCTTTATGGATTTCCGTGACAATGTCTTAAAAGCGTTGGAAGAAGCTCGTCATTCTAAATTAATCGGTAAATCGTTAGAAGCTAAAGTAACTGTTTATCCAAATGAACAAATTCGTCAATTAATGACAGCTGTTGATGCAGATATTGCTCAATTACTAATTGTTTCCGACTTTGAAGTATCAAAAGAAGTAGCACCTAGTGAAGCTGTTCAATTTGAAGACATGGCTATTTTAGTTGAAAAAGCAGAAGGCGAAACGTGCGACCGTTGTCGTTCCGTTCGTCAAGATGTCGGCTCAGATGAAAAATTACCAACACTTTGTGGCCGTTGTGCACACATTGTTGAAGAAAATTATCCAGAAGCGGTTGCTGAAGGATTCGAATAAACAAGAAAAAAGATCCGCTAGTCGTTAACTAGCGGATCTTTTTTGGCTTATTTATTGATCAAGTTGACCGCGGTCACGGTACCAGTTATCTGGTTGCCATTCCCAAGTAAAGCCATCTTTTTCTAATAAGTCGAAGGCAGCTTGCGGGCCCATTGTGCCAGCGGCATAATTAGGGAAAGAAACGTCTGTTTTATCCCAAGCATGTCGAATAATGTCAACAATGCGCCAAGATTGGGCAACTTCGTCCCAATGAGAGAAGTTTGTACTATCGCCATTTAGGCAGTCTAATAGAAGTTTTTCGTATGCTTCTGGACTATTTTCAGTCATTTCAGCACTTTGACGGAAATCAAGTTTCACTGGAGTTGTATTGAACCCTTGACCGATTTCTTTTCCATTTAAGGTTAATGA
This sequence comes from Enterococcus sp. AZ011, assembly GCF_050548355.1. Classification (NCBI taxonomy): domain Bacteria; kingdom Bacillati; phylum Bacillota; class Bacilli; order Lactobacillales; family Enterococcaceae; genus Enterococcus; species Enterococcus sp. AZ011. The sequence goes on from NZ_CP172959.1 coordinate 810,340, forward strand.
AAATCCTTCAGTTGGTTGGATATAGATAGTTAAAACATTCGGTGGTAAATCGGTTTTATCGCATTCTTCACACGTATCATCTTTGAAGACATTAATAGGTACTTGTTTAAAGACGATGTTAATGCGTGTGCCTTTTTCAGTTAATCGTTTACCTGTGCGAACATAGAAAGGGACGCCAGACCAACGGAAATTATCAATTAAAAATTTACCAGCAACAAAAGTTTCAGTGGATGAAGTTTCTGCCACATTCGGTTCATCACGATAGGCTGCAAATGTTTGATCAGCTAGCTGACCTTCGCCGTATTGTCCACGCACGAAATTTTGAAGGGCTTCTTCTTCAGAATAAAGGCGGATGGCACGTAAAGCTTTTACTTTTTCAGTCCGAATTTCTTTTTCAGAAAAGGCAACAGGAGGCTCCATAGAAAGCAAAGCAACGACTTGTAAAATATGATTTTGAACCATATCTTTTAGTGCGCCACTGTGGTCATAATAGCCGCCACGATCCTCGACACCTAAGCTTTCAGCGAAGGTGATTTGGACATTATCAATGTAACGATTGTTCCATTGTGATTCAAAAATATTATTGGCAAAACGAATGGCTGAAATATTTTGGATCATTTCTTTGCCTAAGTAATGGTCAATTCGGAAAATATCTTGTTCAGGAAATGCAGCACGAATTTCTTCATTTAATTCGTAGGCAGATTCATAATCAGAACCAAATGGCTTTTCGATAATTAGACGATCAAAGCCTTCTTCCGAAATAATATGTTGTGATTTCAAGTGATTAACAATGGTTCCAAAGAATTGAGGGGCCATAGCTAAATAGTAAACATGATTGCCTTCTAAGTGGTATTGTTCATTTAGGCGATCAGATAATTCTTTTAAGGTATTATAATGTTCCGTATCATTCACATTATGTGATTGGTAATAGAAATGACTAGAAAATTCAGTTGCCTCTTCGGCCGTAGGATTTAAGTCTTGAATGGTTTCACGAACGATTTCACGATAGTATTCGTCTGTCCATTCCCGACGTGCGGTACCAATCACCGCAAAACGCTCAGCTAATAATCCTTTTTTATATAAGCGGAACAGGGAAGGATACAATTTGCGTTTGGCAAGATCACCTGTCCCCCCGAAAATAGTAAATAATGCTACTTTTTCATTCATTAGTTTTCCTCACTTTCTCTAATCAACGGCTCAACAAAAATTGTGTTTGCTGCTTTAAAGCTGACGGATAATTCTTTGTTTTCATTATAAATGGTGATCGGTCCTTCATATGCAGCAATTTCTTTAATCGTATATTCTTCTTGAATATTTAAATCAATGGAAACTAAATAATCCAGTAATTCTTTTTCGTCTAAGACACGTGCAATCCGAATTTTTGTGCCAACAGGGTAGTCTGTTAACGTTTGGCGTTTCTCCTCATGAATGGGTTGATTATCTTCGGGAATAACACCACCGTGTGGACAAAATTCTGGATGATTTAAATAATCCGCTAAACGGTTCACAAGCGTCTGTGAAGTAACATGTTCTAAAACTTCTGCTTCTTCGTGCACATCATTCCAAGTGTAATTTAAGTGCTCTACTAAAAAGACTTCCCAGATTCGGTGTTTGCGAATTAACGTACTCGCTTTTTTTAAGCCTTTTTCAGTTAATTGTACCCCTTGATAAGGAGAATGCTCAACCAAATCTTCTTTTACTAACTTTGAAATCATCTCACTAACCGAAGCTGCCGAAACATCGAGTCCAGAAACAATTTGTTTATTATTCACTTTAACTTCGTCGCCACCTAATTCAAAAATTAATTTTAAATAGTCTTCGCGATTTGGTGTCATAGGGGCTCATCCTTTCAAAAAAACATCATCCTAAGTTTATCAGAAAAAGGCGCATTTGACTATTTAATAATATTCAAGTTGTAAGAAAACTTTCTGAATGCTTTTGCAAGGGATGTAAAAAAATAAATCACCCACCGCACATACTTCATTTTATGTGTCGTGGGTGATTTATTAATTGTAAATGGCCCGTTCTAGTGTGTAGGTTTCGTCGTCGGCTTCATCGTAAAGCGTCGCAGGGACACCATTTTCACATTGAATGATTAAATGGTAACCTAACTTGTCTAAGATAACTAAGCGTTTAGGGGTTAATTCAACAAGCAAGGCATGCATTTGTTTGCCATCAATGAAAACATTGAAAGATGAGGTGATTTCCAAGGTGTGTTGCGTGGCTTTCTTCACGTCTACAAACCACCAATGTCCAGTATAGTTGTGTTGAAGCTCCTGTGGGGAAGGGAGCTGTTTATTTTTTTTCCAGAGGATAGAGCCTGCTAATCCAGTAAGTAAAGATGCACCAACCAAGAAAGTCCAATGTTTTTTCAAAGAAATTCCTCCTAACCTTCATTTCATTTATTCGTCTTCGTTACCTTTATTATATAGAACTTGTCTAAAATATTCGACTAAATCGCTGAGAATTGACAAATATTTAATGATTGACACAAGATAGTAAAATTGTTGGTTTTGGTCTATACTTTTCCTTGTTTTTTTATGGTATAGTGTGTAAGAAAGGAAGTCTGTGTATGAAGTACCCAAATGTCCAACTTGCTTATTTTATCGAACGACCCAATCGGTTTATTGCACACTGTCGTTTAATGGAAACGAATGAAGAAGTAATCACACATGTCAAAAATACTGGCAGAGGGAAAGAAGTTTTTTTACCAGGTGCTGTTGTGGCGCTTAGTTATCAACCATCGCCTAAAAGAAAAACAGATTACGATTTGATTGCAGTAAAAAAAGGTTCTTTTTGGATTAATATTGATAGCCAAGTACCGAATACATTAGTCAATGAAGCGTTAAAAAATGGTCAAATTGTGCTTCCTGGTTTAGTTGGTACGATCCAAACTGTTAAACGTGAGCAACGATTTGCACATTCAAAATTTGATTTTCTAGTGGAAACGGATGCAGACGAACAAGCTTTTGTCGAAGTGAAAGGCATGACTTTAGAAAATAAAGGCATCGGTGCTTTTCCTGACGCGCCAACACTTCGTGGCTTGAAGCATGTCACTGAACTAATGGCTGCAACTAAAGCGGGTTACCGCTGTTACATTTTGTTTGTGGTCCAATTTGAAGAAATTAAGCAAGCAACGATTCACCAAGAGATGCAACCTGCCTTTGCTGAAAATCTGGGTGCTGCAATTGATCAAGGTGTGCAAGTCCTTGCTTACAATTGCCACGTAACACCAGCAACGATTGAACTTAAGTCACAGGTAACCTTTGATTTATTACAGGCATTTGATGATCCTAATAAATAACTTGAAGAACTCCTAGCGCTTTAAGGCAGGGTAATTACGTGACTTTTGTACGAGAGATTACTATTATAAAGAGAGTAAATAAACAAAAAATGGAGGTTTTTGATTATGATACATTTAGGCGTAATTGGTACCAATTGGATTAGTCATCAATTTGTTGCAGCAGCTTTAGAAACGGGTGCGTACGATTTAACGGCTGTTTATTCTCGGAAACTAGCAACGGCACAAGAATTTGGTTCTCGCTATGGGGATGTGGAATATGCAATTGATTTAGAGACGTTTTTTGGTATTGCACATATGGATACGGTTTATATTGCCTCACCAAATTCATTACATTTTGAACAAGCGAAACAAGCAATTTTAGCGAAAAAAAATGTAATTGTTGAAAAACCAGCTTTTTCAACACCTGATGAGATGGCAGAAATTATTGAATTAGCGAATAAAAATCGTGTGTATTTCTTTGAAGCGGCCCGTAATATTCATGAGCAAAGTTTCCAAAAAATTGCTGAATTATTGCCATTAAAAAACCAAATTTTAGGTGCGAATTTTACGTATATGAAATATTCTTCTCGCTATGATCAAGTATTAGAAGGCAAAGAGCCAAATATTTTTTCTCCTCATTTTTCTGGGGGAGCCTTAGCAGATTTAGGCGTTTATTTAGTTTATGCAGCCTTGGGCTGGTTTGGCGTACCAAACGAAAGCCATTATTTTGCTAGTAAAATTGCGACAGGTGTCGATGGCTTAGGAACAATTATTTTACGATATGATCAGTTTGACGTGACGTTAAACACTGGGAAAATTAGTGATTCTTTTGCCCCATCCGAAATTTACTTTGAAAACGGGACCTTGATTTTAGATAGTGTCAATGCTATTTCTTCGGCTGAGTACCATGATCGCGCACATGAAGAACGTGATGTCTTAGATATTCAAGTAGCCGATAATCCAATGATTGAAGAAGCCCGTGATTTTGCAGCAGTTTTAAATAACCCAACAGATAAGTATTGGGGCACCAAGTATGAAGAATGGGTTGAGCTTGCTCGAAATGTCAATAAAGTAGTCACTGATTTACGTCATAGTGCCGGCATTATTTTTGATGCTGATAAATAAGAATTAAGCGATAGGAAAGGAACAATATGAGATTTTTAGAACAACTTCCAGAGGCTTGGCAAGAACAGTGGCAAGTTTCTGGCTTTAACGAACCATCAACAATTCAAGAAAAAAGTTTTACGCCCCTTCGCGAAGGAGAAAATGTTTTAGGAATTTCGCCGACAGGAACTGGAAAAACACTTGCTTACATGCTGCCTTTACTCTTAACTGTTGAAAAAGGACAGGGAAATCAATTGTTGATTATTGCTCCATCTCAAGAATTAGCTATGCAAATTGCTGAAGTTGCTCGGACTTGGGCTAAGCCACTTCAATTAACGGTTCAAACGTTAATCGGCGGGGCAAATGTTTCACGCCAGATTGACAAGTTAAAAAAACGTCCTGAAGTGTTAATCGGAACACCAGGTCGGATTTTAGAGTTAATGAAGAATAAAAAAGTCAAAGCTCAGTTGTTAAAAACAATTGTAATGGATGAAGTTGATCAACTTTTCCAAGAGGAAGAGCTAAGTTTAACCAAGCAAATTTTGACACACACACCAACCGAATACCAACTTGTTTTTTATTCAGCGACTGCTGATCGTGTCGTGAATCAAGCGCAATCTTTAAGCCAAAAATTACAGGTGATTGATGTGACGGAAGAAGATACTTCAGCAGGTCAAGTCGCCCACTACTTTATTCGGTTAGCACCAAGAAAAAAAGCTGATTACTTACGTCGTTTGGTCCATACAGAAGCATTCAGAAGCATGGTCTTTTTCAATCAAGTTGCTGATTTAGGTGCAGCAGAAGAAAAATTAGTTTATGAGAATGTGCCGGCTATTGGTCTGGCTTCAGATCAAAGTAAACAGTTGCGTAAATTGGCGATCGATCAATTTAAAGCAGAACGAGTGAAGTTGTTATTAACCACGGATATTGCGGCACGGGGCTTAGATTTCACAGGGGTCCCTTACGTCGTAAACGTAGATGTTCCTTTAACCGAAGAGAGCTATATTCATCGTTCTGGTCGCGTTGGCCGGATGGGTGCACAAGGGGCAGTGATTACGTTTATCAACGATGGCACCAAAAGGGATTATCAACGTTTGATGAAACAATTGGCCATTCCTTATCAGGAAATCTTTTTATATGATGGTGCACTTCATGAGCAGCCAAAAGCCAAAGATGAACTAGAAAAAAAGAACGTAGTCAAAGATACGTATTCAGAAAAAAAGAGTACGAAAGAAAGAAAACCAGAAACAGTAAATTCTGTTGTCAAAGAACCGCAAGAAACACGCAAAAAGAAGAAAAACAAAAAGAAAAACACGAAAAACAAAGGAGCTCGTAAAGCGAAGAAATAACGCTTTACGAGCTTCAAGCAGAACGTTGTATCGAGGAGGATTCCATGAAATCTCGGAAGGAAGAAATCTTAGCGTTACTTCAAAAAAATGAAACTGGCTTAACGGCAGGAGCGGTAGCAGAACAGTTAATGATTGATCGCAGTAATGCCAGCCGTTATTTAAATGAATTATTCAAAGAAAAGAAAATTACTAGAAGTACTGGACGTCCTGTTATCTATTCAGTGCCAACAATCAATGAAGGAGAACAAGTCCATGTAGATGAGTCCACCTCTGTTAGTTTTGACACATTAGTAGGTGCCAATGATTCTTTAAAAGTGAGTATTCAGCAGGCCAAGGCGGCTATTTTATATCCACCAAGAGGTTTGCATACGATTATTTTTGGGAAAACAGGAACAGGGAAATCTCTTTTTGCTGAATGTATGTACCGTTTTGCAATTGATTCAAAAACCTTAGATGAAGATGCCCCTTTTGTCTCTTTTAATTGTGCTGATTATGCACAAAACCCACAATTATTATTTGGTCATATCTTTGGCGTAAAAAAAGGCGCCTATACTGGTGCGAATGAAGATAGTCCAGGCTTAATGGCAAAAGCAGATGGCGGGATTCTCTTTTTAGATGAAATTCATCGCTTACCGCCAGAAGGTCAAGAAATGCTCTTTACGTTTATTGATAAAGGCGTGTACCGTCCATTAGGAGAAAGTGGTCAAACCTATGAAGCCTCTGTTCAAATTATTGGTGCGACAACGGAATCCTCAGAAAACTTTTTAACCACTTTCAATCGGCGGATTCCGATGTCGATTACATTACCATCTTTAGATGCACGGACGCTAGATGAGCGTTATGCCATCATTTCGTTATTTATTCAGCAAGAGGCAACACGTTTGGGCCAACAAATTGATATCGAACGCGAAGCAGTTTTGGCTTTTATGTTATACGATGCAGAAGGAAATATTGGTCAGGTGAAGCGGGACTTAAAATTGGTTTGTGCTAAGTCATTTCTTTATTATCGGACGCACAATTTAGAACATTTGGTTATCCGTAAACGGGATTTGTCGTTACCTGTCCAAAAAGGATTATTAAAAATTAAAGAAGTACCTGAGCGCTTGGATCAATTTGTCGATAGTAAAAGTAATTATTTATCTTTCCAGCCAGGCACCAACAAAATTGTTTGGTCACAAGATCCAGCTAGAGACATGCAAGTTTACAATGAAATCGAAGAAAAAGTCGCTGACTTGTCCGAAGCTGACTTAGAAAATGTTGATTTAGAAGAATTGATTTCCAAAGATATGAATGCGTATTTTAAAAATTATGTCGAAGAATTAACCCAACATTCTTTACATAAGGAGTTATTACCAGAAGCTATTTGGGACTTAACGAATCGTCTTTATGATATCGCAGAAGAGCGTTTGGAACACACGTACAACGAAACAGCACGCTTTGCCTTTGCGCTTCATTTACAAAGTACGATTGAACGTGTCAAAGAAGGTCATGTGATTGTCCATCCTGATTTAAATAATGTCCGTAAAAACATGAAAAAAGAATTTCAAGTAGCCTTAGATTTATCTTCTATTATTGAAGAAGAGAACAACATAGAGATTCCTTTCGATGAAATTGGCTTTATTAGTATGTTTTTATCTATAAATGTCGGTAAAGAAGAAAGAACTCCAGAAAATAATGTTGGTGTGTTCGTCTTAATGCATGGGGATTCTACTGCCTCAAGTATGTTGAAAACCGCCCAAGAACTTTTAGGAACATCAATCGGAACAGCGATGAATATGCCGTTAACGATGGAAGTTCAAACAATGTATGAACAATTACGAAACCAAGTAATTACGCAAAAAGAATCGTTAAATAATGGGATTTTATTACTGACGGATATGGGTTCATTAAATTCGTTTGGAAATATGTTGTTTGAAGAAACAGGTATCCGAACGAAGGCGATTACAATGACGAGCACGATGATTGTCTTAGAAGCTATTCGAATGGCAAGCGTGGGACGAAGTTTAGAGGACATTTACCAAAATATTCAACTTTCTTTTGAAAGCGTTGTGAGAGAACAATTTCGCTCTAGTCTGCAAAAACGTCAAAACGTAAAAAAAGCAGTAATCGTGACGTGCTTTACAGGAGAAGGGGTCGCCGCAAAACTATACCAACGAATCTTACCCGTTATTGATGAAACAAAAGTGGAACTGATTCAAATGCAATTTATTGAACGAGAAACGTTTAAAAAGCATATCGACAACTTGATGGAAGAATATGAAATTAAGGCCATTGCGGGAACTGTGGATGTTGAATATCAAAATATTCCCTTCTTTTCCGTCTATGATATTTTTGATGATGAAAAATTAAATGTACTGAAACGGATTGCTAGTGATGAAGTGGCGATTGATACAATTGTTCATTCACTAAGTGGCGTCATTACTTCTGTGGACTCCTTACAAAAATTAATTCTCATGTTACAAAAAACAGTTCATCAAATACAAACAGATATGCATATTATTGTTGAACCAGGGGTGGATGCCGGAATCATGATTCATTTGGCTTTTCTGGTAGATGCTTTAATTAAAGGAGAAGAAACAAGAAATTTTCCAAACTTAGCGGAATATGTTAAAACACATCGTTTAGAAATCGATGTCGTACGCACGAATTTTATGTTAATTGAACGGGCGTATCGTGTGACGATTCCAGAAGCGGAAGTTGCGCATGTTACCCAAATGTTTTTAGAAAATGAAATTAAAAGTAAACAATAATAAATAAAAAAACATCAAGAAATGAGAAAACGCTCTCTTTTTTCTTGATGTTTTCTTTTTGTAAGTTACACACAATTCCATGTGTGTAAGCGTTTTCTTTTAGTGTGTGCACGCTTTTTTTTATGACAAAAGCTGTTATATCAGTATTTTAATGAGGGGAAAACTTGGCACAATTATTGCTATAAATAAAGTGTATAACGTCATAACTTTTAAGGAGATGAAGAAAAAATGGCAAAAAAAACAATTATGTTAGTTTGTTCCGCAGGAATGAGCACGAGTTTATTAGTAACAAAAATGCAAAAAGCAGCAGAAGATCGTGGCATGGAAGCAGACATCTTTGCAGTATCGGCTTCTGAAGCAGATACAAACTTGGAAAATAAAGAGGTGAATGTTTTACTTTTAGGTCCACAAGTTCGTTTCATGAAAGGGCAATTTGAACAAAAATTACAACCAAAAGGGATTCCTTTAGATGTAATTAACATGGCAGATTATGGCATGATGAATGGCGAAAAAGTTTTAGATCAAGCAATCTCATTAATGGGATAAGGAATTAAAACGTTTAGGAAAAGTGAATAGCAAATAAGGATAGTGCATGTTACCAAAGGTTTTGTTTTGTACGCTCGATTCATTCGTTTAATGAGGCTACTGCCTTTTTAATAAATATAAATGGATACAGGAGGAATAAAAATGAACGGATTAATGGCATGGATGGAAAAATATATCTTACCAACTGCCGCAAAAATTGGTGCACAGAAACATCTGGTGGCACTAAGGGATGCTTTTATTGGTACATTACCTGCGACAATGGCTGGATCAGTCGCCGTAATGATTAACGCAATTATTCGAGATCTTCCCCAAGAGTTTGTCTCAACTTATGCGGCAAGTTTGGAAGCAGACAAAGGTATTTTTGCAGTATTGAATGTCATCATTGGGATTAATGGTTTTGTTTGGAATGGTACATTGGCTATCGCTGGTTTGATTTTCGCTTTTTCTTGGGGCTATAACTTAGCGAAAGCATACAATGTGAATGAGCTAGCTGGTGGGATTGTCAGTTTAGCTACCTTAATTTCAGGTGTTGCTTTTGCACCAAATAACACAGCTGAATTAGCTGTAAAAGTGCCAGAAAAGATTGCCAACGCAATTAATGGGGCAGAAATTGGTGCGTCAATTGCTAATAATCAATTGACTGTCAATCCATGGGGTTGGTTAAATCTCAACCATCTAAATGGTAACGCTTTCTTTACGGTGATGATTATGGGCGCTTTATCAACCATTATTTTTTGTAAATTAATGCAAGCGGATTTAACAATAAAAATGCCTGATTCTGTACCACCAGCAGTTTCAAAAGCGTTTGCGGCAATTTTACCAGCAACAATCGCATTGTATGTCGTAGCAATTATTAACTTTACGGTGTCAAAACTTTCAGGCGGTCAATTATTAATTGACTTAATTCAAAAATATATCGCGGAACCGTTCCTTGGGTTATCACAAGGACTAGGCGCTGTGTTAATCGTAACGGTTTTTGTTCAAATTTTCTGGTTCTTTGGTATTCATGGGCCAAACGTTTTGGCACCAGTTCTTGAAGGAATTTGGGGACAAGCACAATTAATCAATATTGATATTTTCCAAAAAGGTTATGAAGGAAAAACAGGAACAGCTGCGGTTTTAGCCGCTATTGACGACGGTAAAGCCTACATGTGGGTCCGTGGTTCGTTTGATGCTTTTGCTTGGTTTGGTGGTTCAGGCGGTACAATCGTCCTAATTATTGCAATCTTGTTATTCTCCAAACGAGCAGATTATTTAACAGTTGGTAAATTATCATTAGGGCCTGGGATCTTTAATATCAATGAACCGATTATGTTTGGTTTACCAGTTGTTCTGAATCCAATTATGTTTATTCCATTTGTAATTGCGCCATTAGTTGCTACTACAATTGGCTGGGTTGCAACGTATCTTGGGCTAGTCGCCCCAGTTTCTCAACAAGTCGCATGGGTGACACCGCCGTTGCTATTATCTTTCTTAGCGACAGGTGCCGACTGGCGCGCACCAATCGTAGCGTTGGTATGTATGGTAGTCACTTTCTTGATTTGGACACCGTTTGTTATCGCTGCTAACAAAATGGATCCTGCATTAGGCGAAAGAGAGCAATAAGCAATAAAAACAGCAATTACTTGTATAGAAAGGAGCGAGCGGCATGATTTCGATTGCAAGTGCAATGAAGCAAGAGGAAATTATTACTTTATTAGAGGCATATCAAGGGGAAAATGAAACATTTACTTTTAAAGAAAAAAATGGTATTAAGTTATTTTTTGAAGTTGAAGGAGACCCTGAAACTGCTGCACAAGTTGCAAAACAGCTGATTAAGGAACAACCTTGGGGTGGCGTTTTATACTTCCAAGCAACGGTAGTCTAAAAAGATAGGATGGATGAAAATGATTAGAAATGGATTATTTTTATGTAGTATTGGCTTCTTGATTGTTTTGTATTCGTTGAATCCCAGCTCCTTAAACTATGATTTATTAAGTCTGACAACGGGGATTTTTCTCATTGGACTTGGTGGTTACCTGTTTTTTAAAGGAAAAAAAGTTGCTGAAGAAGAGGCGACAAAGGATGAGGTGAAACGGTAATGGAAATTACGAAAACATTAACTATTTCAGCAGATGAATTTTACACGCAATTAATGAATTCTGTTATTTTTGATATCCGTAAGCAAACAGGCAAAACTCTTACAAGAAAGCAGTTACGTAAGTTTGAATATATCAAAGAATATAGTAAAAATAGTCGCGCGAAAATAGTTATTGAAGAAGCTGTAGAAAATAAGACCTATCAATTTCGAACATCCACAACTAAAAATGATTTCTCGGTGCGGTATGAGCTACAGCCAATTGATGAAAAAAGCTGTGAACTGCGTTATACAGAAACAATGGTTTCTTATGGGGCGTTACAAAAACTGAATGATGCAGTATTAGGTATCTTTTTAAGTTATTTTAAAAAGAAACAGTTTTATAAAATGCTTAAAATGATGGAAACTGCTTAAAGGGAAAAAGCGGCTTTTGTCCAGTTGATTCTCTTCAGCTTTAGAAAGTGAGCGATGAGTCGTTTCGGGTTATCGCTCACTTTCTTTTGTTGCCCTATTATTTTGGAAACGCACACAAAAAAGCTGTGTGTAATCGTTTTATTTTTAGTGTGTACACGCTTTCTATATCAATAAACGTTGTCATATCAAGGTTTTTAATGTGTTAAAACTTGGCACGCTTCTTGCTTATATAAAGGTGTAAAGCAAAACAAAGAGAATTTAGGAGATGAAGGAAAATGGCAAAAAAAACAATTATGTTAGTTTGTTCCGCAGGAATGAGCACAAGTTTATTAGTAACAAAAATGCAAAAAGCAGCAGAAGATCGTGGTATGGAAGCAGACATCTTTGCAGTATCGGCTTCTGAAGCAGATACAAACTTGGAAAATAAAGAGGTGAATGTTTTATTATTAGGCCCACAAGTTCGTTTCATGAAAGGGCAATTTGAACAAAAATTACAACCAAAAGGGATTCCTTTAGATGTAATTAACATGGCGGACTATGGCATGATGAATGGCGAAAAAGTTTTAGATCAAGCAATTTCATTAATGGGATCATCAAACTAGAGCAGAAAATGGGGTAGAGGTAATGGACGGACAACAGAACTTAGAAGCAATCATGGGTTTAATCATGTATGGCGGAAATGCTAAAAGCGATGCAATGGAAGCGATTGCCGCAGCAAAATCGGGGGATTTTGAATTAGCAGACAAAAAAATTGCAGATGCAGAAGAATCACTTGTACATGCACATCATTCGCAAACAGGAATGTTAACAGAAGAAGCAAAAGGCAATAACATGCAAGTAACATTGTTAACAGTGCACAGTCAAGATCATTTAATGACTGCGATTGCATTTACAGATTTAGCAAAAGAAATTATCGATCTTTATCGCCGTATTGATAACGAGTAATCTCGTTGTCAATGCGTCTTATAAGAAAAACGCGCTTGAGAAAGCGTTAATTAGGAGGAATAACAATGGACGGATTTGTTCAATGGATGGAGAAACACTTTATGCCGAAAGCGTCAGTTATCGCAGCGCAACGGCACTTGGTAGCAATTCGTGACGCGTTTGTCGTAACGATGCCATTAATGATTTTAGGGGCTTTGGCGGTATTAATTAATAATATTCCAATTCCAGGATATGAGGACTTTTTAAACAAAATTTTCCCAATGATGTATAACGATGCACCAATTTGGAAAAGCTTTGGTGGTAACATTTGGAACGGTACATTCGCAATCTTTGCCGTTTTAGTAGCCTTTTTAGTAGCACACAATTTAGTTAAATCTTATGGAAAAGACGGCATTGCAGCCGGTACAGTTTCTGTAGCTTCATTCTTCGCAGTTGGCGGCTTAGAAGGCATGGGCGCAACTGGATTATTTATTGCTTTGATTATTGCACTTATTTCAGGAGAACTATTCCAACGTTTATCTGGCAATCCTAAATTAGTTATCAAAATGCCTGATGGTGTACCACCAGCAGTAGCAAAATCATTTGCGGCATTATTACCAGCAATGATTACAATCAGTTTATTTAGTTTAATTACATCAATTCTATTTGCTTTAGGAATTGACAATATCGTTATTTCATTCTATGAAGCAGTTCAACAACCATTTATGGGACTTGCAAACAGCTACCCATCAGCATTATTGTTAGCTTTCATTACACCATTCTTATGGTTCTTTGGTTTACATGGTGCCAACATGGTTGACCCATTAATGCAAACAATCAACGTACCAGCGATTGATGCGAACATTAAAGCTTTAGAAGCAGGTAAAGCAATTCCTTATATTGTAAACAAACCTTTCTTTGATTCATTTGTAAACTTAGGTGGAACAGGGGCAACATTAGGTCTGTTAATTGCTATCTTTATCGTAGGTCGTCGTAACAAACCATACAAAGTCATTACAAACTTAAGTTTAGCACCAGGACTATTTAATATTAATGAACCAGTCATGTTCGGTTTACCAATTGTTTTAAACCCAATTATGTTTATCCCATTCATTTTAGTCCCAATGGTTCTTGTAACTGTTGCGTATGTGGCGACAGCAACTGGTTTAGTACCAGCTGCAACCTTTATGCCACCTTGGGTAACACCACCAATTATTGGCGGATTTTTAGCAACGAAGAGTATCGCCGGCGGAGTTTTAGCAGCTGTTAACTTATTGATTTCTATTTTGATCTACATGCCTTTCGTAAAAGTAGCAACAGATCAATACTTGAAACAAGAAGCAGCCGCAGAAGCAGCCGAGTAAAAAATCGAAGGATTGAATCGTCCGGACTCTTACGGAGGGTTCAATCCTTTTTTTAATGATTAAATCGTAAAGGAGCAAATAACATGAAATATCAATTTCCAGAAAATTTTTGGTGGGGTTCTGCAGCCAGCGGTCCTCAAACAGAAGGCGTTTTTGAAGGTGATGGTAAAGGTCAAAATATTTGGGATTTTTGGTATCAAGAAGCGCCAGAAAAATTTTTTCAACAAGTCGGTCCAGATAAGACCTCACAATTTTATAAAAAATACCAAGAAGATATTCAGTTAATGAAAGAAACGGGACATAACTCTTTTCGAACATCCATTCAATGGAGCCGTTTAATTCCAGATCCTACAACAGGAAAAGTCAATCAAACAGCAGTTGATTTTTATAATCAAGTGATTGATGATTTATTAGAACAAGGGATTGAGCCCTTTATGAACTTGTATCATTTTGATATGCCGATGGTACTTCAAGAAAAAGGTGGTTGGGAAAGCCGTGAAGTGGTTGATTTGTATGTTGACTTTGCCAAAACCTGTTTTGAATTGTTTGGCGATCGCGTGAAAAAATGGTTTACGCACAATGAACCAATTGTACCAGTTGAAGGTGGTTATCTCTATGGCTGGCATTATCCTGATAAAGTGAATCTAAAAGAAGGGATTCAAGTACTCTATCATGAAGCTTTAGCTAGTGCCAAAGCGATTGCCGTCTATCATTCTATGAACTTATCAGGTGAAATTGGCATTATTTTAAACTTAACGCCGACTTATCCTCGTGATGAGCACAACGAAGCCGATGTAAATGCGGCTAAATTTGTCGATGGTTTCTTTAACCGTTCGTTTTTAGACCCGGCTGTTAAAGGTCATTTTCCAGAAGATATGGTTGCTTGGGCGAAAGCAAATGACTTGTTGCCAGAAACAACGCCAGAAGATTTAGCAATAATTGCTGAAAATACTGTGGACTTATTAGGAGTAAACTACTATCAACCACGTCGTGCCAAAGCAAAAGAAACACCTGTTGAAACACGACCAGAAGGCTTACTTCCAGAAGATTTTTATGATGTCTACGATATGCCTGGCAAAAAAATGAATCCTTACCGTGGCTGGGAAATCTACGAAAAAGGTATTTATGATACATTAATGAATTTAAAAGAAAATTATGGCAACATTCGCTGCTACATTTCAGAAAATGGCATGGGCGTAGAAGGAGAAGAACGCTTTGTCAATGAACAAGGAGTCATTGAAGATGATTATCGGATTGAATTCGTGCAGGATCACTTGAAATGGGTGCATCAAGCGATTCAAGAAGGTAGTAATGTTCAAGGATATCATATGTGGACGTGTATGGATAACTGGTCTTGGCTTAATGCCTATAAAAATCGTTATGGCTTCATCGCTGTGGATTTAGATGATGATGCGAAACGGACCATTAAGAAAAGCGGTCGTTGGTTCAAAGAAATGACAGCAAATAACGGCTTTTAGAAAGAGAACTGTTTCTGTGATAAAATGAATTGATACAATGTGCGAGGAGGAAAGAAAATGACAACTAAAAGAGTCAAAAAAATGGGCAAAGAAGAAATGAAAGAGATGTTTGATCTTGTCATCTATGCTTTTAATCAGGAACCCACGGCTGAACGCCAAGAACGTTTTGAAAAATTGTTGTCACATACGCAAAGCTATGGCTTCCTAATTGATGAGCAATTAACAAGTCAAGTGATGGCGACACCTTTTCAAGTGAATTTCCATGGTGTCCGCTATCCCATGGCTGGAATTGGCTATGTGGCTTCTTATCCAGAATATCGTGGTGAAGGCGGCATCTCTGCTATTATGAAAGAAATGTTGGCTGATTTAGCGAAACAAAAGGTTGCCCTTTCTTACTTAGCACCGTTTTCATATCCATTTTATCGTCAATATGGCTATGAACAAACATTTGAACAAGCAGAGTATACAATTAAAACGGAAGATTGGCCACGTGTTAAACGAGTTCCGGGTACCATTAAACGAGTTTCTTGGGCTGACGGTAAAGAGGTCATTAAAGACGTATACCTTGAAAATCAAAGAGCGCACTCTGGTGGTGTGATCCGTGAAACTTGGTGGCTGGATTATACGCTGAATCGTGCAAGTAAACCAAATAATCAAGCGATTTATTATTCGTCAGAAGGGAAAGCGGAAGGCTATGTGATTTATCGGATAGCTGCTGGCACCTTTGAAATCGTAGAATGGAACTATTTAACTAATACAGCTTTTAAAGCTTTAGCTGGGTTTATTGGCTCACATAGTGGTTCCGTTCAATCGTTCCATTGGATTAATGGTTTTGCTGGAAAAGATTTAAATGATTTAATGCCAACGCCAGCAGCTTCTGTAAAAATTTTACCTTACATGATGGCACGAATCGTTGAGTTACAAACATTTCTGGAAAAGTATCCATTTCAATCAGGAGAAAAAGAAACGTATTCTTTAGAGATTGAAGATTCCTATGGGCCATGGAATGAAGGTATTTGGACAATCACAATTGACGAACAAGGAAAAGCGACAGTGACTAAAGGTGCTGTGGAAAAGGAAGGGACTGCTGCTTTGAAAGCAGATATCCAAACGTGGACGCAACTATTCTTGGGCTATCGTTCAACAGAAACGTTATCTTTTTATGAACGCTTGCAAGGAGACGCAACGGCAGTTCGACGTTTAGGCCAACGTTTAGTCAAAGGCATGCCAATTTTAGAAGATTATTTTTAAAAGTGTGTTTATTCGCAAAAAATGACAGAACCTACTATAATAAAAATGTAAAAAGAATTATTTTAGAAAGGTGATGGGGACAATGGCGAAAACGAAACAAGAAAAAGTTGCACGCAATAATAAAATTGGGCAATATATAGCTATTGCGACAGGACTTTATTATTTAGGAAAAATGATTCTTGATCGGCGGCAAAAAAAATAATAGATAAACGAACGACGTGTTTCACTGAAAGAAAGTATCTCGCATAATTATTTATGCAGGATACTTTCTTTTTGTCTATTGACAGATGTAGTGAAGACTTCTAAAATTAAAACAGATTGTTCTCGTAGCTCAGTAGGATAGAGCAACCGCCTCCTAAGCGGTAGGTCGCTGGTTCAATTCCAGTCGGGAACGTAAAAAGGCAAGTAAATTTAGGGGGGAAGACAGATGGCGATTACTATAAATATTTATTATAGTGGGACAAATGGAGGTGCAAGAGAATTTGCCAAAGAAATGATTGCCAGCGGAATTGTAGAGGCGATTCGTGCAGAAAAAGGGAATAGTCGCTATGAATACTTTTTTCCAATGGACGATGAAGAAACAGTTCTGCTGATTGATAGTTGGACAGATCAGGAAGCATTAGACAAACACCACGCTTCTCCAATGATGACCCGTATTACGGAACTTAGAGAAAAATATGATTTGCATATGAAAGTAGAAAGATATGTATCAGATGTAACAGACCCCTTGACAAAAGATGCCGCGTTTATAAGAAAATAACCAGAGTGCAATCATTGATCTTAAAATTTAGTGCTAGGAACATCAGCCGTTTCGACTGATGTTCCTAGCACTTTTTATCTTGTAAGGATGAATCATTTGTTACACACGTTAAATTAAAGAAGGACCATTTGTTCTTCAGTCACAGCCGGTTCGGTTAAAATTTTGGCTTGGGCAGCTGCGAGTTTCGCAATAGGTACCCGATAAGGTGAGCAAGAGATGTAGTTTAGGCCAAGTGTTTGGAAAAACGTGATGGATTGCGGATCACCACCGACTTCTCCACATACGCCAATACTCATGTTTGGTTTAGTGCGACGCGCTTTCTCTACAGCTAATTGAATCAGTTGACCAACACCTGTTTGATCTAGTGATTGAAACGGATCTTGGGTAATGATTTTCTTTTCTCGATACGTATTAATGAATTTACCGATATCATCACGAGAAAAACCATAGGTCATTTGTGTTAAATCATTTGTTCCAAAGCTGAAAAAGTCTGCTTCTTCTGCTAACTGATCCGCAATCAGACAAGCTCTCGGTAGTTCAATCATTGTCCCGATTTCGTAAGGGAAAGGAGTCATCTTATGTTCTTCAAAGAGACCGTCAATCGTTTCTTTTAAAATGCGTTTGAGATAGAGAAGTTCTTCTTTTTCGGCGATTAGAGGAATCATCACTTCTGGATAAACAGTAATTCCTTCTTTGACTAATCGAATGGCACTAGTAAATAAGGCTGTAACTTGCATTTTGTATATTTGTGGTTGGGTCACACCTAAACGACAACCACGATGGCCCAACATTGGATTGGTTTCTTGTAACCGTTCAATTTGTTTGGCGATGGTCACCGGGAACCGTTGTAGTTGCTTCGCCAATAATTGAATATCATTCTTTTCATGAGGTAAAAACTCATGCATCGGCGGATCTAACAAGCGGACCACCATGGGCTTGTCTTGAACTACTTTCAGCATTTGATAAAAGTCTTCCTGTTGAAAATGAAGAAGTTGCTCCAACGCATAGGTTGCTTCCTTTTCAGACTCTGCTAAAATCAGGCGACGCATTTCCAAGACACGCTCTTCACCGAAAAACATATGCTCTGTTCGCGCTAAACCAATCCCCGCTGCGCCAAAACGGATAGCAGTCTCTAAATCTTGTGTAGTTTCTGCATTGGCACGAACAGTTAAATCAGCATATGCATCTGCCCAAGACAAGAGCTCTTGAAGGTCATCGTTATTATCAGCAGAAATTGTAGGAATTTCGCCAAGATAAATTTCCCCCGTTGAGCCATCGACGGAAATGATTGTTCCTTCTAAGATGACCTGTGGCCCGCAGTGTAGTTGTTTGGCTTCTTCATTGACGGTTAAACTTTCACAACCAGTCACACAGCAAGTTCCCATTCCTCGTGCGACCACAGCGGCATGAGAAGTCATTCCGCCACGACTGGTCACAATTGCTTCGCTTACAACCATGCCTTCAATATCTTCTGGTGAAGTTTCTTGACGAACAAGAATGACTTTCTTTCCTAGATTGGTCAGTTCTTTGGCTTTTTCTGCTGTAAAAACAATTTGGCCACTTGCTGCACCAGGACTAGCAGGAAGACCCATAGCTAAGCGTTCCATGTGTTGTCGTTTCTCTTGATCAAACACGGGATGAATTAATTGATCAATCGTATCAGGTGTCACACGCAACAGTGCTTCTTGTTTAGTAATGCGATTTTCTTTGGCTAAGTCTAAAGCAATTTTAACCGTAGCTGCGGCGGTTCGTTTCCCGTTTCTTGTTTGTAAAATATATAATTTTTCATTTTCAATGGTAAATTCAATATCTTGCATGTCACGATAATGATATTCTAAAAGTTCTGCGTAATGGCGAAAATCTTGATAAACTTTTGGCATAGTCAAACGTAAACGACGAATGGGTTCTGGCGTCCGAATACCAGCCACTACATCTTCTCCTTGCGCGTTCAAAAGAAACTCTCCAAACAGTTGATTTTCCCCTGTGACCGGATTTCTAGTGAAAACAACGCCAGTGCCACTGTCTAGTCCACGATTGCCGAAAACCATTTCTTGAATGTTGACAGCTGTACCTAAATCATGTGCAATATGATGTAAGTTTCGATAAACCACCGCACGTTGATTATTCCATGAATCAAAAACAGCTTTGATTGCTTCAAAAAGTTGTGCGACAGGGTCTTGCGGGAAGACCACCTGATGTTGTTCAAAAACTTCTTGGTAGCGGACAATCAAGGCGAAATGATCTGCTTCTTGAAAAGCGATAATTTTTTTGTTTAGCTCTTGTTCCAAGCGCTCTTTTTGTTGGTCAAATAATTCTTTGGGAATGTGATAGACGACGTCTCCAAACATTTGAATAAGTCGGCGATAGCAGTCAAAAGCAAAACCAGGAGAGGTTAAGGTCGCAAATTTTTTCACACGTTGATCATTTAAACCTAAATTTAAAATAGTATCCATCATACCAGGCATCGAGAAGGCAGCACCGCTGCGAACGGAAACTAAGAGAATCTCATTGTCCGCGGTAAAAGATTTGCCTGTTTCAGTTTCTAGATTTTTAACCGCTTTCAAAATTTCTGATTGTAAGTGTTCTTCAAAGAAAGTAGCATCTGCCAAATAGTCCATACAGCAACGGGTTGTAATCGTGAATCCTTGCGGAATCGGCAAACCTAAGCGTGTCATTTCTGCCAAGTTCGCCCCTTTACCACCAAGAGTCTCTTTACCTTCATTGTGTGTTTCGTTAAAAGAATAAATAAACTTTTTCATGCGTGACCTCCGTTTAATATGTGTCTTATATGTTCAATAAACATCATAATAGACGGAAATAAGTTTGTCAATAGAAAAAGTTTCTTATCAATATGTTGAAAAAACAATAAATATGTGTATAATTGTAAGCGAATGCACAATTTGTTTAAGAGGAATTGAGGAGGAAATGATGAAATTAAGTAAACGACAAGAGCAAATTATCGCTGTTGTAAAAGAGCATCAGCCAGTTAGTGGTGAACGCATTTCGGACATACTAGCCGTTTCACGTGCGACATTGCGTTCTGATTTGTCTTTTTTAACACTTTCAGGAATTTTAAAAGCAAGTCCGAAAGTTGGTTATACTTACGAAAGTGATAATATGGAGGCTTTTTTCTTTTTTGACGTTTTTCAAACAAAAGTTCAGGAGATCATGAGTCCACCATTGATGGTTGTCCAAGACACCTCAATTCGAGATGCGATTACCAACTTATTTATGTATGATGTCGGTTCTCTTTATGTCATGGATGAAGCAAAAGAATTATTAGGGGTTTTGTCACGAAAAGATTTATTACGGGCCTCTTTAAATACAAATATTGATGGCACACCTGTTGCTGTTTGTATGACAAGAGTGCCACATGTGAAAACCTGCACACCAGAATTTACTATTCTTGAAGCTGCTGACACTTTGCAAAAATACGAAGTGGATTCTTTGCCAGTCGTTGAAAAAGAAAATCCTAAAAAAGTTATTGGAAAAATTACGAAAACGAAAATTTTAACCTATATTACGCAACAAGCGAAAGAAGCCGCACAAAATAGATAAGGGAGCTTAATTATGAAAAAAGAGATCATTGTTTATACTATTTCCGATTCACTTGGAGAAACATCACAAAAATTGTTAGCTGCAGCAAGCGCACAATATCCAGATATTTCTTTTCTTAATCGATACAATTTTTCTTTTGTCACAACAGAAGAAGAATTATTGGAGATTTTAAAAGATGCCTTAAAAGATAAAGCCTTAGTTGTCAGTACATTAGTCAGTAAACAACTAATCACAGCGGCGAAAGAATTTAGTGAACGAACAGGGTTGTTATATTTAGATTTAATGGCGCCATTTTTTGAATTAATTCAAGCGAAAGCCGGAGTAGATCCTATTGAAGAGCCTGGACGACGCCACCAACTAGATCGTGCCTATTTTGATAAAATCTCAGCGATTGAATTTGCTGTAAAATATGATGATGGCAAAAATCCTCAAGGGTTTCTTGATTCTGATATATTGTTGTTAGGCGTTTCGCGGACCTCAAAAACGCCAGTCAGTATGTATTTAGCAAATCAAGGCTACCGCGTTTCTAACTTACCATTAATTCCAGAAGTTCCATTGCCGCCAATTTTGGAAGAAATGGATCCACAAAAAATGATTGGTTTAGTTTGTTCGCCAGAAACATTAGGTCAGATTCGTAGCAGTCGGTTGGCTTCTTTAGGTTTAGGTAATGAGACCAGTTATACCAATGTTGAACGGATTGAACAAGAATTAGCCTATGCCGAAGAAATTTTTGCGAAGTATGGTATCCCAGTGATTGATGTAACCGCAAAATCTGTCGAAGAAACAGCCTTTTTAATTAAAGAAAAACTAGATGAAAGAAATTAAAAAGCTTGGCAACCTCACTAAATTTCAGTGAAGTTGCCAAGCTTTTTATACTTAATTGGGCTTCTTTTTGTTAGTCAATATTTTTTTGATCGACAATGAGTAAAGCGATCATCACGTAGACAATCCAGCTACTTTTAGAATAAAGTGTATAGCGGGGTTGCCATTTGCTAGCAAATTTTTCCTTGTATTCGCGTAATCCTTGGAAGGAGTAGATTTCTGAACCAAATTCATAAATTAACGCAGCAATCCGTTCTTGAATAAAACTTTTTCTTGATTGACCAACGTTGGCTAACGGAGCCATCCCTAAATTGAAATAATGAATATTTTCTGTTTTCATATATTCAAATAAATGAATAAATAGGAAATCCATACTTCCAGAAGGGGCTTTTTCTTTATGGTGACGCATCAAGTCGATGGTACCAACTTCATTTGTGTAACTAGGAATGATATTAGCGAAAGAGACCATTTCTCCTTCAGCATTTCGGACAACAGCAATTGGGTTTCTTTGAAGATACGCTTCATCGAAAAATCCCAGTGAAAAGCCTTTTTCTTTTCGATTGTCTAACCAACTATCTGAAATAGCTTTTAATTCGTGCATTTGTTCGGCACTAAAAGGAGGTTGGAGTACGTCAAATGAATAGCCGGCTTTGGTAATTTTATTAAACACTGCTCGGGTGCCTTTGAATTTTTTCCCAGACATCGTAAATGTTTCTAGATTAACTAAGGCTTCTTCGCCCATTTTGATAAATTCGTAGCCATATTCGTGTAGTAACATCACGCTGTCCTCATTGGTTTCGTAAAAGACGGGGACATAGCCGAAACGATCTGTTTCTTTAAGGAATGCATCAATCGCCGCAGGAAAATCTTCTTTGTTCCCCGAAGGATTGCCCATCACAACGCATTTATTATTAATGGTGTTGAATTGTAAAAAGACAGTCGGTTCTTCTTTGGGATATAAGAAAACCTGTTTATCATGAAGAAAGACAAGTTCACTGTCAATATTCCCGCCATAAGTTGTTAAGATATTATGCAAGATACTATCTTCTGGAAACTCACCCACTTGGTGTTTTTTCCCTTGGAGGTAGCGAACAAATAGAAAGTTAAAACTCATAACTAAGAGGATAGCGATAAATCCTGACAACCAGATCCGTTCGGAAGGGAACAAGAAAAATTCCACAAAATGATGACGATGGTGTGGGAAGTTCGGTAAATTATAAACACCAATTACCAGGTATAACAAAGTCAACAAGCCAAAGATAAACCCATCAATCGTCATCCACTCCCAAGAGTAAACCAGTTGTTCACGGTACAATTCTGATTTTGAAAAAATAACGATAAATAATAAAATAGCTAAATAGAAAATGGAAAACATACTAAAGTCAACAACAAATGAATACAAGATAGCACCAATTAATAAAATAATCGTTGGATAATAGGCTCTTTTAACACGATCAGCAATCCCACGTCCCATAATTAATAATGCAAAGCCTAAAACAATACTCGGAATTTGAATAATAATATGTGAACGGAAGGGGTTAATATCTCTTAACCAATGCACTTGAGTGAAGGCTTCTGGAATAGTGGCTAGGAGCACCATCATAATTCCTGAAAAATAAAGTAAAACCACTTCTAATTTGTGGGCAATTTCCAAAGTAATTTGTTTCAGTAATTGTCGATAATGAGTATCCAATTTTTGGCTTAAGTGTTTTGTAAAGAACAAACAGCCAATTAAGAAAGGAATAATATAATAGAATAAACGATAGAGCAATAACCACAAAACAATAATTTCACGATCGACACCTAAGTTGCTCAGTCCTAAAATCATCATGACATCAAAACTACCTAAAGCCCCTGGAATCATCGAAGCAATCCCAATAATCGAAGCTGCTACATATAAAGGAACAATATCAATTAAAGGAATCGGTACATCTAATAAGTAACCAATACTGATAAAGGTAATTAAAACACCTGTCCATTCTAAAAACGAAGAAACAACTAAAGATAAGCGATTTTTTGCATCGAGGTTACCAAAGGAACTATTTTTTTGGAAATGTAAAATAAGATAAAGTAATGGGAAATAAAGACCGCCACCTAATAACCAAATCCAATATTGCTGTAAATAAGCCATCTTTGGGTCAAACTGAACAAGGAAAAAGCAAAGAATACTATAAATAGATAGACCGGATAACACAAAAAGTAAAATATGGGTTAACGCAGGTAAAATTTTCTTTTCCTCTGTTTTATTTCCATAAAATTCAGAACGAAGTCCCATGCTGACCAAACCACCGAATCCACCAATATTATTGATGGTATTGACAATCCAGCTAGATTCAAGGAGTTCCCGTTTTGAGACTTTCAAGTTTAAAATGCGATTTAATGTTAAGTCATAATTTAGCATCGGAGTAACGGAAACTAAACCGATAACCATCATCAATAACAATTTCCATAGCGGAATCTCATCAAAAATCTGTTTTAACTGTTCAAATGAGATCGTTTTACCAATTGATAAAAGTTGGGCAACAACAATAATTGAGACCGCAATAACAAACAGTGTTTTTAGTAATCCTGTATGCGTTTTGATCCAATGAATAATTTGTTTCATTTAGACACCTTCATTTCCTTTAAGAATTTTTCGATTGTTTTATTAAAAATATCTGGTGAGTTTTTGGCAAATAAATGACCCTGTTTATTTACCAAGACCAATTTACCATCAGGAATGGCATCAGCAATCGCCCGTGAATGGGAAAGCGCAATTAAATCTCGACTGCCAGTAATAACAAGAGTAGGACAGGGGATGTGTTCTAAATCTTGTTTTGTCAGTCCAGTATCTTCAAATAACAGAGCCACGATAGGGAGCTGTGCGCGCAATTTTTTTGAAAAAAAAGCGCCAATACGACAAAACCAATATTGAAAATAAGTGGCAATCGTTACATATTTTTTCAGACCAGACATGGTGACATTTCCAGAATTTAAGACGAGTTTGTTGACGAAATCAGGATATAAATGGGTAAAAACCATGGCAATATTTGCTCCGTCACTAAAGCCCAATAAATTAATTTTTGTTAAGTGTTCTTGTTGAATAATACCAGCTAAATCTTCTGCCAAAAGCGGAAAAGTTAATTGACTTTGTGTATTGGTGGAACGTCCATGTCCGCGGGTATCCACCGCAATAACTTGATACTCCTTGGAGAAATAAGAAATTTGATAATTAAAAAAAGTATGATCATTGCCATTACCATGAAGTAACACAAGGGGATAATTTGTTTCTTTGCCAAAAATTTGATAAAAAATTTGACTGCCATCTATTGTTTCAAAATATTTTTCTATTGCCATTCTCCGTCACCTATCTCATCTATAATCAATCGAGTCCTCTCTCATTATAGAGTCTTTTGTCTTTTTTTTGTAATAAAAAACAGAAAATTTTCCGAACAGTTTTGTAAGGTGTTGTAATATAGTGTGATATAGTAGAAGATAGCCACCTAAAAATTAGACTAGAGGAGGGAAAGTTGATGTCTTTAATCGTTTTAATTGGTGCCCAAGCTGTCGGGAAAATGACCGTTGGCAAGGCTTTAGAAAAGCAGTTAGATGCTAAATTACTATTTAATCATCAAACCATTGACTTATTTGCAAACTATCTTGGGTATACGGAACGTGCGTTTCAATTGTCTGATTCCGTTAGAAAGGAACTTTTTCATGCCTTTGTAGAAAATCCAGCCACAAATACAACAAAAAATATTATTTTTACAGTGGTGATTGCTTTTGATCAAGAACAGGATTTTCAATTTTTAGAAGAAATATCAGAAATTTTTCTTAATAAACATGAAGCCGTCTATTTCGTCGAACTCGTCTCTTCAACAGCAATCCGTCTAGAACGAAATGTTCATCCAGAGCGGCTAGAGGCAAAACCTTCAAAACGCGATGTCGACTCTTCTCGAAAAGAATTACTCAATACCTTTAAAGAACATCGATTAGTAAGCCACGAAGGTGAACTAGAAAGTACATTTCCAAATGTAAAAATAACGAAAATAAATAATTCAAACATGACACCAGAAGAAGTAGCAACGAAGATAATTACTACTTTTGGTTTGACATAATGTGAAAGGAACATCGGAATCAATGAAAAAGTTTTTTAAATATCTCGGTAGCTTGATGGTCCTTCTTCTAAGCATAGCTTTAATTTTGATAGGATATTTAACCTTCCGAGAGTTTCGACCACGAGCGGTTGAACCAGTTGCTATAAATAAACAATTTTCAGAGCAAACCATCGAAAAAAAGCAATCCATTTCTTTAGTCACGTATAACATAGGCTATGCTGGCCTAGGACAAACAGAAGATTTTTTTATGGACGGTGGCAAAACTGTCCAACCAGTTAATAAGGCAATGGTCCAACAGAATTTAACAGGCATTGAAGGAACTTTAAAAGAATTACCAGCGATGATTTACTTATTCCAAGAAGTCGATCGTCGCTCGCAACGTTCTTATGAAGTCAATCAAGAGGAAGAATTACAAAAACAGCTACAGCTGAACAGCGCATTTGCTTATAATTTTAAGGTAGATTATGTGCCCATTCCTTGGCCGCCGATTGGACGAGTAGAAAGTGGTTTATTAACATTATCAAATGAAAAAATAACAGAGGCTAAACGCATTGCTTTACCCAATCCCTTTCGTTGGCCCGTTAGCATTAGTAACTTAAAACGAGCGCTTCTAGAAACGCGCTTTTCAATTAAAGGCACAGACAAAGAATTAGTGGTTTTTAACTTACATTTGGAAGCCTATGACAATGGAGAAGGGAAGATTGCTCAAAGCAAAAAGTTAGCTGACGTATTATCCCAAGAATACGCTAAAGGAAACTATGTAATTGCTGGAGGTGACTTTAATCAAGTTTTCAAAGGCAGTCATCGATATCCTGACCTAGGGGAAGCTGGTTGGGCACCAGGAGAAATTGATCCAGCAGACTTACCTAAACATTTTTCACTTGCTTATGATGATCAACAGCCGACTGTGCGGGTGCTTAATAAGCCATACACTGGCTCTTATGAAACATCCCAAGTGTATGTAATTGATGGTTTTATTGTTTCTGATAATGTGGCTGTTCATAGCGTGAAAACAAAGAACGAACAATTTAAATATACAGATCACCAACCTGTGAAGATGGAAGTGGGGTTGAAATAGAAAAAGTACAAACGGTGCTTGTTGCTTGCACCGTTTGTACTTTTTATTTTACAGATAGCCTTTAGTAATAGAATGAGTGGAATTTAGCATATTTGCTGGCGTTCCTGTAAAAAGAAGCTGTCCGCCTTTTTCTCCACCTTCGGGGCCTAGTTCAATCAACCAGTCGGCACTTTTAATCACATCAATGTGATGTTCTAATAAAATTAAGCTGTTTCCTTCTTCTACCATTCGATTGAAAAGTTGAAGACTTTGTTGGATATCAATTAAGTGTAAGCCATCTGTAGGTTCATCCATTAAATAGATAGCTTTTTTTTGGTGAAGTGTGTCTGCTAATTTTACCCTTTGCAATTCGCCACCGGATAATGTTGAGAGCGATTGATTGAGTTTAAGGTAGCTTAAGCCAACTTCCAGTAAATTTTTTAATGAAAGAGCAAAAGGCTGGTCTTTGAAAAAATCATAGCCATCTTTAACGCTTAAAGCTAGTACTTCAACGATATTTTTTCCGTTATACAGATAATGAAGCACCTCTTCTTTGTAACGCGTTCCGTGACAGGTTTCGCAAACACTAGTAACATCCTCCATAAAAGACATATCGGAGACAATTATTCCTTTCCCCTTGCAAGTAGGACAGGCGCCTTTGGAATTATAGCTAAATAAAGCTGGACTAACATGATTTTCTTCCGCAAACAGTTTGCGGACCTTATCAAAAATATTGAGATAGGTCATTGGTGTGGATCGTAAATTTGCGGTAATGCTTTTTTGTGAAAGATGAATAATTTCTTGGTTATCAGCTTGGGCTTTTTGATAAATTTCTTCCGCTAATGATGATTTACCTGAACCAGCGACCCCACAAATAACAGTCAAAACTCCTAACGGAACTTCGACAGATAGATTGTTTAAATTATGCAGTGTCGCATGTTCGATTGATAAAGACTTCCTTGCTTTTCTTGGTTGGTCGTTTAAAGGGAGCGGCTCTTGAAGCGCTTGACTAGTCAAGGTTTTGGAGGCTAAAAATGCGTCATACGTTCCTGAAAACTGGACATGGCCACCATTTTCGCCTGCGAAAGGTCCTATATCGATGATAAAATCAGCTTCTCTAATTAATTGTGGATTGTGTTCCACCAGAACCACGGTGTTTCCTTTATTTTTTAAATTGAGCAATGCACGACTGATCCGTTCGATGTCCTTTGGATGTAAGCCAGCACTTGGTTCATCTAAAATATACATAATATCGTTTAAGGCGCTGTTTACATACTTAGCAATTTTAATCCGCTGTGCTTCACCACCAGAAAGTGTTTCAGTTGCTCGTCCTAATGTGAGGTAGGAGAGACCGATATTAATTAATGCTTCTAGACGTACAAGTAGCTCTTCTTGAATATTTTTTATTAAGGAAAGGTCCATCGAACGAATAAAAGAATGTAATTCAGTGAGTGGCATGTCAACAGCATCAGCAATACTTTTCTGATTAATTTTGCAGCTACGAACACGTTCATTGACTCTACTTCCTAAACAATCAGGACATCTTTTTACGGTAACAAAGTGATTAAGGTATTTTTGATGACGTTTGCCTTCGTCTGTATGCAATATGCTACGTTGCATACGCGGGACGATTCCTTCATACAAAGCTGTATGAGGCCACTCTTTGGGTGGATTAGCTAGTTTTTGTTGTGGAGCATATAAAAATAATGCTAACTCTTCAGGAGAATAGTCCTTGATTTTTTTATCCAAATCAAATAGATCACTATGGGCATAACGCTTCCACCGCCAGTTGCCAACTGTAAATGTGGGGAAATCGATAGGCCCTTCGTTTAATGATTTGTCATAATCAACTAGCTGATGAAGATTGATTTCGGTAATCTTTCCTAAGCCGTCGCATGTTGGACATTTTCCATCTGGATGATTAAACGAAAAAGTATCTGAATAACCAACAAATGGAGAACCTGCTCGTGAAAACAGCAAACGTAAAAACGTATAAATATCTGTGTACGTTCCCACTGTCGAACGAGAATTACCTGCTACTTTTTTCTGGTCAATGACAATTGCAACAGGAAGATTCTCGATTTTTTCAACTTCTGGACGACCATATTTGGGTAAGTAATTTTGAACAAACGAACTAAATGTATCATTTAGTTCACGACGTGATTCAGCGGCTAATGTGTCAAATACTAAGGAGGACTTTCCTGAACCCGAAAGTCCAGTAACAACAGTTAGTTGCTTTTTAGGGATATTGACAGAGATATTCTTCAAATTATTTTGTGTTGCGTGCTTAATTTCAATCCATTCCATTAAAAAACCTCCGTTTCTATTCTATTTTAGCATATAAAAAGAACCTAGCCTAAAAGTTGAACATGGGAATTTTCAAGAGAACTTTACTTTTTAATCGCTTTCATTTATGCTATAAGTAATACAGATTTTTTAACTGTATTAATAGATAAAGGATGTGACTTATGAAGAAGTCGATTTTGTTCAAAATGTTAGGGATTATTTTATTAATTAGCCAAACACTGGTAGGGGTACCAATGTTGGCACAAGAAAGTATACTAGAAACAACCGTTCAAACAGAGACGGAATCAGTAACAACAGAAACCAGTCAGACTGTAGCTAACTTGGAATCTGAAACTACTAGCCAAACGGTGATGCAGGAAAAAGAATCCTCTTCGGCAATCGCCGAAAGCAGTAGCCGAAATGTGGTTGCAGTAACCACTGAAACCACAAATGAGATACAAAATAGTGATACAGATGGAAAAGCTGTTTCTGCAGAGAGTGTTTTTTCAGAAACAGATTATAAACAAGCAACTGCACTGGAGTTAGCAACTTTAGTAAGAGAAAAAAAGGTGACGAGCGAAGAACTAGTAAAAATTGCGTTGGCCATCACTAAACGTGAAAATCCTACATTAAATGCGGTCATTACTTTACGAGAAGAAGCGGCTTTGACAGAAGCAAAAGCTTTACAAGATACAGGTCAACCATTTCTAGGTGTGCCGCTCTTACTAAAAGGGTTAGGACAATCCTTGAAAGGTGAAAGCAACACGAACGGTTTTGGTTTTCTCCGAGATCAAGTAGCTGGTGGGACATCGACCTTTGTCAAAGCACTACAAAATGCCGGATTCATAATCATTGGTCAAACGAATTATCCAGAATTAGGTTGGAAGAATATTTCAGATTCAAAGTTATATGGCGTTTCCGTCAATCCATGGAATCCTAACCATTATTCAGGTGGTTCTTCAGGCGGAGCGGGTGCTAGTGTCGCCGCGGCATTTGTTCCCATTGCTTCTGGAAGTGATGCTGGTGGCTCTATCCGCATCCCTGCTTCTTGGACAGGCACCGTAGGCTTGAAACCTTCTAGAGGAGTAATCATTGGCAATTCTAATAGTGCAAAAGGTCAAACTGTTCACTTTGGTTTAAGTCGAACCGTGGCGGATACAAATGCATTATTTGAAACCTTATTAACCAAAAAAGATCTTCCTGCGGGACATTTAAGTCAAGCGCAACCCATTGCTTATACAACAGAATCCCCTGCCGGAACGCCTGTAAGTGCCGAAGCAAAAGAGGCGGTCGCTGAAGCTGTTGCTTTTTTAAAAGACCAAGGGTACACATTGGTTGAAGTGAAGCACCCTGTTGATGGGGAACGTCTAATGAAAAATTATTATACTGTAGCTGCTGGCTCAGCAGGAATTGCCGATTTTATGGCGCGGCAGAAATTGAAAAGACCGCTTGAACGAAATGATGTAGAACTGTTAACATGGGCGCTTTTTCAAACAGGAAAAAATATAACGAGTGAAGAGACAACTGCGGCTTGGACAGATATTGCTTTACAAGCACAAGCGATGGACGAATTTTATCAACAGTATCCTATCTTATTAACACCAACGACAGCTGCCACGGCACCTAGTATTGATAATCCGTTACTAAAGCCAGAACATGCAGCACAGATGGAAAAAATTGATCAATTGTCACCAGTAGAACAAAAACAATTGATTTATGACCAATGGCTGACGGCGTTCACATATACACCGTTTACACAACAAGCAAATTTATTTGGACATCCAGCATTAAGTGTACCAACTTACGTTTCAAAAGAAGGACTGCCTTTGGGGATTCAATTTAATAGTGCATTAAATGAAGACCGAACGTTGCTACAATTAGGTGCTTTATTTGAAAATAACCACAAGATAAATCAACCACATGTAGAAGAACCAGACAAAGGCAAAGAACCAGATACAAGTGGCGAACCAGATAAAGATAAAGGACCAGATATAAGTGGCGAACCAGAAAAAGACAAAGAACCAAATGCAAGTGGCGAACCAGATAAAGATAAAGAACCAGAAAAAGACAAAGAGCCAAATGCAAGTGGCGAACCAGAAAAGGACAAAGACTCAGATGCAAGTGGCAAACCAGATAAAGACAAAGAAACAAAAACAAGTGAAGAACCAATCGAAGGAAAAAACCAAAACCCAGACAAAGCTGGAAAAACTACTAGTGAGTCATCCTTAGCTAATTCGCTGAATTCATCAGCAAATCAGGGAACCAAATCAACAGGAAGTACACATGCTTTTTCTGATAAAAATATGATTGGGAAACAAGAACAGCTTCCCAAAAAAGTATTACCAAAAGCAGGTGCAGAAGTACCTAGTACTTTCTGGATTGTTTTAGGAGGAGCTTTCTTAGTAACGAGTGGAACGATTTATATAAGGAAAACTAGAAAACAATAACCAGTGAAGGCTAGAGACAATTTATCCCCAATTGTCTCCAGCCTTTTTTCTTTGGTATACTAAAACCAATAGGGAAATGGAGGCGAAAGTAATGAGGGCGTTTGAAAAGATTCCAGAGTTTCAGCAATGGCAAAAAGTTGAAGCTATTCACCGTGGTTGGTCAACTGATTTAAAGTTTAAAGTTACCAAAAATCAAGAAACCTTTTTATTGCGAATTTTTCAACAAGAAGAGTTATTAGCCAAACAACAAGAATATCAATTTATCAAAAAAGTAGCGGCGTTAGGATTTCCCAGTTCTAAACCTTTTTTATGTGCACCTATTCCTGAAAGTGAACAAGGATACATGTTATTAACGTATCTAGAAGGTGAAGACTTAAGCGATGTTTTACCCGCTCTTTCTCCCAAAAGACAACTGAACTTAGGCGTAGAGGCAGGCCGCTATTTAAACAAAATCCATAAGCTTTTGTTGCCTGAAAGGATTAGTCAAAGAGAGCTTGCGCAAAATTTATACGAAAAAAAGCAGAGCCAACTAAATAAGTATAAGGAATCTCAATTTTGTATGCCGTACCAGCAGCCAATAATTTCATATTTAGAAAAACAATTACCGTTATTGCAACAACGGCCTGTGGTTTATCAGCATGGAGATTTCCATGTGGGAAATTTTATTTACTTGCCAACTAGGCAGGTCGGTGTGATTGATTTTAATCGATGGGATTTTGGGGATCCTTATGAAGAATTTTACAAGTTACAATTTTTTTCAAGAAATGTTTCGCCATTGTTTGCTTATGGTCAATTACAAGGTTATTTTGCTGGGAAAGTTCCTACCTTATTTTGGCAGTTTCAAAAGCTTTATACTTTTCACGCAGGACTCTATTCTTTAGTTTGGGCACTGAGCTTTGGTGAAAAAGAAATCAGGACTATGGAACAGCAATACCAACAATTACTAGAGGACTATAATTGTGGAGAATTACTAGTTCCCAAATGGTTTTCAACTATCCAAAGAAAGGGATTGAGATTTTAGGTTTATTTCGATAGAATAAAAATAAAAACAGGAGTTTAAGGAATGAAACTAAACGGGATT
Organism: Enterococcus sp. AZ011; assembly: GCF_050548355.1. NCBI lineage: Bacteria > Bacillati > Bacillota > Bacilli > Lactobacillales > Enterococcaceae > Enterococcus > Enterococcus sp. AZ011. The sequence continues at coordinate 842,988 of NZ_CP172959.1, forward strand.
ATTATGATAGCGGTTTTTGGAAGCGTTTTATCTAGCTGTGGTTGGCAAAAATCGAAAGAGGAATCACAGAAAGTACAAACCGTACAAACAAACAATGTAAATACTGAAGAAACAAGAGCAATTTCAGCAACCGAAGTTAGTCAAACCACGGCGTTGGAATTAGAGCAAACAACGCAAACACAAGAATTAACTGAATTAGTTACAGAAGAAGGGACGATTTGGAATCAGCAAAAAGCAAAACAGTTAGGACAATACATGGAAATCTGGGGTCAAGAACGCAATCAGAACTATCAAGCGTACCAACCAGGTCACTCTGTAGCTTTTTACACGATTCAAGTGCCTGATGATTTATTGAGTTATGAACCTAAAATACAACCAGCTATTGGGAACAATCCCATTTGGTTAAATTGGTCAGAAACAGGCAGCGAAGGGGGTTATTGCCTAGTGGCAGTATACTCTGACAGTGCGACACAAGTTGCCCAGAAGCATGTCTATTTATTTACTTTAGTGAATGGTGAAGCCAAAGTTTATGTGAGTAAAGAACAGCCAGTAGAGGAGCAACCTTATTTGTTTTTAAAAGAAACAAGCAATACAGAACTGAAAGAACAATTCACAAACCTTGTGAATAATCTTTAATTTTTTATTTAATCAAAAGGAAAAGAAAATTTATCATTGACAAAGTATCCGCTTTCATTTTATTCTGTAGCTACCCCTTGGGAAAGGGCAAAAGGAAGTTTTGAAAGGGATGGAAAAAATGAAGGAAACAAGTTTAGTAATTATTAAGCCAGATGGCGTTGAACGGAAGTTAGTTGGCAAAATCATTCAACGTTTTGAAGATAAAGGTATTGACTTATTGCACCTTAAATTCGAACGACTAACAGTAGAAACAGTGAAGGAACACTATGAGCATTTAAAAGATGAACTATTTTTCCCTGAATTATTAGCCTATATGACAAGTGGCCCAGTGGTTGTGATGGTCGTTGTAGGGGACAATGTGGTTAAAAAAGTGCGTAAATTAGTTGGAGCAACGAATCCGTTAGATGCTGAAAGTGGCACCTTACGAGCGGATTATGGGTTGTCTGTCACCAAAAATTTAATTCATGCTTCTGATTCTGTCCAATCAGCAAAAATTGAGATGCAACGGTTCTTTGGTTAATCAGCGAAAAAGAAGCAATCCTTTATTTTTTATAAAGGATTGTTTCTTTTTTATTAATTGTCAGAATATTCCGCTTAAATGGTTGACATCTGGAGGTAGAAGAGTAGTATAGACTACATACTAAATACTAAATGACCGCATGTGCTTCAGGAGGATAAAATGATAACAAGTGATGAATTGACAGAAAATCTTAGTCCGTTTGAATTAAGTCTATTTTTAGAGAAGAAATTACATGAAGAAAATCATAATTTAGAAACATTGTTAAATGCAGGGCGAGGCAATCCTAATTGGACGGCGCCAACACCAAGGGAAGCCTTTTTTTTATTAGGTCAATTTGCTACAAAAGAAACGTTAAGAGAGGGGAGCGAACAAACGGCTGGTATGATTCAGCCAAGTTTTGGTAGAACGCAACGCTTCTTAAACTTTTTAGCAGAAAATCCTAGCAAAGGGGCAACCTTCTTACAAGAAATTTGGACAGCAGAGCATAACTATTTTGGGATGGATAAGGAAATGTGGTTAGATGCCATGTTAGACTATGTGATTGGGGATAATTATCCGAATCCTGTTCGTTGCTTGAAGGCGTGTGAACAACCGATTAAAGCATATTTAAATCAAGAATTATTTTCCAGCGAAGCACAACCGTTTGATATTTTTGCCGTTGAAGGTGGTACAGCAGGGATTTGTTACTTGTTTGATACGTTGGCAAATAATTATTTACTAGAAAAAGGTGATCGTATTGCGTTGTTATTACCAACGTTTGCTCCTTATCTAGAAATTCCAGAACTACCACGTTATGATTTTGACGTGGTTAAAATCAAAGCAGAGCAAATGATTATTGATGGAAAAACGACGTATCAATACTCAAACAAGGAAATTGATAAACTAAAAGACCCGTCCATCAAAGCGGTTTTTGTCGTAAATCCCAGCAATCCAACTGCTAATGCTATGGGAAAACCTACCATTGAACAAATCAAACAAATCGTTGCAGTGGATAACCCTAAGTTAATGATTTTAACAGATGACGTTTACGGAACTTTTGTGCCAGCTTTCCGTTCACTATTTACGGAGTTACCTTACAATACAGCTTGTATCTATTCTTATTCTAAATACTTTGGCGCTACTGGTTGGCGTGTGGGGACTATTGCGGTTAGCCAAGAGAACATCTTTGATCAATTATTAAAAGAATTGCCAGTGGCTCGAAAAATGGAATTACAGGCACGTTATGCTACATTGAATGCAGACACAAGTCAAATTAACTTTATCAGCCGCTTAGTCGCAGACAGCCGCGATATTGCGTTGAACCATGCAGCGGGACTTTCTTCTATTCAGCAAGCGATGATGGCTTTATTTAGTTTGTATGCTTTGTTAAAAGACGGTCAAGCATATAAAGACGAAGTGATGGATATTTGTCATACGCGTGAAAAGCTCTTGTTCCGCACTTTAGGTATTGAAGAGCCTTTAGCAAGTTTAAATACAGCATATTATTGTGAAATTAACTTTAGAGATTGGACAGAAAAACGTTATGGCCCAGAATTTTCAAGTTATTTAACGAAATCTTGGACGATCACAAAAGTATTAACCTCTTTAGCAGAAAAAGAAAAATTAATGCTTTTAAAAGCGGATGCTTTCGGGAGTGACAAATGGTCAGTTCGAATTTCTTTAGCCAATTTAGCTACTAACCAATATAGTGAAGTTGGTAAACGAATGATTCGCCTATCTGAACACATTAAAGAAGAGTGGTTGCGCCAAAAGCGCCAAGCAATTAAATAAAAAAACGCTAAGTCTCTTAAGCTGCAAGAGGCTTAGCGTTTTTGTTTATTATTTATTCATTTTTCCGTCAGTTTTGGTTTATAAATGTTTGCTACACTGGAGATAAGAGGAAATTAAGCGTTTATAAAAAGGAGAGAAGTGAATGAAACATATTAAAGGAATGTTGGTTTTTATCGGATTATTTGTTTTGGTCGGTTGTACGCCAGATCAAGAGCCAACGAAACAAACAACAAGTGGTCCGCAAGAGACAAAGCAAGTGAAGCAAGTTACCGTCACCAATCAAACGACTTCTGCGGCGGAAAAACAAGCGCCGACTAAAAATGAAGAACTGATTGCTAATCAATTGACTTTTGATTCTCATGAATACACGTACGAAGTGGTTACAGGGGCCACACAAACGACATTTGGGACAACCCCACCAGCAAAATATACACCAGAAGAAAAAAAGGAAAAAATGTTTTGGTCCAATCAACCGCCTTTGGGATTAATGACGGGTAACTATTATAAAAATGAAGGTGTATTTACTGGCGGAAATTACGGCATTGTAGAGATTATTACGGAACCTGAAACGCAAAGGATTCTGAATGTTGAGTTTACAGAGTTTGCTAGTGATCCTTATTATGATACACGCTATTCGGGTGTCAACAAACGCCTGTCGGATTATCCTGAATTTCAAGCAAGCAACACGCGCACAGACGATACGTTAGTCACCGTTGTTAATGGTATTACTTATGTAGAAAAACAAATGCGTGACGAAAATCGTGTCACAGGTAATTTTTATACGGTACGTGGTTCATCAACTTCTGCGCGTTAAGGTTTAATGCCTTTAGCAGCAGAGATGGACACTTGGCTAAAAGAGCCATCGAAAGAAACGTATATCGGTTACGCAGAAGATTTAGGCAATGGCCTAATCGCTCGACTTCAAGTGATAACAGAAGAGCAGAAAATAAAACATGTCAGCTATGATGAATACTTTTCAGATGAACAGGAAAAAATCACAGAAACAGCTCTGCGGCCTTTTTATCGTCAATCGAAATATTATTCACCAGGATATAATAAACAAACCAACAATTCTTTTATTCATTTTGTAGATGCACTAACAAAGGCCATTACGACACAACAAACTTTATCCGTTAACGAAGAACAAGAGCTAAAGCATCCGTCTTTTACTACTTATCAAAGATTAGCTGAAAGAATCAGCACGTTTCAAAATTCATTGAAGGAATAAAAAAACGAAAGTAGGGCATAAGTCGTTTCGACTTATGCCCCACTTTCGTAATCTTAAGATTATCAGCTAAACCAAAGCAAGTTCTTTTTAAAGAAATACTTTTATCTTAGCCTTTTATAGATCTAAATAATTTTCTAAATAATCTGCTAAACCATCTTGATCATTTGTTTTTTCAGTGACATCGTTGGCTACGGATTTAATTTTATCCGTGGCATTGTTCATAGCAACACCCCAACCAGCATAACTTAACATTTCTTCGTCATTATGTTCATCGCCAAAAGCAATGATATCAGCTGGTTTGACAGATAAAAAGTTCGCCACTTGATCAACGCCATGGGCTTTTTGAATTCCTTTTGCGACCATTTCTAAAATAGGCATTGGACCGCCCCAAGTGCGGACATCAATATAATCACCATATTGTTTTGTCAATGTATCAGCAACTTTTTCAGCTTGGTTTGGTGTGGTCCGAACCATCATTGAGGTAGGATTTGTTCGTAAATTTTTAGCAGTAAGTAAATTATCTAAGGTTGCTTTGGAAGCAAAAAATTTCGGATCGAACCCATCTAACGTATCGATATAAAATGTTTCTTTGTTTTCAGCAGCAACAAAATCTAATTGTAATTCTTTTTTCTGTGCCAAAATGTCAAAGACTAGGTCACGCTCAATATTGGCTTCGCTTTCCAAGTCCCATTTTTTCTCTGGAATGTGGACTAAAGCACCGTTAAAGTTAACCATAGGGGTCGTTAGGCCAAGTTGTTGGTAAAATTGATGACTCATTCTATAGGGACGTCCAGTGGCAATACTGACGTAATGACCGTTGTCAATCGCTTTTTTTAGTGTTTGTTCGGTTTTTGGACTGATTAAAGACTGTGCATTTAATGTTGTGCCGTCTAAATCAATAGCAATTAATTTTTTCAAGTAAAAATTCCTCCTAAATGCCTTTTACTCAGTCTAGCATAAAACCGAAGATTATCAAGGGGAGAAGCATGTTCATTTATAAGGTTTAAAAAAAAGCTTAAGAAGTATGCTACACTAAAATAAACCGTTTGAAAAAGGAGCGCAGAGCATCTTGAAAAATTCTAGAAATTATTTACGAGTGATCACCTTAGTCTATTGTATCTATATGTGGTTATTTGCTACGCATTTTCATTTTATGGCGTTGAACGTGTTGTTAGCCTATATTCCAATTGAACTTAGTTATCTTTTAAACGCAGAAAAACGTAAAAGGGATTGGTTGATAGGTTTTGCTTGGTTAATTTTTTATCCTAATGCGCCGTACCTATTTACGGATTTTTTTCATTTAGAAACGCTATCTATTTATCGAGGCTTTAATACGATTTTTGCAAACCAAATTGGTGATTGGTGGGCGTTTGTTTGCTTAACCAGCGGGATTGTTATATATGGGCTTTTAGGGATGAAAACAGTAACAACTGTTAGCCAGAAATTGCAAAGTTATTGCGGCTATAGAACAATTGTAGTCTTTCAAGCCAGCCTTCATTTCTTGTCTGCTTTGGCGATTTATGTTGGACGTTTTGATCGATTACACAGTGTCTATCTTTTTATGAGTCCAATTGAAACAGTGAAAATTATCTTTTTTGACTGGTCCCTTCAAAAATTAATGTTTATTTTATTAATGATGTTTCTACAGATGCTGTTGTTTGGGCTAATCCAATTATTAGGAAAAGAAGAAGCAATGTAAAGCTTTTTCTTTTTTTACATCCGAAAAACACGAACGTTATATAGAAATATATATATAATAGTTAATATTTTGTTGTAAAAAGATAGTGATTCTCTTATAATCAAAGAGTAATTATTCGAAAACATGGATTTTAAGGGAGAGAAGTGCAATTATGAATACGTTTTTCAAATTAAAGGAAAACAAGACAACGGTATCAACTGAAATAATGGCGGGGGTTACGACCTTTTTTGCAATGAGTTATATTTTATTTGTTAATCCGTCCATTCTTTCAGAAACAGGGATGCCTTTTCAGGCTGTTTTTTTAGCGACCATTATTGCTTCAATCATCGGTACATTAATTATGGGGCTGTTTGCTAATGTACCTTACGCTCAAGCACCGGGAATGGGACTCAATGCTTTCTTCACGTTTACGGTCGTTTTTGGGATGGGGTATACTTGGCAACAAGCATTAGCAATGGTTTTTATTTGTGGTTTGATTAACATTTTGATTACAGTGACAAAAATTCGCAAAATGATTATTAAAGCAATTCCAGAGAGTTTACAACATGCTATTGGTGGTGGGATTGGAATTTTTGTCGCTTATGTAGGGTTGAAAAATGCTGGCTTACTAAGTTTCACAGTACAAGCAGAACCTCAAAATGGTGTTGTGAATGGTTCGAGTATCGTGCCCGCTTTAGGAAATTTTGATAATCCAACCATTATTTTGGCGGTAATTGGGTTAGTTTTAACAACGATTTTAGTTGTCACGAATGTTCGTGGGGCTATTTTAATTGGCATTGTGGTTACTACGTTAGTCGCAATTCCAATGGGGGTGGTAGACACTGCTTCGGTTGATTGGCATGCTAATTCGTTGGGCAATTCATTTAAAGAATTAGGTACAACTTTTGGCGCTGCTTTTGGTGCTGAGGGCTTACAGTCATTGTTTAGTGATTCTTCAAAAATTCCTCAAGTCTTAATGACCATTATTGCTTTCAGTTTATCAGATACGTTTGATACAATTGGAACATTTATCGGTACGGGACGTCGAACAGGGATTTTCTCTAAAGAAGATGAATTAGCTTTAGAAGATAGTAAGGGCTTCAGCACTAAAATGGACAAAGCTCTATTTGCAGATGCTATTGCAACATCTATCGGTGCGATTTTTGGTACATCGAATACGACAACTTATGTAGAAAGTGCAGCAGGAATCGGTGCGGGTGGTCGAACAGGTTTGACATCGGTAGTGGTAGCAATTCTATTTGCCCTAAGTAGTCTTTTTTCACCACTTATTGCTATTGTGCCAGCACAAGCTACGGCTCCAGCGTTAATTTTAGTGGGAATTATGATGTTAGCTTCTTTCAAAGACATCAATTGGACGGATTTAGAAGATGCGATTCCAGCATTTTTTGCTTCAATTTTCATGGGATTATGTTATAGCATCTCTTATGGGATTGCTGCTGGGTTCATCTTTTATGCAGTGGTGAAAGTAGTCAAAGGAAAAGCCAAAGAAGTTTCACCAATTATTTGGGTCATTGATGCGTTGTTTATCTTAAACTTTGTAATCTTAGCTATTTTATAGTAAATAGAAGTGAGGCTGAGATAACAGCGGTTAGCTTTGAAGGTGTTGCATTTATTCAGCTGTTTATCTTAAGCCCAAGTGTTAAGAAGTCTGGCAGATTGGTCGTTTTGACCGGTCTGCTAGACTTTTTTAAAAAAAGAATTTTCTTTTGAGAGATTCACTCTTTTAGAGTATAGTGGTAGGTGAAGAGGTGATAAGGTGGATAAAAGTATGAAAATAAAATGGAAGCAGAATTTATTAGTCGCATGGATTGGTTGCTTTTTTACAGGGGCGAGTATTAGCTTAGTTATGCCGTTTATTCCAGTATATGTTGAACAATTAGGGACGCCTAAGAGTCAAGTAGAGTTGTTTTCTGGATTGGCAATTTCTGTCACGGCGTTTGCTGCTGCGATTGTTGCACCGATTTGGGGAAATTTAGCTGATCGAAAAGGTCGGAAAATTATGATGATTCGGGCTGCAGCAGGAATGACGATCACAATGGGGGCGTTAGCATTTGTCCCTAATGTATACTGGCTGTTGATTATGCGTTTTATGAACGGGATTTTATCCGGCTATATTCCTAACGCAACAGCGATGATTGCGTCGCAGGCGCCAAAAGAGAAAAATGGCTGGGCTCTAGGGACATTATCAACAGGTGCAATTGCTGGGACGTTAATTGCGCCATCGATTGGCGGTGCGTTGGCACAGTGGTTTGGAATGGAAAATGTCTTTATTATTACCGGCGTTATTTTATTCATTACAACGTTGTTGACTATCTTTTTAGTTAAAGAAGATTTTCAACCAGTTGAGAAAAAGGATTTATTAACGACGAAAGAAATTTTTAGTAAGATGGATCATGTTTCAGTATTGATTGGTTTGTTTGTGACTACGTTAATTTTACAATTAGGAATTACAAGTATCAGCCCAATCTTAACGCTATATATTCGATCTTTAAGTGGCGATACAGAGAATGTATTATTTGTTAGTGGTTTGATTGTTTCGATTGCCGGCGTTTCAGCAATTATTTCTTCTCCAACTTTGGGAAAAATTGGGGACCGCATTGGGAACCAAAAAGTTTTATTAGGCGGATTAATTCTTTCTTTTATTTGTTACATTCCCATGGCGTTTGTGCAAACACCTTTTCAGTTAGGTGTTTTACGATTCCTTTTAGGTTTTTCAACAGGTGCTTTAATGCCATCAATTAATACGTTAATTAGTAAAATAACGCCAACAGAGGGCGTAAGTAGAGTTTATAGTTACAATCAGATGTGTAGTAATTTCGGTCAAGTTTTAGGACCGATGGTAGGGTCGACAGTTGCCCATGGTTTTGGCTATTCTTCTGTTTTTCTGGTAACCGCTTGTTTCGTTTTAGGAAACATTGGGTTGTCCTTCTTTAATTTCCGAAAAGTTTTAAATAAAAAGCTCTAAACAGTTGAAAAGATAAAAAAACCAGTTACAATAACTTTAGTAACTGGTTTTTTCTTATTTAACAGGTTTGGTTTCTTTCGGTACTGCAAAGTGTGCAATTAATAAAATAATAACGGCTGTTGCCAACGATAGAATCGTTGTCATTTTAAAGTCGTATGAACCACCAGATAATGCACCGCCGATATATCCAACGACTTGGCCTAATGCGAAGGTCCAGAAAAATACAACAAGATAACGCATATGAGCACCTCTTTTCTAGCTCTTAGTTTAGCATATTTTCTTTAAAAGTAAAGAATCCGCGATAGGAAAATAAGAGAAGAGGCAAAAAATAGCAAGGATTCAAAAAGGAGCTGTCCAATGTCATTTCCACAATTACATACCGTTACTTCCTATTCGCTTTTATCTAGTACGGTTAGGATTCGTTCCTATGTAAAACAAGCGAAAGCGTTAGGTTATCAAACATTAGCGATTACCGATATCAATGTCTTGCATGGGGTGGTTGAATTTTATGAAGCATGCCAAGAAGCGGGAATTCAACCAATTATCGGTTTAAGATTAGAATATACCCCAGCAGAAAAAGAAGGGCATTCCGAGTTGCTTTTATTTGCTAAAAATTTAAAAGGGTATCAGCAATTAATGCAACTATCTAGCAGCAAAATGACGACAGAGGGTCCCTTTTACTTAGCGGAACATCAATCCTTATTAAGTGATTTATTTGCCGTGACTTTGTCAGCCAAAGGAGAAGTCGCCCAAACATTTTTTGAAGATGAACAACAAGCGGTTCACGCTTTCCAACAACTTGCTTCATATTTTGATCCCCAGTCGTTATTTGTTGAACATTCTTTTTCAATGAATCAACAACGCAATCCAGCGCTCTTTTCTTTTTACCAAAGAGAACAATTACCTGGCGTGGCTTTGCAAGAGGTACGTCATTTAACAAGGGAAGAAGGCTTTGCCGTAACTGTTCTTGAGAGCATCAAAGAAAATAATCAATTGAATATTACAAGCCAAACACCGGAAATAGAAGGTCTGAATTACTTGCGTGAAGCAGAGACGACGATGGAACAAATGCTTCAAATAGCTGGTGCAGAAGTGGTCCAGAATACGATTCAGCTAGCTGAAAATTGCCGAGTTGACATTCCTTTACATCAAAAATTATTACCGCATTTTCCTGTGCCTGATAATCAAACGGCTGGTTCTTATTTACGCACATTGTGTTTAGAAAAATTACCAGAAAGAGTGCCTCATCTAAATGAAGTTTACCAAAAACGATTAGAAAAAGAGTTAACCATCATTCACAATATGGGCTTTGATGATTACTTTTTAATCGTTTGGGATGTGATGGACTTCTGTCATAACAATCAAATTGTTACAGGCGCTGGCCGAGGTTCAGCTGCAGGCTCTTTAGTGTCCTATGTGCTATCAATTACAGATGTAGATCCAATCAAATATGATTTGCTCTTTGAACGTTTTTTGAATCCGGAACGCTACACGATGCCCGATATTGATTTAGATATTCCTGATAATCGGCGGGAGGAAGTTTTAGCTTATGTCAGTCAAAAATATGGTCATTATCACATGGCGCAAATTGCCACGTTTGGTACGATGGCTGCGAAAATGGTTTTACGGGACGTTGCACGTGTTTTCGGGTTGTCCCAGAGTGAAGCGAATCGTTGGTCGGCAGCTGTCCCCAACAAGCTGAAAATTACGTTAGAAGAAGCATACCAAGAGTCAAAACGGATGCAAGAATTGGTCAATTTTTCACCAAATAATCAATTGCTCTATAAAACAGCTGTTCAGCTAGAAGGATTGCCTCGCCATGTTTCTACGCACGCAGCAGGTGTGGTAATTAGTGATGAAAATCTTTTGAATTTGGTTCCGTTACAACTAGGATCGAATGAAATTTTATTGACCCAATTTACTATGAATGATGTTGAAAAAATTGGTCTTCTGAAAATGGATTTCTTGGGCTTAAGAAATTTATCCATCATTGATGATACCCTCACAGCTGTTAAACGCGTCTATAATCAAACCATTCGTTTGAATCAGATTCCATTAGATGACGAAACGACGCTGGCTTTATTTAGAAAAGGGGAAACAAGTGGTGTTTTTCAGTTTGAATCTGCTGGAATTCGGAATGTATTAAGAAAATTAGGGCCAACTAGCATTGAAGATATTGCTGCTGTCAATGCCCTGTATCGTCCTGGTCCGATGCAAAATATTGATGTTTTCATCCGCCGGAAAAAAGGCTTGGAACAAATTAGTTATCCAGAGCCTAGTCTCGCCCCCATTTTGGAAAATACGTACGGAATTATTGTTTACCAAGAGCAGATTATGCAAGTTGCTGCGAAAATGGCTGGCTTCTCTTTAGGGCAAGCTGACATTTTACGTCGGGCCATTAGTAAAAAGAAAAAAGATGTGCTAGATGAAGAACGGAATCATTTTGTTAATGGTGCGTTACAACAAGGCTATCCCCAAGAAACAGCTAACCAAGTGTACGATTATATTGAGCGCTTTGCTAATTATGGCTTTAACCGCTCGCATGCATTTGCCTATTCCTTTATTGGTTTTCAAATGGCTTACTTGAAGGTTCATTATCCGAGTGCTTTTTATGTCGCATTGTTGCATTCTGTTCGTCATAATCCAACAAAAATTAAAGAATATATTGGCGAAGCTAGAAAAAACAAGCAGACGATTTTGCAGCCGTCAATTAACCAAAGTCACTACAGCTTTTACCTAAATCAGCAACAGCAAATTTTATTTGGTTTTAGTTCTTTAAAAGGAATCCGCCGAGACTTCATTCAAAATATTTTAAATGAACGCCGAGAAAATGGACCGTACAAAACGTTCGATGAGTTTCTTTTGCGAATTGACCGTAAGTGGTTGAAAGTTGAAAATATCGAACCATTGATTGCCATCGGTGCATTTGACGAAATTGCGCCTAATCGCCGTCAATTAGCGGTAGGTTTAGAGAGTAATATCCAAAGTATTCTTCTCAGCGGTGGTAGTATGGATTTGTTAGAAACATTGAAGCCCAAGGAAGAAGAAATTGCCGATTATCCGTTAGAAGAGCGACTAGAACAAGAAGAACAATATTTAGGGGTCTATTTATCAGGACATCCGACAGAAGAGTTCAAAAAAACACGCTTAGCCAAGCAAACGCAACTTGTTCATGAACTTGTTGAAAATCAGCCCACGAAATTATTGATTTATGTCAAAAACATTCGGACGATTCGGACCAAAAAGGGAGAACAAATGGCCTTTGTTGATGGGGATGATACAACAGGAAGTATTTCACTAACGTTGTTCCCAACCGTTTTTCGCCAGTTAAGACAGAGTGTCGAGAAAGGGCAAGTTTATTATGTGGAAGGAAAAGTGGAACGCAGTACTTACAATCAAGAATTGCAAATATTGGTTCAACGAATAGAAAAAGCGCAACAAGTAGAAACATCAATTAGTGACGAAACGTGTTTTATCAGAATTACAAAAGATGTCGAACAAACGGACGTTTTTCAGAAAATGAAAGAGGTACTCAGTCGTCACGCTGGACATATTCCAGTGATTGTCTATTTTGAAAAAACAGGAAAGAAAATAGTATTAAATGAAGAAAATTGGGTCGCTCATACAAGCGCTAGTCAGCAACAATTAGCTTACGTTTTAGGCGAGCAAAACGTCATTTTCAAATGATTTACGGTAAAAAATACTAGTTGTTTTCAACTTTTTTCATTTTTTTCTTCTTAACTCAAGACATTTTGGTTCTTTAATGGTAAAATGAATGACGTAATATTTTTGTATATCAATTTTTGCGAAAAGGTTTCTTTTGGCAGTTGAAAGTATATTATATGAGGTGAAATAGCGAATGAAACGCATTGGTATTTTAACCAGCGGGGGAGATGCCCCTGGAATGAACGCTGCAATTCGTGCAGTCGTACGCAAAAGTATTTTTGATGGAATCGAAGTTTACGGTATTAACTATGGATTTGCCGGTTTAGTCGCAGGCGACATCCGTCGTTTAGATGTTGCTGACGTTGGCGATAAGATTCAACGTGGTGGAACATTCTTGTACTCTGCTCGTTATCCTGAATTTGCTACTGAAGAAGGGCAATTAAAAGGAATCGAACAATTGAAAAAATTCGGTATTGAAGGCTTAGTTGTTATTGGTGGAGACGGTTCTTATCATGGCGCAATGGCTTTGACAAAACGTGGTTTCCCCGCTGTTGGAATTCCTGGAACAATTGATAATGATATTCCTGGAACAGATTTCACAATCGGTTTTGATACAGCGATTAACACTGTTTTGGAATCAATTGACCGAATTCGTGATACAGCAACTTCTCATGTTCGTACATTCGTTATCGAAGTAATGGGACGTAACGCTGGTGATATCGCATTGTGGTCAGGCGTGGCAGGCGGAGCAGATGAAATCATTATTCCTGAACATGATTTTGATATGAAAAACGTTGCCAAACGTATTCAAGAAGGCCGCGACCGCGGGAAAAAACATTGCTTAATCATTTTAGCAGAAGGCGTAATGGGTGGAAATGAATTTGCTGATAAACTTTCTGAATACGGTGATTTCCATACGCGTGTATCAATTTTAGGACACGTGGTTCGTGGGGGCTCGCCAAGTGCTCGTGACCGTGTATTAGCAAGTAAATTTGGGTCATATGCTGTTGAACTTCTAAAAGAAGGCAAAGGCGGTTTATGTATCGGTATGTTAGATAACCAAGTAGTTGCAGCTGATATTATTGATACGTTAGAAAACAATAAACACAAACCAGATTTATCTCTTTATGAGTTAAATCATGAAATTTCTTTTTAATCTTGTATATTAGCTAATCTTATTAGCTTTGTATAAACAAATTTGGAATAGGAGCGTTTTAGTAATGAAAAAAACGAAAATCGTATGTACGATTGGACCAGCTAGTGAATCCGTTGATATGCTAGTAAACTTAATTAATGCAGGTATGAATGTTTGCCGTTTGAACTTTTCACATGGTGACTACGAAGAGCATGGTGCTCGTATTAAAAACATTCGTGAAGCTGTAAAAATTACAGGGAAACGCGTAGCGATCTTACTAGATACAAAAGGTCCTGAAATCCGCACAAATGACATGGAAAATGGCGCAATCACAATGAAAATTGGTGACTCAGTACGTATTTCTATGACAGAAGTTTTAGGAACAAATGAAAAATTCTCAATCACTTATCCAGAATTAATCAATGATGTAAACGTAGGTTCACACATTCTTTTAGATGATGGTTTAATCGATTTAGAAGTAACTGATATCGACCGTGATGCAAACGAAATCGTAACAGTTGTTAAAAACGAAGGCGTCTTGAAAAACAAAAAAGGCGTTAACGTACCAGGCGTTTCTGTAAACTTACCAGGGATCACTGAAAAAGATGCTAACGATATCCGTTTCGGAATTGGTCAAGGAATTGACTTTATCGCAGCTAGCTTCGTTCGTCGTGCTTCTGACGTTTTAGAAATCACTAAAATTTTAGAAGAAGAAAACGCAACACACATCCAAATCATTCCTAAAATCGAAAACCAAGAAGGTATCGATAATATCGATGAAATCTTAAAAGTTTCTGATGGTTTAATGGTTGCTCGTGGTGACATGGGTGTTGAAATTCCAACAGAAGATGTTCCAGTTGTCCAAAAAGCTTTAATTAAAAAATGTAATGCTTTAGGTAAACCAGTTATCACTGCAACACAAATGTTAGATTCAATGCAACGTAACCCACGTCCAACACGTGCGGAAGCAAATGACGTAGCAAACGCAATCTACGATGGAACAGATGCAGTAATGTTATCAGGCGAAACTGCAGCAGGGGATTACCCATTAGAAGCTGTTCAAACAATGGCTCGTATTGCAGTTCGTACAGAAGAAACATTAGTTAACCAAGATTCATTCGCATTGAAATTATATAGCAAAACAGATATGACTGAAGCAATCGGACAATCTGTTGGCCATACAGCACGTAACTTGGGTATCCAAACAATCGTTGCGGCAACAGAATCAGGCCATACAGCACGTATGATCTCTAAATACCGTCCAAAAGCACATATCGTTGCAATTACGTTCTCAGAACAAAAAGCACGTAGCTTATCATTATCATGGGGTGTTTACGCAACAGTTGCTGACAAACCATCAAGCACAGATGAAATGTTTAATTTAGCTTCAAAAGTATCACAAGAAGAAGGTTATGCTTCAGAAGGTGATTTAATCATTATCACTGCTGGTGTTCCAGTTGGCGAAAAAGGCACAACAAACTTAATGAAAATTCAAATGATCGGTTCTAAATTAGTTCAAGGTCAAGGTGTCGGCGAAGAAGCAATTATTGCAAAAGCCGTTGTTGCAGGAACTGCTGAAGAAGCAGTTGCTAAAGCGACTGAAGGAGCTATTTTAGTTACAAAAACAACAGATAAAGAATACATGCCTGCAATTGAAAAAGCATCAGCATTAGTTGTTGAAGAAGGTGGTTTAACTTCTCATGCAGCTGTTGTAGCGATTGCGCAAAATATTCCAGTTATCGTAGGTGCTGCAGATGCAACATCATTAATTAATAATGACGAAGTGATTACTGTTGATCCTCGTCGTGGTATTGTTTACCGCGGAGCAACAACAGCTATCTAAGTCTAATTAATTCAATCATTTGATTTTAAGCAATATGTACTCGGACGCAAAGCTGGGACAAACCGATTCGTCAGTTTGTCTCAGCTTTTTTTACAAGGAAGACAGTGGTATGAAATGTTCAGAAAACACGTATTCAGTAAATAAAGAGTTGGGCGCAAATAGTAAAATTATGTCTGAGTTTTAAATTATTTATGTTATTTCACACAAAAATTTTGTTATTTAATTAAATAAGCGCTAAGTTATCTTCAACAGAAAAACAATTATAAAAAAAACGAAAGAAAAACAGGAAATAAGAAAGGGCTGTCAAGAAAATTTCATTGACAAAGCTTTCATACCCCTGTATAATAGCTTTTGTTGCTTAGGAGTGATAATTATGAAGTGGTCTTTGTTAGAATTAAATAAATACAAAGAAGAGCCGCTAGTGTTTTCAGAAACATTGCATCTTAAAGAAGAGCTTCTTCAACGAGATGATACCTTGTTGGATGTTAGTCCAATCAAAGTAGAAGGCTTATTAGCAGTCAATAAATCAGAATATTTACTTCATTACACTATTCAGGTAACTGTAACCGTTCCTTCATCCCGTTCTTTAGAACCTGTGGCTTTGCCAATGCAAATCACGGTCGATGAAGTCTTTATGACAAAAGAACAAATGGATACAAGAGATGAACGATTTGCAGCTGAAGAGATTATTTTATTGGACAAGCCAACAATTGATTTAGATGAATCTGTCGAAGACAACATTCTATTGTCCATTCCAATTCAAGTGCTTACGGAAGAAGAACAAAACAGTCAAGAAATGCCAAGTGGCAATGACTGGGAAGTGATTTCAGAAGAAGCATATTTGGAAAGTAAGCAGAAAGCAGCAGAACAAACAGTGGATCCTCGTCTGGCTAAACTATCAGAATTACTCAGCGATAATGCTGAAGAGGAAGATAACAGCTAGGTTGGAATATATTGTGTATGTAAATACACGCATCTTTACAAGGAGGTGGAACAACAATGGCAGTACCAGCTAGAAGAACTTCTAAAGCGAAAAAAGCAAAACGTCGCACACACTACAAATTAACAATCAAAGGCTTAAATGCATGCTCAAACTGTGGTGAAATGAAAAAAAGCCATCACGTATGTCCAGCATGTGGTCACTACGATGGAAAAGACGTAATGTCTAAAGAAGCATAAGCATAAAAACATTTTTTGAAATGTTGAATCCCCTAGGCTAACCATGGAGCCTAGGGGATTTGTATTTTTTTAAGAAAATATGAAGAAATTGGAAATTTATTGGCACTATATTGTTTTCATATGAAAGATAGTGCGTTATAATAGTGAGGATTATAAGAGAATGCTCATAGAATTTTCGTTGATTATAATATAGGAGGTCATAAAATGACAAAACAACAATTTGGCGTAGTCGGCATGGCTGTCATGGGAAAAAATCTTGCTTTAAACATTGAAAGCAGAGGCTATACAGTTGCGCTGTATAACCGTACAGGATCAAAAACAACAGAAGTGGTTGAAGAACATCCTGACAAAAACTTTCAAGCAACATACTCAATTGAGGAATTTGTGAATGCAATTGAAAAACCTCGTCGAATTATGTTGATGGTTAAAGCTGGACCTGCAACAGATGCGACAATCCAAGAATTGTTACCACACCTTGATAAAGGCGACATCTTAATTGATGGCGGTAATACGTTCTTCAAAGACACAATGCGACGTAATGAAGAACTAGCAAACTCAGGAATTAACTTTATTGGTACTGGCGTTTCTGGCGGAGAAGAAGGAGCCTTGAAAGGACCGTCTATCATGCCTGGCGGACAAAAAGAAGCGTATGAGTTAGTTGCGCCAATTCTTGAAAAAATTTCAGCTAAAGCAGAAGACGGTGAACCATGTGTGACTTACATTGGCCCAAATGGTGCTGGACATTATGTAAAAATGGTTCATAATGGGATTGAATATGGGGACATGCAATTAATTGCTGAATCCTACGATTTAATGAAACAAATCTTAGGTTTATCTGTTGATGAAATGGCAGAGATTTTCAAAGAATGGAACGAAGGCGAATTAGACAGTTACCTTATCGAGATCACGGCTGACATTTTGACACGTAAAGATGATGAAGGAACCGACCAACCAATCGTTGATGTTATTCTTGATGCAGCAGGCAACAAAGGAACAGGTAAATGGACAAGCCAAAGTGCGTTAGATCTTGGCGTACCATTACCATTAATTACAGAATCAGTATTTGCACGTTTTATTTCGGCTTACAAAGAAGAACGCGTAAAAGCAAGTGGCATTTTATCAAAACCTGCAGCCTTTAACTTTGCAGGTGATAAAAAAGAATTGATTGAAAAAATTCGCGAAGCATTATACTTTAGTAAATTAATGAGTTATGCGCAAGGTTTTGCACAACTCCGTGCAGCTTCTGAAGAATACGGATGGGATTTACCATTTGGTGAAATTGCAAAAATCTGGCGAGCAGGTTGTATTATCCGTGCACAATTCTTACAAAAAATTACCGATGCATATGAAAAAAATCCAGCACTTGAAAACTTGTTGTTAGATGAATACTTCGTAGAAATTACGAAAAAATATCAACAAGCCGTTCGTGAAGTTGTTGCGATTGCTGTTCAAGCAGGTGTTCCTGTACCAACATTCTCATCTGCAATTGCTTATTACGATTCTTATCGTTCAGATCGCTTACCAGCGAATTTAATTCAAGCACAACGTGATTACTTCGGTGCTCATACGTACGAACGCACAGACAAAGAAGGAATCTACCATTACAGCTGGTACAACGAAGAATAAACACGCTGGAGACCATGAGTGTGGCTCACCATGCTCATGGTTTTACTGTGGCTTAAAAAAGAACCAGACAGATTGAGTAGTAATTCTCTAATAAGTAGTAAGGAATAAAAAGGTTGAGCTTGAGTATAGCTTTTAAAGAGAAAGGACAATTAATCAAATGAGCAACATTTTAATTATTGAAGATGAAAAGAACTTAGCGAGATTCGTTGAGCTTGAATTAAAACATGAGGGGTATACGACAGAAGTACACTACAATGGTCGTACAGGATTGGAAGCCGCTCTTAACAACGAATGGGATGCTATCCTTCTTGATTTGATGTTACCAGAATTGAATGGATTAGAAGTATGTCGCCGTGTTCGCCAAGTGAAAAATACACCAATTATTATGATGACTGCGCGTGATTCAGTAATTGACCGTGTTTCTGGTTTAGACCATGGAGCGGATGATTATATTGTTAAACCATTTGCAATTGAAGAATTGTTAGCTCGTTTACGTGCGTTACTTCGTCGTATTGATATTGAGGGCGATAAAAACGTTGCAAAACAAACAACGATTACATATCGTGACTTAACAATTGAAAAAGAAAATCGTGTCGTTCGTCGTAATTCTGAAATGATTGAATTAACAAAACGCGAATACGAATTACTATTAACGCTAATGGAAAACGTGAATGTTGTCTTGGCACGTGATGTGTTACTAAATAAAGTTTGGGGCTATGAAACAGAAGTAGAAACAAACGTTGTGGATGTGTATATCCGCTACTTACGAAATAAAATTGACGTACCTGGAGAAGAAAGCTACATCCAAACTGTCCGTGGAACTGGCTACGTTATGCGTTCGTGAGAACTAATTAATGAAAAGAACGATTAAAAAAGAACTGGAAGGCCCATCTTTAACTATAAAGTGGGCTTTCGCAAGTTCTTTCTTTATATTTGTAGTTTTTACCATTTTTGCGGTGATTACCTATAAGTCTTCTGTTAGTCTTATTGTTGCCAAAGAAAAGGAAAATGTCGAAGCAACGATTGCAGAAGTAACAAATCGATTAGCTAATGCCAATGAAAATTTAACGGTAACAGACGTTTTTGACTATTTAAAAACGCCGAGTGAAAGAGATGAAAACTACTATAATAAGCATACAGCAGTAGAAGGTTCGTTTATGGAAATGGACAGTTTCATATCTGAACTAGGACAACCAGAACTTTATTTATCTGTGTATGACACAAACCAAAAGCTAGTTTTTAAAACACAAAATGAATATGATAAGTTATTACAATTGGATCGACAATTACCTGTTGTTCGAACCGTTTTTGATAAAACCGGTTTTTATTCCGTGGAACCTATTTTTTCAAAAGAAACACGAGAAAAGATTGGCTATATTCAAGCGTTTTATGAACTTTCTTCTTTTTATGAAATTCGTAATCATTTATTATTAACACTTGTAGTTTTAGAAGTGATTTCTCTGATTGTAAGTAGTGTCTTAGGCTTTATCCTCTCTTCTTATTTCTTAAAACCATTAAAAGTATTGAGAGATACGATGGATACAATCCGCAAAGACCCGCAATCAGATGTCCACATGCCGGAGATTAATACGAGAGATGAGTTAGCAGATATCTCGGAAATCTTTAATGAAATGTTAGATCGTATGAGACGCTATATCGAACAACAAGAGCAGTTTGTTGAAGATGTTTCCCATGAATTAAGAACGCCCGTTGCGATTATGGAAGGCCATTTAAACCTTTTAAATCGTTGGGGGAAAGACGATCCTGAAATTTTAGATGAATCATTAAAGGCCAGTTTACAAGAAATTAGTCGTATGAAGAGTTTGGTCCAAGAAATGCTTGACCTTTCACGCGCTGAACAAGTGGACACCCAATATGCAAATGAACGAACAGATGCTAAACAAGTAGTCTACCAAGTATTTAATAACTTCCAATTGGTTTATCCTGAGTTTCATATCACATTAGATGACGATTTACCAACCGAAGTTGAACTGAAAATCTATCGTAATCACTTTGAACAATTGCTAATTATTCTATTAGATAATGCGATTAAATATTCAACAGATCGAAAAGAAGTGCATATTTCCATTTCTCGAACGATGAATGAATTTGAAATAGCTGTGCAAGATTTTGGTGAAGGAATCACTGAAGAAGACTTGGAGAAAATATTTGATCGATTCTATCGAGTAGATAAAGCCCGTGCAAGAAATAAAGGCGGTAATGGCTTAGGTCTATCGATTGCAAAACAATTAGTCGAAAACTATAAAGGACGTATTGATGCAGAAAGCGTATTGCATCAAGGAACAATCTTTAGAATTTTTATTCCAATCGCTGGAATAAAAGAAGAGAGCAACGTACAATAAAGTACGTTGCTTTTTTTACGAATGATTAACGAACATTTCAGTAAGAGAAAAGGGATTATAAGATAAAGAAACGAATGTTTTCTTTGCAGAAAATATTCATCGTTCGAAATTGAAAAAAATGTTATTTTTCTGCAAAATAATAGTTGCGTTTTAGAAAAATCCTTGGTATATTAATATCTGTTCTGACAAACAGTTCGTTAAGAAAAAAGTTTTAAAAAGTTAAAAATTTTTCTTGACGAAAAGATAAATAACATGTTAGAATAACAAAGTCGTTAAAGAGATTGCTTTTAAATCAATCATTTGATCAAAAAAACTTGTTATAAAATAACAAAAAAGTTTTAAAAAGTTGTTGACAAACAACTGAGATAATGATAAGATATAGAAGTTGTCACAGCAGACGGCAACGACCGAGCAAAACAACTTAAAAAAACTTTTTTAAAAAAGTTCTTGACATTCAAACGAAAGTTTGTTATGATATAAAAGTTGCTGCGAGGTAACGTAGACCTTTGAAAACTGAACAAAGAATAGACGAACCAAATGTGTAGGGCGTCTTGATTCAATTCAAGACAACAAACATTTTTAACAAGCAAGCAATATGCTAGCAAACAAATTGAGCTTAACAATCGCAAGATTGTTCTAACTTTTATTATGAGAGTTTGATCCTGGCTCAGGACGAACGCTGGCGGCGTGCCTAATACATGCAAGTCGAACGCTTCTTTCCTCCCAAGTGCTTGCACTCAATTGGAAAGAGGAGTGGCGGACGGGTGAGTAACACGTGGGTAACCTACCCATCAGAGGGGGATAACACTTGGAAACAGGTGCTAATACCGCATAACAGTTTATGCCGCATGGCATAAGAGTGAAAGGCGCTTTCGGGTGTCGCTGATGGATGGACCCGCGGTGCATTAGCTAGTTGGTGAGGTAACGGCTCACCAAGGCCACGATGCATAGCCGACCTGAGAGGGTGATCGGCCACACTGGGACTGAGACACGGCCCAGACTCCTACGGGAGGCAGCAGTAGGGAATCTTCGGCAATGGACGAAAGTCTGACCGAGCAACGCCGCGTGAGTGAAGAAGGTTTTCGGATCGTAAAACTCTGTTGTTAGAGAAGAACAAGGACGTTAGTAACTGAACGTCCCCTGACGGTATCTAACCAGAAAGCCACGGCTAACTACGTGCCAGCAGCCGCGGTAATACGTAGGTGGCAAGCGTTGTCCGGATTTATTGGGCGTAAAGCGAGCGCAGGCGGTTTCTTAAGTCTGATGTGAAAGCCCCCGGCTCAACCGGGGAGGGTCATTGGAAACTGGGAGACTTGAGTGCAGAAGAGGAGAGTGGAATTCCATGTGTAGCGGTGAAATGCGTAGATATATGGAGGAACACCA